>DATMZI010000086.1:0-10565 GCA_035607085.1 Candidatus Eiseniibacteriota bacterium | reverse complement strand
TGGTTCGCCCGAAACAGGGATTGTCCGCGATTGACGTCGCGAGCTTGAGGAGATATATACGAAGCAATGTGCTTCAAACTGTGGGGTATCCCGACACTGGGCTCATCAGCTCTGGCGCGGAACTAGCTTTCGTGGGAGGAGGTCATTGTGAAACGAGAACGCATGCTGCAAATAGCAGTGGGACTTTTGGGCCTCTTTTATCTCTGGCCGATTTATCCGCTGTATACCGATCTAGCTCATTCCAAGTGGCTGCTGGAAATGAAAAATGAAACCGAGCCGATGTTTCTGAGTTGGTTTATCGCGCTCGGCCCCTTCCTGCTGCTGGCTGCCAGAAAACCGTCGTTGCACCGCTCGCTGATTATCTTCGCCGCGTGCCAGTGCTTGGCCCATGCTGCGGTGATGACTATTCAAACTGCGGAAGCGTGGAAGCACGGCGTTCATCGAGATTTTACGGACGTTGTCCTTTTCGGCGTCATCGGTGGGATCGTGCTGGCACTCTCACTGCCAAGACCAGCGCAGCACGCAGACGCAGCAACTGCCGAAGCATAGTGGTTCCTCGATGGATGGTCGGCAATCCGGAAGTTATTGTCAAAAGTTGCGAGAAGTCCCGGTAAACGCCGTAACCTCCCAAATTCTTTTTGGCGCAACGGAACCTTACCGGTTTTCCGACTCCTCAGAAACTCCTGCTTTTTAAGCAGCAGGGGGTTGGACGATTCGGAATCCCAGCTTGTGGGCTTTCCAATTGAGCTGCTTGATCTGTGAGAGTCGGTGTTGAGCTTCGAAGAACTCTGCTCCTTGGTCGACGTATTTCATTCCGTAGCGGAGCATGCGGTAGACCAAGCGGGCTAGCTTGGCAGCCATCGCCTTGATCGCGATGGGAGCCCCGAGCCTGGTTCGGAATCGACGGAATTGTGCTCCTAGATAGGTTTTGCTTAGCCGCAAGGTGCTGGCCGCTATCTTCAAGGCGATACTGATGGGATTATTGGTTGGCAGACGACCTTTCCCAATAACCTTGGCCCCACTGCTTCGATTCTCCGGACATAGCCGCAGCCAGGAAACGAAGTGGTGCTCGGTTTCCCATTTGCTCATATCCTATCCTGCTTCGCTAATGACCGTCATCGCGGTCATGACATCGATGCTGTCGATCCGGGTCAGGTCCGTGCCGCTGATGCGAAATAACTCCGCGCGCAAGTCGAACTGCGGCTTGTTCGCCCTCTTTTTCTTGAGACGTCCCTTCCGCTGCTCTTCCGGCAAAGTGGCACCTTGGCTGCGGTCCTTTCGTTGCTGCAGATACTGTGCGAGCTGGCGATCATACTCCGCCATCTGCTTTTGGCAGAACTCATAACCATCCTGTTCCTGCTTCGGTCATTCCGCTCACATCGCTCAACACATTGGCCAACTGAAGGTTCATCTGCGTCAGCGCCTTCTGCATCCGCAGAATATGCCGGCCCGCACTCAAAATCGATGACTGTTATGGCCAACCAACGTTTTACGTTTCGCGCTACGCGTTGCACTGTCGATAGGCACGATTCGATCGGGTTGGTGGTAGATTCCAGGAGCCCGATTCGCGCCATTACTTCCGGCTTGCCGACTACTCACGAAGTATTCATCGTGCTTCCGCTGTCCGGCACAGCTCCGCTAAGCGGTCCTGCGTTCCCTCGGGATCAGGGGCTTTCTCCGGCGCCACCCATTCGCGCGGCGAGCCGGCAGCAAGTAGCAAGCGCGCCACTTCAACATGATCTGCGCCGTTTTGCGACGTGTGTCGCCAGCCTTCACATGCCCACACCAGCGGTGTCGCGGCGAACATGCCATCTACGGCATTCACCGACGCGCCCTTCGCCAGCAGAACCTTCACTGCTTCCACGTGGCCGCCCATCGAGGCACGATGGAGCGCCTCCACTCCGTTGCTGTCCTTTACGTTTGGATCGAAGCCACATTGCAGCATTGTTTCGAGAGTTTTCGCATCGCCGCGTTCGGCCGGAGTGTGCATCATCAAGTGGTGCTCTGTGCGAAGCTCATTGCGCAGATTCGGATGCGCCTTGAGCAGCGAGCCTGCTTGCGCCCTATTGCCGAAAGTACACGCCGCAACAAAACGGTCGATCCGCGAGAGTTCGTCTTTCGCGCCATGTCGCAACAACCAGGCCGCCACCTCGTTATTCCCGTGCAGCGCGGCGAGCGTATACGCCGTGCGTCCATCGGGCCGGCGCTTATTTACATCTGCACCGTGGGAGATCAGCAACTCCACCGTCTTAACGTCCAATCGTTGTGCCGCAACCTGGAGCGGCGACTCGCCCGATTGTGCCCATGCCAAGTTCGGATCGGCTCCGTGCTCCAATAACCATTTCGCTCCAGAAATGTCGTCCGGCCTCATCCAACCCAGAATGTACGCAAGCGGGGGAACGCCTCCTGGAATTCCGTTAACATTAACGCCGAAGTGATACAGCAATTCCAGCGCCGCAACATTTCCACTACCCGCCGCAATGTGCGTGGAAACGCCGTCCGTCGGATTTGCGCCGCTCTGGAGCAGCAACTCTGCAAGCTCAGGATGCCCCGTAGCAATCAGCGCTCCCCAGAGAGCTGTCCGTGGCAGCTCCGGGTGCCAGTTCCAGTCATATTCGGCGTTTGGGTTCGAGCCCATCCGTAGTAGTTCCCGTGCAATTCTCACAAGCCCCTTCGCTCGCTCGGGCGAATCCTTCCGCAGAAATGTGTGGCAGACGTACAGCAGCGGCTCCCAATTCTGGACTCCGCCTCGTTGCCGCGCAACCGCTGGATTCGCCTTAAGCCGTGTTTCCACCGCGTTTGCATCGCCCAGCACCAGCTCCGTATACAAATTGGCATTTGCGATGCCGGCGTGCCTCGCGAGCAATCGCATCGCTCGTTCGGGCGCGCTTCCGGTGGCGCAGCGCACAAATTCATCCACTGCCAATGCGAATGAAAGCGATCGCTCTTCCACTTCCTGCTTCAATTCAGTCCACGACTTAAAGCCATACTCACGCGCAAGCACAAATTGCGCGTCATGTAAGGCAATCGTGTCTGGTTTAAGGGATCGCCCGATTAAGACCGCTTCGAACCTCTGAATTGCGTTTGGCTCTTGGCTTCGGGCTGCGGCGAGTAACGACTTGGCTTGCTTTTTGAGCTGCTCTAAATTGGCGCGCTCGGGTAACTGCTGCAACGTCATAGTGACCTCCATGCTTTAGCCTGGGTTCGCAATCAGGCAGCACGGATCTAGACGTGCGTTCAACCTTCGGATTGGCAGTGGGCTTGGCCCTTCGCGCGAACCTGCTGGCGCCTGGAGCGCACCCCCGTAAATACCACGTTGCTGTCCGGCTTTCAAGGCCAAATGAATCAGTTCGAAATAAGTCACTGACGATTGCCAGGGAGTATTAAGTAGCTCTGGCCGTATCGCGGGCAACTCTGACGTAATGTGATTAGGTAAGGGTTGCCGACCATCCGCAAGGAATCCTTGCCCTTGCTCCGCATTGATGCGATTGCTTATGGTGTGTTTGAAATTCCAGGCGGATGGATGGCCGACCGCTTCGGCCCGCGGATCATCGACCAGAATTGTTCTGTGGTGGTCGGTGTTTACGGCGCTCACCGATGCGGTTTCTAGTTATCCCCTTCTATTACTGACAAGATTCTGGTTTGGGGCCGGCGAAGCAGGTGCCTTTCCAAATGCGACAGCCAGCATTGCTTCATGGTTCCCCGCGAGGGAACGAGGACGCACCTTCGGCTTGCTTTCGGTCGCCGTGCAGGTGGAGGCGCTCTCAGCCCGCTTCTCGTCGTTCCGATTCAGATGCGCTACGGCTGGCGAGCATCATTTTACGTCTTTGCTCTGGTCGGAGTGGCTTGGGCTGTCGTCTGGTTCTTTTGGTTCCGAAACACACCCAGGGAAAAGCGATCACTTTTATGGTTGTAACTGTCCCGCAGCTTCCAATTGCTCGATTTCCTGCTTGGTGGTAGGCCTAGCGAATGGACTGCGTAAAAAGCGTTCAGCCATTGCGTTGAAACGCTCGAACTGTCTCTGAATCAGGAAATGTGTAGTCCCCGGTAAGATGGATAGCTGCGCGTGCTGAAGATTGTGATAGATATCGAGAAGATGCTCGGTCTTGATTACGTCTTCATCGGCGCCCGATATCAGCACCGGCGCTTGAATGCGGCGCAGCTCGCTAAGCTGGATGTGAGGCTCGTGGAGCATCAGCTCATTCCAGCGCTTGATCCTTGCCCAATTCTTGGAATGGTCGCCTTTTGCGATCATCGCCTCCGCACGTTCGAGATCTTGCTTCATGAGCGGAAAAACCCATGCGGCCATCGCTGTTTCGTCCGGCCAGAGGTTCGGCGAATTCGCGACGATCTTATTCACCTTCGATGGGAACCGAATGCCGAGTAGCAACGCCACGATTGCGCCGTCGCTCTGACCGAGAATGGCGGTCGAACTCACATTGACTTCTGTCAGGAGTGCAGCCAAGTCGTCGGCGATTTGCTCGTAAGTCAGCGGGCCGCTGCCATCCTCGCTTTTCCCATGAGCGCGACTGTCGGCAGCAATCACCCGGTAAGAGCGCGAGAAATGTGCTATCTGGCAACGCATCCCCCAGATGGAGCCACCGTTGCCATGAATCAGCAGCAGTGGTGGGCCACTACCGTAGGTCTCGTAATACAAACGGATACCGTTGACCACGGCGAAGTGCCCTGCGGCATCATTCTGTCCATAGCGAACCTCCGTTGGACACGGAGGCGAATCCTTCACGCTCGTGTCGTTCCCTTGTACGCGCCGTGTCAGGAACGGACGCGGATCAAAAAATGCACGCTCCTCGGCGATCCGGCCCGCTTCGAATCGAAAGCACGTGACCGCCGGGACCACGGCCCCCGCGTTGCTCTGGTGCTCGGAGTGCGCGCAGGCGCGTTCGCCGTCTATGACCCGCCACTCAAGCTGCACGTTCCGAGCCCCTTTGCTAACGGCTACAAGAAACGCGCGGACGGCCGAATCTCCCCGAATGGGTTCAGTGTATAACGATCCACGGAAGACTACTTCGAGCGTGAGCGGAACCTGTGAGAAGTCGTGTGAGTTCATTGCCGCGAAGTAGCTGTCCAGGATGTGCTCGGCTTGCATGCGAGAGGTGTTCGCGGTATCTCGCAACCCGTCCGGCACCTGAGCAGTCGCAACCGTTTCAAGCAGGGCCAGGATGATGTACACGAGTCCGGAGATCAGGCGAATCCTGTGCTTCATCTAATCCCCTCCTTTCTTCCGCTTGAACCGTTTCCGAGTCGCCGCACTTCGAGCACATGCCGGGCTTGATTACCGAATTACCGAGACGACGAACGATCAAACTCTTTCCCAATGGGACAGGAATAGCGGGCGATCATCTGCCAGTGGTCACTCCCCTTTCTCCAGATATCCACTAGATAGAAGTCACCACTACGGTCGCGGCCGTCCATCGTAGCTTTTTGAGTCACCAGCAGACTAACGACCGAAAGATCGTCGGTCAGCTTGCGAGCGGCATGGTAACGTTCCTCGAGTGATTCAATTCTGTAAGCGCTCGAGGGTTGACCCCACAGGCTGCGAGGCACACTGCGCTGAGGAGCATCGGACAGCCGGAGCGTGAACTCGGGGGCCACAAGGCGCTCCATGGTTTTTGTGTCCTTGAATCCGTGCAGTGCGGCTTCGCCGAGTTCTTGTTCTAGTTGACGGAGCATATCCGTAAGCTGTGGATCGATATCCGTGGGAGGCGGTGGCATACGGCTTCCCCGATCCGGGGCTTTCCCCACAGGACTGGAGTAACGGGCAATGATCTGCCAGTTGCCAGCTCGGTTCTTCCAGAAGTCCACTATGTAGAAATCGCCGCTAAAGTCCCGGCCGTCCGTCGAGCCTTTTGTGGTCCAGACAACGCTCACAACGGCAAGGTCATCCGCGAGCTTGCGGGCTCCGTGATGGCGTTGTTCGACGGATTCGGGCTTGAGTCTGTGAAGGCTGTTGTCCATCCATATGTTGCGAGGCAGGCTGCTTTGAGGAACATCCGCAACGCGAAGCGTGAACTCTGGGCCGACAATACGCTCCAGCATGTTAGCGTCCTTGTGCAAGATAGCATCGCCGACTTCCTGTTCGAGTTGACGTAATTGCTCGGTAAGACTGGGGTCGACATCGGAAGGAGCAGGTAGTTGACGCGGCGACCGTCCGGGCTCGTTTTGCGCGGCCAAGCAGGTGAAGATGGTCAACAGGGCGTACCCAAGCCGTAGGAGGGACCGGAGCATGAGAACCTCCTTCGCGCAATATAGGCTGATCTGCCCTGCAACACAACTGGTCTCGCACTCGATCGATGAAATCACTCGCCTGGCGAGTTTGTTGACGAAGGCACGACTCCAAATATAGCCTGACCTCCGCAGACGCGCAGCGCGGTTACCGGCACGCCATTGAAGAATTCGTGGAGTGGTACTGCTCGGAGCCGAGGCTCTCGTTCAGCAGGACCGTTGTGCTCCGCTATCGAGTTCATCTCGAATCCCAAAATCTCGCTCCGGGGACAATCAACCTTCGCTTAGGAGCCGTCCGCCGCTTGGCCTATGAGGCCACTGATTGTGGCCTCCTAAGCCCCGACCTGGCTGCCGGCATCCCACGGGTTAAAGGCGTTAAGAAGATTGGCGTGAGGCTAGGAAACTGGCTCACTGCTGAACAGTCGGAGAGACTGTGGCAGCTTCCCGGCGGCGAGCACTTGAAGGAAAAACGTGATCGAGCACTTCTGGCCGTCTTACTTGCCTGTGGTCTACGGCGACATGAGGCAGTTGCGCTAAATTTCGGACACATTCAACAGCGTGAAGAACACTGGGCCATTGTCGATTTGAAGGGAAAGGCAGGCCACACCCGCACAATTCCGATGCCGGGATGGGTAAAGGATGTCGTCGATCAGTGGATCCAGGCAGCGAACATTACGTCGGGCAAGTTGTTTCGCCGGGTGCACAAGATGGGGAAAACCTGGGGAGAGACGCTGACGGAAAAGGCGGTCTGGCACGTGGATCGCGAGTATACCATGAAGGCTGGGATCGACAAGTTAGCGCCGCACGATCTCCGCAGAACCTGTGCACGGCTTTGCTACGCTGCCGGAGGCGAACTGGAGCAAATCCAGTTTCTGCTAGGTCACGTTTCGATTCAGACCACTGAACGATATCTCGGTTGCAAACAGCGGATTCAAGGTGCCGTAAATGACAAAATCGGAATAGAACCACCGGGATGACCGAGTGTTCATTGTCCGCTTTGCCGACGAGGACTACACGGGAGTTGGGCCAGACTTCGTTCAACTGAGGCCTAGTGCGGGGTATGATCTCGTCAGATATATGCCAGAAACTCTGCGGGTAGGAGATACGCGATGAGGGCAGTGGTACTGCATGAGTACGGCGGTCCCGAAAAGCTGAAATTTGAAGACAACGTTCCCGACCCGTACGTTAGCGGAGGTACGGTACTGATCGCGGCAGCCGCTGCGAGCGTCAATCCGATCGACTGGAAACAGCGCTCAGGGATGCGGCAGAAAGATCTTCCGTTGTCGTTTCCCGCAATTCTGGGCCGCGACGTGAGCGGGGTCGTACGGGCGGTGGGCGCAAATGTGAAGCACTTCAAGCCCGGCGATCGCGTTCTTGCACTATCCAAGGCGACCTATGCCGAGTTGGTGGCAGTGGACGATTCGGACGTGGCTCATCTGCCGGACGGCGTGGACCTGGCGAACGCGGCGGCGATCCCGCTCATTTCCCTCACGGGAGACCAGCTTGTGCGCCTTGCGACAAACGTGAAAAAGGGACAGGTTGTTCTGATAACTGGAGCGCTGGGCAGCGTTGGGCGCGCGGCGGTACATACGGCGAAGAAGATAGGCGCGCAGGTGATTGCAGGTGTTCGCGGGAAGGATCTGGATGACGCCCGCTCCCTCGGTGTCTCAGACGTGCTCGCGATTGATGACGATAAAGCGATTGAGAAATTCCGCCTCGTGGATGCAATTGCGGACACCGTTGGCGGTATCCTTGCAGCGAAGCTGATCGCGAAGGTAAAGCAGAACGGCTCATTTGGGTACGCCGCTATGTTGCCGGAGAGCGCGGCGGCCCAAAATCCGACGGTGAAGATTGCGCGCGTGCTCGCGCAGCCTGATCCATCCAAGGTGCGCGAGTTTGCCGACGACGTGCGTGATGGCAAGTTCGTTCTGCCTATTGGTCGCCGGATGCCGTTGCGTGATGCAGCAGAAGCACATGTGCTAGGGGAGAAAGGCGGCATTGGGAAGATCCTCCTGCTGGCGCCGGATTCACAACACTGATTTCTTCACGGCGACCTCAGCGGACGATTACGGGCCAATCTTCCGTAATCCAGCAAGGTAAGGTTAGCCGACCACTCGCCCAGATTCGGCAAATCCTCTGTGCACCGATGCCCGCCGAAATTCGTGTGATTCCTGATAGGGTTGACCAACCCATAGGCCTTGCTGATTTGGGCAAGCCCCGTTGTTGATTGGCCTTTGCCACCGTCGCACATACTGGTATCTACACCTAAGCGCCCGCTCCCAATCCCTTCGAGGAGGGAGATCCCATGAAGCTCATGATCGCGGTGGTCGGTTGCACTCTCGCCCTGGTTTCGGCCGCGACGCAGTTTTCCGACGCACCTACAGGCTTCGACAACAAGACCAACGGGATGGTCGACGATGTCACGCATCAGGCCGACCAAGTGAAATTCGAGGAAGTCGAGGAGGTAAGAGAGGGTCTCGGCCCTCTGTACAATGCGCAGTCCTGCCGCGAATGCCACCAGACTCCCGTGTCCGGCGGGGCATCGCAGGTCACGGAATTGCGCGTCGGCCATCAAGGGAAGGACGGACACTTCCGCACTCCCGACATCCCGATCGCTCACGGAGCCGAGGTGATCACCGGTCGCTCTCTGGTTAATGATCGTGCAATTTGCCCTAACGAAGCTTTTCCTGACAAGGAAATCCAGGAACGCGTTCCAGAGACCGAGACGATCCGTACCTTTCGGCTTTCGGTAAGTCTGTTGGGCGATGGCTTTGTCGAGGCCATTGCCGATCAAACCCTTGTGGATCTTTCCAAGCAGCAATGTAAGTCTTCGCGCGGGAAAATCTGCGGTCAGACTCTCTATGTTCCCATTGTGGAAGCGCCTGGACAGATGGGTGTAGGCCGCTTTGGATGGAAAGATCAGCACGCCAGTCTCTTATCGTTCGCTGGCGACGCGTACCTCAACGAGATGGGCCTCACTAATCGCCTGCAACCCAATGAGGTAACCAATCTCTGCAACACCACCCCGGGGCTCAATGACAAACCTGGGCCGGACGGCCTTTCCGACACCGACCACTTCGCCCGCTTCATTCGCGCTACCAAGGCGCCGGCTCGCGATGCGCAACTTGCCAACAGCCCGGAAGTAAAGAAGGGCCTCGGCCTGTTTGGCAAAATCGGTTGTGCAATCTGCCATACCGAAACACTTACCACCGCTCCCGCGGGAACAAAGATCAATGGCGGAACGTTTACGATTCCCGCCGCGCTCGGCTCGATCACGTTGCACGCGTACGGCGATTTCCTGATGCACGATGTGGGCACAGGCGACGGAATCCTGCAAGCTACGCGCGAGCACTATGGACAGCAAGTCTTCCAGCAGATGTCCGGGTACCTTTCGAAACAAGACTTCGAGAGCAGCCGGAATAAGATACGCACCGCTCCTCTATGGGGAGTCCGCTTGCGTCCGCGCTTGATGCATGACGGCGCTTCCCTAACACTTCTCGATGCGATCGCGCGACACCGCGGCGAGGCCAGCCACGTCACCCAGAAGTTTGAGAAACTGAAACGCCCCGAGCAAGACGCCATCCTCGAGTTCTTGAAGTCTCTTTGAGCTTCGCGGGGGCATTGTGGTCGGAGGACGGGCAACCCTTCCGTAATTCAGTAAGGTAAGAGTTGCCGACAAAACGTCAGGAATAGCGTCTTTTGTCTGTCAAACTCTCGTTTTGGGGTCGCGAGCTACTTGTCCGAGGCTACAGCCTGTTAGACTTCTGCGGGGATGATCGCCGTGGTTCCTGCGCTTCTTGTTGGACATGTTTTTGGCCTGGTGTTTTGGGTGAGCGGCTTGCTAGTAACGTCCATGGCGCTTACGCGCCACACGCAGGAGTCCTCGGTGGAAGCCCGGCACGCGCTGGCCCGCCTGGAACGCATCTACCTGCGGGGCCTGGCCGATCCCGGAGCAGTGCTGACCATACTGGCAGGCGTCGGCCTAATCATGACGAACTCTTCCTATTATCTTCATGCGCCGTGGCTGCGTATCAAACTCACCTTGGTGTTGTTTCTGATCGGCCTGCACGGAATCGTGGCGATAAGAACCAAAGCATTCGCCACCGGACGAATCGCGCTGCAACGGAGCGAAGCACGAATACTGGTGGTAGCCACGCTGTTCCTGTTTCTGTGCATCCTTATGGCAACCTTGCTGGGTGAAGTTTATCTGACCCGATGACGATCACGCACTGGGATGGCATGCTCGAAAACGCAACCACCTTCAGGTCTGGCTCAGCGACCAATGAACGTCTTTTTCTTTCTGCCCGAATCACGAGCAAACC
>DATMZI010000079.1:0-61252 GCA_035607085.1 Candidatus Eiseniibacteriota bacterium | reverse complement strand
GAAAATCCGCGTGAAGTTCATCCCGTCGGCCGCCAGCGCCGCCAGATATTTCCTGTAGTCGAACTCTCCGTTCAACACCGAGCCATAGTGCTCGCCGCTCGCAATCAGCACCGTCGGCTTCCCACGGAACAAAAAGTAGTGCGGATTCGCCGGATGCAATTGAAGCGGCTCTGCAGTCTGCGCAGAGAGCTGCGCGGAACCGGCGGGAACCAAGGCAAGAAGAAGGGACGCGATACCGATCTTGCGGGTCCAAATGACCACGGCAATCATTCCTTTCGCGCGCCGCGACGGCCACGTCGGCGGCGCTCGAACTGCGGCGTTAGGTTACACCGTTTGCGCCGGCAGAGTGACTCGAGCGAGCGGATCCGAACGTTAGCGCTACCCGGGGGACTGCCGCCGGCCATGGATACAGCCGGTGCCCGCTACCCCTATTTAGCGCGGTTGTGCTATAAACGGTGCGCCGTGGAACCAGTTGCGCAGCGTGCGGGCGTTTCCGATGTTCGTGACGAGCCCAGCAGGGAGTCTCACCACGAACCGGGCGGAGATGAAGCCGCAACAGCCGGGGAACGGAGCCGCACCGGCCCGGCGGAAGAGTCCACCGCTTCGCACGTCCCCGTAACGGCGGTGCGTGAAGACGCTTCGCGATTTTGTCCGGTCTGCTCGCAGCGGCTGGAATCGCGGCGTTGCAAGCTCATCTGCAACGTATGCGGCTACTACATGTCCTGCGCGGACTACTACTGACCGGCTTTTCGGATATTTTACAAACCGTGAAGCACGGGATATGCTTTGGGGCTCCGGGACAGGTTGCCGACGGACCCGCTTACGAATGAGGAGGAAAAGATCGTGGCATTGAAACTGAATCAACGCGAAGTGGACGGCGTGACGGTGGTGGCCCTGGATGGGCGGATCGTACTCGGCGAAGAGAGTAACGCGCTCCGTGAAAAAGTAAAAAGCCTGCTGGCCGACGGCAAGAAAAAGATTGTCCTGAACATGGACAACATCACGTTTATTGACAGCGCGGGGCTGGGCACGCTTGTAGCTTCACACCACACCGCGAAAAAAGAAGGTGCGTCGCTGCGCTTGTGCCACCTGGGCAGCAAGTTTCAGGAAGTCCTGCAAATCACCAAGCTGCTGACGGTGTTCGAAGTGTATGACACGGAAGCAGCGGCGGTGGCCAGCTTCTCGCAGTAATTTCCAGTTTCGACAACAGGTCTTTGCAGAGGCGCGCGCCAAGCGCGCCTCGTTTTTTTGCTTCAGGCGTAAATTTCAGAGGAGAATTTTAGACATCGACGCGATAAGTGGTGATGCCGCTGAGGAGCTTGGGATAAAAGTCGGTGGACTTTTGCGGCATCACTTCGTTGGCGGTGGCGATCTGCACGACTTTTTCTACGTCCACAGGATTTAGCAGGAAGGAAACCTGCGCGCGGCCGGAATCCACTGCGGCGATTGCTGTGGAGGCTTCGCGTTCATAGCTGAGATTCATTTCTTTGGTCGCGGACTGCAGAGTGATTCCCAGCGCGGGTTCGAGAATTCCGTCGTGCAGCAGCACCACGTCGAGTTCGCGCTGTAGCGCCGGAACGTTCGGGAGCAGCTGAGCGAGATCTGCGCCGGGCCGCAACTGGAACAGATAGAAAGCGCGCTGGCCGTTCGCGGAAGGATAGGCGCCGATGGAGTGCTGGGCGGCAGTCTCAGTCAGACGCGCCAGGAATTCGCTGCACTGTTGCGCCTGTTCGGAGTCGTTGGCGAAGGAAAACACTTGCGCGGAAAACCACGGTTCAAGGTAGCGGCGCACCGCGGACCAGGAAAAGTCGTGCACGTTTGCGACGACACGGTGCGTGGCGAGAATGGTCAGGCCTTCGCGACGCGTGTTGACGAAAGTCATCATGGCGCGTTCGTAGCTGGCCGTAGGAACGGCGGACGAGCCGGCTTGCGCGCGGCGCTCGTTGCGGTAATTCAGCGCCGTTTCGTAGCGATGATGGCCGTCAGCGATCACGAGTTTCTGATCGGCCATGGCTTGCTCGATGGTTTGGATGCGTTCGGATTCGGCGATGGGCCAGAGGCGATGGATGACGCCATATTCGTCGGTGAGTTCCGTGGCAGGCGCTGCAGATTTCTCCGCTTCGGCAAGGACCGCGTCCACGCGCTGCTGCGGATCGGAATAGAGCATGAAGAGCTGGCCTGTGTGCAAACGCGTGTGGCGGAGCAGTTCGAGGCGGTCGGCCTTTGGGCCGGAAAGCGTGTGTTCATGGCGGAAGACGACTCCGGCGGAGTAATCTTCCAGCTGGCCGGCGCCGATGAAACCCCGGCGGGTACGGCGCTGGTTCGAACCAGGAACGATGAATTCCTGCGTGTACGCGTAGAACGCCGGAGCCGGGTCCTGTAACAAGACGGAGTCGCGGATCCATTCTTCGACTTTTGCGGCGGCACGTGTGTAGACGCTGTTGTGCGCGTCGTCCCGTTCGCTGGTGCGGCCTTTTTCCACGGCGATCAAGTTGTGCGGATGCATCGCGTAGTATTCGGCCTGGCGCTGCGGGGAAATCTTGTCGTAAGGCTGAGTGAGAACGCGGTCAAAGGGCGCGAGTTGAGGGTTGAAGCGAAACGCGCGAAACGGGAATACCTGGGCCATGAGTTCTCCGGTGTGTTGGTTCGAGTTGTGCAGGCCCATAAAACAATCCTTCAGGGGGAAGCCCAGTTTGGCGCCAAGTACAGATGTCGCAGCTAAAGCCGCGACCCCCAAGGAGTGGATCCTACACAGCTCCGGTACACGAAATTTGAAACCTCTAGTTTAATCGAAGCGAAGCGGAGAATGCGACGCGCTCGTTAAAATTCCGTTCAGAGTTGAAGCTGGGATCCTCCGATCTCGGCGCCGGAGTGCTGAAACCTCAGGAGGACAACGCGTTTTTTGTTGCACCCGGTGGATTCGCATCGGAGCGTTCAGCCGAGTATTCGCCTGGGAGCGGTTCGGGATGGAATAATAAAAGGATGAACAGGAAATTTCGTGGATCGGTGAGAGCGCTGGTGTTTGATCTGGATGGGACCCTGATTGATTCGAAGAAGGATTTGGTGCTCTCGGTGAATGCGACACTGCGGGCGATCGGGCGGGAAGAACTGCCGGCAGAACTGCTAGCGACCTACGTGGGTTCGGGAGCGCCGGTGCTGATCAGCCGGGCGCTGGGAGGACAGGCTGATCCGGAGCTGCTACAGCGGGCGCTGAAATATTTTCTGGGACATTACGAAGAGCACAAACTGGACTACACGCGGGCGTATCCGGGAGTACGCGAGACAGTGGAGCAACTAAACGGAACGCCCATGGCGGTGTTGACGAACAAGCCGGTGGACCTCAGCGTGCGGATTCTGGAGGAGCTTGGGTTGGCGCAATTTTTCCGAGTGATTTACGGGGGGAACAGTTTTGCGACGAAGAAGCCCGATCCATTGGGAGCGAACACGGCAGTTGCCGACTTGAAAGTTGCGGCGAGCGAAACGGCGATGGTGGGCGATTCGGAAGTGGACGTGCAGACGGCGAGAAATGCGGGAATGATTTCGGCAATCGTCAACTTTGGATTTGGCAGGCACGACCGGGAGAAGTATCCGGCCGACGTGTACCTGGATAAAATGGACGAGTTGGTGCCACTGGTGGCTAAGGACTTTCAGGAGAAGATTCGGTAGCAGGTTCCCTAGCAGGCGCAGGTGCGGCGGGAAACGCCTCAATGGTTTTCTTCACGTCGAGAATGTAGACCATCTGGTGAACGGTGAGAACCAGAAGGCGATCGCCATTTTCGGAAAAGCAGAGGTAGCTGACGTAGTCGCGAAATTTGCGTTCCGCAAGCTTGGCCGCAGTTTCCAGATTGTAGAGAGCGACTTTGCCGGCGCCGTCATCGAGGGCCAGCAATTTCGCCTCGCCGCTAACGGCAGGATCGTTACCGCGAAATCTGCCGAGCAGAGTGCCGTCGTTCAGCCGGAAAACAGTAAGGCGGTATTTGTCTTTGGTAAGAAAGAGAAAATTGCCGGCCGAAAACGCAGAATCAAAGCTGACGGGACCGCTCCCAAACTGGACGAGGACACCTCCGACCGAAGCGCCAGAAGCGGCATCAAGGACTTCGAAGAAAGAATCCTGATCCTTGAGCTTTGTTTTCTTATACGCCTCCCGGGCGGCGGGAAACCGTTTCGCAGCAGTTTCTGCCGCGAGAGCATGCGCTTTCCATCCCAGGACCAAACGGCTGCCCTGAGGATCAGAAAAGGGAACCGGCGAATCCCTGTCGTACTGGTGATGCCAGAGCTCGCGGCCGGTTGCCGGGTCTAGGCCGCGAAGCAGGAATGGAACTTCGCCCTTAGGACCGATCAGCGGACCGCGAATACCTGTATCGTTATGGAAAGAATAGGAGATGAAGGTGTTGCGGGACGGAATGAGGTCCAAAGTCTTGTCGTCAGTCCAGGCGGGCGCGTCTGGCGGCGGTACTTGGTTTTTTGCCCAATGCAGGATACCCGGAGACGTTTTCCCATAAAGAACGACACTCAGAAAGGCGGAATCCGAGGAAGCAAAGGAGACTCCTTGAAAGTTCCGGAAAGCGGAAAGGCGATTTCCGGTTGCCAGGTCAAAAACCGCACCGGCGCCATTGAGCGACAAAGCGAGAGTGCTCAAGGAAGGGTCCGGCAGAGCGGAACGAAGCGGGGGAGCCGACCCGAGCGGCAGACGGCCTACGGCGGACGGCTGTTCATCGCCCAAATGATAAAGGCGCAGTTCCCCCTCGGCGTTGATTAGGGCCAGATCGTCGCCGTATACGTCGGCGCCCAGGTTGGGCGGTGTAGGAAGCGCGGTGTTTTTCTCGAGGTCGAAAAGGGTAACGCCGGGAGCGTCAAAATTCGTGAGCAATGCGAAGCGCGGATTGCCGGCAACTGCTGCCGAATCGGAGCTAAATGCGGCAGAAGCAAGGAAGCTACCGGTTGTAAGAGAGATGATTTGGCGGATGGGATCCTTTTTCGAATTTGGTTCCGAGACCACGAGAACACGATCTTCGGAGGGAAAGCCCAGGATGCCGTGGGCAACTTTGTGAATGGCGCCCGGAACGTTGGACTTGCGGAGCGAGGGAAGGTCGAGGAGAAAGGAAGCGGCTTCTTCATTCACCAGCAGGAACTTCGCATCGGGCGCAAAGTAGATGGCAGAGCGGAAAGCACCTCGATCGGCCAGAGCGGAAAAATCGGCAGCCATGAAACCGAAAGGAATGGAAAGAGGCGAATCGCGGTTCCTGGCGATAGGGATAAGAGCCATTTCGGCCCACGCAGAGCCCAGACGCTGCGAATAAACGCGCTGGAAATCGCTGGCGCGATAGAGATCCAGAAAAAACTCTGGAGTGAAACAGGCGATCCAAGCGGCGTCGGGAGAGAGCTGAGCGTCCAGACAACCACGCTGCACGGGCAACTCGCGGCGTTGCGGTTTGTCCGGCTCGGAAAAATGCCACGCGGTCAGCACCAGGTCACGCCCGAGAATGGAGAGTCCCTGCGAGTCGGCCGAGAACGCGGCGGGGTACGCTCTGCCAATGTCGGCGTACAGGAGAATCTTGAGCGGTTTGTGAGAAAGAACAAAAATGCCGGCTTGATCCTGAATCAGCAGGTGCGAACCATCGGGGCTGAAGCGCAAGCGAGCGCCAGCACGCAGCGGAGGATTCAGCCGGTGAGAAGAGAGGATGCCCGCCAAATTATCGGTGAGCGTATGGTCCGGCAAATCGGGAGCGGGACGTTCGGGCGCGGAACGGCGGTTCAGCTCCCGGGGCTTGAGTTCTTGGAGAAACAGAAGCGGCACGACAAGGAAAAAGAGGCCCGGCACGGCCCAACGAGGTCGAAACGGGTGCGGAAGAAACCGACGAAATCTGGGCGGCGCGATTATCACTTGGCTAAGTATAAGGGATTTTTAAAACGCGGAGCGCTGCAACTAAAAAAAGGGGGATACTTGCGAAGAAAACGGGCACAAGGCAGACTCGGCGCGTGCTGATCGGACTGTTTCCGGAACTGGATGCCCCGGGCGGAGTGCAGCGGGCGGGACGGCACCTGGCCGCGGTGATGACAGAATTTGCAGCGAGCCGCGGGCTGGAATGCCGCATTTTGAGCCTGAACGATAAAGCGGAGTTGCAGCGGCTGAACGTGACCGGGCGGGAGATCGTTTTCACCGGAAGCCGACGCGCGAAAGGAAATTTTCTGGCGGCGGCGCTGAAGAGCGCGCGGCGGGCTTCGGGTAAGGGCAAAAAAACGCCGAAAATCGTGGTGGCCGGGCATCCGAATCTGTCGCCGGTGGTGCGGGCAATGCGGCTGGTCTCGCCGGGTCTGAAAACCATCCTGTGCACGCACGGAGTGGAAGTGTGGCAGCCATTGCCGCGAATGCGGAGAAACGCGCTGCGCAAGGCGGACCTGGTACTGGCGCCGAGCAAATTTACGGCAGAGCACGTGGCGGCGGAGCAGGGAGTAGACACCCGGAAGATCCGCGTGTTGCCCTGGGCGCTGGACCCGCAGTTCGAGGCGCTGGCGGCGAATGCAGGCAAGAATCCGGTGCCCGCGAATTTTCCGCAGGGACAAGTGGTGCTGACAGTGGGGCGGTGGCGCGCCGACGAGCGCTATAAAGGGATGGACACGCTCATCTCGGCGCTGCCGAGGCTGCTGCCGCGCTGGCCGGAACTGCAACTGGCGGCGGCGGGAGATGGAGACGATCGCGCCTGGCTGGAAGATCTGGCGGCAGAGACGGGCGTCGAGCGGCACGTGCATTTTCTTTCGAAATTGAGCTACGAGGAACTGGCTGCGTGTTACGGACGTTGTGAACTGTTCGCGCTGCCAAGCCGGGGCGAGGGCTTCGGACTGGTGTATCTGGAGGCCATGGCGTGCGGAAAGGCTGTGATCGGCGGAGCGCACGGAGGAGCGCCGGAAGTTATCGAGGACGGAAAAACGGGTTACCTGGTGCCGCATGGAGACGCCGCGCAACTGGCAACGGCGATGGAAACTCTGTTGAGCGATGCGACGCTGCGACAAGAGATGGGCCGGCGCGGGAAGCAGCGCGTGGAGAATGAATTTCGATTCCCTGTTTTTGCGAAGTCCTTCCGGAAGATTTTGCGCGAGCTATGCGAATCCTGAGCGTCACGCAATCCTACGCGCCGTTTTATGAATTTGGCGGGCCGCCGGTGAAGGTCGAGGCGCTGGCCAATGGGCTGGCGCAGCGAGGGCACAGCGTGACGGTACTTTCGACGGATTGGGGATTTGAACGACGCAGACAAGGCGAGCCGGAGGCGGCGCGTTCGCAGCAATCGCCATTTGGCTGGACGCGGGAAGCGAATGGAGTGCAAAGCGTCTACTTGCCGACCTGGTTTCGCTATCGCGCGTTGAGCTGGAGTCCGGCGGCCGGGCAGTATTGCCGGTCGCGGCTCGAGCAGTTCGACGCGGTTCACATCTTTGGTTTGTACGATCTGCTGGGGCCGGCGGTGGCCCGGGCATGCCGGAAGCAGGGGATTCCATACGTGGTTGAGCCGATCGGGATGTTCGTGCCGATCGTGCGGAATATTGCGCTGAAGTATTTGTATCACGCCATGTGGGGCAGGGCGATGCTGTCCGGCGCGGCGGCCGTGGTAGTTACGTCGGAACAGGAAGCCGAGGAATTAGCGAAGGGTCATGGTCCCTCTGGCCAAGGTAAAATCCCCCGAGCGAAGATCGAGCTGCGGCGCAACGGCGTAATGACACCGAGAGACCTGCCGAAGCGGGGAGCTTTTCGCGCAAAGCACGGACTACCGGCCGACGCTCTAGTGGTGCTCTTCCTGGGCCGCCTTTCCGTGAAAAAAAGCCCGGAATTATTGCTGGAGGCGTTCGCACGCCTTCCCGCGCACATACAAGGAAATACGACGCGGCTGGTATTCGCAGGGCCGGACGAGTCCGGCATGCTCCTGCGGTTGGAATCCCAAGCAAGAAAACTGGGCGTCGAGACACGGGTAATTTTTGCGGGCAGTCTCTTTGGCGAAGAAAAGTGGGCGGCGTACCGCGACGCGGATGTCTTCGTGCTGCCCTCACAGAACGAAAATTTCGGAAATGCGGCGGCAGAGGCGGCGGCTTGCGGAACGCCCGTTGTGGTGACCGAAAACTGCGGAATCGCGCCGCTGTTGGCAGGCATGGCGGGAATCGTGGTTCAGCATGAAATTTCCGAAGTGGCGGCTGCCGTCAAAGAGGTATTATTTGATGGCCGGTTGCGCGAGCGTCTGGCCCAGGGCGGAAAAAGCGTGGCGCGCGGTCTTGGCTGGGACGAACCGGTAAGCCAAATGGAGCGGCTGTACGCAAAGTTCGCTGGACCGACTGGTTCGGTACGAAAGGACGCAGACCGGGGTTAGCAGTGTGTTGAGCATGGGGCAAAACCTGTTTCGAATCAGTTGGCGGACCGTCAACGTGCTGCTGCTGGTATCGCTGCTGGCGCTGGTGTATTCGGCCAGCTGGGAATATTCGGTGCGGCGGTATCTGGACGGGTTTTCGGATGCCATCGTGCCGGCCGGAGTGACGCCCGAGAAAAGAATACAGGCCATTCTGGACTGGATGCGCAAGGGGCCACCGCGTTCGGGGGATTCGACTCCGACCGGTCTGGCGATGCGCGACCCGGAAAAGACGCTGAACTATGAGCAACTGCTTTCAGTGTGCGGTACGGCGACCAACGCGTTCTTGAATCTGGCGCGCAGTTCGAACCTGCAGGCGCGGCGGCTGCTGCTGCTGACTCCCGATCGAAACACGAAGCATGTGGTGGCGGAAGTTCAGTTGAACGGGCGATGGATCGTGGTGGACCCGACGTACCGGGTGATCCTGAGAAACGCAGCAGGCGAAATGGTGACGCGAAGCGAGTTGAGGAATCCGCAAACCTTCGCCGAGGTTATCGGTCAGGTGCCCGGCTATCCGAAGGAATACAATTACGAAAATTTTGCGCACGTGAGGGTAGCGCGACTTCCGCTACAAGGGCTGCAGCTGCGGCCGATTTTGGATGGTATTTTTCCCGGATGGGACGAAAAGCTGGATTGGAGCCTGCTGCTGGAGCGGGAATCGTTTTTTGCGCTGACGTTAGCGGCTTGGGTGACCTTGTTTTTTTGTATCTTGCGGCAACTGCTGGCCAGGTACGCCGATCGAAAACTGAAAATGCCACGGTTCCGTTTGCGGTCGCATTTGGCGCGGGCGGGATCGGCTTTTTTCACGACGCCTGAGATAAAATAGCAACGTGTGCGGAATCTGCGGCGTCGCATTCCTGAACACC
This sequence comes from Candidatus Eiseniibacteriota bacterium, assembly GCA_035607085.1. Lineage (GTDB taxonomy): Bacteria > Acidobacteriota > Terriglobia > Acidiferrales > UBA7541 > Acidiferrum. Next base: position 51,999 of record DATMZI010000079.1, on the reverse strand, counting down.
GGCCAAGATGCTGAATCGCGCGTGCGGGCTATGGCGGCGGCGATGCGCCATCGCGGTCCGGACGGCGAAGGCTTCTTGATCGGGGATCCGCGAGCGCCGGGGCTGGCGCTGGCCATGCGCCGGTTGAGCATCATTGATCTTGCCGGCGGACAGCAACCCATCTGGAACGAAACGCTCGACGTTGCAGTGGTGTTCAACGGAGAGCTCTACAACTACCGTGAGCTGCGCGAACGACTGGCGCGCTGCGGGCATCGGTTCACAACACAATCGGATACGGAAATTCTGGTGCATGCCTGGGAGGAGTGGGGCGAAGAGTGCCTCGGTGAGCTGCGCGGCATGTTCGCGTTTGCGATTGCGGATTTTCGCAAGCAGTACAATGCGAGTCCGGTGTTATTTCTGGCCCGCGATCCGCTGGGAATCAAGCCGCTGTACTACGCGCAGACGGCCGAAGGTTTTGCGTTTGCGTCGGAAGTACGGGCGCTGATGGCGAGCGGGATCTCGCTGGGCGAGATTTCGCAGGATGCCCTGACGTCGTATTTGTTGTTCGGGAGCGTCAGCGAGCCGGTGACGATATTCGAGGGCGTGTTTTCCGTGCCGCCCGGGCACCGCGTACTGCTGTACATTCCGGACCGGCGGCGGCTGCCCCGCACGCATCCGTGGTGGGATCCACGGCGGAGCCCGGCGGCAAAGGATCCGCGAGCGCCGAAGACATTTGCGGCGGCGGCTAAGGCGCTGCGGCCGATGTTGGAAGACAGCGTGCGCGCGCATTTGATTGCCGATGTGCCGGTGGGACTGTTTTTATCGAGCGGACTGGATTCAGGAGCAATTGCGGCGCTGGCGGCGCGCGAGCATGCGGGAATTCAGAGTTTTACGCTGGCGTTTCCGGGAACGGAGTTCGACGAATCGGAATTGACGCGCGTGGTGGCGCAGCGATGCGGAACGAAACATAGCGAGCTAGCGCTGAGGGGTGAAGAGATTCCGGCGCGGCTCGATGAGGCGCTGGCGGCGCAGGACCAGCCAACAATGGACGGAATTAATACTTATTTTGTGTCCTGGGCGGCGCGACAGATGGGATTGAAAGTAGCGCTTTCGGGGTTGGGAGGAGACGAGTTGTTCGCGGGGTACTCAACGTTTGCCGATACGCCGCGGCTGGCGCGTTTGGCTGGCGTGGCTAAGTTTGTACCGGCAGGGTGGCGTAAAGCGAGCGCCGGAATCCTGGGCGCGGCAGGCGGTTCAGGACGTTCGCCGGATGCGGCGAGGAAGGCGGCTGCGGTTTGGAGAGCCCCTTCTTTGCTGCCGCACGCCTATTATTTTGCGCGAACGCTGTTTCCTCCCGGGCAGCTTGAAAAGCTGATGGAGCCGCGATTTCGGGCGAGCACTGTGGCTGCGGACGGATATTCGCTGGAGCCGACTTGGCTCGGGTGGCTGCAGCGCGGGGCCGATGAAGCGCGGCACATGGAAGCCGCAGCGGCGGTGGGCTGGATGGAAATGCGTTCGTATATGGTGAGCACCCTGCTGCGTGACACCGATTCGGTGAGCATGGCTCGATCGCTGGAGGTGCGTGTGCCGCTATTGGACACGCCGCTGGTGGAGTTTGTGAACGCGTTGCCGGATGTAGCGCGGCGAAGAGATGGCCTGCAGAAGGCGCTGCTGGTGGAGGCACTCGGATCGTTGTTGCCGGTGGAGATTACCGGGCGGGGGAAGCGGACATTTACGCTACCGTGGGAACAATGGCTGGGCGGACCGCTGAAGGGGCGCGTTGCGGAGAGTTTAGCGCATATCGCGCCGCCACTTGCCGGGCTATTGAAACCGGACGGCGTGCGCGGCGTCTGGCAAGCGTTTCTGGCGGGCAAAACCTCGTGGTCGCGGCCGTGGGCGATTTTTGCGCTGAATGAATGGGCGCGCCGGGGCGGCGCGGCGCCATTGGACTGACCGCTTCCGCAACTGGGTTACACTGAAAGTCCAGCCGCTACAGCGAAATGAACATACTTGGAATCAACGCGTATCACGGCAACGCTTCGGCGGCGATTCTCTGCGACGGGAACCTGGTTGCAGCGGTGGAAGAAGAGCGCTTCAACCGTGTGAAGTATGCCGCGGGATTTCCAGCGGCGGCAATTCGTTATTGTTTGCAAGCCGCGGGGATCACGCTGGCAGAAGTAGATCACGTCGCCGTGCCGCGAAATCCGTACGCGCGGTTGGGTACCAAACTGTTTTACGCGCTGCGGATGCCGTCGTTTGCGCGAGAACGCGCGAAAGTGCTGGCCAAGTTCACTGGAATTCCCGAAGCGCTGGCGGCGGCGTTCGAGCTTGCGCCGGAGCAATTGACAGCAAAGTTCCATCGCGTGGAACACCACGTCGCGCACTTGGCCAGTACTTTTTATTGTTCGCCGTTCGAAGAGGCGGCGCTGCTTTCCGCAGATGGACTTGGGGATTTTGCAAGCTCGATGTGGGGAGCCGGCTTCGGGCGGCGGATGAATTTTCACGGATCGGTGGCCTTTCCGCATTCGCTCGGACTGTACTACAGCGCGGTGACGCAATACTTGGGCTTTTTGAAATTTGGCGACGAATACAAGGTGATGGGGCTGGGCGCTTACGGCGAGCCTGAGTTTCTCCCGGAGTTCCGGGAGATCGTGCATTCCAACGGGACGCGGTTTCACCTGGGACTGGAATACTTCACGCACCATCGTAGCGGACCAGAGATGAGCTGGGCGGAAGCGGACAAGACTCCGGTACTGGGGAAAATGTATTCGGAGGAGATGCCACGCAAACTGGGGCGAGTCCGTTTACCAGAAGAATCCATCGAGCAGCGGCACAAGAATCTGGCATGTTCGCTGCAAGTGCGGCTCGAGGAAGTGTACCTGGGAATGCTCGAGCGGCTGCATCGAGAAACCGGAATGAAATCGGTGTGCCTGGCGGGCGGCGTAGCTTTCAATTGCGTGGCGAACGGAAAAATTCCCGCTTCGACGGGATTTGAAAATGTCTACGTGCATCCTGCGGCAGGCGACGCCGGGCTCGCGGTAGGCGCGGCGCAGTTTGTGTGGCATCAAGTGTTGGGAAATCCGCGGGGATTCGTGATGGAGCACGCCTATTGGGGGCCGGAATTTTCGCGCCAAGAGATCCGCTTGGCATTGCAAGCGTCCCGCCTGGGAGAAAACGGCGGCGCGGTCAGTGAACTGCCGGAGCCAGAGCTGCTAAAAAAGACGGCGGCGATGATCGCGGACGGGAAGATTCTGGGTTGGTTTCAGGGCCGCGCGGAGTGGGGCCCGCGTGCGCTGGGCAACCGGAGTATCGTGGCCGATCCGCGGCGGCCAGAGATGAAAGAAATTCTAAATCGCCGCATCAAGCACCGAGAGGTCTTCCGGCCATTCGCTCCGTCGATTCTGGCCGAGAGGACCGGCGAGTGGTTCGAACAAGCGCATCCTTCGCCGTTCATGACCATGGCATATGCGGTGAAGCGCGAGAAGCGCGACAAAATACCCGCACCGACTCATGTAGACGGCACCGGGCGGCTGCAAACCGTTACCCCGACTGCCAACCCGCGCTACTGGAAATTGATCCACGAATTCGAGCGGCAAACCGGCGTACCCGTGGTGCTCAACACTTCCTTCAATGACAACGAGCCGATCGTCTGCAAGCCGCAAGAAGCCATCGACTGCTTCGAGCGAACGCGGATGGACGCGCTGGTGCTCGGCGACTTTTTGATCACTCGGCCATAAGCACGCCTTCAAGTCATCTTTAGCGGAACTCTCTTGGCGCGTTCACGCCTGTAAAGCCAGCGTTCGATCAGACGGCCAATGAAGTAGTACCACCCGAAGAGAAACGTTGGCATCACTACCATGAAGATCAGCACTTCGCTGGCGCCCTGTCTTCCGAACGCCAGCACCAGCGCAAAAGCGGCCAGGAACGCGGGAAAAGCAGACACCACCAACACTTTGTCGAGCCACCCGGGCGCGACTCGCGGTGACGACACATCCCAGCCGGCGCAGTGTTGCGGGTCATCTTGGCAGCGGTCTGCCGGCTTCGGGTTCCGGTTCAATGGATCCGTATCGAGCCGAAGCGACGACCACCAGAAATACCGATTGGGCGAACGCTGCAATTCGTCGTTCACGCGCGAGGACTGGTAACTGACTACGGTAAACAGGAGCAATCCGGCCAGCGGCAGAATAATGCTCCAACGCAAGCTCATACTTAATTGAAACACCACAACGAGCCGTTTTGCTTGCCGAATTTGCCGTATGTAGCCTGATGACGAAACGCTTGCAACGAGCAGCCGCAAGCTCCCGTGTACAATCCTGCAGTGCGCATTCTGCTGCTAAATCTCTACTATCCGCCGGATACTTCGGCCACTGCGAAAATGGCAGAGACGGTGGTAGGCGCCCTGGCAAGGGAAAACCAGGTGACCATTTTGTGCGGTCGGCCTTCCTACGATCCCACGGAGCGGCGCCCCTGGCGTTGGTTTCAGACAGAAGTGTCGGGCAAGGTGCGAATCGTTCGGGTAGGGTCGACGGATTTCCCGCGCATCCAGATGAAGCGAAGGGTGTTGAATTATCTGAGTTATACCGCACTGGTTATTCCGCGGGCGCTGTTCGCGCCCTGCGACGCGGTCCTAACCATGACTGATCCGCCGTTTGCCGGAATCATCGGCGCTTTCTTGGCGCTGCTGAAGCGTAAGCCCTATTTCTACAACATTCGCGACATGTACCCCGACATGGCGGTCGGCGGCTCAATCGTCGAGCCTGGCATATTTTCGCGCATCTGGGAAAAACTCCATCGCTGGGCGATGCGCCGAGCGACCAAGGTAATTGTGCTGGGCGAAGACATGCGCGAGCGGATCCGGTCTAAGGGTGTTCGCCTAGATCGAATCGAAATTATACGGGACGGTGCCGAAATTCCACCACTTGGCGCGCAACAACCGCGACTCGATCCTGAAGTTATCCGAACGATCCGCGGTGATTTTCGCTTTGTCTTGTTGCATGCCGGTAACCTGGGCTTTTATGGAGCTTGGCCGACAGTCATCTCCGCTGTAAAGCAGCTGACCGACGACGGAACTGGCTTGGTGTTCGTCGGCGAGGGCGCGCAGCGAAAGGAAATGGAAGCTTTGGCTTGCGGTGCTGCAAACATCCGATTTCTCCCCTTCTTTCCATCCCCAAGCGTCCCGTCGGTGCTTGCGGCGGCCGACGCTCATTTGATCACGGTAAAACGCGGACTCGAGGGCGTGGTGGCGCCGAGCAAGATGTACGGCATTCTGGCGGCAGGAAAACCCATTGTGGCCGTGGCGCCCCGCGAGACCGACGCCGTCGCCCTGGGCGAAAGGCTCGGCTTCAGCATAGCGGCCGATCCCGATCGGCCCGACGAAGTGGTTCAGGCCGTACGCCAGCTGGCCAGCGACCCGAAGCGGGTGGAGCAAATGGCGGCAGCCGCGAGATGCGCCGCGCCTGCTTACGATCGGGTGAAGGAATTACAAAAATTCCTGCTCCTGTTCGCCCGCGGCTCCGGCGAATAACAAGCAAAAATTCTTCTGCCCTGCAGCACATTTTCTGCTTGTTTCCTATGTCATACGTAGTTATCTGTATTTTTGACTTTCTCGGTATTTTAACTAGCCAATCTGGTTTTTCCGCGCTATGGTTTAGGCGCTGCGTGGGGCAGTCAGTTGACCAGCCTTGGTCGACGTTCCTGGTATTTCACTTGGGAGCCGGATCCCCAATCCGGCAGTGAGTCGCGTGTGTCCACCGATGATACCGGCCCGTCGGTTCCGTAACTCTGAAAACTGAGGTAGCATGGCCGCCGGCCTGCTTGCTTTTTTAATTGCACTACTGGCTTCTCTAACGCTTACCGTTCCGGTGCGCGCATTTGCATTGCGCGTCGGAATGGTGGACCATCCGGGACCGCGCAAAGTTCATTTGCAGCCGATTCCATTGCTCGGCGGTCTCGCCATCTATGCCGGTGTGGCTCTTTCGGTGCTCTTTCTCGTCGAGGGACCGGCTCGTGAACAGGTCTGGGGCATTCTCGCCGCCGCCACGCTCATCGCCGCGGTGGGCATACTGGATGATCGCGGTTTGCTGCACCACCAGATCAAGCTCTTCGTCGGAATGCCGGTCGCCGCGATCATCCTTTTGTTGAGTGGAATTCGCGCCCAGATTTTCGGCACTCTGTTCGGCGGCCGCACGGGCGACGTCCTCGACACTGTACTGACCATCGTGTGGGTTGTCGGTATCACCGCCTCTTTCAGCATTCTCGATCACATGGACGGGTTGTGCGCCGGAGTGGCCGCGATGTCCGCCGCTTTTTTCGCGCTGCTCGCTTATCTGAACGGACAGGTTCTTGTAACCGTGCTCGCCGCAGCGGTGCTGGGAGCGGCTTGCGGTTTTCTGCGCTGGAACTTCAAGCCCGCCAAGATCTTCATGGGCGACGGCGGCGCCATGTTTCTGGGTTTCCTGATGGCCACTCTTGCGCTGAAACTGCGTTTTGCGCAGCCCAATGCCGTTTCCGTGTGGCTAGTGCCCGTGCTGATTCTGGGCGCGACGATTTTCGACACCGCGTTGGTCACTATCTCGCGGAGCCGCCGTGGCCTGCTTCCCTTTGCTACTCCGGGCAAGGACCACGCCGCGCACCGTCTGGCGAATATTGGCCTCGGGCAGCGAGGGGCCGTGTTGACCATGTACATGGTGGGAGCAGTTTCTGGCGCACTCGCCCTGCTGGTCAGCACCTTTCCGATTTCGTTTGCGTTGCTCTCCGCTGTTTTCGCGGCGGCGCTTGCCCTGATTGCCATAACCTACCTGGAACGCGCCCCCTACGAGCGCCAGGTGCGCAAAGCCGCTGCGGCGGCCGACTGAACTGTGCGTCGTTTAGTTTCCTGCCAACCGTGGATTCGCTATACTTCTGTGGCTGTTTGCCGGTGCTCACGACTGGGTGTGAACCGTTTCTAAACAAGTCTGCAGCTGTGAGAAGCCCGTGGGCGGGCAGCGAAAATATTTGTTGAAAGATACCCGGCACCGCAGCGGCGTGTTCCGGGTCGGGTGAGCCGGACGAGTGTACGAAAACCAGCCTGAGAGCAAAAGTGGTGGCGTGGTCGTGGTAGGCGGCTCCGCGGCGGGATTTTTGACCGCCGCCAAGGTAGCGGCCGGCGGCTGTGCCGTTCGCGTGTTGGACGCCAAATGCGGATTTGACCCTGCTCCGCGCTCGCTGATCGTTACCCATCATTTCCGCGAACAGCTGCGCGAAGTCGCCGCTTGCAGCGTGGTAAACGAAATCCGGCGGTTCGAACTGTTCACCGATGGGCGTTCGGCCGAGGTGGCGCTGACCAAGCCGGATTTGATCATCGAACGCGCCAAGCTGATTCCTTCCCTGGCAAATGAAGCCGCAAAAGCCGGCGCCCAGCTTTCGTTTGATACGCGCTTTCTCGGCCTGGGGCCAAACTCGCGCGGACTGCGCTTGGAAGTGGAAACGCGCGGACGCCGCCAAGAGCTGCACGCCGATCACGTCGTGGGCGCGGACGGCGCCACCACTCGCGTGGGACGCTCTGCGGGCTGGCCGCCGATCGAAACTGTTCCGCTGGTGCAGGCGATTGTAAAACTGCCGCGGAATTGCCGGCCGGATACTACGCGAGTTTGGTTCGTGCCGGACGATACTCCCTATTTTTACTGGCTCATACCGGAAAACGAATCGCGGGGCGCGCTGGGCATCATCGGCGAAGGCAGCGGCCAGGAAACCAAAAAGCGCATCGAACAATTCCTCGGAAAAAAGCAGATGGAGCCGCTGGAATGGCAGGGAGCGCGCATCCCGGTTTATCGCAAGTGGATTCCTGTCGAGCGGCGTGTCGGCAACGGTAGAGTGTTTCTAGTGGGTGACGCCGCGGCGCAGGTGAAAGTCTCGACCGTCGGCGGAATCGTTACCGGTTTCCGCGGTGCCCAAGGTGTGGCTGACGCGTTGCTAGGCTCGGACGGCAACGGCGAATTGCGCGCGCTGCGACGCGAATTGGCCACCCACTGGCTGATCCGCAAGACCTTGCACCATTTTGAGCAAAAGCACTATTCATATCTTGTGGATTTGCTGAATTCGGCGACGCGCGAATCGCTGGGCGAGATTCACCGCGACCACTCCACGCGTCTGTTGTGGAGCGTCATTCGCCGCCAACCGCGGCTCATTCTGCTCGGCTTGCGCGGGCTGCTGATGGGCGCGCGGCAGCGATAGTTGTTTTTAGCGTCAGCGATATTGGTTTTCAGAATTGTGTACCAACGCCGCGCCTTCCAGCCGCGTGGTAATTCTTGAACGGGGGAGACCCTCTTGCGTTTATCGGTCATTGGTTGCGGCTATGTAGGGCTGGTCACCGGCGCTTGTTTGGCCGAGGCCGGCCACGAAGTCATTTGTACGGATGTCGACGCCGACCGCATCGCGAAACTGAAAGCCGGCGAGGTTCCGATTTACGAACATCATCTCGACAAGATTCTGGCCTCGGCGGGAAAGGCCGGAACAATTTCCTACACCGCCGACCCAGGTGAAGCGATCCGTTTCGGCGAGGCCATCTTCATTTGCGTCGGCACACCGCCGCGGCACGACGGCAGTGCCGATCTTTCCGCGATCGATCACGTCGCACAACAGATCGCCGCGGAAGCCCGTTCGCCGAAGCTGGTTGTGGAGAAAAGCACCGTTCCGGCTCGCACCGGCATCGAGCTGCAGCGCGCGCTTTCCGCGTATAGTCGAGGCGGGAATGGCTTTCGCGTGGCGTCCAATCCGGAATTTTTGCGTGAAGGTACCGCTGTGGAGGACTTCTTCCACCCGGACCGCATCGTGGTCGGCGTTGAGGATCCGGCTGCAGCGCAACAACTACGGGAAATCTATAAGCCGATTTTGGAGCGCAAATTCACCTGCCCGGTACATGCCGGGAAGTGCCCGGACACGCACAAAGCTGAATTCCTGGTCACCACCATAAGCAGCGCCGAGCTGATCAAGCACGCTTCCAATTCATTTCTGGCCCTGAAGATCAGCTATGCCAATGCGGTTTCCGACTTGTGCGAAAAACTCGGAGCCAACGTGGAAGAGGTGACGCATGCTATGGGCCTCGATCCGCGTATCGGCACGCAATTCTTGCGCGCTGGACTGGGCTTCGGGGGCTTCTGCTTTCCCAAGGACATTCAGGCGTTCATCAGTCTCGCGGCGACGGTTGGAGTGGATTTCGAGATACTGAAAGCCGCCGAGCGGGTAAACAAACAGCGTATTGACCGCTTTCTGGAAAAAATCAGCAAGGCCTTGTGGGTGGTAAAGGCCAAGCGTGTCGCGATTCTCGGTCTGGCGTTCAAAGCCAATACCGACGACATTCGTTTTGCGCCTGCCTTGGAAGTGATGCGCCGGTTGCTGGAAGAAGGCGCTGAGGTCCATGCCTGCGATCCGGAAGCGCTGGAAAAAGCGAAAAAGCAGTTCCCGCAGGCGCATTTCCACGAAGATCCCTATAAGGCACTGGAAGGCGCACATGCCGCGCTGCTCTGCACCGAGTGGGATGACTACAAGAAGCTCGACTGGGAGAAAGCCGGCAGGGTGATGGCTCGCAAGCTCATCGTGGACGGCCGCAATCTTTATTCACCGGCAAAAATAAAAGCGCTTGGCTTCGAGTACGTTTCTTTTGGACGAGAGTAACTGTTAGCGGCTACGCCATTTTTTGCGCGGCGTACTGGTCCTGAAAATATTCGATGGTGCGCTTGAGGCCGTCGCCTAACGGCACTTTGGGTTCCCAGCCGAGCAGACGCTGGGCTTTGCGAATGTCCGGGCAGCGCCGCTTAGGGTCGTCCTGCGGCAGCGGCTCGAAAACAATCGGTCCCGCTTTCGGGAAATGAGCGCGCACCCGCTGCGCGAATTCGAGCAACGTGATTTCTTCCGGATTTCCCACGTTCACCGGAAAATGTTCTTCCGACATGGCCAGCCGGTAGATACCGTCAATCAGGTCCGAAACATAACAGAAGCTGCGGGTCTGCTTCCCGTCGCCATATACGGTAATCGGCTTTTCGCTCAGCGCCTGAAATACAAAATTAGGCAGCGCGCGGCCGTCGTTCAGCCGCATGCGCGGACCGTAGGTGTTGAAAATACGAACGATATGCGTGTCGACACCATAGTGGCGGTGATAGCCCATGGTAAGAGCTTCGGAAAAACGCTTCGCCTCGTCGTAGACGCTGCGCGGACCCACCGAATTCACATGGCCCCAATACTCCTCGTGCTGCGGAGAGACTTCGGGGTCGCCATAACACTCGCTGGTGGACGCCAGAAAAAATTTCGCTCCCTTCGCGCGAGCCAGCTCGAGCGTGTTCTGCGTTCCGACAGAGCCGACTCGCATGGTTTCAATCGGATGGCGAAGATAATCGGGTGGGCTAGCCGGCGAAGCAAAATGCAAAACGTAAGCTACGTCACCCGCGACGTTTAGCTGGTCGCTGACATCGGCCCGCTGGAACGAAAACTTTCCATTGTCTTTGAAATGCGCGAGATTCTCTTCACGGCCAGTAATGAAACTGTCCAATCCCAACACATCCCATCCTTCCGCCAGAAAACGGTCGCACAAATGCGACCCCAGGAATCCCGCCGCTCCCGTTACCACTGCCCGCATGCGTCCTCCAGAAAAAATTCCTTTGCCAGTGTATCTTCGCTTTGAGCGATTGACCATCCGTGTGCCGCGGAATTACCATGCGCGCTTCACCATGTCCGTCACAATGAATGACGCGTCATCCCGCTTCCGGGTCTCGCGCCGCAGCTTTTTCTGGCTCGGCGGTTCTATCGCGCTGCTGCTCTCTGCGATCACCGCGTTCCTGCATGCCGGCACGTGGCTGATTCGCGAGGATTACGTCGAGAAAGCTGAGATTGTCGTGGTTCTCAGCGGCGGATTGCCGGAACGTGCCTTGGCTGCCGCCGATGAGTTCAAAGCAAGCGGCGCACAGGAGGTTTGGCTGACGCGGCCGTCGCAACCTGGCGCCGCAATGGAGCAGCTTCATCTGCCGTACGCTGGCGAAGAACAATATAGCCGCATGGTATTGATTGACCGCGGGGTCCCGCCAACGGCCATTCGCACGCTGGCGCCCCAAATCAACAACACCGCCGACGAACTCCAGGCCGTGTTCGACGAATTAAATCCGCGACCTGCGGCGACAGTAATTGTCATAACTTCAAAGGCGCACACTCGGCGGGTCCGAGCGATTTGGAATGTCATTTCACAAAAAGCCGACCGCGGTCGTCTTGTGGTGCGGGCAGCCCCGCAGGACGGATTCGACGCCGATCACTGGTGGCGTTCCACGAAGGATGCCCTTAGCGTCGTTCGCGAATACCTAGGTCTGCTGAATGCTTGGGCCGGACTTCCGCTTCGCCCCACGGGATAGGACTCCGGCGCGCGTCTCCGCGCCGCTTGCGCCGGCGTCCTAGAAAAACAGGAAACGCTTTTTTCTTTTTGGCTGTGCTTCGATGATCTCCGGCACATGCGGCAGCCCCCGCCCTTCGAACGCGGCCAGCGGATTCTCGACAAACAGCGCTTCGGCTTTCTCTCTACCGAATTCCTTTTCTATTACTTCGTACGCCGCGCGCAGTTTGTGTGGACGCGCCGTCGTGTTGTGCGCATCGCTGGCGACAAAGTGCACGAGACCACGCGCGATCCATTCCATCGAAATAGCGAGCACGTTCGATCCGAATGTACCGGTCAACGATCCACCGGTCACTTGGCCGTAGCAACCGTTGCGGATCCACTTCTGCAGACGCTCCGGCTGCACGCGCAGAATCCCGTTCCGCTCCGGGTGCGTGACGATCGGCCGCAGCCCGGCCAGCTGAATTTCATACAGCGCCTGGTCCAGCGTGGGCGGAATCGCAAATTCATTGAATTCCACCAGCAGATAATCCTTCTGGTGAACGCAAAACGGGGAAGGCCTTTGTTTGAGGGCGGCAATATTTTCCGGACTCAAATGAAAATCGCATCCCGTAGCGAGTTTCAATCGGTCGCCAACCGTCTTCTGCAATTCTTCGGCGGCCCGCTTTACATTCGCATAGTCAAAGCGAAACTCCGGACTGGCATGCGGCGTTGCCACAACGTGGGTGATTCCGTCCGCAATCGCCATCTCCGCCATGGCCAGAGACTCTTCGAACGACCTCGCTCCGTCGTCCATGCCGCTCAGGATGTGGCAATGCAAATCAACCATGACCGTCCGCGGCCTTCATCCGCGAGTCGAGCTGTAAATCTGGTAGGCCCCGAGCAGAAACATCAAGGCCGCAAAGATCTTCCGCATCAGCACTGACGGAATGCGTCTGGCCAGATTTCCGCCGGCGATCCCGCCCAGGAAGACGCCCGGAATCAGCAGCAGCCCCACCCGCCAGTCCACATATCCCTCTTTTGCATATGCCAGCACTGCCAGCAATCCCGTCGGAGGAATCAGCGCGACCAGACTCGTTCCCTGTGCCCGATGCTGCGTAAATCCCAGTAGCAACCCCAGAATCGGCACCATGATCGTCCCGCCGCCGATCCCAAACAGTCCCGAAGCGACGCCACCCGCTAAGCCGGTCAGCAGAACTCCTGCGTCCATCAGAATTTTGCGGTTCACGCGCCACGCTCTTTAATCCTCGCGGGAGCCGGAACCTTTGCTGCCGGCTTGGCTTTGATCCACAACAAAACCGCGGAAAATATCAAATACCCGCCAAAAGATCCTTTGAGCACCGGCGTAGACATCGGCACCGCAATGAGCCCTCCAAGCCACGCTCCCAAAATCATCCCGACGGCGCACAAAACCCCGGCGCGCAGGTCCACATGACCTGCTTTCCAGTACTGCCTTAGCGCACCCCATCCAATCGGCGGCAGCAAAATAAGCAGCGAAGTACCCTGCGCGAGATGCTGATCCATATGCAGGACGTGCACCATCGCCGGCACGAGCACGATGCCTCCGCCAATCCCCAGCAAGCCAAGTAGAATTCCTGCCACCAAGCCGAGCAGCAGAACAAGAGAGATCATCACACCGTCGCTTCCTTTCAATTCTCGCCGCTCCCTACCCCTGGCGCAACGCTGCACAATCTTGAACAACGCGTAACATACACATCACCCGCGCCTCTGGCCATGGTTGCGAACCTGCTATATTGGTAGGGCAGCCCTTCGCGCCGCGTGCGCATGTTCTTCAATTTCATTCTTCGGGGTTTCATGCATTCGCCTGCAAGCCCTGACTCAATTAGCGAGGAGCGATCACTTTCAGATGCCGACCGACCGGAAACCAGAATTTTTCAAAGGCGCTCAACTAAAGGTTGGAATCATTGGCTGCGGTTATGTTGGACTTCCCCTCGCCCTTCGTTTTGCGGAAGCGGGCCACAAAGTCACCGGTTTTGACACCGACCCATCGAAAGTCTCCCTGCTGAACGCCGGCAAATCCTACATCGAACACATCCGCCAAGACAAAATTCAGCAATTCGTGAACAGCCGCCACTTTAGCGCCACCACGGACTTCGAACGCCTCAAGGACGTTGACGCCATCATCATCTGCGTTCCCACCCCACTCGACGAGCGCCGCGAACCCGACCTCAGTTACGTCGAGCAAACGGCCATTTCCATTCAGCACAACCTGCAAAAGGGCCAGCTGGTGGTCCTCGAATCCACCACCTATCCCGGCACCACCGAAGAGCTGGTCCTCCCGGTCCTTGAAAAATCCGGTCTCCGCTGTCCTATCGCCGCCGGCATCGAGAGCGACAACATCCCCACCGACTTTTTCCTGGCCTTCTCTCCCGAACGCGAAGATCCAGGCAACAAGCAATATGGCCTCGCGCAAATTCCTAAAGTCGTCGGTGGCATTAACCCGCCGAGCGCCCGCGCCGCGCAAGCTCTCTATGCGCAGGTCGTCGCCAAAGTCGTACCGGTGAGCTCGACTCGCGCTGCCGAAATGGCCAAGCTCCTTGAAAATATCTTCCGCTGCGTCAACATCGCTCTCGTCAACGAGCTCAAGCTTCTCGCTTCCCGCATGAACATAGACATCTGGGAAGTCATTGACGCCGCCGCGACCAAGCCTTTTGGCTTCATGCCCTTTTACCCGGGTCCGGGCCTGGGCGGCCACTGCATCCCCGTTGACCCTTTTTATCTTTCCTGGAAAGCCCGCGAATACGATTTCGCCGCCCGCTTCATCGAACTCGCCGGCGAAATCAACACTTCCATGCCCTACCACATCGTCGACGCGATCATCACTTCGCTCAACATTCACAAGAAAAGCATCAACGGCGCCAAGCTGCTTATCCTCGGCGTAGCCTACAAGAAAGATGTCGACGATCTACGCGAATCCCCCTCGCTCAAAATCATGCAGCTTCTCCAGCAGCGCGGCGCACAGCTCGATTACAACGATCCCTATTTCCCCCAGCTCCACAAAATGCGCCACTATAATTTCGAGAACATGAAGTCCGTCCCGCTTTCCGCCCAAACCCTCGGCCAGTATGATGCCGCCATCATCGCGACCGACCATTCCAGCTACGATTACCACGCCATCGTGGACGCTTCCAAAATCGTAGTGGACACGCGCAACGCCACCCGCCGCGTCGCCCGCAACCGCAACCGCATCGTCGCCTGCTGAGATTCGAGCGCTTTCGATTCTTTTTTGGATTCATCCTGACCCCATCGTGGCTGTTCTTTGACCGGACTTCAGTCTGTGCGGCAGGACTTCAAAAGCTGGCTTTCGGCCATTTTTTGCTAAGATATCGCCACAATGCCCGACGCCCCCTCGCTCATCGGACAATCCATCTCCCACTATCGCATCGTCGAGAAATTGGGCGGTGGCGGCATGGGCGTCGTCTACAAAGCCGAAGACACGCGTCTACATCGTTTCGTGGCTCTTAAGTTTCTTCCCGACGACGTCGCCCGCGATTCTCAGGTCCTCGCCCGCTTCCAACGCGAAGCGCAAGCCGCTTCCGGCCTCAATCACGCCAACATCTGCACCATCCATGACATCGGCGACGAAACCGGCAAGGCCTTCATCGCCATGGAATTTCTCGACGGCCAAACTTTGAAGCACCTCATCATGGGCCGGCCGCTGGACATGGAAATTTTCATTGATATCGCCATCGAAGTCGCCGACGCTCTCGACGCCGCCCACTCCGAAGGCATCGTCCACCGCGACATCAAGCCCGCCAATATTTTCGTCACCAAACGCGGACACGCCAAAATTCTCGATTTCGGCCTCGCCAAGCTGCGCGCCGTTCCCGCATCCGATTCGGCCTCCGCCATTGAAACCATGGCCACCCAGGGTATCGATCCCGAGCACCTCACCAGCCCCGGCAGCACCATCGGCACTGTCGCCTACATGTCGCCCGAACAGGTCCGCGCCAAACCACTCGATTCGCGCAGCGATCTGTTCTCCTTCGGGGTCGTCCTTTACGAAATGGCCACCGGCCAGCTTCCCTTCCGCGGCGAAAGTTCTGCCGTCATTTTCGAATCCATCATGAACCGTCCGCCGGTCTCGCCGGTTCGCCTCAATCCCGACCTTCCCGCCGAACTCGAACGCATCATCCGCAAAGCTCTCGAAAAAGATCGTGAACTCCGTTACCAGTCCGCCGCCGATCTGCGCAGCGATCTGAAGCGCCTCAAGCGCGAACTCGACTCTGCCCGCAGCTCCGGCTCCATCGCCATCGCTTCCGATTCCGGCTACGCGCTCGCCTCCGGAGCCTCTGCCTCGGTCGGAGGAACACAGCATGCTGCGCCCCAGCTGAGCAATCTCGCTTCAGAGCAGCTATCCAATCCCTCCGCCGTCGCCGCGGGTTCGAGTTCTCAGTTGTCAGCGGCATCTGCACCTTCCGCCAGTGGACTCAGCTCGGGGGCGCTGTCTTCCTCATCGCTCGCCGCGCGCTCCAAAACCTGGCTCTGGGGAGCTATCGCCGCCGCCGTTCTTCTCGCCGCCATCGCCGGGGGCCTTGTTTTCACCAAACGCACCAGCGCCCTCACCGAAAAAGACTCCATCCTCCTCACCGAATTCGTAAACACCACCGGCGACGCCGTTTTCGACGGCACCCTCAAACAAGCTCTTGCTGTGCAGCTCGAACAATCTCCTTTCCTCAACATTGTCCCCGAATCCAAAATCCAGCAGGCGCTTCAGTATATGGGTCGCCCCGTTGGCGAACGCATCACTTCCGAGGTAGGCCGCGAAATCTGTCAGCGCGAAAATATCAAAGCCATGATGACCGGCTCCATCACCGGCCTCGGCTCCCATTACGTAGTCCAGCTCAAAGCCGTTAGTACGCAGACCGGCGACGCCATCGCCTCCGAGCAGGTTGAAGTCGATAGTAAGGAGCAAGTCCTTAAGGGCATGGACCGCGCCGCCACGCAAATCCGCCAGAAGCTAGGCGAATCCCTTACCTCCGTCAAGCAATTCGCCACGCCACTCGAACAAGCCACTACTTCTTCTCTCGAGGCCCTCAAAGCGTACAGCGCAGGTCACGCCAGTCATTCCAAGCTCGACGATCACGCCGCCATTCCGTTTTTCAAGAAAGCCGTCGAGATCGATCCCAACTTCGCCCAGGCTTGGGCCGAATTGGGCGTTTCGCAGGGCAATGAGGGCATGTCCAAAGCCTCCGAGGAGGCTCTCAAAAAAGCCTTCGACCTCCAGTCTCGCGCCAGTGAAGTCGAGCGCTTCTACATCAGCGGCCACTACCTCAACACGATCGGCGACATCGACAAATCCGTGGATAGTTACGAGCAGTGGCACAAGACCTACCCTCGCGATTCCATCCCCCTGAACAACCTCGCCCTCATCTATGGCTCGCTCGGCCAGTTCGACAAGGCACTCTCCTCTTCCCTCGATGAAATGCGCGTCGATCCCAACAGCATTTATTCCTACCAGGATCTAGCCGACGCCTACTTCAACCTCAACCGCCTCGACGAAGCGAAGACGGTTGCCGAACAGGGCCTCGCGAAGGTGCCCGACGCTATCGGGTCACACCGCCAATTGATGGACATCGCCCATATCCGCGGCGACCAGGCCGAAGTTGAGCGCCACTTAGCCTGGGCCAAGGGACGACCCGATGAGCCGTTTCTCCTCTTGGGAAGAGCTTTCTACGAATTTAATGCCGGCAGGCGGAAAGCCGCGGCCGAGATCCTGCAGGAAGCCCAAGCTGTGGCGCAAAAATTCGGCAACCTCGAATTCTCCGCTCTTATTGGCGGCTTTTCCGCCTATTCCGCCAGCCTTGTCTCCGACTGCACTTCCGCCAGGGCGCTTGCGGCCACTTCCATTCAGCAGTTCGCCGGCGGCGTAAACCTCGAGCCCGCTTCCAGCGCCCTCGCGCTTTGCGGCGAATCGTTAAAAGCCACGCTAGCCATCGACGCTCGGGTCAAACAATATCCCAACGACACCCTGTTGAATGTCGTCCGCAAGCCCGCCATCCTCGCCATGATCGCTATGCGCGAAGGAAAACCGGACGAAGGCGTTCGCCTCCTGGAACCGGCGCGCCGGATAGAACTGGGCGTCGGGCCCGGCACCGCCCCCGCCATCGCTCCCTATACCCGCGGACTGGTTTACCTCAGCAAGAAAGATGGAGCCAATGCCGCCGTCGAATTCCGCAAAATTGTCGATCGCCGCCATCTCTTCGGCAGCGGTCCCGCGTACTCGCTCGCGCAACTCGGTCTAGCCCGCGCTTACGCGCTGCAGGGCGACTCCCCCAAAGCCCGCACTGCCTATCAGGATTTTCTGGCTATGTGGAAAGATGCCGACTCCGACCTTCTTCCCCTTAAAGAAGCCCAGTCCGAATACGCCAAACTCCAGTAAGTTCGTGTTTTTACAGTTCTTCGCATCGGCTTGCTCGCTTATTTCCGCTACAACTCGTCCAAGTTCGGCCGCCTTCTCAAGCTCTTCCGACAGCACCTCGCGAAGACTCGGTGTCTTGTTTTTTGGATTTTCGCTTCTCGCCGTCTTGGTCGTGCTGGTAACGTCGGCTCAAACTTCGCATTCCAACGCCATCCACTTCACCGATGTCACCGGAAAAGCCGGAATCCGTTTCACCCACTTCAAAGGCCACCAGGGCATCTCCGTCAATCTTGAAGAGTTCGGCCCTGGCGTATGTGTGTCGGATTTTGACGGCGACGACTGGCAGGACATTTACTTCGTCAACGGCCGCGATCGCCATGATCGCGGCATCAGCGTCCGCAACGCTCTTTACCGCAATAACCGCGACGGCAGTTTTACTGACGTCATGAGCAATGCCGGCATTCCCGGCACCGGTTACGGCCTCGGCGGCATCTGGGGCGACTACGACAACGACGGGTTCCCCGACCGTTCGTCACTCAATATGGAAAGAGCGTCCTCTACCACAACAACGGCGCCGGGACCTTCACGGATGTCACCGACAAAGCTGGCCCCGGCGGCATGGAGTTCGGCTTCAATCCGCCTGCACGGCGCTAGGCTGTGCTACGGTCGGCGCCCACTTTTTCCAAACCAGCCGCGCCGGCACATAGAAAATCGCGCACCACAGCACCACCAGCGGCCCGCGTCCGACCACGAACGCTAGCAACCCGGCCACGCTTGCCATCGCATCTCCGAAACCGGTGGCGGCAGCGCTGCGCAACTGCCCTCCCAGCGATTCCGACGGTTTCGCGAGCTCTTCGCGCAGCGTGAAAAACACATTCGCAAAGATCACGCGGTGTTCCGAAGCCTGCCGCTCGCCTTCAAGCCGTGCCACTTCCGCACTCGCGTTGCCAATCTGCCGCTGCAATTCCCGTACATTTCCGTCCGGATAGGTCTGCTTCTTCAACAGTTCCTGCAAGCGTCGCAGGGTGTTCTGCGCATTGCTTATGCGTGCTTCCAGGTCTGCCCGCTGTTGGGTAATCTCGTCCGCCGCTTGCTCTTCCCGTTCCACGTCGCCGAGCGACTTCAGCTCGCTGACCGTTCCCGTTAGTTCCGTCGAAGGCACCCGCAGCGTCGCGGACAGCACACTTCCGCTCTTTTGTCCCACCATCCGCAACTTCGCTGCATACCCGCGATGCCGCTCCAGAATTTCTTCCAGCGACGTCCGCGACCGCCCAAACTCCTTGGTCGCTACCGCCAGTTCCGCCGTATGCGCAATCAATGGACCGCCAGAAGAGATTCTCGCATTGTCGCTTCGGCTCCACTCCTTCTGCAGCTCATCCTTGGTCCTGGCCGCAGATGCCTGCAGCTGTTTCAAGTCATTTTCGTCAATTAGGGCCCCCGACTCCGCTCCCGGTGCCACGGGATATTCGGTTTGGTAGCCGATCGCCGGAAAACCCGGTGTAGTCCTCACGGTCGCCTGTCTGAGTGGCCGATTCGCCGTACCCACTGCCATCAGGCCCAACCCCACCGTACCGACAACCACCAGTCCGCGCTGCACCTTGCTCCACCCGTGCCACATCTCCGTCACTCTCAATACGGGATTCTTCATGGGATACCTCCTCTGGCATCCCTCTTAGAACGCTCTCCCCTGCTATTTCTTGCGCCCTTATGGGCGCTTTCCGGCATATAGGCCGTCTGCCGAGGGCCCACAGTTTCGGAGTGCCGCCGTATCTTGGAGCACCAGAACTCTGCTCCCGTTTTTCGGGCGTTTAGCTCGCCAGAGGCCGACTACAGCTCTAACTCAGCTGCCGCCGGAGCTGGCACCGCTGGGTGGGGGAGGTGGAGGGGTCCTGCTACTTTGCCGCTCCGTTGCTCTTGGTCAGTTCCACGCGCGCGGCCGCGAATGGTAATACCGCCTCGAGGAGCACCGGCGTCCTCGCCGGATCTTTCGCCAGGTACAACGTGAAATGCGCGTCTTTCATCTCCGCACCGTTGTCGAACACTTTGATTTCAATCGTGCTCGTGGAAAATTTTCCGGCCGGCACTTGCACTTCCGCCGATCCGATTTTCTCTGCCGTCACCTCGTAAAGTTTTCGGCCGTCATACACCGGACCGTGCACCGCGGGCGTCTTGACCCAGTCCACGCCGCGCAGGTACTGCATCATGCCCAGGGGATCCCGCGTTCCCGGCAGCACCCGTGCTTGCGAAGCATCGGGCGCAGCTGGCTCGCGTCCCGTCGCGGTCATTCGCTGAATGGAATTCACCTTCGTCCCACGCTCACTCAGCCTCATCTCATATTGCACGCTCGTGAAATCGCCCGGCGCGCTATAGGAGTCGAATTGATCGTCCAGCTCAAACATCAGCCGCAGCGGATTTTGCGTATGCGCGAAGGCTTGCAGGTGCCAGGCATCTTTCCCGGCAATTTCCTTGCGGCCGTTCACCGACAGGCGAAGGCTGGCCACATTATTGACTTTGGCCACGCTGCCGGAGAACTCCAGCACCTCTCCGATCGGCGGCGCGAATCCCGCCGGCTCGGCCGGTGCCGCGGTCGGCTGTTTCGCGTTGCCGGTAGCGGTGGAGGCTGCAGGCGGGGCCGCAACTGTCGGCGCAGTCGAATTTAACGCCGCCGGTGACTCCGGCGTGAAGTTCACCACCGTCTTGTTCTGTCCGCCCGCGTGCAACCACGCAAGTGCAGCAGCGCCGCAAACCACAGCCAGAAAAATCGCCAGCACTCCCACCGTCCTGCGGCTCATGTCGCTCTTGCACCCTCGGGGTTTCGCAAAATCTTCCTCTCGCTGCTTTCGTCGTACAATAAACCGTCGCCCGCACCGAGCCTGGAACGCTCGGCTGTTGCGCTGCAAGGCGCGAGAAATCAGGTTACCAGAAGGTTTTTCGTGCGTCTCCCGAAAGCTCTCTGGCTCATGAAGCGCTTCGTAGGTCGCGCCGATATTCGGCGCAAAGTTGGAGGATGGCTCGAATGCGATACGTGGTCACCGGTGGCGCCGGCTTCATCGGGTCCAACACGGTGGATGAGCTGGTCCGCCGCGGCGAAAGCGTGGTGGTCCTCGACGATCTTTCCGCCGGCAGGGAAGACAACCTCGCCGAAATTCGCAACAAAATTTCATTTATCAAAGGCTCCATCAACGACATTGAAGCAGTACGTCGCTCAATGCAGGAAGCCGATTACGTCATCCATCTCGCAGCGCGCACTTCCGTTCCCCGCTCCGTAAAAGATCCGCTGGAAACCAACAAGATCAATATCGAAGGAACGCTGAACGTCCTGCTGGCGGCCCGCGACGCCAAAGTCAAACGCGTGGTCCTCGCCGCTTCTTCCTCCGCTTACGGTGAAACGCCGACGCTCCCGAAAGTCGAAACCATGCAGCCCGAACCGATCTCGCCCTACGGCGTCACCAAATACGTGTGCGAACTTTACGCGCAGATGTTTGGCCGCGTGTACGGCCTGCAAAGTGTCAGCCTGCGTTTTTTTAACGTTTTTGGGCCGCGGCAGGATCCTAGTTCGCCATACTCCGGCGTGCTCTCCAAATTCTGTACGGCATTTCTCGAAAAGACCGAGCCGGTGGTTTTTGGCGACGGTGAGCAAACACGCGACTTCACCTACATTGATAATGTGGTGCAGGCTACGCTGCTAGCCTGCGCGGCGCCGGCCGCCAGCGGAAAAGTCGTCAACGTTGGCACCGGCGAACGTATTTCGCTGAACCAGACGCTGGAGCTTTTGCGCGAAATTAGCGGCAACGCATTGGAAGCGAAATACGAGCCCATTCGCGACGGCGATATCCGCGATTCGCAAGCCGACATCACGCTGAGCCGTGCACTGCTGGGGTACCAACCCACGGTGAATTTCGCCGAAGGCCTCCGTCGAACGTTCGCCTGGTACCAGGAATCCCAGGCAAGGTCATTGGCCAAACAAAAAAGCGCGGATTGACTCTCCGCGCTTTCTGTCCAGCCTGTACTGAGGACTCTGGCGTCGAACAATTCCCCTTAGGGCGTTGTGGTTTTGCCGTAGCTCAACCCGTCGCCGCCTTTTGGCTCGTCGTACTTGTTCCAGAACCATAGCGGTTCGAGCTTCTTCTGTTCTGGCCACACTTGGTTCAGCGTGTCACCCTCAAAAAGTTCGCCGTTCTTCATCACCCAGCGAATGGTGTTGGTGTTGTGAATGTCGTCGAGCGGGTTTTTATCGAAGATCACCAGGTCGGCGAGCTTGCCCGGTTCGAGTGTGCCGATTTCGTCCGGCCTGCCAATAATTTTTGATCCGTTCACGGTTGCGCACTTCAGCGCTTCCAACGGAGTCATGCCGCCACTCGCCAGCATCCACACTTCCCAGTGATATCCGAGGCCTTGCAACTGGCCGTGGCTGCCGACGCCGACCAATCCGCCGGCGCGTTCGAGCTTGGCCACCTGTGCCGCCAGCTTGGGAAATTCGTACTCGTCTTTGCGGAACCATGCGGGACGCCGTTTGGTTTTGTCGTCAATAATGCGGTGCGGTGTGAAGTGGTTGAGTTTGGCGTTGTCGTGCACTTCGCTGAACTCGTACCAATAATCCTCGCCGAATGGCCCCCCGTAGTTGACGATGAGGGTGGGCGTCTCCGCGATGCCGGACTTGGCAAATATCTGCAGCACGTCGTTGTACAGCGGCGTGACCGGCAGCGTGTGTTCATTGCCGTGGAAGCCGTCTATGACGTGAGTGAGGTCGAGTTTTAGATCGAGAGCGCCTTCGGTGGTGGGCATCATGCCCAACTCTTTCGAAGCTTGCACCATGTATTGGCGCTGCTTGCGGTTGCCGACGAGGTAGCTCTTGATGTTGTGTGTGCCGTAGTAATCGCGGTATTTGGTCAGGACACCTTTGACTTCTTCCATGGACTGGAAATTGTTGTCGGAGAAAACGCCGGGCCCAGTGGAAAAGGCGCGCTGGCCAATGATGTCACCGGTGTCCACCAGATCCTGGTAGGCGAACATGTCGTTGGTGCCGGTCTGAACGTCAAGGCCGGCGGTGACGCCATAAGCAAGGTTGGCAAGGAACGCCCAGTTTTGGGTATCCAGAATGCCGCGCTTGATCTCGAACCAGTGCGCGTGCGTATCAATGAATCCGGGCGTGATGGTCTTGCCCTTGACGTCGAATACTTTCGCGCCGGAAGGAACCGTGCCGCGCGCGCCGACACTCTTGAGTCGGTTATTTTCGATGACGATGTCTGCGTCCTTCAGAACCTCATCGCCCTTCATGGTAACCACGGTTGCCCCGCGAAGCACGATCGTGCCCTTGGGAGTCTTGCGAGGCATGGTGAGGTCCACTTTCACTTCCTGGACGTCTTTTTCACGTTCCTTAAACTTCTTTTCTTCCTTCTTTTCGTCTTTCTTTTCGTCCTTCTTATCGGTTTGTTTGGCGTCCGCAGTTTCCTTCTTGTCTTTGTCCTTATCGGCGTCTTTGGCTTGGTCTTTCTTTTCGTCCTCTTTCTTTTCGTCCTTCGGCGGCTCGAACGAAATGGAACTGAGGGGCTGGCGGAAATAGCTCGCGCCTACGGCCCAGGTGACGGTTTTGCCGTCATCGGCCCAGCCGTAGTAGTCGGCGCCGATGTCGGTGATTTTCTTCAACGGAACGGCAGGGCCACCGACGCTGACCGTGGGCGGTTCGCCTCCGACCGGAGGCATGGCGATGATGTACAGCTGATTCATGACGTGGGCCAGGACCCACTGGCCATCGGGACTGGGAACCAGGTCATCGGCGGGAACCGGTTCATCGGCAAAGTAGATGCCGGAACCCTTAACGATTAAATGAGTGCGGCGATCGGTTCCGTCATAGCGGAGCGATACCAGTCCGCCGGGGGTGTACACATAGACGCGATCCTTTTCATGAGTGAAATGAGGACCGCCAGCACCGCGAGCCGGCAGAATCAGATTGGCCTCGCCACCATCAGCGGAGACCCAGACCAGGTCATCGTTCTGGGTCTGGCCGCCATCGAAGGCACTGTTTTCGCGGTCGTAGGCGTTGCCGCGGAGCAAAACGATGCGCGAGCCATCCGGAGAGAAGACCGGACTGCTGTACACGGCGAGAGATTTGGAGAGCTGCAACGGAGTGCCGCCAGACGACGGAATTTTCCATAGCTGCCCGCCTTCGCTGGACCAGGAGACGTAGGCGATCCACTTGCCGTCGGGAGAAAAAGCCGGCTGGAAGGCAGTGGATTTCCCGGTGTCGAGCTTCCGCGGATTTCCGGATGGAAGCTCGAGAGTGTAGAGGTGCGTCATGGCGGAGAAGGCGAGCTTCTTGCCGTCAGGGGATTCGACAGAATCGTGAATGAGTCGGACCTTGACCGGACCTTGCTCCACCTTTTGCGGAAAATCGAGTCTGGGGCCGAGATCCTGGGAAACTTCGGCGGAGAAAGGGATGATCGATTCGGTGGCGGTTTCCAGATTCAAGCGGCGGATTTTGCCGTCCTGATTGTAGATGATTTCCTTACCGCCCGGCAGGAAGGCGTAACCCGGAAAAAGATCGCGGGAAAAGATGGCTTCCTGGTCGTCGCGTGTGACGGGATAGCGAACCCAGCGGTCCTCACCGGTTTCGAGATTGCGGAGACGCAAGCCACTCTCCGTTTCGTGGCGAGTGACGTACAGGAGAGACTTGCCATCGGGAGAAACGCCGGGGCGCATGGCGCTGCGCGGCTGTTCGATGATGGTGTCTTCATCGCCGGTCTTGCGGTCTTTGCGTTTGATGGACCACAGGGGAAACATCGAGTTGTAAGAGAAATCGCGCCTGCGCTGGGAGAAATAGAGATAGCGCCCGTCAGGCGAGGCGACCACGCCCATGTCGCTGGTGCGCTGGTCACGCGGCGTGGCGGGAGAGGGCCGCGATTTGGTGATTTGAACGCCGGTGCCGCCGTCCACGTGGTACATCCAGATTTCGCGCGGACCGATGCCGAATTTGGTTTTGCAGACATAAATATATTTGCCGGATGGATCCCAGGAAGGAGAGGCGAATTCGTTGGTGGGGTCTTTGGATACTTGTTTCACTCCGCTGCCGTCCGCTTTCATAATCCAGACGTTTTCGCTGCCTTCACGATCGGAGAGGAAGGCGATCCACTGGCCATCTGGAGAGAAGCGCGGCTGGCTGTCGAAAGACATGCCGCCGTCAATGAGCTTGGCCTTACCGCCTTCGATCGGGAGAGTGTAAATATCACCGAGGAGTTCAAAGACGATGGTCTTGCCGTCGGGAGAGACGTCGAGCGACAGCCAAGTGCCTTCGTCGGTGGTGAAGGTGACTTTGCGATCGGACTTTAGGGGCAGACCTTTTTTCTCGTCCTTTTTCTCCTCTTTCTTTTCGTCCTTTTTGTCCTGGTCTTTGTCCTGATCGGAGTCAGCGGCGAGGGATTGCCAAGCTTCCTGCGGGATATCGGGAGATTGTGCGGGTGTGATTTTGCCGAAGCCAGTGAGGCTTAAGGCCAGCGAGATGCCGTAGAGCAGAATCGACCGCAGAGTCAATCGCTTATCGTTCATGCTTCTCTCTCCTTCGAAGGAACAGGGCTAAAGTCACTCTAGGAAAGCCGCCCGCTTCAGAAGGCGGCCGTAACAAGATCGAAACGCCGCAGCAAGCTCGGCGAAGCGCGGCGGAAAGGCGTACAAGGATGCCTTTCACGAGCGCCTGACGCAAGCGGGTTTGGCCGCGCAAAAAACTGGGACGAGATTAATGCAACCGCACTCGCATGTTTGTGGCTTAGACGGGTGAGTCCGAAAATGGTTTCGCAACGGGCTGCAGGGAGAACTCTATGCCCTCCCCGCAAGGCGCGCCAACCAAGAAGCCGGTGCGCCGGACTGCCAACACTTCGCCGGCACCGACTGAAGTCTGGGCTACCAAGAGCCTCTAAAGACGGCGACGCCATGAAAAACGGCCCTTATAGGCCATCGTCGTTATCACCGCCTCGACGGCCAGAAGAAGCAGGCGGCGTTGGGACAATGTGAGGAATGCCGGCTTCGTTCATTTTTTTATTGAGAGCGGGCAGATCTTCGTCTGAGATTTTCTTTACCTGCCCGGAGGCGTCGGCGACAAGCGGCGTCAGTTCGGCGAGTTTTTCCCTTTGTTGGCCGCCGGGAGCGGCGGCGAATTCGTCAAGGTCCTGCAGCAAGTCCTGAACCTGAGAGGGCAACGGGTCGGGTTTCCATTCAAACGGAGGGCCGGCATTGCCAAGGCCCTGTTGTTCGCGCTGGTATTTGGTGGCCAGGTCGTCCACTTTTTTCTGGAGATCGTCTGCCGACTTGACGATGTCGGCGGGAATTTTGAGGCTGTCCTTCTTTTCGGCCTCTTTTTTCCAGGATTCGCGAGCGGCTTTGAGGGCGGATTGGATGCCGAGGATGGTTTTGCGGTCTTTGTCGGCGGATTTGGCCATGCCGTAAAGCTGGTCAATGGCGGTGCGTCGCGTGGAACGATCTTCGGCACCGAGCGGGAGGCGTGGATCGGCTTCCACGGTGAGATTCTGGGTGGCTTCCTTGTCGCCGGCTTTGATTTTGATGGTGTAGTCTCCCGGCTCGACAAACGGACCGCGCGGACCGAAATCGTAACCAGCGGCCATGGCTTCGAGCTGTTCGGGAGAGGGTTCGGCGGGCGGGTTGTAGCGGAGATCCCAGTTCGTGCGGTTGACACCGGCGGCGGCGGGACCATCGAGTTCGCGAATGACCTTGCCCTCTTTATCGGTGACAGTGATTTTGACTTTGCCTTCTTTTTTCTCGGCTTCGAGCTTTTCTTCTTTGTCGGCGGACTGAATGGGTTGTTTGGCCTTTTCGGCGGCGCCGGTTTCCTTCTGCTGCGGAGGCTCGTCTTTCTTGGGAGCGGCCTGAGCAGCTGGTGTGGCCGCTGCTTTCTCTGATTTCTCGGCTTGCTCTGTCTCTTTTTTCGGTTCTTCGGGCGGCAGCGCGGTCTTCAGGTAGTAGTTCAGAATCGCACCGGGCGGAGGGTTCTTGGCGATGAACATTTTCTGGCCGGCGCTCCAGCGGCGATTGCCGATGTACCAGGCAGTGGCATTACGTGGCGCGAAGAAAGTGAAATCGGTGGCGGCGACCGCAGAGTCCATTTTTTCGAGTGGAGTGAGGTCGTCAAAAACCCAGATCGAGCGGCCGTGAGTGGCGAGAACAAGGTCATTGTAAGTGGCTTGCAGTTCGATGTCGTCTACGGGAACCGTCGGAAAATTATTTTTAAAAGCGCTCCAGTTAGCGCCATGGTCCCAGGAGATCCACAGTCCGAATTCGGTGCCGGCAAAAAGAAGATTGGCATTGTGCGGGTGTTCGCGAATGACGTGGACGGATCCGGCGGAATCGGGAATCCCGTTGCGGATAAGCTTCCAGGATTCGCCGTAGTCGGTGGTCGAGAAAATATAGATGTTGTAGTCGTCGGTGCGATGGCTGTCGAAGGTGACGAAGGCGGCGCCTTCCGCGTATCTCGAAGCGACCACACGGGAAACGTAACTGCCCTTGGGCACGCCGGGAACTTTGGAGACGACGTTGGTCCAGGTTTTGCCGCCGTCGCGGGTGATCTGGACGTTGCCATCGTCGGTGCCGGCCCAAAGGACATTGGGAGTGAGCGGCGATTCGCTGATGCTAGTGATGGTGGGATATTCCTCGACGCCGTCGTGGCGCGAAAGCGTTTTTTTGTCGGGAGTTTTGCCGAAAATCTGCAGTTTGTTGCGGTCGGCACCGGAAGTGAGATCGTTGCCGAGGCGCGTCCAGGAGTCACCCTGGTCGGTGGATTTGAAGAAATAGTTGCCGCCGTAATAGATGGTTTTGTGGTCGTGGACCGAGACGGCGACCGGTGAATTCCACTGGAAACGGTAGTGCGGTTCGCCATATTTCGCCTCGGGCTTGATGGAGCGCTCCTGGCCGGTCCGGAGGTCGCGGCGAGCGAGGTAGCCGTCCTGCGATTCGGTGTAGACGATATTCGGGTCAACATTGTCAATCTGCGCGTAGAAGCCGTCGCCGCCGTGAATGAGCTTCCAATCGTCGTTGACGATGCCGTCGCGCGATTGCGTAGCGCTCGGGCCGCACCAGCTCCCGTTGTCCTGTAAGCCGCCACAAATGTGATAGGGCTTTTGGTTGTCGAGGCCGATTTCATAGAACTGTCCGATAGCGATGGTGTTGAGGAAGTCCCAGGTCTTGCCGTTGTCGTAGCTCCAGTGGATACCGCCGTCGCTGCCGGTGATGAGATGGTTCGAATCGGCGGGATCGATCCACAGGGCGTGGAAATCGCCGTGAATTTTCTGGACGCGGCGGGTGGAGAAAGTCTTGCCGCCATCTTCGGAGAAGTACATCGCGGCGCCGAGAACCCAGATCCGCAGATCATTGTTGGGATCCACGCGGACTTGGCTGTAGTACGAGGGGCGCGGATTGGTGTCGCTCATTTTGTGCCAGGTCTCGCCCTTGTCTTCGCTGCGGAAGATGCCGCCCTTTTCGTGCTGGACGAGCGCGTAAACGATGTTGGGATCCTTGCGATAGACATCGAGTCCAATGCGGCCGGTTTCGCCACCGTTTTCGTAGGGCAGACCCTTGGCGAGTTTTTTCCAGGTGGCGCCGCCGTCAGTGGTCTTGTAGATGGCGGATTCCGTGCCGCCGCCGTTGTATCCAAAAGGAGTGCGGCGACGGGTGTACGCCGCGGCGTAGAGCGTGTCCGGGCTTTCGGGGTCTATGGCGATGTCGCTGACGCCAGTGTCGTCGGAAATTTTCAGCACCTGCGACCACGTTCTGCCGGCGTCGGTGGTTTTGTACACGCCGCGCTCGGGATTGGGTCCCCAGAGATGACCGAGAGCGGCGGCGTAGACAATGTCCGGATTCTTGGGATGAATTACGACGCGGCCGATGTGGTGTGTTGCAGCGAGGCCCACGTTTTTCCAAGTCTTGCCGCCGTCGGTAGATTTGTAGATGCCATCGCCCCAGGAAGAGCTTTGGCGATTGTTAGGCTCGCCGGAGCCGACCCAGACGATGCCGGGATCGGACGGCGCGATGGCGATGTCACCGATGGTGGAGACGCCTTGTTTGTCAAAAAGGGGCTCCCAGGTAGTGCCGTTGTTGGCGGTTTTCCAGACTCCGCCGGAGGCTACACCTACCAGGACAATGCTGGGATTGGATTCGACGACAGCGAAATCGTCGATGCGTCCACCCATGATGGCCGGTCCGATTTCGCGGAATTCGAGCGACTTGAATTTCTCCATCGGAGCGGGAGTGGGGGCCGCTGATTCTGTCTGGGCGGCAGTTTTTTCCTTCTCTTTGCTTTTCGTCTTGGGCTTCTGAGCCGCGGCAAAATCATGGGTGCCAAGCAAAATCAAACACAGAGCCAGAGTCGTGCGGATCCAGGTCATCGCCATAACTCCTCCGACGAATACTCTTCCAGCGCTTTTGGGTGAGCGGCGCATCATACCGCGGACGGTCTGCCAACGCAGCTAGATTTAGCGAAAAGGCGACACGACCTTGCGGGGAAAGACGTGCTGGGGCGGCGTTGCGTTTCGTTTCCGTGGAAACATCGCGCGAGGCACGCAACCAGAAGCGCGTGCTAAGCTATCCAACTGCTTTTTCACCCGAATTGATTCGAAGGCATGCTGCGCGCGCAACCGACCTCCTCGATCTTCCGAATGGCAAGCAGTTGGGCGTCCTGGCGACGATTGGCGGTCTTGTGCGCCGGATGGCTGGTGTTTGCGGGGGCGAACTGCGCCGCACAAGTGCGGCTGCCGTCAGGGAAAGGGCAGTACGCGGAGCTTTCTTCGGAAGGGCCGCAAATGCGGCGGGGCGAACTGTTTATTGCAGACCAGAATGTGGATTTGCAGTATGCCGAGATGCGGCTGCGCGCGGACCATCTGGAGTACAACGACAAGACGCGGGAAGCACTGGCCCGGGGGCACGTGCAGTTCGATTACTTGAACCAGCATCTGGAGGGCGACGAGGCGCACTACAATTTCGCGACCGGGATCGGGAAATTCACCAACGTGCGCGGGACGGTGAAAATCGTGCGGCGGCCGAATCCGATGGTGCTGGTGAGCGAGAACCCGCTGTATTTCGAAGCGCGCGAAGTGGAAAGGTTTCCCGACGATACGTTTGTGATTCACCAGGCGTGGATTACGGTGTGCGACCAGGAACGGCCGACGTGGCAGATGTTTGCGCCGCGGGCGAAAATCCGCCTGAACAAATCGGTCGCTCTGGTGAACGCGAATTTCCGGTTGTACAAGGTGCCGCTGATCTGGGTGCCCTATGCGACGGCGCCGGCTGGGCAGCGGGTGCGGCAGTCTGGCTTCATGTTGCCGGACATCGGAAACAGCACGACCAAGGGACTAGTGTTGGGCGACGCGTATTACTGGGCGCCCACAACCTGGGCGGACGCAACGCTGGGAGCGCAGTATTTGAGCAAACGCGGATCAGCCGAGCGGGCGGAAATTCGCATGCGTCCGTCAGAGAATACGTCGTTGCTCTATTCGTATTACGGCGTTATCGATCGCGGGGTGCGCGACGCAGCCGGTGTGCTGCAGAAGCAAGGCGGGCACCAGCAGGAGCTGCATTTGCAATCGCTGCTGCCGAAGGGGTGGCGGTTCGTGGCGGACTACAACCAGCTCTCGTCGCTGACGTTCCGGCTGGCTTTCGCGGATGCCTATGGAGACGCGATCAATTCGGAAGTGCGGAGCGCGTTCTTTTTGACCAACAATTTCGGCGGATTCAGTCTGAATTTCGCGGCGCTGAACGACAAGAGCTTTTTGACCATCAGTCCGCAAACCAGTGTGACCTTGCGCAATGTGCCGGAGGCGCGGTTTGGTTCGGTGGAGCAGGCGCCATGGCGGAATCTGCCGGTGTATTTCAGTTTTGATTCGTTTATCGGAGCGGTGCATCGCGACGACGTAAACGGAGCGACACCGGACCTAGTACAGCGGACAGAGTTTGCACCAAAGGTGACCGTGCCGCTGCGGTTTGGGCGATGGCTGAATGTGACCGCTGCTGGAGCGGTGCGCACGACGCGATATGGAGCATCACTCGATTCGCTTGGAAATTTAAGCGCGCAGCCGATTACCCGGAACGACGGAGAATTCACGCTGGAGATCCGGCCGCCAACGCTGGAACGGATCTTTGGGCAGCCACAGAAGAAGCGGAGGTACAAGCACACCATCGAGCCGGAAATGACCTACCGCTACGTTTCGGGAATTAATGATTTCGAGCGGTTCATCCGGTTTGATTCGAACGCAACGCTTTCGAACACCAACGAAGTGGAGTACGGATTCACACAAAGGCTGTATGTGAAAAGAGGCGACGAGCAGCCGGTGGAATTCTTGTCGTGGAACGTAGTGCAGAAGCATTATTCCGATCCGACGTTTGGCGGGGCGATCGTCGGCGGCGAACGCAACGTGTTGCAGGCGCTGAATTCAATAACGCCTTTTGCGTTCGCGACGGGACCGCGCGACTGGTCACCGATTGTCAGTGATTTCAAGGTTACGCCAGGCGGGAAATATGACGCGGAGCAGATCGTTGAGTACGATCCGCAGCTGAACAAGATCGTGGCGGAGGGAACGCTGGTGAAAGTGAGGCCGTATAGCGAGTTTTTCGCGACGGTGGCGCACTTTCACATTCAGGATGATCCGGTGTTACAGCCGCTCTCGAACCAGATTCGCGCGCTGCTGGGCTACGGGAGCTTCAACCGCAAGGGCTTGAACTTTACCGGCGGCGTGAGCTATGACATTCAGAACACGGCGCTGCAGAACCAGATTGCGCAGATCACCTATAACGGGAATTGTTGCGGACTGTCGCTGGAATACCGGCGGATCGCGCTGGGTCAGGTGCGCACGGAAAACCAGTTTCGCGTAGCGTTCACGATTGCGAATATCGGGACATTTGGAAACCTGCGACGGCAGGAGAAGATTTTTTAGAACTTGGCGGCCGGTACGGAAGCACCCCTGACGTTGACAAATCCCGCTGACCGTCACCTCAAGATGAGGGTGGAATTGACCGGAATATTATGAAGCAGATTCGTAGAAGCGTATGCAAGGCTCGCCAGTGATGAAAAAGGTCCAGCCACTGGCGGATTACAGTTCGGCCGGGGCCGGTCTCGCTCGCCGCTTCATTAGATAGGACCCGATGAAGTAGCCCAAGGTGCCGGTGATGATGCCGCCGAAAATATCGGCGACATAATGGTAGCGCCCCCAAATTGTGGAAACGCACATTGCCGTCACCAGGGGCAGGATGACCCAAAAGAGCCAGCGGCGGTGACGCCAGGCTCCCCAAACGACGGCCACCGAGCCAGCAACGTGTTCGGAGGGAAAGGCAGCGCCACGGACACGGCCATAATGTTCGATGAAATTAATAGTGGCCGTGCATGGGCCGCCGTGCAGCTGGCCTTGCCAGATGCCGGCCATGGCGAACCACGGGCTTTGAATCGGGAATAGTATGGCGATAACGTAGCCGATCGCGTAGCCGACTGCGGAATAGGTCATCACGGACCAGTAAGCGTGCCATTCGCGGCGGTAATAAAGGATGCCGCCGAGAACCAGCAGATAGATGAAATAGGTTAAATAGGCGAGCTGAAAGAGATCGTTGCGCAGGGGCGTGGCGAATTGTTCAAGCCACACCGACGGATGCACGCCGAACACCCAGTGATCGAAGGCGATGAGTTTGGCGTCCTGCCAATTCGGATCAACGAGATGGACCAGGTAGGCGAGCTCTTCGAAGCAGAAGAGAAAGAACAGATGGGGGTACCAGTGGCGCCAGAAGCGCCAGAAGTGCGTGCTGAATGTCGCGCCGACGTGCAGGGCGCGTTGTTCGGAGCGAATGCCCGCGGCGCAAAGTAAAAAAATGATGGTGGCGACGATGGCCTGGGTGCCGATCAACTTCCAGAAGTGTGAAAGTTGACGCGAGAACACCGTAATCATTGCGGTCGAAAAAGCCAGATAGGCGAGAGCTACCTGTTCGAAAACGCCGAGCGAGGCCCCGATGCGAGCAAGCTCCCGGCGTACAGCGGCTGTCCAGCTCGGTTGCGGTGATAAAACAAACGCATCCATTGGGCGCGACAGCCGAACTTGGTGTTGTTCTTGCATCTTCATCGTGCCCCTTCGTCTTTCCATTTCAAAGCACGACGCGTAGCGGCGGGTCGCGGCGGATGCGGGCTCCAGCTCACGATCGGCCAGCCGTTGCGCCTGGCCATTCGGCGCAGACGGAAAGTAGGGTTCACGGCAAACCTGATTCCGGCTACCTCGAGCATCGAACGATCCAGTGCATGGTCTCCGTACGCAAAGCATTGCGAGAGGGGAACACCGTTCGAGCTCGCGAATTGCCGGACCGCGTTGGCTTTTGCATCGCCGAACATCGCTGCGCCGACAATGCACCCTGTCCAACAACCGTGGCGTTCCGCGAGCTGAGTGGCAATGACCGGAATCTGTGTTTCGACCCCGCGCCAAAGCAATTCGCGCTCCAGCGCGGACTGAACAATTTTGGCGAGCGGGGCCAACGTCCCCGTAACGAGGACGATCGTGTCGCCGCGCAGCGCGTGCTCCCAAACACGTTGGATCGCGGCCGGAAAAAGTTCCGGCACCCAATGGTTGGTCTCGCCCGACCCCATTGCGGAGAGCAGAGTGGCGGAGATCCCTCGCAGGTACATCTTGTTTGCCTGCGCGGCCGTGCGGAATCGCGGAACACCGAGGCGGAACATTTCGGCAGCCCAGCGAAAATAGTTTCCGGCAGGGATTTTCCTGTTCCGAACAAGATTCCAGAAAAAGCGCCGCTCCAGCGAGGGGTGCGGAAGCAGCGTGCCGTCTACGTCGAAGAACGCGATGCTCATGCAGCCTCCGCCGATTTTCGGGTGCGAACCGCTACGGCTTCTTGAGCGAAGAACTGCCAGCCTTCGACGAGGACCGGAAGACCGCGCAGCAGACAGAATGCGGCCGTCGCCCAAGTCAGGGCTTGCGCGATGGCGCGAATCGTCAGGTGCGCCTCGCCGGCGATGGTACCGAGGAGCGCTACCGGCCCTCGCGTCAACGCCAGCTCCAGGCCCAGGTAGCAGAAACACGCGCACTTGAGAGCGGCATAGAGTCCGCGGCTCCAGCGCGATGCGACAAAGGTGCGGCCCCACCAGGTGTGCAGCATAGCATTGCCGCGCCAACCGGAATAGCCGGCTTTGAGCGCGAGGCTACGGAGAAGATCGGTCGTCGCACCACGAGCAAAAAAGAAGAGGGGCAGCCACAGGGAGACCATCCCCACCACGGCGAAATAAGTGAAGAACATGTTTTCGATGAGGCGATCCCCGAGAATGTCGATCTGCGCGCCGAGCGGGGTAGCGAGATGCTTCTTTCGCGCGATATGGCCATCCAAGGCATCCAGTACGATGGCGGCCACGGTGAGGGCGAGGGCCGCGAAGTTGGCCCCATTACCATGGCCGAAAAGGCCTACCGCGGCAAATCCAGCAAAGACGCGGAGTGCGGTTACTTTGTTGGGCGTCCAGCCCATCCTAGAGCCTCCCAAGGTGCGGCATGCAAGCTCAATGCCGATGGGACTACCTGCAACTTACTGATTATAAATAGTTTATCTGACTGCAAGCCGAGTGGAGGAGGCGTGGCCGCCAACTTCGGCTGGCAGGTGTCGCCCGAGCCCTCGAGGAATGCGTTCTGTGTAAGAATACAGTTCGGCTCCATGACACGTCTTTTACATCGGTATCCGACACCTTTAGTCGTGTGCCTTCATCGAAACCTTTTCGGAGCTTAACTGACGAATGACGCCTGACGTTTCGCTTGCCGCCTCCTTCGTTGCCGGACTGGTTTCCTTTTTGTCGCCGTGCGTCCTGCCGTTGGTGCCCGGCTACATCTCCATGCTCAGCGGAATCGGGATGGAGCAGCTTCGGCAAGGCCAGCAACCGCGCGGAAGCTTGTTTTCTTCGGCTCTGTCGTTCGTAGTCGGATTTTCCGCGGTGTTCGTTGCGTTTGGCGCTTCGGCCAGCGTGGTGGGTTCCTTCCTGCAGGAAAACCGCTACACGCTGGCGCCCATTGCAGGGGCCTTGATCATTCTTTTTGGTCTGCATTTGATCGGAGCACTGGCCAAACTGAAGCCGATTCCCGGCATCGCCGTCGGCGGAGTTTTTGTTGTCCTGGGAATCGCCGCGCTGGTCCGCGGTGATGAGTTGTTCGCGGGACTCGGGGCCGTACATTTCTTCTCGCTCTCGATCATCGGATTTCTCGGACCAGCATTGGCTCGTTGGCTGAATCGCGACGTCCACTTGCGCAATACCAGCAAGCAGCCCGGCATTCTGAGCGGATTTTTCCTGGGCTTTGCGTTTGCGTTTGGCTGGACACCCTGCATTGGACCGATCTTGACGACGGTGCTGGCGTTGGCCGCGAACAGCGCAACGATCGGGCGAGGTATTTTGCTGCTGGCCTTCTATTCCGCGGGACTTGCCATCCCGTTTCTGCTTGCTGCGCTCGGCATAGTTCAGTTTCTGAAGTTTTATCAGAAGTTCCGCGGTTATCTGCACGCAGTCGAATTGGGCAGCGGAATCCTGCTGCTGTTTGTGGGCGGCCTGGTTTTCACCAACAAACTGACCTGGCTGGTGCGAAAACTGAGTTTCCTGAACAGCATTGCCTTGTGGCTGGAGCGGGTCTTAACTCACGGAAAGTAGCCCCGCGACGAAATCGCCAAAAATGGGAGATAATTTCTCTAGGAGCGTCATGAACAAGGGAACGTCACTTATCATCGTCGCAGCGCTGCTTGTTTTGACCGGCACCGGCTGCAAGAAGTCTCAGAGCGCCGGCACTTTTATGAGCGTTGAAATGAAATCACTGGAAGACAGCAACGTGACGGTGGCCGATTATCACGGGAAAGTCGTGCTAGTGAATTTTTGGGCGACCTGGTGCGATCCCTGCCGTGTCGAAATCCCCTGGCTGATCGAAATGCAGAACAAATATGGCGCCGAAGGATTCACCGTACTGGGCATCGCCATGGATGAAGAGGGGAAATCGGTGGTCGCTCCGTTTGTGGCCAAAGAACGGTATGACGTAAATGGGCAAAAGTTGCCGATGAACTATCCGATCGTGGTGGGCAACGAAAAAGTGGCGGAAAAGTTTGGCGGTCTGCTGGGCTACCCAACCAGCATTCTGGTTTCCCGTGATGGAAGGGTTTTGAAGCGCACGACCGGATTGATCGACTACGATGCCACGACCAAGTTGATTGAAGGAGCGTTGTAGGCCAAATGGCGATACTGGATGAGCGTGATTTTCAAAAAAAGTGCGCGGCGGCGCTGGAGGACTTAAAGCGCCGGCTGCTCGACGCGGGCGATAAAAACGGCTTCGACGTGGAAGGCGAAAGCGGCAAATTGGAAGTGGTGTTCGAAGAACCGGCACCGGCGAAGTTTGTGATTTCGCCGAACACGCCGGTGCGCGAAATCTGGATTTCCGCGCTCTCCACCAGCTTCAAGCTAGGCTGGTCCGAAGGAAAGAACGCATTCGTGCTGGAAAAGACGGGCGAGGATCTCTTCGCCGTAATGAGCCGCGTGATTTCGCAGCAGCTGGGAGAACAAGTAAACGTATGATTCGCAACCTTGTTTTGTTTCCGGCAGTCTTTTTATGGTTCGCTTACGGGTTAGCCGCACAGATCCCGGCGGCCCGCGATGTCGTGAAGCCTTCAGCTTACCCATCTTTTGACCCCGCCGCGCGCGGCAAACCACTGGAAATCGCGGTGGTGATGAAGATTCGCGAAGGCTTCCACGTCAACGCGCGTGAAACTACTTTCGACTATCTGATTCCCACCGACCTGAAAGCCGAGCCGCCCACGGGCTTCAAGACCGGCTCGGTGAAATATCCCAAGGGCACGCTGCATAAATTCAGCTTTGCCAAAGATCAGGCTCTGAATGTCTACACCGACACGGTGATTTTGCTTCTGCCGGTAACCATCGACGCCGGCGCGCCGCTTGGCGAACAACATCTTTCACTGAAGCTGCGCTATCAGGCTTGCAACAACGAAGTGTGCTTGCCGCCGGCTACGCTGCCGGTGGATGCAGTCATCCACGTATCTTCCGGAGAATTTCACCCTAACCGTCCCGAATTGTTCGCAAAACCGTAGCGCATCGGCAATACGTTTGCGAAACTCCTGGAATGCCCTTTCCAGGCGCTCGGAAGATTCTTCTAATCGTTGCCGCTTCATGCGCGGCTTTCCTCATACTTCTGTTTGCCGTCGCGTGGTCACAGAAAAGAGCGGCGGAGCTGCGGACTCGCGATTGGATCGTGCGGTTGCTCGAGGAAAAGTTCCAAAGCAACGTCGAACTCGCGGATTTCCACGTGCGCGTATTTCCGAATATGAGCGTCTCGGGCGAAGGCCTGTCGCTGCACTACTGGGCCGCACCCGAGGCGCCGCCACTGATCCGCATCGAGAAATTCTCGTTCGAGCTCGGGTTTCTGGGCATCTTCCGCGTGCCGCACCGCATTAAGCGCGTTCGTTTGAAGCGAATGGTCGTTTCGATTCCGCCGCGCGAGCTACGCCGAACGCCGGTCGCGCGCCCGGTGGAAATATTAGACGTTCCTCAAGTCGTGGCCGGCACTATCGAAGTTGAGGACATGGATCTGCTGACGCTTGCCAGCAAGCCGGGCGTCGATCCACTGGATTGGGAAATCCACAACTTGAAGCTGCATGAAGTCGGCGCGGGCCAATCCTTCGCGTTCGCGGGAACGCTCACAAACGCCAAGCCCAAAGGCGAAATCGCCACCTCCGGAAAATTTGGCCCGTGGAACGGCGACGACCCAGGATCTACTCCGGTTTCCGGAACCTACGCATTCGACGACGCCAATCTCGGGCCCTTTCCGGGAATCGCCGGCATCCTTTCTTCCACGGGAAAGTATGCGGGCGAGCTGGACCGCCTGGAAGTAGACGGCCAGACGGACACTCCGGATTTTTCGCTCGACAATGCGGGTAAGCCGATGCCGCTACACACCGACTACTCGGCGACCGTGGACGGAACAAACGGCGACACGTTGTTGCATCCCGTCCACGCCATTCTTGGCAAATCCGAGATTGTCGCGTCCGGCAGCGTGATCAGCGTTCTCGGGCAAGGCCATCAGATTACTCTGGATGTGACCACGCCCGACGCGCGCATTGAAGATATTCTGCAACTCGCGATCAACTCGGATAAGCCGTTCCTGCGCGGCCCAATTCGCGTCGTGGCAAGGCTTTCTCTGCCGCCCGGCAAGCAAAAGGTCATCGACAAAATGAATCTGGATGGAAATTTCGCCATCACGAAGGGGCGATGGGCCAGCCAGGAAATGCGCGAAAAACTCGAAAGCTTCAGCAGGCACGCGGAGGGCAAGCCGGAAGACGAAGATGCTGGCAGCGCCGTGACGGACCTGAAAGGCCGCTTCGTGCTGAAAAACAGCATCCTCACTTTTTCCAGGCTCACATTTGCGGTGCCCGGGGCCGGTGTGGAACTGGCCGGGACATACGATATTCATAGCCGGAAGATCGATATGCAAGGCCACTTGCGAATGCAGGCTAAACTTTCGCAGACCGTCACCGGAGCAAAGTCATTTTTCCTGAAAGCCATTGATCCGTTTTTTTCAAAGAACGGCTCTGGAACGGAGCTGCCGGTCACGATTACCGGAACGCAGGAAGCTCCAGTATTTGGGGTGTCGGTATTTCACAAGAAGATCGAAAAGCAGATGGGCAAGCCTGGTTCGCCGTAAGAAAAATGAAAGGATTTACGTTGTGAGCCGGTCTGCCGAAATCGGGCGCAGATTCCAGGCCTGCAGCGACCGCACCCGGCGGGCATCCGCTCCCGAAAGTTGCAAGCGCAGCGATCCAGCAGGCTTGCGATAAATCCGCGACGTGAGCACATGCAACGAGCTGCAGACGAACTCGGCAACCGAGCCATCCAGCACCAGCCGGAAGTCCATGGTTCGGGAACCTTGCGCGAGCACATCAATTTTCCTGCCGTTGACCTCTAAGCGAACCGCAGAACCCGGCGTTTCCACTTTTAGCACCCACCACGGACCAGCATCGTCCGCTATGGTCATCGAGAAGGGGCCCGCGCCCGTTTGCCAGAGGAGTTCCCCGGCCAAGTTATCTATTTCGAGGGCCGCAAGCGCCTTGGCACGAGCCTCGCTCGGCATCGCGGGCGACACGGAAGCCAAAGCCTTGGCGCGCAGAGACTCAGCCTCCGGCGCGATGCGCATTTCGAGATGGCCGTCGTTATTCAGGGAAAGGACGCGCGGCAGCGCCATGCATCCCGCCCAACCCGCGGCGCTGAACTCCGCTTCCGGTCGTTTCTCGGGAATCCAGCCCCACAAAATACGTCGGCCCTTTGCATCAAATTGCGTCTTCTGCGCGTAGTAAGCTCCGTGATCCAGGACGCCGCTCTGTTGCGGATGAAACACCAGTTCTTTCGGATCGAGTTCACCTACCTCCCAAATCACTTTTCTTGCGGTCGAATACAGCAGCACATGTTTCGAACCGAGCGGAAAGAAATCCGGACACTCCCACATCTCGCCGGAATCGACGGGATTTGTATCTTCGCGTTCCGACCATTTGCCCGTCGCCAGCGGGTGCAAATATTGCCACTGGCGTAAGTCTCTAGAGCCGTACAGCAAGATTTGGCCGCCCTGTTTGCGCCGGCCTGAACCAACGCCGAGATACCACATATCGCGTTCCCGCCATAAAAATGGGTCGCGAAATCCGGTAATCTGCGGATCATCCGGCGGCTGCACCACTGGCGTCTTCCATTTGGACCATGTGCGAAGCTGAGCATCTGTTGAAGTGGCCAGGCATTGCACCTCGCGAAAATTGTGTGCGCCGTCGCGTAAGGTCGCGCTCTGCGGAGCAACGCTCTTCACGCCCGTGTAGAGAATCGTCGCGGTCCCGTTGTCGTCTACCGCGCTGCCCGTGAAGCATCCGTCGGCATCGTCCCAGCCCGGTGTCGGCGCAAGAGCGATCGGCAGGTGGCGCCAGTGGATCATGTCGGGGCTCGCGGCGTGCGCCCAGTGCATGTCGCCCCAGATTGCGGCGGTCGGGTTGTACTGAAAAAACATGTGGTATTGGCCCTTCCAGTAGATGGGGCCGTTCGGATCATTCATCCA
Organism: Candidatus Eiseniibacteriota bacterium; assembly: GCA_035607085.1. Taxonomy (GTDB): domain Bacteria; phylum Acidobacteriota; class Terriglobia; order Acidiferrales; family UBA7541; genus Acidiferrum. Next base: position 12,194 of record DATMZI010000079.1, on the reverse strand, counting down.
ATTTTTAGCGGGTAGCAGATGACACTGGGGACGCAGCGGATCGGTCGCCAGGCGCGCTTGTAAAGCATCCCTGCCAGCGGGTTCCGATCGCGGTGTGCTTTTGGCGATAGGGAGGTTCGCGAACGGCGCAGCCGCCAGCGTGGCTAGAAACTTCCGGCGCGAAGCGAACATGGGGACCTCCGCGGATCCAGCGACAATGAGTCTAGCCGAGTTCGGCGCAAGCATCTCGCAGCCGGCGCACCACCCGCTCCTTGCCTAGCACCACCATGGTGTCGAACAGAGGCGGCGCAACGGCCTGGCCCACGATGGCCACGCGTATCGCGTTGATGAGCAAGCCGGCTTTCACTCCCGTCGCTTCTGCCACGCCCCGCGTGGCGTGGTCGCAGGGATCGTGACTCCAGTCGCTAACCGCGGCAAGAGCTTGCGCAGTCTTGTCGAGCAGTTCCTTGATCTTCGCCGGTTCCTTCCAAAACTTTTCTTTCGCGGCGGAATCGCGCACGAAGTTGTCGCTGAAAAACGCCCGCGACCACGAAGCGAAATCGGGCAACAAACGAATGCGCGGCCGTAACAGATCCACGGTCTTTTTAAACCACTCGCGGCCCGCACCGGTCGCCCACTCTTCCTTCCACAGTCCGCTGCTCTTAAGCTGCCCTTCGACTTCCGGGAGCAATTCCTCGATTGGCAGCTTCTGCAGGTATTGCGTGTTAAACCACTCCAGCTTCGGGCGATCGAACACCGCATTGGTGCGGCTTACACCCTCCAGGGTAAATTTTTCCAAAAGCTGGCTGGTGCGCAGAAACTCTTCGTCGCCGCCGGGCGACCACCCCAGCAGCGCCAGAAAATTGCGGAACGCCTCCGGCAAAAAACCCTCACTTCGATACATGTTGACGTCGGTTGCACCGTGGCGCTTGGAGAGCCGCGATTTGTCCGGACCCAAAATCAACGGCAAATGCGCAAAAATTGGGACTTCCGCGTCCAGCGCGCGATACAGCAACACTTGTTTCGGCGTATTGGAAATATGATCGGCGCCGCGGACCACGTGTGTGATGCGCATGTCGATGTCGTCCACTACCGCGCTCAGTTGATACATGGCTTGGCCGAATTCTTCATCACCCTTGCCGGAACGCACCAGCACAAAATCTTCAATTTCGTCGTTCGAGAATTCGCGCTCGCCAAAAACGGCATCGAGAAATTTCGTCGTTCCACCCAGGGGAACTTTGAAGCGAATCGCCGGCTTCACGCCCGGCGTGGAGGGTTTTCCGTCGCGGCACGAGCAACGCGTAATGCGCCGCACTTGAGCCGTCTCTGTCCCTTCGACAGCGTGGTCGCCGCCGACGTATTTTTCCGCAGGGCAATAGCAAAGAAATGCGCTGCTGTTCGCCAGACATTTCTTCCCGGCTTCCTGGTACATCGACGTGCGCTGCGACTGGTAAAACGGCCCCTCGTCCCAATCCACGCCCAACCACTTCAGCCCGTCTATAATGCCGGTAACCAGCTCCGGCTTGTTGCGTTCGGCGTCGGTGTCCTCGATGCGCAGGATCATTGTGCCGTGTTCGCGCCGCGCAAACAGCCAGTTAAATAGCGCTGTGCGCGCTCCGCCCACGTGCAGATACCCGGTCGGAGAAGGCGCAAAACGCACCCGGACGCCGGTCGCGGAACTGCCGGAATGAACGGACATGAACCCTGGTGCCCCTTTGCGGAGAGGTGTTCTTTTTAAGATGTTACAGTGTAAAGGAAGGTCCAAGAGGCGTCCAACCGAAGCATGCGGTCCGGGAAACGGCTCCATCCGGCGCCCTGCCTGCTATCACTTACGCAACCAGTACGCCGGTACACTTGCACAGCCAATTTTTCCTGCACCATAATCGCAAGTACTTTGTTTTGTGCAGATACGGTCGGCCTGGCAGCCCCGCGAGTCCTCGCGTGGAGTGGCGCTCTTACCACCGCCTGTACACGCTAGTTCCTTAGGTTAGGGATTGGCGCAGTCGTCTGTTTGCGGGATGGGGAAGCGATAGCTCGTTGATCAATCTCAGCCTAGTTTCGTTGGCCCTGCTGATCGCCACTTCGCTGGTGGCAGGTTTCTTCGCGTATGTCTATAACCTGAAACGCCAGACTTACTTGCTTTGCTGGACCGCCGGATGGTGCCTGCTCTCGCTCCACTATCTTGGTACGGGAGCAAGTGGCAGCCTCGGCCCTTCCATCGGTCAACGCGCGATGGACCAGGGCCTTTTTGCAAGTGCCGGCATCCTGTTTTTTGTTGGTGCCAGGCTTTACGCGCAGCGAAAAACCTGGCTTCCCGCGGCGCTCGGAGCCGGCGTCCTGGTGCTCATTTGGAGCGTTGTCAACGCTCTCGGAATTGTCCCCATACCGGTTACGTTTGCAGCCGCAATCGTGTACTGCGCTATCGGGTTTGAATTCTGGATCGAAAGCCGCCGCCAGGAAACCCTTGCGGACTGGCTTCTGGCCATTGTGTTCTTCGCCTGGGGTGCACTCGGCTTGGCATTTCTTTTCTTCCAGCGAATGCTCAGCACCTGGAACATTACCCTCGAACCGCTTTCCGCCTTGCCTGCTACCTTCGCCGCCATGCTCATGGTGATGGCCCTCTACGAAGAGGAAAAACGTCGCGTCGAGCGCAACATGCTGGCGCTCTCTAACTTGAACCTCGCGGCTTCCGGATTTGCGGGCGGCGAAATTCATCGCATGCTCTCGCAGGCACTGGATCGCGTCCTGGGCGTCGTGCGCCTGCCAGCCGGCGCGCTTTTTCTTCACCACGGCGATCCCCAAGGCCCTACGTCGGTCGTTGCTGTTGGCTTAAACGAAAAGTTTTGTCGCGCCGCCCAGGAAGAAGGGCTGGACGACTACCTGGTCACGCTGGTTTCCAACCTGGGCGGCTTGATGGGGTTTCGCGATTTGCGCGATGAAGATCTGATGGCCCTCGAAAAGAAAGATGAGCGCATCCGCAGGTTCCGCGAACTCGCCCTCGAACAGCGCCTGCGTAGCATGGTCGCCATCAGCTTGCAGGCCAAGGAACAGGCCTTCGGCGTACTACTTCTTGGCTCGCCGGACACTCGCCGCTTCACTTCTGCCGAATTGCGCCTCCTGCTCGCGCTCGGTCACCAGATCGGCATGGCCGTGGAAAACAGTCTCTTGATCCAGCAAACCTCGCGCCGTTCCGAGGAACTACACGTCCTTAATGAAATCGGCCGCGCCCTCAGCTCCACTTTGAACAAGGAAGACCTGCTGCGCAAAATTTGGGAAGAGCTGCGCCGGCTCTTCGATGTGGAAAATTTCTATATCGCTTCGATCGATCCGGTTCGCGATGAAATGCAATTCGAGCTGGAAATCATCGACGGTATTCGCATGCCACGCCGCAGTCGTCCCGCGGGCAACTTCCTTACCGAATACGTGATCAGGACCCGCCAGCCGGTCCTGATTCGTGAACATTTTCTCGACGAAGTTCGCAGACTCAATGTTGACCCCATCCGGTTCCAGGGATGTTTCTGCGGTGTGCCCCTGGTTGCCTACGATCGCGCCATCGGCGCCATGGCCGTTTTTTCCGATCAGGACAAAACCTTCGACGAAGGCCATCTCGAACTTCTTCGTGTGCTGGCCAGCGAAGCCAGTATCGCCATCGAAAACGCCCGCCTTTTTCAAGAAGAGCGCACCAAGGCCCGTCACCTTACCTTGCTCAACACGATTTCGCGCCATGCCATCGGCACTCTCAATCCGGATGAGATGCTCGCCAAAATGACCGAGGAACTGGAGACCGGCCTCAGCTACGATCATATCGGCATTGCCGTACTGGACTACTCGACGCGTGAGCTGGTCATCCAGGCGGAAGCCGGCCGGCGTCGCGGCGCCCTCGGTCAGCGCGTACCGCTTGGCTCCGGCCTGGTCGGCAATGTCGCGCGCGCCGGGAACCTGGTCACGTTCCGTTCCAGCCTGGCGGCGGAAGCGGCCATGCGCCCCATGCTGGCTGACACGGCCGCGGCGGTCGGCCTGCCCATCTTTTTCGCGGAGCAACTTCACGGTGTTCTCTACGTCGAATCTTCGCAAAGCGTAGATTTCACCGAAGAAGAAGTGTTGTTGCTCGGCACGTTGGCGGACCTGATCGCCGGCGCTCTGCATAACGCTTTGACTTTCCAGAAAGCCCAGGAGCAAGCCATCACCGACGGCCTCACAGGCGTCAAGACCCATCGCTTTTTCATGGAAGCTCTTTCCGCCGAATGGAAGCGCTCCACCCGCGCGGGCCGTGCTTTCGCCTTGGTGCTCATGGACCTCGACCGCTTCAAATTCGTCAACGATTTCTACGGTCACCTCGAAGGCGACTTGGTCCTGCAGCGCGTTGGACACATTCTCGAAGCCAACTGCCGGCGGTCGGATGTCGTGGCGCGCTATGGTGGCGATGAGTTTGTTATCTTAATGCCGGAAACTTCGATGGAACAGGCTCGCCAGCTGGCCTCAAAACTGCGCAGCTGGGTGTGTGCGGACAATCTGCTTCGCGAAAAAAATGTTTCCGCCAGCTTCGGCATCGCGTGCTATCCCCTGCACGGCTCTTCCCCCCAGGAGCTCATTCAAGTTGCGGATGCCTCCATGTATCTCTCGAAACACCAGGGTGGTAACGCCGTCTCCACCGCCGATCACTTCGATCCGAGCGAAGCGAAAAAATGGAAGAAAGATGTTCTGGAAGCCTACCTTGGCGTAACGCTCAAACGGCTTTTCTCAACCGGCCCAGAAGCTTTTGAAGAAATCTACCAGCGCCTCAAGCAATTCACCGAATCGCTTGCGGCGACGGAAGCCGGAAATGGCGTCACGGTCACCCAGCCGGCACCGAATGCCGCCGGGCCACAAGCCTTGCCACAGGCCGTCCTCGATACCGTCACTTCGCTCGCCTTCGCCATTGACGCCAAGGATCACTACACACAGGGCCACTCGCAAAAAGTTTCCGCTTACGCCGCTTTGATCGCCGAAGCGATGGATATGCGCGACGCGGAAATCGAAGAAATTCGCCTCGGCGCGATCTTACACGACATCGGCAAGGTCGGCATTCCCGAACAAATTCTGAACAAGTCCGGACCACTGAATCCCGAGGAATGGGAAACCATGAAATCCCACGTGGTCTTCGGCGCAAAAATCCTGGAGCCCTTGACTCCTCTCGCGCGCATTCGCGAGATGGTCCATCACCACCACGAGTATTTCGACGGCTCCGGTTATCCTCACTCTTTGAAGGGCGAACAGATCCCGCTGGGCGCGCGCATCATCGCGGTCGCCGATGCTTACGACACTATCACCAGCGACCGCACTTACAAGAAGGGCCGCACCGCAGCCGATGCTCTCGCTGAACTCGAGCGCTGTGCCAATGCCCAATTTGACGCCCGCATCGTGGAAATCTTCGTTCGCGTGATGCGCCAGCAGGTCAATCCCATTATTGAGGTTACTTCGCTGACTCAAGAGAGAAACGCGTAGCAAGCCCCCCTTCCTGCCTTTCGTGCCCTTCCCGAACGCACAATTCCCTTGGAGATGGCCGCCACGGTTTCGTGCGCAAATTGCTCCCTCGCCGCTCGCGCGACCGGCAAATAACAGTTGCCGGCCTGGGAGCCCGATTTAAGCCGCACCCGCTCGTGCCTCATGACTTCCAAGGCGCCTTGCAGGATTCTCCGCTCCCTGGTCAGTGTCCGCCGCCCTCGTGAATTCCCGATACCTCTTTGTCGCGCCAGATCTCGGAAAGCGACTTCAACACTGGCCCCTGCCTTAGCGCTCCCAGGCTCCGCGCGGATCCCACAAGGCTGTCCAGCGTGGTTTCCAGTTTCTTCAAATCCGTTTCGGCCGAGGATTTTCGACGTTGCTTCGCGCGCTCTGCACATCCTGTCTGAGCCCCTCCAACGAATCGATGTAATGCTCCGAGGAAATTTGTAACCGCCGCCGAGTATCTTCACGGGTGCCGTCCCCTGGCGCTTCTCGATTACATCCCGACTCGAGCAGGTCGCGTCGCGTTCCAGAATGGAAGGATGCCTCCTTTCTGAAACCGCCTTCCCACTCTCGCGGCGCACAACTCTCTGCCTTCTAATCCTCAGAGCTTTTGCGGATGTTGCTCTTCTGTACTCTTCTGCAGTCCCATGGCCAGGTTCCTGACCTATCGTGCTCTTGCCCTTCTCGGTTGTTATGCTGGAAAAGGAACGGGAGGCCTTCATGCAAACAGAGCAGGTAAAAACCGCGACGGTTCAATGGATCGGCAGGCAACAATTCGTTGCTGTCGGCCCCTCCGGTCATGCCATCACCCTGGACTCCGACCGCAGCTCCAACACCGCGCCCGGCCCGATGGAATTCCTTCTTCTCGCCCTCGGCGCCTGCACCGCGACCGACCTCGTCATCATTCTCGAAAAGAAGCGCCAAAAGCTTCAGTCTCTCGAGGTTGTCTGCTCCGGTGAACGCGCCGCCGATCCGCCCCAGGTCTGGACCAAACTCAACATCCTCTACCGCCTCCGTGGACAGCTCCAGGAAGCCGGCGTCAAACAAGCCATTCAGCTCAGTGAAGAAAAATATTGCTCCGTTTCCGCCACTCTTAAGAAGACCGCCGAGCTCACCTGGCGCTACGAAATCCTTCCACCCGCAGATTAATTTTCCCACGCAACTTGTGCCTACCGCGCTCCCTCGCATAAACTTCCCTTTCCGTTTTACAACGCATCTTCCACACAGGAGCCTCATGCCCCATCGCATCAAAGCGAAAATTACCGGCGTCGCTGGATACCTGCCGCCGCGTCTGATGACCAACACCGACCTCGCCAAAATCGTCGACACCAACGACGAATGGATCCGCACCCGCACCGGCATCCGCGAACGCCACGTCGCCGACCCCGGCGTTGCCTCTTCTCATCTGGCCACCGAAGCCGCCAAAGCCGTCCTCACCAAGACCAATACCGATCCCACAGAAATTGGAATGATTGTCGTCGCCAGCGTCACGCCGGACATGCTCTTCCCCGCCACTGCCTGCCTGGTTCAGGACCGTATCGGCGCCAAAAACGCCTGGGGCTTCGACCTCTCCGCTGCTTGTTCCGGGTTCGCGTATGCGCTAACGGTGGGGGCGCAATTCGTCGGTTCCGGCGCACACAAAAAAGTTCTCGCCATCGGCGCTGACAAAATGACTTCCATCCTCAATTACGAAGACCGCGCCACGTGCGTCCTCTTTGGCGATGGAGCCGGCGCCGTCCTCCTCGAACCCGCCAGCAACGACAACGAAGGCATCCTCGATTTCGCGCACGACATCGACGGCTCCGGTGGCCAGTTTCTTTATATGCCCGGCGGGGGCTCGCTTAATCCACCCACCGCCGAAACCGTCAGCAAAAAAATGCATTACGTCCACCAGGAAGGCTCGCAGGTTTTCAAATACGCCGTCCGCCGCATGGCCGAACTCGCCTCGCACGTCGTCGAACGCAACGGATTCAGGAGCGAAGATATCGCTCTGGTCGTCCCTCACCAGGCCAATCTGCGCATCATTCGCGCCATGCAGGAGCGCCTGGGCCTTCCCGACGACAAAGTCATGGTCAACATCGACCGTTACGCCAACACCACGGCGGGCACCATTCCACTCGGTCTCCGCGATGCCGTAGCCGAGGGCAAACTAAAAAAGGGCGACCTAGTCCTTCTCATGGCCGTAGGCGCGGGCTACACCACCGGAGCAGTCCTACTTCGCTGGGCCTATTAGTTTGCTCTTGCAGCAGCCGCTGCGCCGGCGTCTCCGTAAACGGCGGCTCCTGCTTCACAAGCAGCCCGCGAAGCTCGCCCTTCTTCGCCGCCGCAAACACCCAAGAATAATCAATCGCGTCGCGCCGCCAAAAACTCTAGACTCCGCGGCACCTGCTTCTCCACGGCCGGACTCTCATCCTCAATAAAATACTTTTCGACGCCCGCCTTCCGCGCCGCCGCCAGCACTCCTCGCCAGTCAATCATGCCGTCGCCCAGCGCCACACTGTCTTCATCCGCGGCCGCGCCCGTAAAAACTCCCGTTTTCGCTCCTTTGCGCAGGTCCTTCAGATGTAGTAACCGCACCCGCTTGCCCAGCCGCGCGATCAGTGGCGCGCTATTCTGTCCCGCAACTTCTGCCCAGAATGTATCCACCTCAAAAAACACTGTCTTGGGATTAGTCTCTTTCAGCAACACGTCAAACGCGGTTCCGTTCGCTTCCGGATGAAACTCATACCCATGCGGATGGTAGGCCAGCCGCATTCCGCTCCGGGCCAGTGACTCGCCCCACTCATTCATCTCTCGCGCCACCCGCTTTGCGATCTCCACAGTAAAATCTCCGCTGTGCGGAATCCACGCCAGCACCACCCACTTCGCCGAAAAGGCCTCCGCTCTCTCTTTCAGCAGATCCAGATTTGCTTGCAAATCCTCATATCCCGCCGCCATCGAACTGGCCTCTAACCCTGCCGCCTTCAGCGCCACAGCAAACTCCTTCGCGCTTAAGCCATGCAGCATCGCCACTTCTACCTCGGTGAACCCCATCTTCCGTACCAGCGTCAGCGCCGCCGCAATATCCCGGTCGAGTTCCTTGCGCACGCTATAAAGCTCCAACCCCACACGTAAAACCCCACCCGCGGCCGCTGTGTCCCACTCCCCGGCCGCAGTCGCAACTCCCGCCCCAATTACCGCACCCACGAACTCGCGCCGACCCATCCTCATCTCTTCCATCCCACCGCAGCCGCTTTTCCGCCCCAGTCTTCGACAATCGCCATTCAGCCGTTCCCTTTTCTCTGGAACTAAATGTTTTAAATGTAGCGGAGCGCTTTAGCGTGCATCTTTTCTCGCTCGGCATTACCTAATATGGTTCTGGCCCAATCGCGACCCTTCACGGTCCAAAGAACCCTCGTGTTGCCCCGCAAAACCACATGAACCGGCTGCGCTCCCGTTTGAAAGGCATTCCTGGCAAAGAATCCCTTGCCGTCCTCCACCGGGTAACGTTTCGCAAATGCATGTCACCTTTAACCTCAAGACACCGCCTACTATCGTCTCTCAGTGAAAACAACAGCAGCTCGTTGTGAAGGGGATGACTAAGGCAGCCTCGCCAATTCCGTAAATTCCCAAATCGTCGGCCTCTGAAAGCGGGGCTCCTGTCGTGAACCTGAACTCGCGAATCCCGGCAGACTCCGGCGTCCAGTTGCGTAACGCCGTTTTCAGCAACGACCATGGCGAAATCGCTGCCATCGGCGCGTATCCGGACGGCACCCAAGGCCCCGTTCTACTGACCCGGTGTAACGACGCAGGAAGCGGCGGATGTCAGAACGTCGGGCAAGGTCTCCATTCGCAAGTTCGCCCATCATCACAGCTCTTTCCGACCCGAGCCGCGTCCCCTCACCGTCTACACTCTCCCTGGATGTGCAGCAACGCATTCGCTCAATTCGCCGACTTCCAATCCGCTGACGAAGCAACGGTTTAAGCGCAGCGCCTGCGGCTCTCAGCGCCGTGCCGTTCGCACCTTCACTCTGGGTACTGCCGGGGCTAGGTTTTTCGGATCGCTGGTCCCTGCTCGGTTCTTCAGTCCGGAATCACCAGCTCTTGTCCGGGCTTGATCTTGTCCGGATCGCTCAGCTTGTCCTTGTTGGCCTCGAAGATCTTCATGTACTGGCCCGCGTTGCCGTAAAAATTCTTGGCGATCTTCGACAGCGAATCGCCCGCCGCCACGGTGTACGTTCTTCCTTTTCCGCTGCCGCCCGATGCCGAAGCAGACGCCGCGGCCGCCACCGGAGCCGCTGAAGGATCGACCGTCAAATCGCAGGTGATGTCGTTCGCCGACGGATTCACTTTCTTGATTTCGTCCCACACGCGGTTCTTGATCGCTTCCGATCCCGCCGCGCCTTGCAAAAACAGTTTGTCGTCCTGAATGTGCACGTGCGAGAGCCGCACGCCACTAGAATTAATCAGATTCAATACCGACGCGTACTTTTGCTTCAGTTGCTCAAGATCAGCTGCCATGAGAATTTCTCCTTGCTCGAGAAGATTTGGCGCGGGCTGGAAGGCGCGGGGTTTAAGGGTTTGTTCTACAAACCCTCAGAAAAAGGGGGTAGGGTTTGTTTTACCAACTCTCAGAAAAAATGACGCGCAGCGGCGGGAAGCAGACTTTAGCACAGCGTGATGCAGGATGCGCTAACGATTTTTCACGCAGGCAGGCTTCAGTCTGTGCCCATCGGCGGCGGCGGCGCGGGCCGGCTAGCCGAAACCGGCAACTCCAGCCGCGGCGTCCACAGCAGCAGCAGGAGGAATCCAATCGCGAAAAACGGACCTGCGATCTTCCAGTTCGCGCCTAGAACTTTCAGCGCGAAACCAAGCAGAGCCACCGTTTCCGCATGAACGAAGGAGATAATGTTGGCGACTCTCCAGAGTCGGAGCGCCCTGGCTTCGTCAGATTCGACCGTGAGCACCTGCGAGACCGTGTCCATGTACTTCCTGCGCATCGTCACTCCGAATGCGATGTCGGCAAGGGCCGCGCACGCGATGGCAGTGACGATGGAGAGCGAAATGGCCGCTTCTGTCGGAGCTACGAAATGAAGGAAGAGAATGAAAAGAAAAATGGTGGCGAGAAAAGCGAAATGGAGAATGCGTACAGCGCTAATCGTCTGTTCTCTGGATGCCATTTTCAGTGTCTCGGGGTTTGCGCGGCTGTATTGTGACGACTCCAGAGTCGGCATGCAACTTGAGCTCTAGAAGGAAGAAACCAGGGCGAGCCGCGAAAACTAGCAGGAGCGGATGGCGGCGGCCAGCGCCAGATTCGACTGCAGGCGGCGATCCACCTGCACGGCTGCGTAGCGCGCGCAGAGAATACGTTCGCGCTCCGCCCAATTCGCTACCGTCGCTAACCGGCCGGACGCCAGCCGGCCGACGACATGAATCACGCGAAAGTAGGCGCTCACCAGGCCGAGGCTGGATGATTTCCTCTGCAGGTTAGGCGTGAGCTCATGCAGCTTGGCGATAACCTCAAAGTCCCGCCCGCTCAGCAGCTTGCCGTCGAGGCTGGTGGCCGCCAGCACCTCGGCGGAGATCGGCTGCGCGGCAACTCCGGCGAGGATCGAGCGCCAGTAGTAGGCAGCAAACTGAGTCAGCGCAACGATCGAGATTAGCAGCAGCAGCGCGGAAAACATGACCTTCCTCTCGACCCATTCTGCCGTCCGCCTCTGCACCGGACCATAGCGCGGCAGTACTAGCGTGCGTAGTCCTTTCCGAATTAACTTATTGTCTACCCCGCGCATGGACTGGCGGGCAGAGACAGCATCAAAAAGGACAAATCGACATGGCCCAATCCGCAGCCTCCAAGCTCGCCCGCCATACCATCTTTTCTCTTCTCCTGGTCTTCGCCTTCGGGCGTCTGTACCTCAGCGCGCAAGCAGCGCCCGATACCGCGAAAACGCAAGTTTCTCCTGCGGATCCTTCCATGGAAGTTCGGGCAGTGTTGGCGCAACAGCAAGCAGCCTGGAATCGCGGCGATATTCCAGCGTTTTTGCAAGGCTATTGGAACTCGCCGGAGCTTACCTTTGCCGGAAGCGACGGCATTGTTCGCGGTTATGCGGGGTTGCTCGAGCGCTACCACAAAACCTATCCAGACCAAGCCAGAATGGGCGAACTGGAATTTTCTGGCCTCGAAATCCGCTCCCTCGGATCCGACTCGGCGCTGGTTCTTGGCCATTGGCACTTGAAACGGACGGTCGGGGACGCCGGGGGCGTGTTTTCTCTGATTTTTCATAGATTTCCTGTGGGTTGGCGGATTATTCACGATCACACCAGTGCACAAAAGCTGACTCCCTGATGATACGTTCACTAAGTTCTCCTAATGCGCTGAAAGCAAGGTAGTTATGTCCCAATGCCCTGAGGAAAAAGGACAGGTAACTTAGGAAACTAGTTTCCCCCTTTGCCCCTGTCCATTAAACTAACCTGCTGAAAATAAACAACATAATAAATATGCAGTTTTGGCAATTTGCATGCTCCTAAAACAAGCGCACGTTGAAAGTGTACCGATTTGGCCAGTTCACTCCGCAGGCTGCCATCGGACTTTCCGGATCGAACTAGAGGGATACCTATGCGTAAGCATGCTCTGATTGCGGGGATTTTGATCGCGGCCGCCCTGGTTTTTGCAGTGCCGTCGAAAGCGGACACGATCGACTTCGTACTGACCGGATCGATTCTTCCTGGCGGGGCCAGTTTCTCGTTGC
>DATMZI010000076.1:0-33267 GCA_035607085.1 Candidatus Eiseniibacteriota bacterium | reverse complement strand
CTGCCAGCCGCACAACTCGACGAAGCTTTGCCGGTCGCCGATTACGTGGTGATCGCAGCGCCCGAGACTGCGGAAACCAAGCATCTGATCGGCGCGGAGCAGATCGCCCGAATGAAACGCGGTGCGCGCCTGATCAATATTGCGCGTGGCTCGTTGCTTGACGAAGCCGCTCTGATCGGCGCTTTAGGAAGCGGTCAACTGGGCGGCGCGGCAGTTGACGTGACGACAACCGAGCCGCTGCCGGCGGATTCGCCATTGTGGAAAGCGCCGAATTTATTCATCACGCCGCATACTAGCGGAGTCAGCGACCGCTTGTGGCGGCGGCAAACGGACTTGCTGGTGCGTCTGCTCGATGAGTGGTTCGCCGGAAAAGAGTTGTCGAACCGCGTCGACTTGTCGCGTGGCTACTGACAGCTCCTGCCGCCGAAAGGCCGCGGGATAAATCCGCGGCCACACGCACTAGTCTACGGAGCCTTGTGGCGCGCTGTAGCCTTCGCGAGCGTACACCTGGTATTTCTGCTTTTTGCCCTTCTGGTCGGTGACGGTGAGCGGCGAACCGTCCGGAGCGACCAGATCAATCTTGACCTTGCGGAATTTTCCGTCCCGTACACGATTGGTCGGGCTATAGCTCAGACTGTATTGATTCCGCAGGTGCGCAGCAACGTCCTGAAAAATCCCGGGAATTTCGCCGGTGAACTGCGGAAACCACGCGACTCCTCCGGTCAGTTTGGCGAAAGTTTTCATTTCGTTTTCGTCCTGCAGCAAGTCAATGTCGCTGGCCATGGGGTAACGCATATCGCGCATGTTCTGAATGGATTTGCTCATGCCGACGATATAAACCGGCACATCCGATTGGCGCAGAGCTTTCATGGTCTGGTCGTAAGTGTGTTTTGAAAAGGTGTCACGGCCGGTGGCAATCAATAGAATGCATTTCTTGCCTTTGACGTCCTTCAGGCGTTCTGTGGTGTCGAGAAGCGCATCGAAAACATTGGACTCGCTGAAGCCGGGAAAGTACAGGTGATAGACTGCCTGGCGGACTTCGTCCTTGTTCTGCGTGAAGTCCACCTCCATTTTCGGTTTCATATCGAACGTAACCAGAGCCACCCAATCGTCTTTCTTCAGATTCGGGAACAGTGCTTCGGTCCAATACTTCGCAACATACGAAAAATAGCCGCCGTAGCGTGCGCTGAATTCCATCAACACGACCATAGTGATCGGGGCTTCGGTAGGGCCGAAGTTGGTGATGGTCTGCGGAACACCGTCTTCAAAGAGCCGGAAATTTTCACGCTTGAGGCCGCTCAGGATGTCGCCGTGCTGCGTGGTCGCAACCACGTCCATGGTGACGACGGGAACCTCGACGGCGATAGACAAGCCACCTTCCTGAGGCTTGGGTTGTTGTTGCGGAGGGTTCTGCCCAGGAGGCGGAGTCTGCTGCGGTTGCCCTCCCGGCGCAGGCCCGGTCGGCGCCTGTGCGAGAGCAAGAAAAATTCCCAATGCTGAAAATGTTGCGGCAAAAATCAGACCACGCAGCGCGTGCGCGAGCATTTGTTTCATCCTCATCTCCCAAAACCGGCTGGTGCGGCTCGCCAGGGGCCGACCGTGGAACTTAGGAACGCGCGCTGATTGCGTGAACCAGGCGCTTCCCAGTGGCATGTTAGTATGAAGCAGAATTGAAGCAAAACGTTTGCTTAGCGGCCGCTCAGAACGAAAAACGTGGCCCGACCGGGAGAAGACAAGGTGCGAAGGATGCGGGTTGCAAGGAAATGTGTGTTTGGCGGGCGTTTTGTCACGATTGTGCCGGCCATTTTCGCGACGGTTGCAATCAGTGTGCTTAGCCACGCAGCGTTCGGCCAGGTGCCCGGCATCGGACCGCCAGTCGTCACGCAAACTAGCGCCGGGCCGGGCGACACTTCCGCGTTGGCGCGCGAAGCGACAACCTGGCTCGCCGAGCTGATCAAGATCAACACTACCAATCCGCCGGGAAATGAAGAAGCAGCGGCGAAATATATTGCAGGAATTTTGCAAAAAGAAGGGATTGGGTCGGAGCTGCTGCCGCTGGCGCCGGGCCGCAGTGCGCTGGTGGCGAGGCTGAACGCGTCGGCCTTTGCTGATCCATCGAAAGCGCTACTGCTGGTGGCGCACATGGACGTGGTGGGCGTGGAGCGCGCGAAATGGACGGTGGACCCTTTCGGCGCGGTGCCCAAGGACGGTTACATCTACGGCCGTGGCGCGATCGACGACAAAGGAATGCTGGCCGCGAACCTGGCGGCGTTCGTTTATTTGAAGCGAACCAACGCGCGGATGAACCGCGACATAATTTTCCTGGCCACCGATGACGAAGAAGGTTTCGGAGACGCCAGCGTCAAGACGCTGATCGCAAAATACTGGGACAAGATCGCGGCAAAGTACTCGATCAACGAAGGTGGCAACGTCTTCGTGAAGAACGGCAAAGTGCAATACGTGGCGGTGCAAGCCAGTGAAAAAGTTTCGATGAATGTGACCTTGACCGCGAAGGGGGCTTCCGGCCACGCTTCGATTCCCCTGAAAGACAATGCGGTCACGCACCTGGCTGCGGCGGTAGAGAAAATCGGAAATTACACCGCCCCTGTCCGCTTCACCACCATCGTGCGCCGTTACTTTGAAGGAATTGCTCCCCTCGAAGACGGCGAGATCGCGAAGTGGATCCGTTCGCTGGACACACCTGACCGCGGGGAGCACGCGGCTAGAGTCATCGCAGACGCCAAGCCGCTGTGGAACGCCATGCTGCGCGACACCATTTCGCCGACCATGCTGAATGCCGGCGTGCGCGCCAACGTGATTCCGGCGGAAGCGCGCGCCACATTGAATATTCGACTGCTGCCGGGGAATACGATCACGGCATTGTTGAGCGAGCTGAATAAATTGGTGAACGATCCGCAGGTGAATCTGGAAGTGCAGCCGGATGCCGGTCTGGCGGCGCCGGACTCTTCGCTGGAATCGGATTTTTATCAAGCGATCGTGAAAGCGTCGGCGGAGGAATTCGGCGGAGCGCCCGTGCTGCCGTTCCAGTCCACCTGGGCGACGGATTCGGCGCAACTTCGCTTGCACAATGTGCAAGCCTACGGGCTGGTGCCGTTTCCCTTGACCGAACAGGATTTGCAAGGAATGCACGCACAGGATGAGCGGATTCCGGCGGCGGGATTTGCAAAAGGCGTGAGCCTGATGGTGCGACTGGTGAGCGAGTTTGCTGCTTCGCGCTAAACCGAACGCAAGATCTTGATGAGTTTTCGGCACTCTAAAATCGTTTGTACAATCGGGCCGGCGAGCCGCGAGCCGCGCATCGTCAAAAAGCTGCTGGAAGCGGGAATGGATGTAGCGCGGCTGAATTTTTCGCACGGGACACACGCCGAACATTTCGCCACCATGCAGACACTGCGCAGCACCGCGCAGAAACTTCGAAAAACAATTGCGATTCTGGCGGA
This sequence comes from Candidatus Eiseniibacteriota bacterium, assembly GCA_035607085.1. Classification (GTDB taxonomy): domain Bacteria; phylum Acidobacteriota; class Terriglobia; order Acidiferrales; family UBA7541; genus Acidiferrum. Next base: position 29,806 of record DATMZI010000076.1, on the reverse strand, counting down.
CCTGCAGGGGCCGAAAATCCGCACCGGAGCTTTGGCCAGCGGAATACCGGTTCCACTGCGTTCCGGACAGAAGTTCACGATCACCACGGCGAAAATATTGGGAGATTCGACGCGGGTTAACACCACGTTTTTGCCGCTGCCGAAGGAAGTTCGGCGCGGCGACCGGATCCTGCTTTCGGACGGCTTGATCGAGCTGCGCGTGGAGAATGTGCGTGGACGGGAAGTGAACTGCCGCGTGGTGAATGGCGGTGCGCTTGGCGAGCACAAGGGCATCAACTTGCCGGGAATCAAGTTGCGCGTGCCGGCGCTGACGCCGAAAGACAAGGCGGATTTGAAGTTTGCGCTGGCGCACGGGGTGGATTACATCGCAGTGAGCTTTGTGCGGCGACCCGAAGATGTGCTGCTGGCGAAGAGGTTGATTCGCCGAGCGGGAAAAGATACGCCAGTGATCGCGAAACTGGAAAAGCCGGAAGCGATCGAAAACCTGCAAGAGATTCTGCGCGTTTCGGACGGAGTGATGGTGGCACGCGGGGATCTGGGCGTGGAGATGAGTCCGGAGCGCGTGCCGGTGGTGCAGAAAACCATCATTGCACGAGCGCGGGAATTTCGCCGGCCGGTGATTACCGCCACGCAGATGCTGGAGTCCATGACGGAAAATCCGCGGCCGACGCGCGCGGAGGCCTCCGACGTGGCCAATGCCATTTTTGACGGTTCGGACGCGGTAATGCTTTCTTCGGAAACGGCCAGCGGAAACTATCCGGTCGAAGCGGCCAGCATGATGGCGCGGATTATCTGCGAAGCGGAACAGAGCATGGCGGAGTTCGCGCGGCCGGCCACACAGGAAAAATTGAAAGTGGCGGAAACGGTTGCGGAACTGGTGTGCCACGCTTCGCGCGAGCTGCGCATGCGCTGGATTGTGGTGTTCACGCACAGTGGATTTACGGCGCGGCTGATTTCGCGATACCGGCCGCTGGTACCGATCGCAGCGTTTTCCCCGGAAGGGGTGACACGGCGGCGAATGGCGCTGATCTGGGGAGTTGCGCCGCTGGCGATACCGGATCTGCGCAAGGTCGACCAACTGGCGGAAATTTCCGAAAAGCGGCTGCTGGAAGAAAAGCTGGTGCGGAAAGGCGACGTGATCGCCGTGGTGGCGGGAACCCCGATGGGGGTTCGCGGCACAACCAACTTCATGAAATTCCATGTAATCGGCGGGACAGCGTAGCGACCGGATACCTGTCCTTGTTCTTTCTTCGACTATTTCATTCTGAATAGGTTAGGGTGAGCGCTTTTGCGAGAAAAGAGACTATTTTGGTGGAGTGCCAAAGGGACGGTAATGGAACGGGACGGGACAAGGCCGAGAGTTGTTGGAGGGCGCACGTGGCACCGGTTTCGAGGTCGGCCTAGGTTGCAAAGGCGGGAGCAGAGCTCCCGACTCCAGGAAAAAGGAAAGCTAGTTCACCCAGCGGTCGGGGCGGGACGGGGGTTCGCTCTTGTGCTTGTTGACATAGACCTCGAATTTTTTTTTGTTACGCTCGAACTTCCAGTCAGAAACTTCGTTGCGGATGCGGTAGAGATAGGAGTCGCGGCGGAGATAGAGGTAGCCGACGACCATGCCACCGAGGTGGCAGATGTGAGAGACCTTGTCATCGCCAAGGCCGAAAGTGCCGAGGAAAGTGATGGCGGCCATTATGGCGACGATCCACTTCATTTTGATAGCGACCGGGATGGGAAATAGATAGGCCCGGCGGTCCGGGAAGAGAACGGCACAAGCGATCAGAATGCCGAAGATGGCGCCGGAGGCGCCGATGGTGGGAATGTCGTACGGGGACTTTCCCCAAAGTATCGGGACGGTGCGGACGATTACGTTCAGGACGCCGGCACCTACGCCGGTGAGAAAGTAGTAGCGCAGAAAGCGATTGCGGCCCCAGACGAGTTCAAGTTCGCGGCCAAATGACCACAGCATGAACATATTGACGACGATGTGCCAGATGCTGTTGACGTTATGGAGAAAAAGATAGGTAAAGGGCTGCCAGATGCGGAGACCGGGAATCACGCCGCTGGGGACAAGTCCAAACCAAAGATCGAACCGGTATTCAGATTGCGCCTTGCCGAAGTAGTAAATAAAGACTTGCAGGAGGAAGACGGCGCAGTTGGCGATGAGCAGCAGCTTCACGCCGGGAGTAATGAAGAATTCCCAGTTCACCCGGTGGTAGCGGACGTTGGTGGAGCGGGAAGCCATGTTGATGCCAGTTTACGAGCGTAGAGCGGGAGAAGTAAAGAAGCGTGGCCAGAGGCGTAAGCAATCGGCACAACCGAATCACACGATGACGGCGCGCGCCTGCGGAGCATCGAACAAGAGCCCTGCCCGACTGCGAACGGGGAGGAGTAACGGGATGTCGGCTCGCAAGCTTGAAGACTGGCCCAGCCTATTCGTAGAGAACGTGAATAAGGGTGATGTCGAAGCGGTGATCGCATTGTATAGCCCGGGGCGGCCTTTGTGCCGGCGTCCGGGGAACCCATCGTTGGCCGCGAGCATATTCGCCGGGTCTTGGACGATCTTATCGGTAAGGCACCGCGATTCGAGAGCAAAGTGCAGCGGAGTGTGATCGTCGGTGACATCGCTCTGCTTTATACAAGCTTCAAGGCCACGATGCGCGGACCAGAGGGCAAAACGAGAGAGGTCGAGTCCAGAGCAATCGAAATACTGAGACGGCAGGCCGACGGCTCCTGGAAACTGATCGTCAGTGATCCTAACGGGCGGCAAATAGAACGCCTCAGGTCCGCGCCGCTTGGCGAAACCAGGCAATGACGTAGTGCCGGCCGGGCGCTCTAGTCGAGCTTTTTGCGGGCGAAGTGGAAAAGGGAGGCGGACAGCAGCACGAACATGATCACGGCGAACGTGTTACTGTTGGCGAGGTTGGGCCAGTATTTGGGGCCGATGGAGAAGAGATCGGGACGCCAGGGCAGGCGCATTACGGAGACCATCCAGCCGGGGACGCGGTGGGCGATTTCGGGATCCTGAAACAAATTGATGATGATGCCGAGGAGGCCAAAGACGCCTCCGGCGGCTATTAAGCCGGAAGAGTAGAGGGCGCCGGGGCTGGCTTCGCTTTCATCTTTCGTTTTGGTGGTGGCTTCAACGAGGACTCGAACCAGACCACCGGCGAACATGGCGCCGGTTGTAGCGATGGATAAGTAGGAGCCCGTGGCGAAGGCCAGCGAACGAACGCCCAGGATTTCCACGGCTATGACCAGACACACGCCCATCAAAACCAGACGCCAAGGCAATCGCTGATTGAGGATACCGTTGATGACGGTCGCCATCAGGCGAGCTTGCGGCGCGGGTGCGGCGGCGCTGCCGATGCCTTGCGCCCATTGCAGCTCGATACGTTGCGTGGAATTGTCGTAGAGATATTCACCGTCGGGAATTTCGTGCGAGCCGAGGGCGTTGATGAGGACGTATTGCTTGCCTTGGTGTTCGATGGAATTGCTCTCGATTTTCACGCCGCCGGGCAGCGACTGCAGCGTGACGGGAATCTGCGTGGGAATGTATTTTTCCAGGCCGCGATTCATGAGGTTGAGCGTTGCGCCGATGGCGATAGTGGAAACGGTGACACCGACGAGCAGGCCTAGCTGTTGACGAAAGGGAGTTGAACCGACGAGGTAACCGGTTTTTAAGTCCTGCGACGTGGCACCCGCGATCGCAGCGGCGATGCAAACGACTCCGCCGATCATGAGAGCAAGGACGGCGTAGTTGGGCGCGGTCCAGCCGGCGAGAAAGAAAATGGCGCAGGTGGCCATAAGGGTCGCGATGCTCATGCCGCTGATGGGATTGGAAGAGTTGCCGAGAAGGCCGCTGATGCGTCCAGCGACAGTGACGAAGAGGAAGCCAAAAACAACGACGAAGACCGCGGCAAAAAGATTGTGATACCAGCGGGTGGCGGCGCCTTCGATGGGATGGAAAGTGAGAAGGACCCACATCATGGCGATGATGACGATTGAGCCGATAACTACCGTGCGCATCGGAATGTCGCGGTCGATGCGGCTTGTGGTTGCGGTTGCGCCAGCGACGTTTTGTGTGCGGACGTCTTTCAGGCCGGCCCGCAAAGCGGAAATGATGGTGGGCATGGTGCGGAGAAGAGTGATGAGTCCAGCGGCCGCGACCGCGCCTGCGCCCATAGGGCGTATGTAGCTGCTCCAGATTTGGTCGGGGGTCATTTGCGGAATGGGAATGGTGGATGGGTAAAGAGGAGTGTTGCCTGCGAGCTGCCCGTAGAACTTGATGGCGGGCATCATCACCAGCCAGGAAATGATGCCGCCAGCGAAAAGAATGCCGGAGACGCGCGGGCCGATGATGTAGCCGACGCCGAGATATTCGGAGGTGACGTTCATGCGGAGAGATGCCCCGGGGAACCAATTGGGGCGAGAGTCGGGTAGTTCGGTCCAAGCGAGGCAGGTCTTCATGAGAAACGTGTAGACACCGCCGAGGCCGAGTCCCCAGAAGACGCGTCCCGCGAAAGAGCCTCCACGTTCACCGGCCACCAGGACGTCGGCGCAAGCAGTGCCTTCCGGGAAGGTCAGGTTGCCGTGTTCTTTGACGATCAGCTGGCGGCGAATGGGAACCATGAACAGGACGCCGAGCCATCCACCGAGGAGCGCGAGAGGGAAGATGCGCCAGAAAGTGAATTCTTTTCCGAAGCCGAGAAAGATCAGTGCGGGGATGGTAAACATGACACCGGCGGCGAGTGATTCGCCGGCGGAACCGGTCGTCTGGACGATGTTGTTTTCGAGGATGGTGGAGCGCCCGAAGGCGCGCAGGATGCTGATGGAGAGGACGGAGATGGGAATGGACGCGGAAACGGTGAGACCGGCACGGAGACCGACGTACACGGTGACAGCGCCGAACAGGAGGCCAAAGAGGGCGCCGAGGATAACGGCGCGGACGGTGAACTCGGCGAGCGTTTCGTCGGTGGAGATGTAAGTGCGAAATTCGCCCGGAGGGGCCGTAGAACTCCAGGGACGATTGGTCACAAATCCTCCATTTGAAACGCGGGTGATGGAAAAGGTGCGCGGGGATTATGCCGCAGGGCGGGTGCGGTGGGAAGCTGTTTCGCGCGTGTTTATGCACCCGGGCAAGGAGTGACTTGAGCGGACAGGCTGGCCTTGCGTTCTCTTGACAGCAGCTAAATGACAGGGTATTTTCGCCGGGCATAAGGTACCCAGGCAGCAACAAGTTCCATGGTCAAGCCCCAGCCGAGGCCGCGCAATGCGTTTGTGTGTGGCGAGGGTGTGTTTTCGCTAGGGCGTCAGGCAGGGAATTCCAGGAGAAAACCAGTGAATCAGCGTGTGCGGGCACGGGTGTGCGTGGTTGCGTTGGCGATGGCAGCGGGAGTGGGGCTTGCGAATGTGGCGCGAGCGGATGAGTGGAAGCCGATTGCGCCCGAAGAACTGAAGATGACGAGCCTGACAGAGGCGCCGGGCGCGCCGGCGGTGATTTTATACAGGGAAATCATGAAAGACGACGGGCGAACTCCGCACGAGGACGCGTACGTGCGGATCAAAATTTTGACCGAGGAAGGGCGCAAATATGCCAACGTGGAAATACCATATTTCAAGGAGTCAGGAAACGTTCACGGGATCAAAGCCAGGTCGGTGCGCCCAGATGGGTCAGTAGTGCCTTTTGATGGGAAAGCGGTGGATCAGACCATCGTGAAAGCAAAGGGATTCAAGTATCTGGCGAAGACATTCACATTGCCTGACGTACAGGTGGGCAGCATCGTCGAATATCACTACACGACCGATTACAACGGACTTTATGAATCATCGCGATGGGTGCTTAGCGACGAGCTGTTCACGCGATACGCAAAGTTCACGCTGAAAGCGAGCCAGGATTACGCGTTGCGCTGGAGCTGGCCCCTGGGGCTGCCGGAGGGCTCGGTGCCCCCAAAGGAAGACGGGAGCGGGAAAATCAGCATGGAGTGCCACAACGTGCCGGGATTCCAGGTGGAAGACTACATGCCGCCAGAAACGACGCTAAAGTACCGAGTCGACTTTATCTACAGCGACGAAAGAGTGCCAGAAAAGGACCCGGCGAAATTCTGGAAGAACTTCGGGAAAAAGGAAAATGGTCAGGTGGAAGACTTCGTCGGCAAGAAAAAAGCCTTGGAGCAGGCGGTGGCGGAGACGGTGGCTGCGGGCGATTCGCCCGAGGCCAAGCTGCAAAAGATTTATGCACGGGTGCAGCAAATCCGCAACACCAGCTATGAAAGGGAAAAGACCGAGCAAGAGCTGAAGCGCGAGAAACAGAAGGAAGCCAGCAACGTCGAAGATGTCTGGAAGCGCGGATATGGCAACGGCCGGCAAATCACCTGGCTGTTTCTGGGCATGGCGCGCGCGGCGGGTTTCGAAGCCGCGCCCGTACTTTTCTCCAAGCGCAGCGAAACGTTTTTCAGCAATGCGATTATGAACTCGCGCGAGCTGAACGACAACGCAGTTCAGGTAATGCTGAATGGCAAGGAGCGCTACTTCGATCCGGGCACGGCTTTTACGCCATTCGGCGCGCTGCCGTGGTGGACGACGATGGCAGCCGGGCTGAAGCTTGCAAAAGACGGCGGCACGTGGGTGCAGGCTCCTTTGCCGGAGAGCGATGAAACTCGAATCGATCGTAAAGCGGAGCTGAAGCTCGATAGCGAAGGCACATTACAAGGAAAGCTGACCGTAACCTATTACGGGAGCGAAGCGCAGACGCTGCGCATGGATCAGCGAAATGAGGACGACACCAGCCGAAAGAAATTGCTGGAAGACATGGTGAGGGAAATGGTTCCGGTGGGGCTAGAAGTGGAGCTTGCCAATCAGCCGGACTGGAAGAGTTCTTCGCCGGGCATGGTTACGGAATATACGCTGAAGGTTCCCGGATGGGTTTCCGGAGCGGGTAAACGCGCGCTATTTCCTGTGGGGCTTTTTTCAGCGGCAGAGAAGGGCATATTCGATAACGCGGGGCGCGTGCACGCAGTGTATTTTCACTACCCTTATCGAAAAGTTGACGACGTTACCATTGAGTTGCCGCTGGGGTGGAAGCTGAGTTCGCTGGCCAAGCCAGTAGACCAGGATGTGAAAGCGGCCGCTTACGACATGAAAGTGGAGGATAAGGGCGGAAACCTACATTTGACGCGCAGCCTGCGCAGCGACCTGGTGATGGTGCCGAAAGAAAACTATCCCGCACTGCGAGCGTTCTTCCAGTTGGTACGAACCGGGGACGAAGAGCAGGTGGTGCTGCAGCCGGGTAATGCGGCGGCGGGGAACTAATGAGAAAGCTGGCGCTAATTGCGGGAACGTTGTTGCTGGTGACAACGGTGTGGCCCAACCGGGCCGTGGCCGATGCCCCCGCCTGGATGCATAACTTGGTGAACACAGCGGTACCTGCTCATGACGAAAAGGCGGGCGCGGTCGTACTTTATTCCGAAGAAATCATCACGGTGCAGTCGCCCGACAAGGTGAAGCGAATGGTCCGGAAGGCCTACAAGATTTTGCGGCCGAGCGGACGGGACCACGGTGCGGTTTTTGTGTCCTTCAACCAGCACAAAAAAGTCACCGCAATGAAGGGTTGGTGCATTCCCGCACAGGGAAAGGACTACGAAGTAAAGGAAAAGGAGGCGATCGAAATATCGCTGCCAAAAATTTCCGGAAGCGAACTGATTTCGGACGTAAAGGACAAAATGTTTGAAATTCCAGCGGCCGAGCCGGGAAACATTGTCGGATACGAATACGAAACAGAAGAGTCGCCAATCATGCTGCAAAGTGCGTGGGCATTTCAGGGCAACGATCCGGTGAAGGATGCAAAGTTCACGCTCCAACTCCCGCCGTATTGGGAGTACACGATCGTCTGGAGAAACCATCCGGAAGTAAAGCCGGCACAAGCCGGAAATAACCAATGGCAATGGACTGTGAGCGATGTTAAAGGGATTCGAGAAGAAGAAGAGATGCCGCCCTGGCCCGGAGTGGCTGGCGAGATGATCGTCACGTACTTTCCACCCGGTGGAGCCGGTGGCCGCAGTTTCAGAGACTGGAAACAGATGGGAGTGTGGTTTACGGGATTGTCGCAGGGACGACGGGATACGACACCGGAAATAAAGCAGAAGGCGGCCTCGCTTACCGCGAGCGCCACCGATCCCGTGGACAAAATGGCAGCGCTGGCAAAGTTTGTGCAGCAGGACGTTCGTTACGTGGCGATTGAACTAGGAATTGGAGGCATTCAACCGCATCCGGCGGGCGAGATATTTCAGCATCGCTATGGAGACTGTAAGGACAAAGCCACGCTGATGGGCACGATGCTCAAGGAAATTGGCGTCGATTCCTACTACGTGATTATCAACTCGGAGCGCGGCTCCGTGGACGCGACGACTCCGGCGCAAATCAGCGCATTCGACCATGCCATTATCGCCATCAAACTGCCCGAAGATGCGAAGCATGGCGTTCTGCCGGCAGCCGTGCAGCACCCGAAGCTCGGAAGACTTCTGTTTTTTGACCCCACCGACGAACTGGTTCCGTTCGGTCAATTGAGCGGAGCACTACAAGAAAACTATGGGCTGCTGGTGGGACCGGACGGCGGCGAATTGTACCAACTGCCAAAGCTGCCAACGACTTTGAATGGCGTAACTCGAAACGCGATGGTGAAGCTGGACGCGCAAGGAAATTTGAGCGGGACGATTGCGGAAAACCGCAAAGGCGATCTCGCGGCGGAAGTGCGTGCGCGCATGAAGAATGTAGCCAAGGAGACCGATCGAGAGAGGGTGATAGAAGACCTGCTTACGCAATCCCTGGCTAACTTCTCTCTGACGAAGGCCGGCATGGGCAACTTACTGGATACGAGCCAGCCGTTCCTGCTGAATTATTCCCTGGTGGTGCAGCGATATGCGAAGCCTGCGGGAGATTTGCTGCTGGTGCGTCCCCGATTGATCGGTACCAAGGGAAGAGGATTTTTGGAGACCAAGGAACCCCGCGAGCTGCCGGTGATTTTTGAAGGTCCGCGAAAAGACGACGACACTTTCGAGATTACGATGCCCGCGGGGTATGAGGTCGACGATCTGCCGCCGCCGGTGGATATGGATTATAGCTTCGCGAGCTACCACAGCAAGACCGAAGCTTCCGGAAATAAGCTGAAGTACACGCGGACCTTTGAGATCAAGGAACTGAGTGTGCCGATGAGCAAGATGGACGATCTACGGAAGTTTTATCGAGTGATTTCGAGCGACGAACGGAACACAGCTGTACTGAAGCCTTCGGCGGCGGCAGCAGCGAAGTAACCCGCAACACTCTAATGCCGATGTTACATAGCCGGAGTGTCTGAGCCGTCTTATTCAGCGCGCTCTGCCGCGGCGTCACGTTTAAAGATGCGTCGGGCACGCAACGACCAGACGGCATCCGACCTTCCCATCAGAAATGCGGCAAAGCATAGAGCGAGCACGCTGTGGTCGAGCGATGCGCCGAAGTATTGCCACAGCGGTGCCTGCGCGCCGGGATAATTAGAAGAAAAAAGCAGTGTCAGCATAAAGAGCAGGCCGAAGGCGCTGGCAGGCCGCACGCAAACTCCCAAAAGCAAAGCGAGGCCGATGGCCAGTTCACCGTAGGCCACAAGAAAGGCAATCGGCATGGCGTGCGGGAGCACAAAACCGCGCAGAACAGGAACCATGAAGGGATATGCACCATCTTGCAGGAAATGGTTGATCCAGAATGGAAAACCGCCATGCAGTGTGAACTGCGTGCCAAAAACTTTGTACTGACCGAAAATGAGAAAGAGGATGCCGGCACTGACGCGAAGGAAAGCCAGGGCGCGAGCGTTGTTGAGAGAAACTTTGGGGGCAGCTCGGTTCATCGCGGAATATTCAGTCGCGCGCCATCACGCGCACCCGGTTCGATCGTGCGAATCGGCCGAGGCATTGAATCAGCCAAGCTTGGACAAGCGTTCGCGAACCAGGTCGCTGAGCGCTTTGCCGTCCACGGTCTTGCCTTCGAGTTGCGCTTTGGCGGCTTTTACCACCGCGCCCATCTGTTTGATGGAAGTCGCGCCCGCGTCGATGATGGCTTTGGTAATAGCGGCGTCCATTTCTTCGGCCGCGGCTCCGGCTGGAAGATAGGATTCGATGATAGCGGCTTCTTTCAGCTCTTTTTCGGCGAGTTCGGGGCGGCCGCCTTTCGTGAACTGCTCGATGGACTCCTTGCGCTGTTTCAGGAGAGTCTGCAGGAGCTGGATGGACTCGCTGTCGTCGAGCTTACGGATCTTCTCTACTTCCTTTAATTGGATCGCGGCTTTGACCATGCGCAGGACGCTGAGGCGGAGTTCATCTTTCGCCTTCATCGCGGTCACGATGTCTGATTGGATTTTTTCCGCCAGGCTCATGCAAGTTTTCTCCGCGCACAATCTTATATCAGTTTGCAGGCTTAACCCCGCAACCCGGTATAACAGAAATTTATGGAGACCCGCTTCATCCCTGCTTTGACACGGGTGGCCGGCTCTCGGTAACTTGGATAGTTTCCTGCGCGAGGAAAAGAGCAGGTGCTAGGGCCGGGTTTTACCCGAGGAATTTTCAGCAGAGAGGGCAGACTGGACTCATGAAAGTCATCGTAGCGGACAAGATCAGCGAGCGCGGCGTGGAGTTGCTCAAGAAATCGGGCTTGGACACTGTTTTGACGACCAAGGACACCATCGGGGCGGAACTCGCCGAAGCGGATGCGCTGATCGTTCGCAGCGCGACACGCGTGACCAGGGAACTGCTCGAAAAAGCTCCAAAGCTGCGGGCCGTGGGCCGCGCGGGAGTCGGAGTGGACAACATTGACCTGCCGGAAGCGACAAAACGCGGCGTTCTGGTGATGAGCACGCCTGGTGGTAACGCAGTGAGCGTCGCGGAGCACACTTTTGCGTTGATGCTGGCGCTGGCGCGGCAGGTGCCCAAAGTAGATGCGGGCTTGCGGGAAGGACGGTGGGAAAAATCGTCCAGCGGAACCGAACTGCGCGGCAAGACTCTGGGTTTGATTGGCTTAGGCCGCATCGGCGGGGAAGTGGCGCGGCGCGCGGAAGCGTTCGACATGAAAATTATCGCTTATGACCCGTACATCAGCGAAGCGGCTGCCAAGGAACTGCAAGTCGAACTGGTGAACCTGGAGCGGTTGCTGGCAGAAAGTGATTTTATTTCGTTGCACACCGCCTTGAGCCCCGCAACGCAGAACATGATCAACGCAAAATCCATCGAGAAGATGAAAAAGAGCGCGCGCATTGTGAACGCGGCGCGTGGCGAGCTGATTGACGAAGCGGCTCTGGCTGAGGCGCTGAAGAAGGGGCGGCTGGCGGGCGCGGCGCTCGACGTTTTTGTGGAAGAGCCGCCGAAGAATTCACCGCTCATCGGTTTGCCCAACTTAATCGGCACGCCGCATATCGCCGGTTCGACTGCGGAAGCTCAGGAAGAGGTGGGGACGCAGGTGGCCGTGCAGATCCGCGACTATCTAACGGAGGGGATTATTCGGAACGCGGTGAATTTGCCGGCGCTTTCAGCGGACCAATACCGGCGCGTGCGGCCGTACCTGGAATTGGCAGAGCGTTTAGGCTCATTCGTATCGCAAGCTGCGGCAACGCGCCCGGAGCGAATCCGTATTCGTTACGCCGGAGAAGTGGCAGAAGTTGGTACGCACCTGTTGCGCAGCGCCGTGCTAGCGGGCGTTTTGAACGCGGTGCTGGATGAAAAGGTGAACGTAGTGAATGCGCCAGCAATGGCGGCGGCGCGCGGACTTACCGTGGAAGAGGAGACGCGGAAACGCGAACACGGCTTTCCAAATACGCTGGAGGTCGGCACGCTGTCGAAAAAGGCCGGCGATACGGGTTTCAGCGCAGAAGGAACCGTGCTTTTCGATGGCACTCCCAGGGTTTTGGCGATTGACGGCATCTCCCTCGAATCTCAATTAGAGGGCAATATTCTCTTTTTACGGAATCATGATGAGCCGGGCGTGATCGGCAACGTAGGAAGTACGCTGGGCCGGCTCGGTGTGAACATCGCTACCTTCGCCTTGGGGCGTCGCGACGCCACCCGCGGCGCAGAGGCCGTTTCGCTCGTGCGGGTTGACGGCGCGGTACAAGATTCCGTACTGGGCGAAATTCGCCAGATCAAGGCTATTACTGAAGCGCGCATTTTGCGTCTGGATGAATAACTCGCCCTTTCGTTGCCGTCGTCTATGACCGCGGATCGGGCTGTAACCGTACGCTACCCGGCCAGGCAAGAACTGGTGCGGAAGACGAACGATTTCGGCTTGTGGCCTGCCAGCTGGTCCTGTTCAACACGACCGCGGGAATGGAATGTGCCCAGTTTGCCCATTGCTTTCGCTCGCCCCGCGAGATTTAACTTCTCTGTTACATAAAATCAAGGAACTTGAGTTGACATGCGGCATTAACTCGTCCTAAAAGGGAAGGCAAATTCGGTGTGTCCAGGATGAGCTCAGCGCTCGCGTTGGCGCTGACCATCGTGCTCGATAAATGCCAGGCTATTCAATAGCTTGCCAGGCATCTAGGTCATTCCTTAAAGTAAGGTGCGGAAAAGGAGCAGTTCATGTATCGGCAGCTAAGGGGCCTGTTTGGCCTTTTTGTCCTTTCGCTTATGGTGTTTGTATTCGTAACCGGCGCGGCGCTGGCGCAGACGGGAACCACAGCGATTAATGGGAACGTAACTGACCCGCAGGGCAAATCCGTCGCGGGTGCTACCGTCACGATTACGCAAGTCGGCACGGAATCGGGCCGGGCGGTGGAAACGGACTCGTCTGGTCACTATCAACTTCAGTCGCTGCCGCCAGGCGTGTATGAGGTAAAGGTGGAAGCGGCCGGGTTCCGCTCGATAGTCCAACAAAAAATCGAATTGCTCGTAGCGACGGATCGGGAGGTGGATTTCAAGCTGGAATTAGGCGAGGTCACTCAAAGTGTGATTGTTTCCGAAGCATCGCCGGCGTTGAACACACAGGATGCGACCGTGGGGAACGCGTTCGACGAAAAAGAGGTAAAGGAACTTCCTTTTCTGGCGCGCAACGTGGTGAATCTTTTGACTTTGCAGCCAGGAGTAGTTTTCTCGGGAAACTCGGACACCGACCGCCTGTCTCAAGGCGATGTGAGCACGCTCGACGGGCGCGAAGGTGTGGTGAACGGAGTGCGTGGTAACCAGACAAACGTCACGCTCGATGGCGTCGACGCCAACGACTGGCAAAACCAGGCGGCTTTTACGAGTGCTCTTCCTGTTACTCTTGATTCAGTCCAGGAATTTCGCGTAACGACCTCAAACGCAAACGCGACGGATGGTGTGGCATCTGGCGCGCAAGTAGCGCTGGTAACCAAGAGCGGCACAAACGAGTTTCACGGGAATGTGCGCTGGTACTACCGCACCAGCGGTGCAACCGCCAATTCCTGGTTTAACAAGGCGCAAACCCCGGAAATTGGCAGACCGAAACTGCAGAGAAACATTGGCGGTGGCTCGATCGGGGGTCCTATCAAGAGGGACCGCCTGTTCTTATTTCTAGATTACGAAACGCGTCGCGAGGCGAGTTCCTTCTCGGTAACGCCGCGTTCGGTGCCGTCAGACTCGCTCAAAGCGGGTGCGCTGATCTATGAGTGCGCTGACGGTGTTGCGGCGTGCCCAGGCGGTACGGTGACGGCGAATGGACAGACTTTTACGGTACCGGCCGGCGCGTTTGGACTGACGCCCGATCAATTTAAGCAAATCGATAGCGCGGGAATCGGTGTAAACCCAGCCATGCTTGCCTACATGGCGCAACTTCCGAGTGGAAACGCGCCAGTTCAGGGGTTCGACAATCTGGCCGGCCAGCCACTGGCATTCAACGGGTTGATTTTCAATGCCCCGGAGGCCACGACAAATAACGTCTATACGGGACGTCTCGACTATAACCTCACCCGAGACGGGCGGCACCGAGTTTATGTGCGGGGGGTTTTGGGTGGATTGAATTCGGATCTCATCGAAGCCAATTTTCCAGGAGAAGCTCCCACTTCAACGTTACTGAACAACAGCCGCGGCATCGCCGCATCTTATATTGCCCAAATTGGCTCGGGCCTCGTCAATAATGTCCATTATGGTTTTACTCGGCTCGGTGTATCACAGGGTGGTGCGGTTGGGCCGTTGTTCAGCGTGCGCTCGTTTACGGACATCGAGAATTTCAGTCGCGCCTTTGGCCATCAGGTTCCGGTCCACGAGATTAGAGATGATGCCATTTGGTCGCACGGCAGGCACACTTTTCAAGTCGGCGGTACGCTGCGGTACATCCGAAATCACCGTCAGGACAGCACCCTGTCCTATCCAAACTTTAACGTCAACAACGGGTTTTGCGTTGCTCTGTGCAGGGATGCAGTCAACGCGCTGACCGACCCTTTGAATGACTTTCCTGCGGCCGCGAATAAGACTTTCTTCACGCGCGCTGCGATGATGCTAACCGGCTCGCTTACTCAGGTAAACACCAATTTCTTCGCTGACGATCCCCATGCTGGTACGATTCTGCCGCAAGGTTCAGTTGAACTTCGACAGTTTGCTCAGAACGATTACGAACTCTACGGTCAAGATTCGTGGCGGATCCGAAACAACCTCACCCTCACACTTGGACTGCGGTATCAATACTCAACTCCGCCGTGGGAAGTCAACGGATTACAGTCAACGGTGAATCTGGACATTCACCAGTGGTTGAACCAGCGCGAAATCAATCAAGTTGCTGGCGTTCCGTCCGACGCATCGCCTCTGTTAAGTTGGGATTTGGCCGGACGCGCCAATGGCAAGCCGTCATGGTTTGAACCGAACAAAAAGGACTTCGCCCCGCGTGTAGCTTTGGCCTGGAGTCCGGGTTATCAGAGTGGTTTGTTCAAATCAATCTTCGGCGGCCCAGGCAAGAGCTCCCTACGGCTCGGTGCCGGCATATTCTACGACCGCTTGGGCCAGGCGATGGCGGCTGAAACGGATCTGAATGGGTCGCCTGGTATCGGCACCCCGCTGATCAACAGTTCGACGCAATTCACATTTGCTACCGCTCCGCGATTCAGCGGAACTTGCACCTTTACCGGATGCACGGGTCTACCGGATATCAGTGATTTCTTTGAGCCCGTTACGTCTGTGTCTTTTCCGTACACTCCAAAGCCCGATACCTCAAACCTGGGGTTCGTGATCGACAACCGCTTAAAGACTCCTTACACCATCGATCTGAATATGTCTTTTCAACGCGACCTCGGAAAAGGCTTCGTCCTGGACGTAGCGTATGTAGGAACCTTGGGCCGCAGACTTCTCGCCAAGGCAGACTACGGCCAGTATCTGAACATCTCGGACACGACCTCCAAGACGACTCTGTTCCAGGCTTTCAGTCAAGTTGTAAAGCTGGCGGGACAGACACCGGATCAGTTCAACGGCGCGGCGAACATTGATCCGTTTAACGTCGCTCAGCTCCAAACCATCAAGTCCATCCCATTTTTCGACAACCTCATGCCGAATATGCCGGCCTTTACGGCGGGCTGGTATGGTGATTCATCGTTTGGAAAGCTCACTCCGACCCAGGCATTCTATGCGTACGCGATCGGTTCCTGGTCCCCCTCGTGGTCCTGCGCCCTGTTTGCAATGGACACGGTCAATACGCCCACATCCTTCGCGTTCGGCCTGCCGACCCCTTGGAATTCCTCGATCGACCCGCAGGGAGACGGCTTCGTCTTATTTACGCCGCAGTTTTCATCGCTGCCGGGTTGGACGAACTTCGGTAATTCGAACTATCACAGCCTGCAAGTCTCGCTGAGAAAATCCAGTGGTCCCGTGGTTTATGGTGTGAATTACGTTTATTCGAAGGGTATCGACAACACCTCCGGAGCCGAGAACCAGGACAACGTGCCCAACGGAAATCTCACGAACGGAACGTTGAATGGACTGATTCAGAACCCATTCGACCTGCGGGCAAATCGAGCTCGCTCAGATTTTGACCTCCGACATAACGTCAACGGGTTCTGGTTGGCCGAGTTGCCCTTTGGCGCCGGAAAGAAGTTTGGCAAGAGCAGCGGGCGCGCGCTCGACGCAGTCATCGGCGGCTGGCAGTGGACCGGCACGGTGCGCTTCCGTACCGGCTTCCCGCTTAGCCCGTCCAATGGATTCAACTTCCCTACAAACTTTTTCCTGACATCGTCCGGCACGTTGCAGCAGAGCGTAGGGACTAATCTCGGGCGGTGCCGTGGTTCCGGCGACGGCTCAACGGGTTGCTTCCCGAATCTATTCTCTGATCCTGCCGCTGTGGTGAATCAGGTTGTTCCAACCCTGCCCGGCGGCAACGGTTCACGCAACGTGTTCACGGGTCCTGCGTACTTCGTGACAGACATGGGCGTGTACAAAACCATCAAAATGCCGTGGGAGCACCAGCAACGCTTACAGTTCCGCGTGACAGCGTTCAACGTCTTCAATACGGTTAACTTCAGTGATATCTTCCTTTCACTGGATCCAACTTCTCCAAGTACTTTCGGACAACCCACCTCAACCGCTGGTCCGCGCGGTGGCCAGCGCGAGATGGAGTTTGCTATCCGATACGAGTTCTAACTATTTGAGGGCTCGATTTCTGGTGAAGGCCCCTGGACTGCTCAGGGGCCTTCACTGTTTTGCGCAATGCGCTTCGCGCATGTACAGTCGTTAGAATGTCCACTGATTCGCTACGTTAAAGTCTGAGAGCCAAGCAGAGCCAGTTCTAACCCCTAATCGACAGGAGATGTTTGCATTGCGAATTCTCGTTGTTTTCACGCTTAAGTTGCTGCTCCTGTTTTGCGGCCCAGTGGAGACACTTCCAGCGCAGCCCCAGCATACGGGCCACGATGTGGGTAATATTCCAAATGAAATCCTGGAACGGCCAGTTACTTTACGGCCAGGCATCGGCAGAGTTCATGAAGTCGTGACTACGAAATCGCCTCAGGCTCAAGCTTTCTATGACCAGGGTTTGGCTTACCTGCATTCTTTTGTGTGGATTGAGGCGGCACGTTCGTTTCGTCAAGCGCTGCGTCTGGACTCGGCGTGCGCAATGGCGGAACTCGGTTTGAGCGACGCCTACGTGGGCCTGCAGCGATTCCCGGAAGCACTCGAGGCGTTTGAGAAAGCCCAGTCCTTTGCCGACAAGCTGACAGATCGAGAACGCTTCCGTCTTGCAATTCGAGCCAAGCAGTTGAGTTATCTGGAAGATAGCGCCAATCTCCAGAAGTATTTTGCTTACCGACAATCCGTCGCGGATGTGCTTGAGGCAAACCCGAAAGACCCCTGGTTTTGGATTTTGCGCGGCTTCGCGGAGGAGGGCTCTCCGCTCGCACACGGACAAGGCGGCAGTATCGACACGTTCGGCTTTTACGAAACGGCACTAAAGTTCGACCCGGACAGTTTCGTCCCCCATCACTACTTGGCGCATACGCTGGAGAATCATGGCCCGGTGCAGCAAGCTCTTGAAGAGGCCGAAATTTACGCGCGAATGGCTCCCGCAATTCCTCACGCACACCATATGGTGGGACATAATCTGCGGCGTTTGGGGCACACCGTCGAAGCCATTCAAGAATTTCTCAAAGCGGATGAACTGGAGAAACAATACTACCAGGCTGAGAAAATCCCCCCGCAGTATGACTGGCACCACGCCCACAATTTGCAGCTGTTGGGGCTCAGTTACCAGGCGCTTGGGCAGATGAAGTCGGCGGAGGCCGCTCTCCACGAGGCTTTCTCTCTGCCCGCGTTTGTAGACTTGGCGGAGTTCAATCGCAGAGCTTGGCCTCAGTTCTTGCTGGCGCGCGATCGTCAGCAAGAAGCACTCGAAGCTGCTCAACAGATCATCGACAAGAGTAACTCCGCGATGGGGCGCTTCGCTGGACATACGGTCGCAGGCCAGGCGTATCTGGCAATGGACCGCCTCGAAGACGCCAAGAGCAGCCTCACGATGGCAGAGCAAGAGATGGAACGACTTCCCGCCTCACTCATAAAAGCTTTACCCGATGCTGGTCTGTTACATGCCGAAATAATGGTCTATGAGAGAAAGTGGGAAAAAGCGAATCCGCTGATCGAGAAACTTCAGCAAGAGCTGGTAGCTGTACCTGGGCCGGATGCCTGGAGCGAGGCACTGTTTCAACTCGAAGCGATCGCGAAACTCGCGAGACGAGTTAGCGACTGGGATCTGGCTGAGTCCACGGCAAACAGAATGATTCAGCACGATTCGAGCTATGCAGGAGGTCATCTGGCACGCGCCCGGGTTGCCGAACACAAAGGTGATGCGTCCACCCAACGGCAAGAGCTCGCCGCAGCGGAAAGACTTTGGACTCGAGCCGACCCCGGCGCAGAGCTGTGAACTATCGAAGAGCCATTTACGGCCCCGGAGCGAAGTAGCTCTGGGCTTGCTTTCCCAAGTTACTTATCGAGCGCGATAGGTAAGACCTAGTTTGCATGTCAGGTGTGTGTAATTTATCGGAACTCTGCTTGACACTTTGGGTTCGTTTGTCCTAAAACACTTGCAACTGTATTTGGCGTACGACGGCCAAAAGCGCCCTAGGGGGTGGTTCTCATGCTTCGTTCTGCACTTATTCGCTGTACTTGTGTATTCGCGCTCCTTGTCCTGCTGTCCGCTGTTTCCGCGACTGCTCAAATCACCACCGGTGAAGTTACCGGTGACGTGACCGATTCGAGCGGCGCAGCACTCGCCGGCGCCACGATCACCGCGGTTTGTCCCGATACACAGCAAACACGCACTATCACATCGGGCAGTGAAGGTGAGTACCGGCTGTCGTCGATGGCGATCTGCGTGTACAAGGTTTCGGTTTCCGCTCCAGGATTCAAGACCACTGTGCGCAACGTTACGGTTACAGTGGCGCAGAGCACCAAGGCTGATTTTCAGCTTCAGATTGGCGAGCGCACGGAAACCGTCACAGTGGAAGCGGCCACCCCGCTGGTGGACTATTCGCCGGGCATCAACAATGACGTAGACACTGAACGCATCGTAGACTTACCCACCAACGGCCGCGACTTTAAGTCAATCCTCGCCCTGACTCCCGGCGTTCAGCGCACTCCCGGCGGCGGCTTTCTGGATGTGAGCATCAGCGGCCAACGCACGACCGCCAACAACTACCTGATCGACGGCATGTACAACAACGATCGGTTCTACGGAAGTGAAGTCGTGGGTCAGCCCGGCGTCTTGGGCGTCTCTGCCTCGGTTCTTGCCAATGATGCGATTGCCGAATACACCGTACAGCAGCTCCCCTCAGCTGAATATGGTGTGAAAGGCGGAGCTTCGGTCAACGTGACCCTAAAGAGCGGCACCAACGATTACCACGGCTCGCTCTACTACTTTGGTCATTGGAGCGCTTTTGACGCCTCCAATGCGATTTCGCAGAGTGTCGTTTCACTTCACAATCACCAATATGGCGGCACCATTGGCGGACCGCTCATCAAGGACCGTACTTTCTTCTTCGTCAATTTTGAAGGACAGCGGAACCTTTCAAAGGTGCCGTATGGAGTAAACGTTCCAACCCAAGGCGATCTGGCCGATGCGCTGGCGAAGTTTTCTGATCCCGCGACAAACGTCAACAATCTTCCGATTAACCCTGCCGGCCAGGCCTTGGTGAATTTCTTCCCGATCAATCCTTCCCCCACTCCTGGCGGTGCCGATCAGATCATGACTTTGCCGAACACCGACAAGATGAGCAGCTTTTTGGTCAAAATCGACCATAAGGTGAACAACAAGAATCAGCTCTCCGGCCGGTATATGTTCGCTGATAGCCTGCAGTCCGCACCGGCATCCGGTTACCAGATGGTACCACCGTCGACAGCTGGACCTGCCGATATGTTCAATACAATCGCGCCCACACGCGTGCAAATGGCCGGCGCCACGTGGACTTATTCGCTAGCCCCAAACAAGATCTTCGACACTCGGTTCAACTGGACCCGTTACTCTCAAATTCTGGATGTGAACAACAAGATTGACCCCAAGAGCTTGGGAATCGACACCGGTCCACTTGACCCGCTCGATTTCGGCGTGCCGCAGGTTTACAGCTACGCTTCAGTCGGATATATCGGTGGAGTCGTAGGCTATCCACTGAGCACGCGGCCGACGACAACTTTTGACGTGTCGGAGCATTTTACGTGGATCAAGGGCACTCACACCATGAAGATGGGAGGCAATTATCAGCGTGCTTCCACTTTCAGTTTACGCAACCGTGCTCGGACCGCATTCAATCTTTACGAAACCGATTGGACCACTGTTCTCACTTCGTTGCTCTTGGGACGCGTCGACGAAGCGGTGCGCTCGTTCGGTGACACGGCGCGCAATCTACACCAGCCTTCAGTGGGTCTCTACTGGCAGGACGAATGGAAAATGCGTCCGCGTCTGACTCTGAGCTACGGCCTGCGCTGGGACTTCAACGCGCCCCTCGGTGAATCCAATAACATTGCGTCGAACTTCTTCCCGGACAGGGGACTGGTCAAAGTGGGCGATGGCATTTCTCGTCTCTACAATCGGGATTGGCATAATTTCGGGCCCCGTGTCGGTCTGGCATGGGACATCTTTGGCAATGGCAAGACGGCTTTACGGCTAGGCTACGCCATGACTTACGACGTAGCCAACTTCTCGTCCATCAGCGCGCCTTACACTTTCCACGGCGCCCGCGCCGGAGCCTTCACCAATTCGAATCTGGGTGTATTCTCGGTGACCGACGATGGAAATTTTGACACCAGCGACGGTACGCTCTTTCAGGCACTTGGGCCGAACACCTGCTTCAATCCGGCCGTGAATACAGCGGCAGCCGATTTCGTCTGTTTGGGCCCGCAACCCGGGAACCCGGCCTTTGGCGGCAGCACGACAACTCCCTACCAGACATTTGGCTCTGATCCGACGGCGACTCCTCCATTCAACATTTTTGGAACGATTCCGGACCTGCGGACACAGAGAATTCACTACTACTCGGCGACCATTCAGCATGAAGTATTCAAAGACAGTGTGATTACAGTCTCCTACATCGGTACACGGGGGCAGAATCTGCTGTTTGAGCGTAGCTTGAACAACCGGCAAATTGGGTGTTGGGATGACAACAATGGCGGACAGCAGAGCGGTCCGGCGGGATCGGCGAACAACACCACGTCACTCAACTGCGATCGGCCGTTCGACTCCGTTTTTACGACCAACGTGAATGGAACTTTGGTTCCTTCGTATAACTACATCATGCAGCTCAATAACGACGGGTATCAGAGATATAACGCGCTGCAAGCATCGTTCCGTCAGCGGAACTGGCACAACATCAACACCCAATACAACTTCACCTGGTCCAACTGCATTGACAATAACTCCACTAACAGGGGCGGCCAGGCAGCCATACCGTTGCAAACCGAAAATCCGTACAACCCCCACGATACACAGGGTCCGTGTGATACCGACGTTCGCTTGAACTTCAATTTGGGCGGAACGTACACGGTCCCGAACATCTCCTCCATGGGTCGGTTAGGGGAAGGATGGGAGATCGGCGGCGTCTTTACGGCCCTCACGGGACGCCCGTTTACTGCTAGAGCGGGTGGAGACACGTCCGGACAAGACCAAGCGGTGCTGCGTGCCGATTGCATTGCAGCGCCGCATTACGACTATTCGCAGAGGACATTTATTACCAACATCAGTGAGGCCTTCGTCGATCCGGTCCCTGGCACCATTGGAACGTGTGGCCGAAATACCCTTCGCGGGCCCGGGTTCCGGCAATTTGACGCGAACGTCTTGAAAACCACCCGGCTTTCCGAACGGTTTAAACTGCAGTTCCGCTGGGAAGTCTTTAACGTACTCAATCATCCGAACTTCAGCCCCTCGCCGGGCAGCGCCAACATCGATTCGGGCAGCTTTGCGACGTCCGAAACCACGCCGGACGGTCTGAATCCCGGGGTGGCGCAAGGTTCACCGCGGGTGATGCAATTTGGCTTGAAACTATTGTTCTGAAGAGCCGAGTTCACGCTTTGGCGAAAAGGGAGTCTGATAAAATCAGACTCCCTTTTTCTTTTATGCGCCGACTCGTCATTCTTGTCCTGATCGCGTTGTTGCCGAGATTCGCAGCGGCACAAGAGAGGCCGAGCGTTGTGCTGATCACGCTGGACACGGTACGCGCGGACAGGATGGGCTTTCTCGGCTCGAAGCGTGGCTTGACGCCGCACCTGGACGCGTTGGCGCATGAAGGCGTGGTTTTCGAGCGAGCGTATGCGCAGGCGCCCCTTACGCCCGTTTCGCACGCTACCATCCTTTCGGGTACCTATCCGCGCTTTCACGGAGTGCGCGATTTCGGTAGCCGTTTGACGGACAGCACGCCCTATTTGCCGGAACTGCTTCATGCAAGCGGCTATCGCACCGCGGCGTTTGTGAGCTCCATCATTCTGGACCCCAAGAACGGGTTCGCCCCGGGCTTCGAACGAGGATTTGATGTTTATGATGCCGGATTCCACCGCACCAAAAGAGGCGAACAACGCCTGGGTACGATGCAACGGCGAGGGGAAGAGACGGTAGCGCGAGCGCTAGAATGGTTGGAGAAGAATCGCACTCAGGGCCCCGTTTTCCTGTGGGTCCACATATGGGACGCGCACGACCCCTACGATCCGCCGCCACCGTTCAAAGATCGTTACATTGGACCTTACAACGACTGCGTGGCATACGTTGACAGTACCGTGGGCAAGCTGCTGGCGGGCCTGCGCAGAGCCGGGGCTTACGATGGCGCGCTGGTCGCGGTGATGAGCGATCATGGCGAATCTTTGGGCGATCACGGCGAGGGTACCCACGGTGTCTTTTTGTATGATTCGACCATTCGTATCCCACTTCTCATTAAGTTTCCGCGGGCAAACTTTGCTGGCCAAAGAGTGTCAGTTCGCTCGAGCCTGGTGGATGTCGCTCCCACGATTCTTGAATCCGTGGAGTTGCCCAAGCCTGAAGTCATGCAAGGGCAATCTCTCCTTTCGTTGATTGGAAAAAACGCGAAGATCGACCGTCCGTCCATCGCAGAAAGCGAGTATTCGCTTCGTGGATTTGGCTGGAGCTCGCTGGAAGCTCTTCGAAAGGGAAGTTTTCTTTTCGTCAAAGCGCCACAGCCAGAACTTTACAATCAGGCCGAGGACCCGCGAGAAGTCAGCAACGTGTTTAACAAGAATAAGGCGGTGGCAGCGCGACTGGCCGTACAACTGGAGACGTCTTTAAATCGCGCTGCTGCCAAAGCGCCGGAAGCCACGCGAAGATCACTCGATCCCCAGGCCGCCGAAAAGTTGAGGGCGCTTGGTTATGTAGCGTCATCCGGAATGGAGACCGCTTCCAGCAATGTGGACCCCAAGGAGCACATCCAGGTCGCGAACGACCTACACGATGCGAATCTGAGGATTGAAGAGGGAAAGGAGACGGCGGCGATTCCTCTTCTAGAACGCGTGGTGGCGAGTGACCCACAGATTCCTCACGCCCAGTACTTTCTTGGAGCTGCATACAAAGAACTACGGCAGTACGACAAAGCAATCGCACACTTAAGAAAAGCAATAGAGCTAGTGCCGGATTCCATGATGGCTCAGTACGAAATGGCGCTGGCGTTGTACGAGAAGGGCGAGCTCACGACGGCGGCGGCGCATTTTGAAATCGTGGTTGGTCATAGCCCCGACTGGATCGACGCCCGTTATTCGATGGCCTCCATTTATGCCCGTACTGGCCGACCGGACGAAGCAGCCAAGAATCTACTGGTAGTCCTCCAGACTGAGCCAGACCATTACCGCGCAAACCTGCTTCTGGGACGCATGCTGTTTCTGAACGGTAGCTTCGCCGACGCGCTGCCTTACCTGGAAAAGGCCGCGCAAGTACAGACGGATTCGAGCGAGGCGCATTCCTTCCTGGCGGATGAATACGAGAAACTTGGCCGCGCCGCAGATGCCGGGCAAGAGAGAGCCGAAGCCGAGCGGCTCAAACATTCAGATCACCCTTAAAGGCGAGGTCTGCGCTGCGCTTCGCTTCTTGCTGGACACCCCAATACCGCTCTCTTATAATTCTATTTATCCCACGAGGTGTCCCATGGTTTCCCGGATTTTTTCTGTATTTGTATTGTCCGTTCTTCTTTTGGCCGGTGGCGCCTCGGCGCAGGACACCAAGCCTGCCAAGGGCAAGCCTCGCGTAATTGTCATCGGCGTGAATGGCATGGAGCTCGATATCATTCGTCCGCTCCTGGTGCGCGGACAAATGCCGAACTTGGCGAGCGTCATTGACCGAGGCGCATACGGGAAACTGCGGACCGTGCAGGCGCCAAATTGTCCACGTGTTTACAGCACGCTGTTCACCAGTACCAGACCCGAAGAACATGGCGTCACCGGCTTCCTGGTCGGGGGAATCACCGCCAACACCAATATGTTGAAGCAGGAACCGATCTGGTCGCTGCTCTCAGACAACCAGGTCACGGTGGGTATGGCCAACGTGCCCGCAACGTTTCCGGTCATGCCCGTGAACGGATACATGATCAGCGGCATGTTGACACGCGGAAAGAACTGCGAAGACGGCGTCCTGTGCGCGCCCAAGTTGAGCGAAGTGATGGGTGGCGACGCGGTCTATCCCAAGCAGATGCAAACCGAGTTATTGAAGAAAGTTGGCGATTTTTACATCGATTGCGAGCGTATGCCTGCCGCGGCCGATCTAAAAGGCCATGAGTTGGAGGTAATCGATCACTGGCTGAATAAAGTTCAGACCATTCGCGAGCAGCAGACCCGGCTCTTCGATTATCTGCTGAGCGAACACCCGACTGATTTCACGTTTATGGTGCAATCCTGCGAGGATCGCACGGGCCATTGGCTATATCCGATTTCTCCTTTCAATGTCGGCTACAATGCGAGCATCAACAGCGTCCGGCCCGAAGCTTTTCCGAATCAGTACATTGCTTTCGATAAAGTTCTCGGCACTATCCTGAAGCACGTGGACGCCGACACTTATTTATTCATCGTTTCCGATCATGGCATCAAGCCGCTGAGGGAATTTGAGGAGAAGGATCCGCACGCGCACATGGATCACGAGAAGACGACTCCCGTGATCGCAAAACATGATTTTGCGGACGGTGACGACGTGCCCGGTTCCTTTTTTGCGATCGGTCCCGGAATCAAGCATGACTTCCGGATGATGGGGCTGGAGGCCAGCGTTTACGATATCGCCCCGACTATTTTGCATATCTATGGCATTGAGCAGCCGAAGCAAATGCACGGACGCTTGTTGAGTGAAATCTTCGAGAGCGGCGGGACCAGAGCGGCCGCCGCAAATTAACCATAGCGCCGCCGGCAACGCTGGTGACCCCAATGCCGCAAGTGCAGTTCAGTGCGGCCCGTTTACGCTTCTGAGCCTTTCCGCCTGTTCTTCGGCGTTTTTCGCCGGTGCTGTTTTTCCCGTTGCCCGGTAGGCCTGCGCTAAGAGTTCAAACAGTTCAGCATTCGTCGTTCCGGAGCTGGTACTCGCCTCGAGCAGGCCAACGGCATCGGCGAACTTTTTCTGGCCCAGCAGGGCTTTTGCAAGTCCGATCTGTCCTTCCTCGCTCGCAGGCTTCAGCAAAAGCGCCGATTCGAATTCATCTTCGGCGGATTTGTATTCATTTGAACTGAGATCAACTTGCCCCAACAGAAGTCGTGCGTCCAGTTGATTCGATTTGAGTTTTAGGCTTTTCTGCAAAGCCGCCCGAGCGCCGAGCAAGTTTCCATTCAGGTTCAGCGCTCGAGCGTAGCCAAGAGCAGCCACCGCATCTCCGGGGCGCACCTCACACAGGCGTTTTAGGGATTGCGCAGCCTTGGCATAGTTGCCGGAGTCCATTTCAAGTTGTCCCAGTTGCCTCAGAGCAATCGGGTAGTCGTGCTCCACTTCCAGCAGTTTTTGCAGGGACGCCCGAGCATCTGCCGGACGTCCGTCTTCCGCCGCCAGCATGGCCGCATGCAACAGATTCTGTTGTTCGACTTTGTCCTTGGGATCCGGCAACAAGGAGGGTTCAGGGACGTCGGTTGACGAACGTTCGTCGGAGGCGTCGAGATAGCCAAGAGCGCGCAGCTCGCTCACCGTGCCGGCGCCGACCGCACCGGCTGAGCGTTCTCCGGTAGACGGCGATTTGGCGCGAAGCTCAGACAGTATCTTGCGCAGTTTCTGCGACAAGGGGTCCCACGGCACATAGCGGTTACGCGTCTCCCCGGGGTCCGACTCCAAGTCAAACAGCTCGGGCCGCGGCGCCTCGATGAATTTAAAGCCTTCCCGTCGAATGGATCGCAACGGAGCCCAGCCAAACCTGACCGGGTAATCCGTCTCACCCAACGCCGTGCGAGGAGCTTCGCTTCCATAAATTATGTGGAGTAGCGAAGTTCCGTCCAGCCCCGGCGCGGCTGCAATCGTCAGCGAATCCAGTACGGTGGGCATGACGTCGATCGTTCGCACCTGACCAGCGACGACTTTACCCGCCTCTTTTTCTTCCGGCAATTTCACGAGCAAAGGCACATGCGTCGTGGAGTCGTACAGGAAAATTCCGTGCGTGTCCTCCCCGTGCTCGCCGAGGCCCTCTCCATGGTCGCCTACCACGATGATTAACGCCCCGTCGTACCAGTTCTTCTTTTTCAGGTATGCAAGAAAGCGGCCCAGCGCCGAATCCGCATAAGCGATCTCGCCGTCATAGAGCCGATCCCGGTATTTTTCCGAATATGGCGGGGGCGGCTCGTAAGGATCATGCGGGTCGTAGAGATGCACCCAAACGAAGTGAGGCTCCGCTTTGATGTGACTGTCGAGCCAGTCCTCGGCGTGCTGCACCACGTCCATGGCTCGCCGTTCAAGCCTGCCCCATCGCGATTTTGTCGGAGGCTGCTGGGAAAAGTTGTCGTAAAACTCGAATCCGCGATCGAGACCGGGAGCTAGCGTTTTGCTGTCGAGAATCACGGCTCCAATGAAAGCTGCGGTCCGATAACCCTGTCTCTGAAGCAACTCAGGCAGCGTGGGATGCGCGGCGGCGAGAGGTACGCCGAAGTCGCTGACTCCATGAGAAGTCGGTAGCAGGCCGGTCAGGATGCTGACGTGAGACGTATTCGTGATGGGGCTGGGTGTAAAGGCTTGCGCGAATCGAATCCCTTCCTTTGCCAGCTGATCCATTGCGGGCGTCTGGATCCGCTCATACCCATAGCAGCCAACATGGTCACTTCTCAGCGTGTCGATGGTGATCAGATAGACGTTACGCCGTGACGCGAGAGCAGGCGATGCGTCATCTGCGAAGACGGTGGCTGGAACAAGAAAATAGCAGAGAAAAAGTCCGTAAATCTTCACGTCGTCGAGCGTACCACATCGCCGCGTGGACTTACTCCGCGCTAAGCGCCGGCATCTGCCCGGCCGTCCACTTTGTAGTGAGCAAATTCCGCGTTGACTCTTCGCGGGTTTTGCCTTAAAACTTTCTTATTGCAATCTTTTTGGATGAGCTCTGTGCGATTTTGACGAATCCAGCAGAGTCAGACGAGTCGGTGTCGCTCGTTTCGTCCATGTGCAGCTCCTGTGGTGAGGTTTTCCGGTCGGTGGCGGCGGTCGTCGCTACTCAAACTCAAGTAGGTCCGGTGCGGAAAAGGAGCTGTTCATGTTGTTGCATCGTAGAGGACTCTTTGGCCTCTGCTTAACTCTAGTTCTGGTGTTTTTCGTTTCTTGCAGCATTTCCCTCGCACAAACAGGTTCAACTTCCTTACGTGGCGCGGTGACTGATACCAACGGTGCCTCTGTACCGGACGCTACGGTCACCATCACCAGTCAGGCCATCGGTGTCAACCTCACCACCAAAACGGATCGCGACGGGGCCTACCAATTTCTCGAAGTTCGCCCGGCAACTTATACTCTCACAGTCGAAGCAAAGGGCTTCGCAACCCTCAGGCAAACCGATCTGGTTCTTTTGGTGTCCACTCCCAGAACAAATGACATCAAGTTGAATATTGCATCGGTCGCCACCACAGTCGAAGTGGTCAGCAACTCGCAGACCATCAATACGACGGACGCGACCATTGGAAACGCATTCAATCAGACGCAGATTTCCGCGCTCCCATTCGAAGGGCGGGATCCCGCGGGAATTCTGAGCCTGCAGCCCGGCGTGGTCACTGTGGCGGATCGCGGACAGGTGGACCTCACGGGAGACAGCCGGGGCGGTTCGGTAAACGGCGGGCGCAGCGATCAGACCAATCTCACGCTGGACGGAATTGACAATAACGATCAGACACTGGGCACTGCGTTTGTAGGCGCGTTGCGAACGACGCTTGACTCCATCGAAGAGTTTCGCGTAACGACCACCAACTCTGGCGCCGATGTGGGCCGGTCCTCGGGCGCTCAGGTTCAGCTGCAAACGAAGAGCGGCACCAACGATTTTCACGGGACCGCGTATGAATACAACCGCCCAACGAACACTGTGGCGAACGATTACTTCAACAAACACGCGGAACTTACGGCAGGAGAGCCCAACAAACCGACGCACCTCGGACGCAATACTTTTGGGGGGAGTTTCGGCGGGCCGATCAAGAAAGATCGCATGTACTTTTTCCTGGCGTATGAGGGCCAGCGCACGCGGGAAAATGTGCAGCAGCTTCGGCAGATTCCGAGTCAAACCCTGCGCGAAGGCATTCTGATATACCAATGCGATAACCCATCGCAATGCCCTGGGGGCACGCAACAGGTTCAGGGAGTAGACGCGAATTTTCTTCCACAAACCTACAGTGTGAATGTTCCGCAGGGATCCCAAGCACTGAGCGCGCCGCAGATCGCGAGCATGGATAGCTGCACAGCGGCGGCCTGTCCGTGGGGTCCCGGAGTAAACCCCAATGTGATCACCACACTGAACCAGTATCCGTTGCCCAACACGAATCAGGGCACAAACAGCGACGGGGTGAACTATCAGGGATTTACGTTTTCATCGCCTGCACCGCAAAAGCTGGACACTTACGTCGCAAGACTGGATTACAACATCAATCAAAGCGGCACGCAGCGCATCTTTGCGCGGCTCGGGCTGCAGAACGACAACAGTTCGCTGGGAGAATGGTTTCCCGGCCAGCCGCCTCAGGAAGTCGACACCAACAATTCCAAGGGCGTCCTGGGCGGATATTCATGGATTATCAGCCCCACCAAGGTGAACACAGTTCATTACGGATTTATTCGGCAAGGCGTAGGCCAGAATGGTGCATCTACAGAACCGTTCACGCGGCTTCGTGGATTAGATACTCCCGTGGCCCGGACACGAACGACCAGCGTTATCGTGCCGGTGCATAACATCACGGATGATTTCAGCTGGACGCGCGGAAAGCACACGTTGCAGTTCGGAGGCAACTACCGCCTGGTAACGAACTTTCGCAATTCAGACGCCAACTCCTTTAGCGAAGGTCTGACCAACAGCGCATTCTTGCCAGCAGGTGGCATTGCCGGCCAGGGAGGAACGCTCGACCCGGGTTCGAACGGATTTCCAGTCGTGAGCCTTGACTTTGCCAATTCCTACGACTTCGCCGCAATGGCCCTGGTCGGCGCGGTCAGCGAACTGGATACGACGTACGTGCAAAACAAGAATGGCGAGTTTCAGGCTCCGGGATCTTTCGTTGGACGCCATTTTCGTGACAACGAAGCGGAGTTCTATCTTCAGGACGCGTGGCGCATCAAGCCGAATCTGACCTTTACCTACGGATTGCGCTATTCGCTTCTTCAGCCGCCTTACGAGACTGATGGGAACCAGGTAAATCCCAGCATCAGCTTGCACGACTTCTTCGATACCCGCATGAAGGACATGGTACAGGGAATCTCG
>DATMZI010000059.1:0-63081 GCA_035607085.1 Candidatus Eiseniibacteriota bacterium | reverse complement strand
TTGCCATCAACGTCCCCGCGATGTCCTACGGAAAAACACCCCAGCAAGTGCTCGATTTCTACAAGGAATCGATTCGCCGCGTGGATGCGCTACCCGGCGTAAAAAAGACCGCTTTCGGCCTAATTGTTCCCTGGCGCGATGCCGCCGCCGGCGTCGGCCTGCAATTCTCCGCCGACGGTCATGTTCATGCCGGGGGCGAAGAGGATCCCCGCGCGCAGTGGCGTGTCGTCTCTCCCGGATTCTTTGCCGCGCTCGGCGTTCCCATCCTCACCGGTCGTGATTTCAACGACCTCGACGGCCAAAGTAAAGATAAAGATCCCGTCGTCATCATCAGTGAGACGCTCGCACAGCGTATGTTTCCTCATCAGGATGCTATTAATCGGCATGTCTATTGGACCGATCCCGTGCTGAAATTCGTCCCGGGGATTAGCGCCGCACCGCACCGCATCGTAGGCGTCACCGCTGATATTGACGACGAACACATCGTTCCCGAGCCCATCCTTACCATCTATAGCTCATTTGAAGAAGGGCCCATGTTTGGCGGTCGCCTTTTCATCCATACCGATGCCGATCCTTATTCGCTGGTCACGCCGGTCACGCGTCTCATTCGCGACATGTCCGTCGACCAGCCCATTGAGCGTGCCGCCACGCTCGAAGACGTTCGCGCGGAAGTGCTTACGCCGGACCGTTTGAACTCGCTGGTGTTTGGGGTGTTCGCGGCCGTCGCGTTATCGATTGCCTTGATTGGCGTCGCAGGCGTACTCGCATTTTCGGTCAGCTCGCGGACGCGCGAATTCGGTATCCGGCTGGCGCTGGGATCGCAACCGCGGGATCTCCTGCGCGGCGTAATCGCAGAAGGCGTCGTGATGGCTGTGGCCGGCGTCATTGCAGGCGCGGCATTCGGCTTCGTGATAGCGCGCTTGGCGCGCAGCTATTTCCTCGACGTGAAGATGCCGGGTGTCTTGCCGGTGGTCCTTTCTGCGTTCGTGCTGCTGACGGCCGCGGTCGTCGCGTCCTCGGTGCCGGCCGTGCGCGCTGCGCGCATCGACGTCATGAAGGCTCTTCGCGCCGAGTGAACTGCGCTGCTGGCCATGCACCCGAAATTTCCGATCGGCGCCCAGGTTCGCGCCGCCTGTGCCAACTCCCCAGCCTCACCGCCCTCGCTTTGAGCGCGCTAACCCGGGCCATGCGAGGACTAGCTGGACAAAAAATCGGGGAGACGGAGTTTTCCCCAATTTCCCGTCATGAAAGACGGAAACGTCCCCTCTGTCTTCAGTTTCCCCCCGTTTCACGAAGCAAAATGGTTCGCCTGCTGTCGATTTTCGGTCTCCCGAACGACTATTCGATAACAGAACCCTGAGCTACGCTCTCTGAGTCATAGGAAACAAGGAGGCATGGATGAAATACATCTGTTTGGGATACATCGAGCCAGGCAAATTCGAAAACATGTCTGAGAGCGATCGCAACACCGTGCTGGACCAGTGTTTCAGCTACAACGACGAACTGCGGAAGAACGGTCATTTGCTCGCCGAGGAACCTCTTCAGCCCGCCAACACGGCGGTGACCGTGTATTGGAAGAACGGAAAGGTTGCAGTGACAGACGGTCCGTACGCGGAAACGAAGGAGCAATTGGGAGGAATTCAGGTGCTCGAAGCGCGCGATCTGAATCACGCAATTCAGCTCATTTCCGAATGTCCGGGAGTGAAGTTGAAGTGTGGACTGATCGAGATACGTCCAGCGGCGGATATAAACGAAATCAAGAAGGAGAGCGAGCGGCGACGGCGAAAGGATACCTCGCGATGAGGGCAGCGGCATAGAAAGCCTCGCAGAGAGAGTTTGCACCGAACAGCCGAGCTCGACCGCCGAGTTTAGGTGACTGCGGCTAGTGCCTGGGCCCAAACTTCCCTCATAAAGAAGGAAGCAGAGGACGCTAATCAGGTGGCAGCACTTACTGAATCGAGAACACCCAACTGGCACCGAGCGAAAATCGCTCACCTAAGAGTGCGGATGGAAGGGTGGCGACAGAAGCGGCTTGGCTGAACGGAACAAGAGAAAAACCATGGCGAAAGCAGAAAACTCTTGCTAAGGACTGGCCTTCTCATGGAAGGCACAATAGCCAACCGAAATTATGGCGAAAAAAAGCTAAATTCACAGGCCGAACATGGAGTTGACTCCGGCGCGGGAGGCCTCGGCAGAAGGCGCTCGACGTTCAAGCGCAGGAAGCGACGGCTGCTGGTCGGCTGGCGGAGTCACAGGTGGTTGCACGGGAGGCTGATTCGTGGCGGCCGTCGGGGCCGCAGCACCGGGGGCTGCCTCACTCGAGGTAGCAGCGGTTGGGTGGGCAGCAAGCTGCTGGAGATAGGCGAGATCGCGAGGTTCTTCCGTGCCCGGCTGAACGGCGGGAAATGACAAATTCATTTGATGCTCCATCGCGCTGGCGATGCGGTGCAACTGCCAGATGAGCTTTTCGAGCTCTTTCGAACGGCCAAGGTTCAAGTTGCGGTCCCACAGAAAACGAATGGACAACACCACGAGAATAGGCAGCCCGATGGCCAGTGTGACGAGTATGACGTTGAAAAGTAGCGAGTCGAGGGGTGTGAGGTATTGAGTCAATGGCGCCTCCAAATGCAGGCTGCTGAACGCAGGATACAGCAGCGGGACAGCGGTGACAAACGAAGCATCCTCTCGTCCCACATTTTCGGTGAAGTCGGGCGCCCAGGACTTAGTGGCAGTCACCTGGACTCGGCGGTTGCGCCTGCGCCAGATGGGTAACGTGCCGGACCTCCACTTGGCTTCTCCAGCAGGTGAACCACTGCTCGCTTCTTGTTGCTCATCAACCCTATCGCCGGATCTGGCCGATTCTGCATCAAGGAACCGTTACGAAGAACGAGGCCCAGCCGTCACCATACGACCCAGGTTTCAGCGCACCTGGAGAATGATTCGGCAACTCCGAAATCTGGGCTATCGGATCGAATTGCCGAATCCTCAAGCCAGCCAAGCACAGGCGTAGTTATTTTCGACTCTGTTAAACGCGGAAGCCGGACAAATGGATCGGCGCAAGGACACTTGTCCAGTAGTCCCAGTAGTCCGGGCTGACCAGGAGTTGGGCTTCTCCTTCCTGACATGGCTCCGAAATGCACCTGAGCCGCCGTCGATTAGGAAGGCACGCGGAAGCTTATCGCCGCGTCAGAATCCAACTTCCTAACACGTTGGCATAATCGGGCTCATGCTTCGACCAGCCTGCGCTGTGCGGTGGATCGACGATCGTGAAGGTGTGATCGGCATTTGAGTACATCTTGACCCTCACATTCCTGTTGCCCCCGGATTTGAGCGCGTTCTGGATCGCATTTGCACTTTCGCGCGGCGGCACGCGCTCGTCATGCGCGCCGTAGACGAGGAGCACGGGAACCTTAATCTGACGCCAGTACTTCGCAGGCCTGAAGTCAGCCATCTGCTTCGAAATCAGCCAGTAGGAATTGCCCGGTGGAGGTGGGGCGAAATACCAATCGTAGCTCTTGAACTTCGCGGCCATCGCGTCGAGCCCCACGCGATCCTTGCCCCGATAGGCGACATCGATGAGAGCGTGGACGTAGCTGTGTGCCTCGGTGCGCTCGGCGGGCGGGAGTTTCGCAACTCCAATGGAATTCTCCACGCTGTATGTTTCGATCTCGGCAGGGTCGATGCCTCCGGCTGCGGATGCGATGACAAACCGAAGAGTTTTGGCGCGCTCGGCGACCAGTGGCGCAATCGTGCCGCCTTGGCTATGACCGTATATGCCGACGCGGGTGGCATCGACTGCCGATTGAGACTGAAGGAGCCGAATTCCAGCCACTGCATCATCGGCCAGTTCCTTGAAGGTGGCCATCTGCCAATGGCCCGTCGATTGGCCGACGCCGCGCTTATCGTAGATCAAAGCAACGATGCCGCGCTCGGCGAATTTCTGGGCGAGATAGTGGTTGGCCCAACGCCCTTCGGGGCCGGAACCGTGGAGTAATACAATGGCTGAATGTTTGCCCGGCGTAGCGGGAAGGAGGAGTGTTCCAGCCAACGTTACGTCATTGTCGCGAAACGTCACGTCGCGTGTGCGAATTTGGCTCTTATGACGTTCGGCGCGCACGAGATCGAAGCTGCCTTGGTCGCTGCCATCCGTAAATCTGCCAGACATCGCGTCGCCTGTGATCACGCCGTCGAATATGGTCGTAGTCTCGTCGCCCTTGATCTGAAAATGAACTTTGCCGTTTATGTCGCTGACGTCGCCGACGGGAATACCGACCACTTGCAGTGCATCGGAATCAAAGGCGCCGGAATAAGCATCGCCCACCTTCGTAAACGTCATCGTGACCAGCAGCGCGTCGCCATCCTTGGTCCACGTTCCTGTCCAGCCGCCCGCGAGATCGTCGGCTGGAGCGGCTTTTGTCGCGACGATGAACGTGGACAGAATGATTACCAAGAGGAAGACGCGCATGACTTACCTCCAATAGATGGTAGACCGAAGTTGTGGACAGTTGCTTCAACAAGAACTTTTGATCTTCCAGAGATATTCCCGTCCATTCACTATGCGAGCGAGACTTCCAAGGCCTGACACGTGGGTTACCTCATTGTTCGCGATAGATTTTACGAGCGGCTCGCCGGTGGCACGATACCGTTCATCCGAAGGTACTCCACCATTTGCCCGTAGTGGTCAAAAGCATGAATTAGCGCCTCGACCGCGAGTGATAATCGCGTCGGCGCGGTACCTTGCAATGGGGAAATGGGAGAAGTCTTGACAGCCGCGTTCTTGCTGTCGATGGCGGCGATCGCTTCACCAAGATGTGCGAACGACTCTTTCAGGTACTGGAGAATATCCGCTTTTGACCGCACCGTTTCTGGTCCAGCCTCGTCGCCAGCGCCGGTCGGAATCTCTTCCTCCAGTGCCGCGGCTGCCAGGATATGGTTGGTCGCTGCCAAGTGTTTCACCTGCTGCCCAAAGCTTCTCACGCCGTTGAACTCGCCTTCGGTTGGAACGAACACGTATTTGTTAGCAGGCATGACCTCGGCCGCAGTAACGACCCGATTCTCCACCAATTTGAGAAAAATCTGCATC
The DNA here is from genome assembly GCA_035607085.1 of Candidatus Eiseniibacteriota bacterium. Classification (GTDB taxonomy): domain Bacteria; phylum Acidobacteriota; class Terriglobia; order Acidiferrales; family UBA7541; genus Acidiferrum. Next base: position 57,998 of record DATMZI010000059.1, on the reverse strand, counting down.
GCGCGTTTTTCCCGAGGTGCGTCAAGAAAAGCTGCACCCGGATCGGCACGTTCTTCAAGTGCGGCGGTGCTGGTTTGGGAAACCGGGTCAAACCCGCCCGATTTGTCCGCGTTCATTCCTTGGTGTGTCTTGAGCCGACTCTCAGGCGGAACGATACCGTTCATGCGCAGATATTCGACGAGTTGCCCGAAGTGGTCCATGGAATGAGCAACCGAATCCACTGCGAACGAAAGGCGGGTTTTCTGCCAAAGGCTCGGGCTTGTGATCGGATCGACGACATTTGTTTCATCAATCGTAGTAACAGACTTGTGAAGAACTTCGAAGGAACCTTTCAGGTATTCCATAATTTCTGCCTTCGTTCTTGCGGAATCAGTTCCGTTCTCGTTGTCCATTTCCGCGCTGGGTTTTCCTCCTAGGATGAGTGTCGCCATCCTATAGTTATTCGCCGCCAGGTGTTTGAGCTGTTGCGCAAATGTTCTTACACCCGTAAAGTCGCCACTTGTTGATGGTGGCGCAAAAGAGTACTTATCTTCGGGCATCGCGTCGGCTACCGGCACCACGAGAGTTTCCGTGTGCGTGATCCAGGACTCCAAAGTTTCGGCAACAGTACGTTGCTGAAGCGGTTTGTCGGATTGCGCCAATGTGTCGGCGGCGTAAGCTAGGAAAAGCAATGCGGCAAGGATGCAGTTCCTGTTTTTCATGGTTATTTCCCCTTGGGACCGCAGCTTTTCGGCAGCCCACAGTCTTGAACGGGAGCTTAAGACTTCAAGTCCGCTTTAAGTCAAACCATATTCTCGGTCGACGCAGAAGGGGTGTCGGCTCGGCGTGTCACAAACGCTGAATTAAGCGTGGTTTCACGGATCGCCCGCACGTGCAAAGTGCTCTAGAATTGGCTATGCCTCTGTTGACCATTTCAGAAGCGGCTGCTCGCGTTGGACTGCGGGCATCCGCGATTCGCTACTACGAACAGGTTGGAATCCTCCCCGCGGCTCAGCGGATCAGCGGGCAAAGAAGATACGACGAGGCCGCGCTATGCCGACTGGCGGCGCTCCAACGAGCGCGTCAAATTGGTTTCACCCTCAAAGAGATCCGGCAACTGTTCTTTGGCTTTCGCAAAGGCACCGCGCCCTCGGAACGTTGGAAAAAGTTGTCGCAGCGAAAACTTGCAGAACTGAAGCAAATGATGAACGGGATAAAAGCTATGCAACTCATTTTGCGCGACCAGGGAAAGTGCGGATGCGCTTCTCTTGAGGAGTGTGGTAAGGCGCTACTTCGAGGTAGATTCGGAAAAGTTACAGCGACATTTTCCCCTGAGAATTATCGACCGGGGCGCCAAAAATTCGTGAGATCATCCGGAATCTGAGAGTTGGCACTCAAATTCACCTACGAGCGTATGGCTTTCCCGTTCACTTTGTGATTCGCGCTTGGATTAGGAACTCGGAATAATCCACTGGCCTGAGTAACGCAGCCGGCTCAGACGGGCGATGCAACACCCATCCAATACATTGATTCAACGGTGCTTCCCTGATCGAACCATTTATAGACGCACCGGAACACCGCCCTGGCGGTTGCCTCCATGCCTACACGCACGCAAATTCCTCGCTGCTTCACGTCTCGATAGAATTTCTCTGTTTGTCCATCACTGTGCTTCAGTTCCTGTTCACCACACTCACCAGTCTCTTGTACAAAAAATGCAATCGTGTTCGGTCCCTTTCTCCCGAACCTATGGAGGCTACCCGGGTCGAGGAGCCGACATGGTTATGTAATCAAGTGCAACGGCTGGCCTTCAAATCAAAGTCGCAGTCCGAGCCGTATTTTTCAACAAACTGCTAACCCGCAGCAATAGCTGGCCCACTGAAACATTCGCTCTTCGGCACGAATGATCCTCTCGGTGCTGGAAATGCCGAATCGTGTTGTTCGAAGTAAAATCTGCCAAACCGGCACAGAGCAAGGTTAGAGAAGGCAGACTGCCTCCAGGCGGATCCGCTTCTTGGTCGTAGGTTACCGAGGAAAAAACACGCCATTGCGTTCGTGCCCGATCTGGGCGGTTAAGCTCGACGAACTTTCCTCGGGTCCAGAGACGAAGCTCTGTCCGGCACTTTCGGCCGACCAAACCATCGTCGCAGTATTCCGGATGAACTCGCCGGCCATCCCGGTAGCTTCGTCGCGTACCTTGAAATGCTTTATTCCAGGCGCCCAATGAACTTCAAAGGATAAGGCAACCTCATTAGAGGAGCCGTCTTGCAGCGCATTGACTATGTTGAAGTAATCTTCCATGTCCAGGTCACTTACAATGAGCGATGCCCTGCCCGAGCCGGGATCAACTTTTACGCTATTGCGGTTGACCGGAACCGTCCAGAACAGACCATTGTCCAAACCCGGATCAAAATCGTGGACCTGATTACTGAAGTCGGGGGCAGGCCGCCCCACGTAGAGATCGATTCAAACGAAGGCAAACGTGCCCTGGTGGTTTCTCCCGTCTCTCCCGTTGTATTCGCCGTCCATGAACCGCACATCAGCGTCAAAGACCAGCGGGGTATCCGCAGGAGGCGTAACACCTCCGCCAGACCAACTGCCGAGAATCTCGGTCGCGCCGAGAACGCCATTAAAGTCTCCGATGGTGGAGAGCTCTGGCGCCGTGCCCGGCAGGTACACATGGAAAATATTGCCGTTGCCGAGAAGGTCGAGTCCTCCGGGAATTGGCTTGGGTAACGGATGTTCTTGCGAACCATAAAGCACGGGCGGAATCGCCATTCCAGCGGCCAGCGCCACACCACCTTGCAGAAAACCTCGCCGTGAGTGCGCGGCGGCACGTTCCCAGAAATGCGCGTGCCCACACGATCTTTCAGAAAGCTTACGCTGACGAATCATCCTTTGCCGATCCAAAATGGGGGATGCTGCGAGGAGTTGAAGACCCATGGTTCCTCCTAAACGATTCCAAATTGATGGGCCTGTGGTCCAGGTATCTGCGAAGTGAAACTGCCGTAAAGTATTCTTCCGGTTTGCCTGTGTCAAGGAGTAAGGTCGTCCGCCGGACCTCGGCGGAATATGGCGAAGGGGTCGGAGAACACGACCAGTCCGTACTAGCACTCTACTGGCCTGGTAAGCGTTCTATCAAGAGAAAGGTCCAGAGAGAACTTCGCCGACGACTGGAAGGAGCGAAGATTTTGCCAAGCTCTCCGGCGCACGTAATGTCGGGAGGCTCTTGGGGTTCTCCTTTTTCGCGGTTTCATGTTGGATCAACAGCTTGGCGTCACTGGCGAAGCAAAGTTTCTCCGGGAGAGAGTTGCCAGCATGAGGATGAGTTTAGCTTTCGCACTCGGCTGGATCAGGGTGTGCCCCCATCACCAACGTCACTTCGGTGAGGATGCTCCCTCCGTCTGCTGCTTTGACCTGCATTCCGTATCTTCTTCCTGTCTTGTGGTCCAAGACTAAGAACTGGCCCGGCGAACACACTCCTAATTCTTGGACTCGAGCTTTGGCACTCTCAAGGGTTGCCGCTGATTCAAGCCAACGCACTCCGATGGGGTCCAAACGGAAAATATCTACCGTATGAGTCATTTTTGTCGTCCTTTCTCGTTTGCCTCGCGGTTCGTCAAAAGTAGTCGTTCTGACTGCTCCAACTCTTTCTTCTTGATCCCTTCGCTGGCTCTTTCTTGTTGCTTGAGTTGTTCCTCGACAACCTTCTTGACCACTTCCAACGAAACTTGCTCGAAAGTTGTTTTGGGCATTAGCGATCACTCCTTGAGCCTCGAACGCTAGCAGGCCGGAGGTTGTACGGGTCATATCTTTTGAGGATCGGGTTTGGCTTTAGGCGGTGCAAGAGGAGACGCCGCTTAACTCTTACGTTTAATGCTGACCTGAACGTCGGGTTGCCCGAAAGGCTCGATAACGGCACGAGACGGTAGGGCCCGTTGTTTCTACTTGCAGGGTTCTGTACGATGAGATACGATAACGAGGCGTTTGTTTAGCGTTTCATCACGCGAGGGGTCGTTATGGCAAACACTAAGACCAAACCGCATTTCAAGACCATGGTGCAAGCCGATGTGCCGCAGGGTCGTAATGGAAAGCACAAGCAGATAGTCACTATCATCCTTAACGACCTCGATGAGCTGAAAGCTGGTTCTGCAATCAAGGTCCCGCTGGCTGAATTAGTGGAATCGAAGGAAAAAGTTCGGTCGGCACTGAATCGGGCAACTCGAAAAGCAGGACGCAGAGTGGCCACCGCTACCGATGGCACTTTCTTATATGTGTGGAACGTGAACTCTTAGCGGCAGCATTGTGGCCCCGGCCAGTTTGGGCGAACGGGCACTCGTGGCCAACTCCTTCCATGGGCGGTCAGCTGAAAGCCGGAATTGAGTAGTCGCAGCGCAGAAGCAGAGTGTTGCAGGCAGAGCGATCATCCGCAAATAGCTCTGTTCAACCGCGGCTTCCGGTACAGACAGGGATCGGTCACTAAACACAGGACAGCGGGGGCCAGGTGCAGCGAGCTCCTTACTCACTGCTTTCAGCTAAAGCGTCATGTCGCTATCTTTCTAATGGCATGCATGAGTCGAGGAACGTAAACTGGGGACGTCGTGATCGAGCAAAAAATCAATGAATTCTTTGGCGATAGCGAGTCTACCGGTTTTGGAACGGGCTGGTGGAGCGGGATATTGTCAGCCTTTTTTGGATTTCTTTCGTTCGGAGGAGTTTTGTGCCTGCATTTTCCCCGGCTACTAAGCTCTCCCGAACTGCGTCCACATTATCCAATGCACACCATGCGCGTTTTAATGCAATGCCTCATAGTGACCGCGATTTTATTCGGAATCTTTTCTTCGATTAAGCGCAAGAAAAAGATTTTGGCGTTGACTGGAATGTTGCTGGCCATCGCGGCAACGGCTTTGGGCGGATCCAGCGTACCGATCAACGAAACTCCGCGAGGTGGGCTGGCAATCGGTCTGGACTGGTTTTTGCTCGATTTGTTTTTGATGGCACTGATCTACGTGCCACTGGAAAGAATCTGGCCGCAGTATCCAAAACAAGGAACATTCAGGAAGGAGTGGACTTTGGACGTGGTGTATTTCATGTCCACTCATCTCCCGCTGCAAATATTATCTTTTCTGGTTTTATTGCCCGCTACCCAAGCCACTAAATATCTGGGTGTTCCGGTACTGCAGCAATTTATCGCGCGCATGCCTTGGTTGTTGCAGTTTTTCCTGGCCATTGTGGTGGCGGACGTCGCGGAATATTTTATTCATCTGGCCTTGCACAAAGTGCCTTTTTTATGGCGTTTTCATGCCGTTCATCATTCTTCGAAGGCGCTTGATTGGATCGCTGGCTCACGCTCGCACTTTGTGGACGACACACTGGTGCGTGGATTTATCCTTGCTCCGCTCATGCTGGGATTTTCGCAATCGATCATCCTGGCGTATTTGATTTTTGTTACCCTTCACGCTACCTGGACGCATTGCAATTTCGGCCCGAATGCCCCATGGCTGGAACAGTTTCTGGTTATGCCCAGATATCATCATTGGCACCACACTTCTCAAAAAGAGGGTATCGACAAGAACTTTGCCATTCATTTTCCGTGGATCGATAAGATTTTTGGAACTTACTACTATCCTGATCAGTGGCCGGAACGCTATGGCCTGGATGGCCAAGAAATTTCGCCTAACTTTCTTGGGCAAACAATCGAACCCTTTACCGGGAAAAAAAGATAGGAAAGAAAAAGTACGCCCTAAAAACCTAGCGCGTCCAATGAGACGTCCTTCGGTATCTCTGCGCCGGTTCTCGTTGCCTTTACGAGGCCCAAAGATTTAATGAGTTTTGTGGTCAAAAATCCAAAGTCGTATTCAGAGTCGTCGTGGCTTAATCGCAACAGGCCCTCATAGTGGTGATGGTTATTCTGCAGGCAGGCGCTGAAGGTCGCCGTTACCGGCAGCCACTCGCCGATATTCATGGCGTTGTCCTCTTCATCGTGATATCGCCGGTATCCAAATGTCCGCGTGTGGGTCCAATAGTTTTGAATCATATTCACCCACAGGGCAAAAATTCGCATTCCCACCCACATGACCAGCGCAAACTTCAGACTTCCAGCCAACTTCCACAGGAGATAAAAACTAAAGATTTGCGCAGGTATTGCAAAAAAGGGGCTGGCAACGACTCGAAAAGTCCGAGACTTCAAGATCTTGTCGCCGGCCACATTCTCGGTGCACCGATACGGCAGCATACAGAGATATAGGGTCCGCCAAAAACCATCGCCCGAGAGTTTATTGGGGTCCCCGGAATGGTCAGAATATTTATGGTGCAAACGATGGCGGTTCACCCACGCGATGGGATCTACATAGATGGCGAAGACGTTGGTCACGACGGTGACGACTTTTATGAACCATTCCTTATAGTCGAGGGCGCGATGGGCGATTCCCAGGTGAAGAATATCGGCCAAATACAACCCGCCCAGAAACCAAATAAAGATGAAGTACACTCCGGCGATGAATAGTCCTTTCCAAGGTCCTAACCTAATCGGGGCAGAAAACATGCAAGCCAGCAAATAGCAAACAATAATTAGATAGCCCGTGACGTTGTATATTTTCAATGCTGTTTCCTCGCGGGCTTATTCAAACAGAAATCAGAGCTCCTTTCAAATAACAAGGTGATGGGCACAACCTATAGCCCGCGGTCGTTCAATTACCAGAGGGTTTGGCCAGCACAGTCGGGGCCAGTGAGTAGAAATGTAATTGAAGCCGAGGTTGACCTTCACGGTAAGCCAATCAGACGGCGGGGCGAATGGACATAAGTGAAGGATCCGAATGCTGGGTGCGCAAGGGAGCCAGGCGGGTACGCTCCAGTTCGTCGCGGTAGAACAGGTTGTAGGTGTCGAAGGGGATCAGACGTCCGTCCGGGTGGACGATATGGATGCAGGTTTTCTTTACCGAGCGAACATCGAAGGCGTATGCGTCAATGAACTGCACAATCAGCACGCGGAATATATTTTGATAAGACAAATTCGCGGGCGCGGCGATTTTGGGCAGGCAGCACAAGAGTTCGCGCAGTGATTCGGCTCCCGATTCGGGCGAGTGGTTGGTGGCGAACAATTTGAACAAGCAATCGCGCACTCCCTGTTCTTCTTCGTAAACAATGGTGTTGCGCGCCCCGTTGATGAGCACGCCCGGCGGAACAAAGCGCGTGAGCGGCGCCGCCTTTCCGTCGATTTTCAGAGCGTATGCCATCGCGAGCGAGTCCGGATGACACGGCACAGGAATCACGTCCTCGGCCTGGAAAACGGAGGTTTGTTCCAGGATTTTACGGCGGACTTCGGTAAGTGTGAGTCGATCCGTGGCAGGATCGAATTTTTCCAGCCGGCCGGCGTCCTGTATCGGCTGCAGGGTCACGCCGCGCACACAAGGCTGCGTCAGCGCGTAGTCAATTACTTTGCCGATTTCGCCGTCATTTAATCCTTTGCGCAAAGTCACGACCAGCGTAGTCGAAATATTGTGTTTGTTCAGCCGCTCCAGCGCGCGCTCGCGAACGCTGCGCAGGTCGCCGCCGCGCAAATCGAGTAATGCCTCGCGCTCAAAGGAATCGAATTGCAAATACACTTCAAAGTCTTCGATCTCCGCCAAGCGCTTCACAAAATCCTGATCTTGCGCGATTTTCAATCCGTTGCTGTTGACCATGAGATGCCGGATTGGCCGGGCCTTGGCTAACTTGACGATGGTGAAGAAATCCGGATGCAGAGTGGGCTCTCCGCCAGAGAGTTGCACTACGTCAGGGTGGCCTTCGTTACGAACTACGGCGTCGAGCATTTTTTCGATCAATGCCGGCGAGCGATGCTCGGTCCGTTCCGGGCCGCTATTCGCATAACACACCGGGCAACGCAAATTGCAGCAGTCCGTGACTTCAACCAGCGACAAGCAGGAATGCTGCTCGTGGTCCGTGCACAAGCCGCAATCGTAGGGACAGCCCCACTTCACTGGCGTGTTGTACACCAGCGGCATTTCCGGCTTCTTGATGAAAAGTTCGCGGCAGCGGCGATAGTAGTCTACGTCGTCGGCAAGCAAGACGCGTTCCGCGCCGTGGACCGGGCAGCGCTTCAGCAAAAGCACTTTGTCGTCCTGAAAGACAATTTTGCCTTCTAGCTTGCGGTAGCACCGCGAGCAGATCGTCATCGCCACGTCGTAAAAGAGGTAGGGCCGCCCACGTTCCGCCATATTCAGCTCCGCTTGTTCACCGGTTTGCAAATGCTTTTACGATAAGCATCACAACTGATCCCAAAAAGGTCGCGACACACAACAAGAAGAGCACGGCGAGCGCCAAATTGATTGTGGAACTCTCGTTCGTGTTTAACGTCGTGAGAAATCCAAAGCAACTGCCGGCGCCTAGCAAGACCGAACACAGCAAGGTGATCAGCACGGGCCGGAAGTTTGGCCGCTTAGGGGCAGGCGCCGGAGGCAGGTCCGGATTCATGTTTTCCATTTCTTGATGCAAGGCAGCGATTCCGAGCTCATGGATTTTCGCGCGATTTGCGAATGAGATTAACAACGAACGCTACGACGAGCCAAACCAAGGCGCCTGCAAATACCGCCACGCAAACGAAGAATGAAATCAGAAAAAAGTTCACCCAGAAAGAATCGGATTGATTGAACCGAAACGCCTTCGCGCAACCGTAAAATGAGCCGCCTGACAAAACCAGCGCAGCCGCAAGGGTGATCAGGATCCGGCGGTACTGCAGCCGCTTGGGCACGCCGGCTTTGGCGATCGGGTTTTCTGCCATCAGTTCAGGACTCCGCCCGCACAGCGCGCGCTGGTTGCGCCCGGCTTTGCAAACACCAGCGTGCAATGTCCGAGGCGTAGTATCCGAGCATCGCCACGCAAGCCCACTGAATGGAGGAGAGCCCAAGGAGCACGCGCGCGTCGGGTTTCAGAAGGTCGCAGGCCAGCCGGAAGCCGAAATAGGCGACCATAAACATTTTGAAGACGTCGCCGTCCACGTGCGGGCGCCGCAGGCGCCGCCAGAGAAATGCTCCAAGTGCCAGCATAAACAGCGATTCATAGAGCTGCGTCGGGTGTCGGGCAATTCCGTCTCCGAAATTCACGCCCCACGACAGAGCCGTTGCAGCGCCGGCCGTGTGATCGTCCAAGCCGGTAAGAAAGCAGCCTACGCGGCCAATGGCCATTCCGACGCAGAGCGGCACGGCAAACAGATCCCCGGTGCGCCGCGCGATGCCCAGGTGCCGTTTGGCAATTTCTACGGCAAAGAGCCCGCCAATCAACGCGCCTACAATGGTTTTGCCGCCCATCAAAAATTCGGGCTGGCGCCAGTGCATCGCGAGCATGGCAGGATCCTCGAACCAATAGAGCACTTTGCTCCCAACCACGGCGCCAACTGCTGCCGCCGCAATCATCCACCAGCGATTGCCGTCGTCGAGCGCGTCGCCTTGCCGCTTGCGCAGCGCAAGATACGCACGAAACGCAATGGCATACGCGGCAATTTCAAGAACAAGATGGGGATGCAACCTAAGCGGGCCAACCGGAAGATAGACGGGAAAAGCCATGTGGTGTTGGCCAGAGTGTCCTCAAGGTACAGGCGAATTCCTAGATCGTCAATCCGAGCTCGCGGAGATAATCCGCCACTTCTTTGTGGTGACGTTCCTCCGCAAAATTGAGGGCGTTTTTGCCGTCATCCGTGCGGGCGTGCAGGTCCGCGCCGTGGGCCAGCAGCATTTTCACGATTTCCAGGTGGCCGTTGGCGGCGGCAGACAGGAGCGGCGAATAGCCCTTCGCGTAGCGGTAATTCACGTTGGCGCCATTTTCCGCAAGCCACGCGGCAATCGCGGCGTGCCCGCTGCCCACCGCGCCGGTCAGCGCCGTGTAGTCACTGCCATTGGTGGCGATCGCGTTCACGTCAGCGCCCTGGCCTAGCAAGTAGCGCGTTACTTCTTCATGTCCAAACACCGCAGCAAGAGCCACCACCGGAAAGCCGTCGGGCGAATAACTGTTGGCCGCCGCCGGATCCGCTTCGGCCAATTCCTTAACGCGCGAAAGGTGACCGGCGGCCGCGGCTTCGTGCAACTCCAGCCGCGCGCTTTTGGCCAACAGCAGATCGCGAATCTCCTTGCGCCCGTTGTAGCATGCCATCAGCACGGCGGAAGCGCCGCGTTCGTTTTTCGCGAGCAGCAAGGCCGGCTCGGCTTCCAGCAGGCGCGCCACTTCCGCTATATCACCGGCCTGCACGGCGGCAAAAAGCTTTGCTTGACTCACAAAATCCTCCATTGAGGTGTTTCGCGTCCTGGACGCGCGTTCAGTGGCGAACTAGAAACTTGTTCCCCGTTCCGCCTTGCCGATTCCCACACAATGATCGCATGATGGATCTATATCCTAGTATTGGAAACTGTGGCACGAAAGGCTTCGGATTTTGCCTGAGCCGAATACACTTTCGCGAACTGGGTTCGTTTACCTCATTTCCGCCCTTGCGCTCTTCTTCCTCCACGGTGCGCTCCTGCTGGCGGGGTCGAATCACCCTGCTACGCCGCTGGCCTCGAATTTGATTCAAATCGCTTGCCCCGCCCTGGCGGGTTTTGCCTGCCTGTCTGCTGCCCGCCAAGCGGAAAACTTCGCCAAACACTTCTGGCTGCTCTTCGGTACCGCCGTTTTTGGGTGGGCCATCGCGCAGACCGTGGCGACGTACTACGACAGCATTCTGCATGCCTCCGTTCAGGAGCCGTGGCCGAGCGACATGGTCTACTTTTTGAGCATGTCCGTTCCGCTGACCATCCTTTTCATCGACCAGAAAAGGGGGTTCGAGCGCAAACAGTGGCCGCGCCTCTTCGATCTGGCGCAGGTGTTCATCATCATGCTGGCGGTTTACCTGTTCACGTTCGATACTCCCGACGCGTGGCGGAACGGATGGGGCACGCTCGGCCAGATCGCCTGGATCCCGGAAACTTCGCGCGACATCGTGTTGCTGTTTTCGTTCGTCCTGTGCGCGGTCTTCAGCAAGGTTCGCCCGGCTCGCGATCTCTATGGCCGTATGGCCCTCTTCATCCTGGTTTATCTGGGGGGCGAATTCCCGTATCTGTACCTACAAGCGACAAGCAGCCTTCGCACCGGTTCGCTGTGGGATTTCGCGTGGAGCGTACCCTTTTTGACAGCCACGGTTGTGGCGACGCTGCCACTGCCAGCGGCGGCGACCGCGGACGCGGCGTCGCAGCCTGTGAAGGAAACGCCGCGATCCGCGCGCTGGGCATGGGCCCACGTTGCCTCGCTGATCTTTCCGATTGTGGTGCTGCTGATGGCGGCAGGCATCGCCGAAAAGCAGCTGTTTATCGCTGCGACCCTGGTGATTCTCTCGTTCAGTTGTTCCGTCGCCAGAATTTTGTTTGCGGAACAGCAACAACAGCAGGCCGCATGGGATCTGGAAGAAAGCAATGCTCTGTTGAAGTCCGTTTTTGAGGGAACCGGCGACGCGCTATTCATTAAAGACCTTGGCGGACGTTACGTCATCGTTAACCGGACGTATGCTGAGCTTCTGCAGCTGAAGCCCGAGGATCTGCAAGGGAAAACAGTTTTTGAGTTGATTGATTTGGATACGGCCAGACTATTGACCGAACACGACGCCGCAGTGGTGCGGGAAGGCACGAACAAGCTTTTTGAGTACGACGTCATGCTGCACGCGAAAAGGCATTCCTTCATCACCACCAAGGCCCCTCATCGCGACGCCGCCGGCAAGATCGTAGGCGTCATCGGGGTTGTTCGCGACGTCACGGAATACCGCCACATGGAAGAGCGACTGCGCCAGTCGCAGAAGATGGAAGCCATAGGGACGCTTGCCGGCGGGGTGGCGCACGACTTCAACAACTTGCTGATGGTGATCAGCGGCTACAGTTCCATGCTGGCTGACGCGCTGGCTCCGGATCAAAAGCTTCGAGGGCACGTGGATCAGATCCTGAAAGCCGGAGAGCGCGCAACTTCACTTACTGGCCAACTGCTGGCGTTCAGCAGAAAACAGACCATTCAGCCGACAACGTTGCATTTGAATCAAATCGTTACCGGCATTGAAAAATTGCTGCGTCGCTTGATCGGCGAAGACATCAAGATTTTCACGCATCTCGCTCCTGACTTGGGCACGATCCTCGCAGATGCGGGGCAGATGGAGCAAGTGATCCTGAATCTTGCAGTGAATGCCCGCGACGCTATGCCCAAAGGCGGCGAACTTATCTTTGAAACGCGCAATGTCGGGCTAGGGGATACCATGGCCCGAGCGAACAATCTCAAACCCGGCCGCTACATCGAATTTCTGGTAAAAGACACCGGTACTGGCATGGACCCGGGCGTGCAGAAGCGGTTGTTCGAGCCGTTCTTCACCACCAAACCAACAGGAAAAGGCACCGGGCTCGGGCTTTCAACGGTTTACGGGATCTTAAAGCAAGCCAACGGACACATCACGTTCACCAGCCAGCCCGGCCGCGGCACCACATTTCGGATTTTTTTGCCGTGTATTGCTTCCGCCCTGCCAGCGTCGCCCCGTTCGGCGCAGCGGCAAGAGAGCCTGCGTGGCCGCGAGACAGTCTTGATCGTCGAAGATGACGCTTCGGTCTGCGAGTTGATACGCTCGGTGCTCGACTCTCATGGCTATTCAGTGTTGACCGCCGCACAACCGGATCAAGCGGAGACTCTGTTGGCTCACCCCGACGGCCAAGCCGTGGACTTGATGGTGTCCGACGTAGTGATGCCGGGCCTGAGCGGCACGGAACTGGCCTCGCGCCTGTCCAGTAAGAATCCACGCATGAAAGTCTTATTTATGTCGGGCTACATTGATGATGCACTCGTCCGCGCCGGCATCGAGGACAAAGATGTAGCGTTTCTGCAAAAGCCGTTCGCGCCAATCACGCTGGTGCGCAAGGTACGGGAAGTTCTGGATGGAACGCTCTTCGGGGGAGCCGAAGAGCGCTAACGGCGCGCGCGGTCCTTGCGCACGGCGTCTTCAATCAACGCGTCCAGCTCGTCACGCCGCAAGGTAATTTCATCCGCCACATTTTCATCGTCGTCGCTGGTCACCGGCAATTCCGCGGCGCCGCCCGGCGGAGCAATTACACCATAGCGCGCACGGGCCGCCATGAGCTTGGCAACTTCCCTGCTCGAAAACAGCTTGGGCGTTCCGGCACTCTCCGCGGCGACCGTGATCTTGGCCGTATGCTCCACCGTTTCCATGCGATAAAACGCGGTCAGCAGATCCGGCCCGCACGTAACGACGCCATGATTGGCCAGCAGCAGCGCGTCGTAGTGCTCGACGTAAGGTTCCAGCGCTGTGCTCAATTCCGGCGTTCCCGGTGTGGCATAGCGGACCAGCGGCACTTTGCCCAGTCCAATCACCACCTCCGGAAGGAGCGCTTCGTCGAGCGCGCGGCCCGCCGCGGCAAACCCGGTCGAAGTTACCGGATGCGCGTGGCACACCGCCTGTACGTCGGGACGCATACGATAAAACAGCAGGTGCATTAGGACCTCGGAGGAGGTTTTTCGCGATCCTCCGATTTGACGCCCTTCGGGGTCCACAACTACTAAATCTCCTGGGTCCAGCATGCCCTTGTTCATGCAGGTAGGGGTGGCGAGAATGCGCCCGTCGCCCAGGCGCACCGACACGTTGCCTTCACACGCGACGATGAATTCGCGCTGGTACATCCACCGCCCGATCAGGCAGATCTCGCGGCGGTGCTGTTTCTCGCTTTTCTGGCTTCCGGCCGACACTGAGTCCGGGCTCAAGGTACGGATTCCTTCCGCGCGGCATTATCCACCGCGCGCGTTTTTTTGCAACTGTTTATTTTGTGCGTTGCCGCCTTGGCCAGAGCAGCGGAACGCCATCTTTCGGCTTACCAGGTTAAGCGTATATTCCCCGCATTTTAAGGGCTTTCGCCACGCGGTCGATGGCAACCATGTACGCAGCGATGCGGTTATTGACCTTGTGCTTCTCAGCGTATTTTACCACCACGTCGAAGGCGTTCACCATAATGTCCATCAGCCGCTCGTTGACTTCGCTTTCGCGCCAGAAAAAGCCCTGGCGGTCCTGCACCCACTCGAAATAGCTGACCGTCACGCCACCGGCGTTGCCCAGAATGTCCGGCACGGTAAACACGCCCTTGCTGTCGAGGATGGCATCCGCCTGCCAGGTCGTCGGGCCATTCGCGCCTTCGCAAAGAATCTTCGCGTGTACATTGGCGGCATTCTTTTCGGTGATCTGATTCTCGATTGCCGCGGGAATCAGTACTTCGCAGGGCTGGAACAGCACTTCTTTCGCGCTCATCTTCTGGCCGCCGCCCGGAAAATCGTGTAGCGGTTTCTTCTGGTTCGTCACCCAGTCAATCACCTTGGGAATGTCGAATCCGTTCTCGTTGTGTAAGCCGCCGCCAATGTCGGCCAGCCCGATGATTTTGTAGCCCGACTTTTGCATGAGGTCCGCGGCCATGGAGCCGACATTGCCGAATCCCTGGATGATCGTGCGGCAGCCCTCTTTTTTCATTTTCAATTTTTCGATGGCCTGATCCACACAGATCATCACGCCGCGTCCGGTCGCTTCTTTCCGTCCGCGTGAGCCGCCCAATTCGATCGGCTTCCCGGTCACCACCGCCGTTGTCGCCATACCCACGTGCATGGAGTAGGTGTCCATCACCCAGGCCATGGTCTGTTCGTTGGTGCCCACGTCCGGCGCCGGCACGTCACGCTCCGGGCCCAGCCAGCTGGCAAGTTCCGCCGTATAGCGCCGCGTCAACCGCTCCAATTCTCCACGCGACATTTTACTCGGATCGCAAATTACTCCGCCTTTGGCGCCGCCAAACGGAATGTCCACCACCGCGCACTTCCAGGTCATCCATGCCGCCAGCGCGCGGATTTCATCTAGGCTGACGTCCGGTGCAAAACGGATGCCACCCTTGCCCGGACCGCGCACTGTGGAATGCAATACGCGATATCCCGTGAATACTTCGAGGGTACCGTTGTCCATTCCGACTGGAATGTACAGGGTCACTTCTTTGTCGGGATATTTCAGGTATTTGTAGACGCCTTGTTCGAGGCCGAGCTTCTTGGCGGCTTCTTCAAAACGCGCTTCCGCGTTTTGGTATACGTTCATCTCTTCCGGAGCAGTCGCTTGCGACATTCTGGCCTCTCTGCGAGGAGCTGGGTTTCCCAAGACGCGGCGTAGCCGCGCCCAGCGGGTTCACACACCACACCGCAAACTGGATTGCGGATTTTTCCTCGAATGCCCGGCATTGTCCCCTTTGGCAGGCTACCCACCTGCTAAATCGGCCGCCGGGCCGGAGTGTCAGTATACGAAGCCGCGTCGCATCGCCGCAAGCCGCGTTGCTCTGCCATCGTTCCAGGATTGCAGCTGGCGGGTCGTCACCACAGGGCGTAGGCCACAGGATTTCGTATCCTGTCGGGACGATCACGCATCGAATGCTGGCGCGCCTCCCAATCTGTTTCGGAGAATGAAATGGCAAAAATGAAAGTAGTGCAAATCCCCAAAGCGGGCGGAGATTTTGAGCTTGTGGAACGCGAAATTCCGTCGCCCGGCCCGGGCCAGGTTCGCATTAAAGTGCAAGCCTGCGGCATTTGCTTCAGCGACCACATGGTAAAGGATGGCCTGTGGCCTGGCCTGAAGTATCCGCGCGTTCCCGGCCACGAAGTTGCCGGAGTGATCGATGAAGTCGGCCCGGGCGTGACCACATGGAAAAAGGGCGACCGCGCCGGTGCCGGCTGGCATGGCGGGCAGGACAACACTTGTCCTGCATGCCGCGCCGGAGATTTCGCGAATTGTGAAAGTGGCGCGATTACCGGCTTCACTTACGACGGCGGCTATCAGGAATATATGGTCGCGCCGGTCGAAGCGGTCGCACGCATTCCCGACGGCCTTGACGCCGCGGAAGCTGCGCCTCTGCTGTGTGCCGGAATCACCACGTTTAACGCGCTCCGCCACAGCGGAGCGGTCCCCGGCGATCTGGTTGCCGTTCAGGGAATTGGCGGCCTTGGCCATCTCGGTGTCCAGTTTGCCAGCAAGTTTGGCTATCGCGTCGTCGCGGTGGGGCGCGGTCCGGAAAATGCCGCGCTCGCCAAGAAACTCGGCGCGCACGATTACATTGACAGCAAAGCCAGCAACGCCGCCGAAGAACTGAAAAAGCGCGGCGGAGCAGCCGTCATTCTCGCCACCGCTCCCAGTTCCAAATCCATGTCGGAAATTTTCTACGGACTCGGCCGCCGAGGCAAGCTGCTGGTAATCGGCGCGGATATGGCGCCTATCGAAATCCCCGCGGCGTTGCTGATTCCGGGAAGCAAAAGCGTTCAGGGGTGGGCTTCCGGCACGCCTAGCGACTCCGAAGACACATTGCGTTTCGCGGCGCTTACCGGCGTGCGCCCAATGATCGAAAAATTTCCGCTGGAAAAAGCCGCCGAAGCATACGCACGCATGACCAGCGGCCACGCGCAATTCCGCGTCGTCCTGACGATGTAGAAATGCCGCAAGCCATTCCGCTGGAGCGAAGAATCTTCTCTTTGGTTTTTTGGATTGACCTTTTTACTGCAGCCGGAACTGCACCGTGACGTTTAGGTGCGTGGCTGTCGGAATGCCATTCAGCATCGCCGCTTGATACTTCCACTGACGCACCGCGCTCATCGCGGCCTCGTGCAAGAGCGCCGGTCCGGAAACGACGCGCATGGTGGACACTCGTCCATTGACGTCAATCAGCGCATCAATGGTCACGTCTCCGCTCACGCGCTGCGTACGCGCCATCTGCGGATACACGGGGGGAACCGACGACAGCAATCGCGCAACTCTTACGTCGCCGCCGACAGGCAACGGGGCCGCAGGGCCTCTGCTCTTGCTAGTCAGCATGCTCAGGCTGCTTGAATCCGCGGCCACCACACCGTTCATTCCCAGTCCCGGATCCACCGCTCCGTTTTCTGCGGCTGATGGATTGCGCGTAACCTTCGGAGCGGCCAGGCGCACTTGGCCCAACGCAGGCTTCTTTGCGGGTTCGTCGGCAGCAACTTCGGTCGGGGTATCCAGCGAACGATTGGATGGAGCTGAACTTCGCGCCGCCGCGGCGATGGTTGTGCTGCCAAGAGGCCGCGCATCGCTCCCTGCGTTAGCGGACGGCGGGGGTACCGGCACAGCCTGCGATGACGTTTTGCTCGACGCAGCGGTCACGATGCCGCTTCGAGCAGGTTCCGGATCCGTCGCGCTTGGACTGGGGGCGGGAATGCTCGACAGATTCCCTTCCGTCGCCGTGGCATTTCCTCCCGCCGAAACCTTCGCCGGCTGATTTACATACCAATACCAAACCGCCACCGCGGCCAGCAGCAGCGCTGCGATCAGCAATCCGATCTTCAATCCTTTGCCCGAACCCGCCGCCGCAGCCGAATCCAGCGCCAGTGACGTTCCAAAATTCGGAGCGCGCCCTTCTCCGGTCAGCGCGGGAACAACCTCATGATCCTGCGCAACCTCATCCGTCGCGGGTGCGTTAATGGAAAGCTTTTCCTCAACAAAAGGCTCGATACCGACGCTGTCAACGGCCTTACTTTCCGTGAGCTTGCTCTCCACGTGCATGGAATTGCGCGCTAGCGGTTCCAGCCACGCCGGAATCTTCACTTCCTCCGCCGACAAATCAGCTGACAAATCAAACGAGGCCGAACCCGGCGCGACACTCTGGCCCACGCCCAGGGCTGTGCTCAACGATGGTTTGCTATCGTGATCGCGCGACACCTGCGCCGCGCCAGAATTTACTGTGACGGGCCTTTCTTCGGTCAGCACCGCCGTCGCGCCCGTTTCGCGGTTCTGGGTTTTTTGCGCTTGCGGTTTATCAGGTACTTTCAGTTCCAATCCATTCGAGCCGTGCGTCAGAAATTCCGAGAGCGTCGGAACTTTCGACGTGGAGGGAGGCTGCGCGGGGACAACCGGTGCGGCCTGAATTTCGCTTGCTTGCGCCACGGGCGCGGCTGCGGGCGTGAGGCTGGGCATTACCGCAATTGCGGGCGGCGGGGCGATCCGCGCCAAAGCGGGCTGCGTGGCTGCGGGCGGCGCGCTCTTCAAGTCCGTCAGTTTTTGCTCGACTGATTTCGTCGGTGCCGCAGCGATAGGCGCAATCGGAGCCGCTGGCAGAGCGCCATTCCCCGGCACGCGCATGCCCCAGAAATCCACAGTTGCTTCCGTGAATTTCAGCTCCACATAACCGCCGCCGCTGCCGTTCTGTTTCGCCTTTACGACTTGGCACACCACTTCCTGCTTCGATTTTTCGTTGGTGACAAAAAGCAGCTGTCCCGGTCCCACGGCCGCAGCCAAGCGAATCACCGCTCCACTGCCGAATACCAGCACCGTCGTCGTCGGTTCGGAAAATGGCTCGCGTTTCTCGCTGCCCTCGACCGTGCGCGCGCCGTTCACCGTCACGGGAATTTCCATCGCCACTGGTTGCGGTTTCGCGCCGCCCGGCGCTGGAGCGTTCGTCTGACCTGTCGTTTCGGGAAGTGGAGCCATCGCATACCTACTTGCCGTTCAGAAATTTTCGGACGGTCTTCCGCGTAGAGTCACAAAGACCACGCCGACTGTCCTGGTATAGGTTGCCGGTACGGCGAGCAGCCCGACGATAGTACGCGCGTACTACGGGGGAAACACCTGTCCCGTGGTACAGGTAGGCAGCACAGAGGTGCTCCTCGGGCAGCGCCCGGCGCTTTTAAACGACACGGTCCTGAAATAAGAGGACCGAAGCCAGTGAGCAATTGTCCGGCCGGTGGAAGTTTCTAAACAACGGCCTGCTGGATCGGTTAGTTCCCTGCCCCGAAGGGCCGTTCAAATTGTTGGTCAATCTCCACGCGATAGCCGGTTACCAGTTTGTTCGTCTCCGCCGCCATTCCGATGACCGCCTGCAATTCTTTGAACATCTCCGGAGTCATTCCTTTTTTCACCGCTGACGCCGTATGAGACGCAATGCAATAATGGCAATTGTTCGCCACGCTCACGGCCACATAAATCATTTCCTTCGTGAGCGCATCGAGCGCCCCCGGACCCATGATCTGCTTGATGCTTTCCCACGTCCGCTTCAACGTCGAGGGATCGTGCGCGATGGCCTTCCAGAAATTGTTGATCCAGTCCGTCTTGCGCGTCGCCATAATGTCGTCGTACACCGCGCGCACTTCCGGACTCGCATCTTTGTACTCAACCAAGCCGAATGTGGACATGCCTATCCCTCTGGAAAGAATCTTTTATTTCGTTACGGCAATCAGACTCAGCAATTTTATACCAGGAATGTAACCACGCCCGTGGCGATGAGCGCCACTGCCCAAAGCAAATCCACGTTGAACCACGCCTTGCGAAGGACGGCCAGCCCGACCTTTTTGTATACGATCCATGCGATCAGTCCGGTAACCGCCAGATATCCGGCAGTGTGGACTCCCGTGGCGAAGATTCCCGCCACCGGGCTGGCCATACCCACCAAATGTAGGTGATCGTGTATCGTCGTTCCGCCGAATGCTTGCGCGCTGCCGCCACGCAGCAGCACCGGGACCACCATCAATCCCGCTCCATGCGCCGTCGCCATAAGGAACGACCACGCCGTCAAATCCCAAAAGCCAACCCGCATGCGAACCCAGCGCGGATGCCAGTGCCGAGCCAGAAAGAAAATCCCAAGCCCAACCAGCAACGCGGCGACGATCGAGCGAAACACCACCAGCGGCAGCGACACTCCCGCTACCGCTGCAATCGTCACCACACTTCCGACTGCCAGGGCGTGGCCCAGCGCAATCGGGACCAGCGATCGCACGACCGTGGTTCCCTTCTGCTCCTGCATGCCCAACGCCACCGCAAACAGCCATCCCATCGCGGGGTTCAGCCCATGGTACGCGCCGAGCAACAGCATCAGCCACATCGCCCCGGCAGTTAAATCTCCATGCGTCATTTACTTGTCCGAATAGCAGTACGAATCCGATGAAGCGTCGCCGCCTTCCAGTCTGAGCTGGTGCGCGCGCAATCCGTCGAACTCCAGAAGAAATTTCTCGTCCAGCTTCATGCCACCGACCGGATTGGCGTCAATCTTCACCATCCAGCTTTTCACTCCGTCGGGATAAAACTGCTCATCCCACGGCGAATACAGCGAATTCGTGTAGTAGATGCGCTTGCCGTCACGACTGATTTCCACCATCTGCGGTCCGCCGTTCAGCGCCTGCTTCGATTTTTTCGGGTGCGCCGCGCGCCGCACAATCCCGCCGGTATGAATCGAACCCGTCTTCTTCGGATTCGCCGGATCCGAAACGTCGTACTGGGCAAATTCACCGGTTCCCCAGCACGACACGTACAAAAACTTGTCGTCCAGCGACAAATTGATGTCCGAAACCAGCGGCGGCACTGCTTTGAAGCCCTTCAGCAGCGGTGGCAGGTCGTCCGCTGCGGCCGACTCGGCCGGAATTTCGATCACCTTGCGCACCGCCCATTTTCCATTAGCCTCGCGATGCCACATCCAGATCGAAGACGATAGATCCTTGAGCGACAGCACCACTCCCACAAATCCGTACGCCTTGTTCGGATCGTGCGAAGGCCGCAGCTCCAGCACCATCTGCTGTTCCGCGCCCAGTTCGATTTCCTGCAAGTGTTTCCGCTTGTCCAGGTTCCACAGGTGCAGCTTGTGCCCGTATTTTCCGGCCAGCAGCAGCTCCGGATTCACTCCGTCCTTCACCATGTTCGGCGTGCCCCACTCCGACGTTACCATCGTGTCAAGCCCCAGGTGCCACCAGAAGTCATACGCCAGATGCTGCGGCCCGCGTTCCTGTTCCCACTTGCCTTTCAATTCGAAGCTTTCCGCGTCCATCAGAAAGATTCCGCCCGGCCCGTCGCCATTCGCCGCACCCAGCGCGCTTCCATAAATTCCATCCGGTCCGCAATGAATGGTGTGTGGCGAGGTGTAACCAGTCTTCTTGATGAACTCGTCCGGCTCGATCACTTTCACAATCTTCGGCTGCCGTGGATTTTCTTTGGTGTCCAGAATGTGCAATCGCGATGAGCCGATGCCCGGCACGATGAGGTAACGCCGCTCCATATGCGGGTGCGGATTCTGGGGGCACAGGCACGCGCTGCACGCGTTCCAGCCGAAGTGGTGCAGTTCATTGTCGTTGTGCGGAAAATCCGTTTGCCCCACGAGCTGTCCAAAACTCTTCGAGCCGGGGTCGAGGTCCACTACGCCCATGGCATCGCGCTTTCCGTTTTTCGTCGCGTTAAGCAACGCCACATACGCCAGCCGTTCTGGCTGCGCCCGCATCGCCATTCGCGGAGAGGGATAAAACGTAGGGTCTGGCATCAGAGGCATACAGAATTCTCCTTTTTGAAAAAAGTTAGGCGAAGGGTCAGCACCAGAGGTCGCGGGGCACGTGTTCCGCGGTCACAAGACAGCTGAAGTCTCGAAACAGCGTGAATCGTGGAGGTCGCAACGAAGCCAACGTCTGCCAAAAGGCGCCATCCTCTTTCAAATCGCAGGTCCGGACGAACGGCTCTCGGTTCCTGTGAGGATAACGCTTCTGGCTTCCCTGAGCCACCAGGACCTTCTGAACCTGCGACTGCCCGCAGAAGCCTTGCCTGGCCTGGCAACTTCGGCAAACACGCTTGCCATCAAGCCGCGTAAACTCACCTGTTTTTATAAGATTACATCGTAACCGTTAGCTGGCGTGGAGCTGTTCATGAGGATATCGTTTCGCGGTCAATTTCTCGCCGCATCCTTTTTGGCCTTAGGTTCCCCCTCCGTCGCCCCGGCCGTTTGCGCGCTGGCACACAAATCACTCAGACATACATTCGCCGCAGCATCGCTGCTGCGCTCTCGTCCAGCTGTTCCGCCCGCCGCACTTCTTCAAAGCGCGCCACAAGATCTTCTGGCCGCAGCCGCTTCTTCTCCGCGCCGCAGAAGTCCTGAATCAGCTGGCCGCGATTCATCATGATTAACCGGTCGCCCAAGCCGGCCGCCTGCTGCATGGAGTGCGTCACCATCAGCGCCGTCAGTTTTTCCCTCTTCACGATCGCGTCGGTCAGCGCAATCACCTGGTCGGCGCTTTTCGGATCCAGCGCGGCCGTGTGCTCGTCCAGTAGCAGCAACTGCGGCCGCAGCCACGTCGCCATCAGCAACGTCAGCGCTTGCCGCTGCCCTCCTGAAAGCGAACCGATCGCATTCTTCAGGCGGTCTTCCAGTCCCATATTCAGTTCTCTGACCCGCTCGCGCATGCTACCCAGCAAATCTCTACCCAACAACCAGCCCACTCCCCGGCCTCTCCCGCGGTAAGCGGCCAGCGCCAGATTTTCCGCTATGGACATGCTCGCCGCCGTGCCGCTGAACGGGTTTTGGAACACTCTGCCGATAAATTTCGCGCGGCGCCACTCGGCCCAGCCGGTGATGTCGGTGCCGCCCACTTTGATGGCTCCAGAATCCACGAAAAACGAGCCGGCCACCGCGTTCAACAGCGTAGATTTTCCCGAACCGTTCGTTCCGATCACAACCACGAACGATCCGTCCTGCACCTTCAGTTCAATTCCCCGCAACGCCCGCAGTTCATTGGGTGTTCCCGCATTAAACGTCTTGCTGACCCCCGCGATCTCAAGCATGGGAAGTCCTCGCCAACTTCTGCTTCAACGGTCCCAGCCGCTTCAGCAGTGCGGGCGCAACCAGCGCCAGAAATACGAATACCGCCGTGGCCAGTTTCAGGTCGTTCGGATTCAGCCCCATCCGCAACGCAATCGCCACCAGAAGTCGGAACAACACCGAACCCATCACCGCTCCGGTAATGCTCAATCCGAGTTGCCGAGTTCCCACCAGCGCCTCGCCGATAATCACGCTCGCGAGACCCCACACCACCATGCCGATGCCCATCTGCACGTCGGCGAATCCCTGATACTGAGCCAACAAAGCTCCGCCCAGCGCAACCAGGCCGTTTGAAACGCCCAGCCCGAGGATGACCATGTTGTCGTCGCAGACGCCCAGCGCCCGCACCATCTGGGCGTTGTCGCCGGTTGCGCGCATCGCAGTCCCCAGGTTGGTCTGGAGGAACACGTACATCACGCAACCCGCCAGCGCGATGAACCCGACCGCGGCTAAAAGAATGGACGCTTCACGCGTGGCAACCTCCCACCCCATCACGTTCAGCGTTCCCCGGCCCGCTACCGTCGCGCCTGCCCGCTCGGCGAAGTCAGCCAGTGTCGAAGCCCCCGACAGCGAGACATTGCTTCGCCCCATGATTCTCAAATTGACCGAGTACAGCCCCGTCATCACCAGAATGCCCGACAGCAGTCCGTTGATCCGGCACTTGGTTGCGAGAGTTCCGGTGAGCGCGCCTGCCAGAAATCCCGCCAGAAAACCGGCGGCGGTCGCGACGGGCGCAGGGAGGTGGTTCACCAGCAGCATCGCAGCTACCGCCGCTCCGAGAGTGCTCGAACCATCGGCCGTAATGTCCGGAAACGAAAACACGCGAAAACTGATCAGCACGCCCAGCGCGATCAGAGAAAAGATGAATCCCAGCGTCAGCGCCCCGATCAGCAGGCTCATCCGCGTGCCTCGTTCGCGCCGGCTCGCCGGATCGTCCCGATTGGCGCAATCCAACAGGCACCCCGCAACAGTTCGCTTTGCCGGCCAGGCCCTCCCTCGCGATCGTCATGCAACAAGTGCAGAATGCCCTCGAGCGTTTGTCCTTCAAACAGCCCGCGAACCGATTCTTTCAGCTCGATCTTTCCCTTGGGCACGGGCCGGTAGGAAAACGCCGCGGCATGCAAATGTCCGGTGAGCGCTGGCTGCGCATGGCTCGAATTTCCCAGCGGCCTCAGCCACTCCTTCAGGCCTTCGATCTCCCCGCGCGCCGCTACTCCTGCCAGCAGGACCACGCTTCGCGTGTGAGCGCGTTCTGCCGTATAGCTAAGCCACTGGCGAATCTCGGGAAACGCAAAAATATCTGCCCTTCCGTTTGAAGTTACCGGCGACCGGCGCAGCGATGCTCCGATCAGCCCCGCCGCCTCCGCGACGATCACCACACCGACTTGCTGGCTGTCGGCCAGTTCTAGGCAAGTCTCCAGCAACTCAGAAAGGGTGACCGGCATATCGCTGCGGGTCGCTGCAAAGCGGATCAGGCTTTGGAACGGCTGCGCGGTCGCTCCCTCGCAGGCCACGCCGTAGCAGACCTGCGCTTCGGGCATCGTCGTTCCGCCGCCCAGCAGGAAATCCGGGGCGTTGGTTCCATCCGTCGGAAGATAGGCGATCGCGCCACCCGCCGCGATGAGCTCTCCGAACCGCTGCTCGCAATCTTCGAAAGCATCGCCCAGTGCGCCCAATCCAATCGCAAAAGTGGCCTCGGAAAACTGCACCGCGTGGCAATTCGAACTGCGAAAGCCGCTGCGCTCGAGAGGGCTGGCGTCTCCGATTTTCCGGCACTCCAGTTTCGCTCCCGGCTCCAGCGGATACACCTCGTAAACCGCCCCGTTTGCTTCCAGCCGCTTGGCTGCGCGCTCGGAGGGCGGCTCTGTGACTCGCGATTTTCCGGCGGTTTCGCCTGCCTCAGCTCCGGCTGTTTGCTTCTCGACCAGCAGGCTTTCGAGGTTGGTAATCTCGAGTGACTTCAGCACCGTCCGCGAACAATTCGTCACCGCAAACGAGCCTTGAATACCTCTTAGCTCCCGGTGAAGTTTCACCAGCACGCCGATTCCCGCCGAGCTCAGGTACGGCACGCGCGATAAATCCAGCCGGATATGGTGCGATCCCTGCCGGATCTCGTCCTGAACCGCCGCCGCAAGGTGCTCCGCCCAGTAAACGTCCATCCGCCCTTCCACCAGCAGCTCCACGATTCCTCCGCTCAGGCGCTTGCTGATTTGCATGGCTCCTACTTGGCTCCCGCGGCTTTTCCGCTAACCGCCCGCTCATGAATGCCCGTGTCGTCCACCACAATGTTTGCCCGTTGCAATATTCCTGGGGGAATCCGCCATGCCTGGCGCAGTCCTTTCAACGCCGTGGTGTTCACCACAAAGCTGACCGGTATAGCATTTTTGATCGGGATTTTTGCTACATCCGCGCCCCGTAAAACTTCCGCCGCCAGTGCTCCTGTCTGCCGCCCGATCTGGTAGAAATCCGCGCCGTAGTCAAACAGCGTTCCGCGATCCGGTTTCCCCGGCGTGATGCTGAACACCGGTATGCGCGCTCTCCTCCCCACAGCGACCACGGACTCGGCGGCCACACTTACGGTCACGTCGCCCCCGATCCACAGCACCTCCGCGCCGCGCGCAACCAAGGACTCTTCCGCTTCCAGCACGGAATTTGAATTTTCCACGTTCGCTTCCAGCAGCTCGATGCCCATCCGCTGGCACGCTTCCCGCGCGCTCTCGACGTACGCCCGCGAATTCGCCTCTGCCGGGTTCCAGGCCGCTCCCACACGTTTCAATTCCGGGAACATTTGCCGCGCGATTCCAAATGCTTCCTGTACCGGAAGGAAGCTCCCCAGTCCTACCAGGTTGCGCGGGTGGGCCAGCGGATTCTCCCAGCTGATTCCCACTCCCGCCACCGCCGGATCCGCAACTAGCCCGAACACCTGCACCGTCTTGCCTCCCCGGTTCGCGTTCGCTACGGCTTGCAACGATAGCGTGCTCATGGTCAGCAGCAGGTCGTATCGCGCCTGCACCATTTCCGTGGCGATGGAATTGCCTACCGCGATATCGCCGTGCGCGTTAAATTGGTCCATGACGATGGTCTTTCCGTCCACGAAGCCATGCTCAGCCAGCCCGTCGATGGCTCCTCGCGTGCCTTCATCCAGCAGCATGGTGGATGCGTGCTGCAGCAGCGCGACGTGCGGCACGCTATGCGCCGTGGCGGTTCTTCGTCCTAGGTCGGACAGCAATAGCGCGCCCGCTGCCGATACAATCAGCAACACACCCAACGTCAGGCGCTTCAGAACGAATCGCATTTGCCAACCTTTGCTCCCGGGCGGATCTTGCGGTTTGGGCAAAGTCTATCACCGCCGCCTGCTCCGCCATCGCGCAAAACCTTCACTTTCCTCTTGGCAACCGCCCCATTTCCGCGTACCTTCACTTGGGTTTGCGTTTTCGCAGTATTAAATCGTAATAATACGCTCAGGTTGGACGATGAACTCCTGGCTTCGCGGCTGCACTTTCCTGGCCATTCTGTTTTTCCCCGGCGCCTGTTTTTCGCAGACCGTCCGTGTGGACTCTACCGCCGGCAAGGCCATTCCTTTCGATCCCGACAAAGCCCTGGGCTCCTCTCTCGACATTCTATCGGCAAAGCATTTCGAAAAAGTGTTTTCTTCGGAAACCATCCGGCAGTCGCTTTCCGCAGGGTGGGGACCGATTACCTATCGTCAGAATACCGAGCTCAGCATCGGGGCCTGGCACTGGAATCCTTCCGGCACTTGGAGCGACGCCGAACACCAAAGCGGCTACTTCACCGGCCATGCCGATCCCGCCGGCGAAATCCGAATGTCTTATGGCTATCCGCTTCCTCATCGCGGCAATACCCGCAACAACGGAGCCTCCCACGGTTACTCGCGGCTGACTGACGGCGATGCGGCGACATACTGGAAAAGCAATCCCTACTTGAGTTCCGAATTTACCGGAGAGAACGACGCACTCCACCCGCAGTGGATGGTCATGGATTTCGGCACGCCGCAAAGCATTGACGCCATTCGTATCTCCTGGGCCGATCCCTACGCGATCAAACTCATTGTCCAATACTGGTCCGGCGGCGACGATCCCATGAACAAACCCGTCGCCGGTCTCTGGAATACCTTTCCGCAAGGCGACATTTCGAACGGCAAAGGCGGCTCGCCCCTTCTGCGTCTCGCCACTCAGCCCATTCGCGCGCGTTTTCTGCGCATCCTTATGACTGAATCTTCCCACACCTGCGACACGCACGGCTCGTCTGACCGGCGCAACTGCGTCGGCTATGCCGCGGGTGAAATATCCGCCGGAAATTTCTCAAGCGACGGCAAATTCATTGATCTGGTCAAACACGTCGCGGGAGAAAATCAGACCACTACACTGGTTTCCTCAATCGATCCGTGGCATAGCGAAGCGGACAAGAACGACAGCTCCATCCAGACTGGCCTCGATCTTTTTTTCAAAAGCGGCTACACCAACAAGCTTCCGGCCATGATTCCCGTCTCCATGCTCTACGGAACGCCCGAAGACAGCGCCGCTGAACTCGCCTATCTGCGCAAGCGCGGCTATCCGATTTCTTATGTCGAAATGGGCGAGGAGCCCGACGGACAGTTCATGCTGCCGGAAGATTACGCTGCGTTGTATTCAGAGTGGGCCACTGCGCTGCACAAAGTGGATCCCGCCCTAAAACTTGGCGGCCCTGTTTTCGAAGGCGTCAATGAAGACATCAAGGTCTGGCCCGATGGGAACGGAAAAACTTCCTGGCTCGGGCGCTTCATGGACTATTTGAGATCTCACAACCGTCTGAACGATTTAACGTTCGTCTCGTTCGAGCACTACCCCATTCCGCCTTGCGACGTGAACTGGAGCGATCTCTATCGCGAGCCGGAATGGACCCGCAATATCCTGCGCATCTGGCGCGAAGACGGCGTTCCGGAAAATATTCCGCTGATGAATACCGAAAGCAATCTCTCCTGGGAGCTTACCGAACCGATGCAGGACGTTCTCGCGGCACTCTGGCTGGCAGACAGCGTAGGATCGTTTTTGCAGTTTGGCGGCCCCGGCGCCGTCTATTACCACTCGCCGATTCAGCCCGAACCGCTGCATCCCGGCTGCCGCGGCGACAGCACCTACGGAAACTTCATCGCCGACGAAGAACTCCACGTTAAACAATACGCCTCACAGTATTTTGCAAGCCGCATGGTCAACCTCGAGTGGGTCCGCCATGGCGCCGGCACCCATCGCTTCTATCCGGCTGCTTCCGATCTGCAGGACGATGCGGGCAACACGCTGGTCACTGCTTATGCTGTCGCGCGCCCCGACGGGGAATGGTCGTTGCTATTGGTAAATAAAGATTCCGCGAACGCGCACGCAATTAAGATTGAATTTAACGACGAAAAATCCACGCGACACTTCGATGGCAAGATTTCGATGACCACCTTCGGTGCCGACCAATACCTCTGGCACCCGGCCGGTGCGCAGAGCCATGCCGCCCCCGACGGCCCACCGGCGGTTTCCGCTCCGGACGCCGGGCCCGACACGCAATTCACTTTGCCACGCGCTTCCATCACCGTCCTGCGCGGCAAACTCCGCTGATTTTCCTTAGCGTGGAACAAATTCGTCGAGCAGCACTTGCGCCAGGCGCGCAGAGTTGTGCCGGATCTTTTCGTGCTCTTCCAGCAAATTCTCCAGCAGAACCTTCACACCCAGACGCCGCAGCTTTGCCGGATCGACTGTCACCGGCAAAGCGCCTTCGCGCTGGTAGCGCCGCGCCACTGCCGGCGAAACCTCTTGCCGGTTGGCCAGCACAAAATCCACGATGCGCGGTTTCACATGTTCCTGAATCGCGCGCAAGTGTTCCGCCACCGAATAGTTCGTCGTTTCGCCGGGCTGCGTCATCAAGTTCGCGATGTACACACGCGGCGCGGGCGAACGCGCGATGGTGCGCGCAATCTCTGGAATCAAAAGATTGGGCAGAATGCTGGTGTAGAGCGAACCCGGTCCCATCAGGATCAGGTCGGCTTCACGAATCGCTTTCACTGCTTCTTCGAGCGGACGCGCGTTGGGCGGCGCCAGCGTCAATTTCTTGATGCGCGAACGGCTCGCCGTGATTCGGGTTTCTCCGTGCACGCGCTTGCCGTTTTCCAGCACTGCTTTCAGCGTAACGTTGGAAAGCGTCGAAGGAAAAATGCGCCCGCGAATCGCCAGCACACTGCTGGAGACTCTCACTGCTTCCGCAAAATCCCCGGTGATGTGAGTTAGCGCCGCCAAAAACAAATTTCCAAAGTTGTGGCCGATCAGACCGTGTCCCGCGCTGAACCGATACTGAAATAGCCGGCTCATCAGCGCTTCGTCTTTGGATAGCGCCACCATGCAGTTGCGAATGTCCCCCGGGGGGAGGATGCGGTTCTCGCGGCGCAAGCGGCCGGAGCTGCCCCCGTCATCGGTGACGGTGACGATGGCGGCGAGATCCACGATGGGGCGTTTGCGCGTGGGATATGGATCGTGGCGCGGGACGACGTGGAGTTTCAGCCCGCGCAACAGAGCGGAAAGCCCGGTGCCGCCGCCAAGCGCGACCACACGGATTCCTTTTTGCAAAGTTTGCGATGCTCCCTGCGATTTCCTTTGAGATGGCGGGCGCGATGTGCGAGAGCTGAAAATGGAAGCTTACTCTTTTTCCGGATAGAGAAGTTCAGTGAAGCGCGGATCTTCCTGGAGGAAAGCGAAATCTTCGTCGTTGCGAGCGTGATAGCGGTTGGCGCTGTTGAGGCTAATGGCGATTTTCAGATTAGCCATAGCGGCGTCCGCCTCGCCCGTCAAACAATCCAGCGCGGCGAGAGCGTAAACGATGTGATCTGCTTTCGCAGCCAGCTTGCGGGCTTTATCAAGGCTTTCGCGGGCGTCGTCCCACCGGCCAAGGTTCATCATGGTCACCCCTCGCTGATAGTGCTCTTCGGCGCTTTTGGGGTTCTGCTCCTGCGAGGGCTTCATGCGCTGTTCGGCAATTTTCACGTGCATGCGGGCCCGGTCGGCGAGTTCCTTGCTGGGGCCTTCTAGAACCTTTTCCAGTTCCTGTTTGGCACGCTGGAATTTCTGCTGATGAAACAGAGCCAGGGCCTCGTCGTAAATCTTCATCTGGGCCTGTACGCGGGGATCGACCATTTCCACCCCGCCCCGCTGCGGAGGATGGGCGGGCACTAAGGACTTTCGTTTCTGCGGCTTAGCGGACTTGCCGTGGGAGGAGGAAGGGTGGGACTTTTTTGGCTTAGCCATGCGGGGCACTCTAGCAGAGGCCGAATATTAGGTCAATCAAGAGAGGAGTGGAAGGTTCGACGGAGTCAGGACGGACGAGGTTGAGGAGCTGCCGAACCCGTCCGTTTCCGTAAGTATGGCAAATAAAGGACTTACAGGCGTGATTGGGATGGATTCTAATCCGTTCTGTCGGACCTGAAAGTCCGACCCCCAAGGATCCTAAAATCCGAGGTCCTAGAATCCGAGGCGATCTCCGGATGCCGCAAGGGAACGCCGCGGCGCTATCTGGAAAGCTTGCCCTGTTCCAGGGCAAGCCAGGCGGAAGAGAGGATGTCGTCGAGGTGGGGGTAGCTGGGGGTCCAGTTGAGTTCGCGGCGAATTTTTTCGGAGCTGGCGACGAGCGTGGGCGGATCGCCGGGGCGGCGAGGGGCTTCTACGAAGGGGACTTCCCTGCCGGAGATGCGGCGTGCGGCGGCGATGACTTCGCGGATGCTCGAGCCGGTGCCGTTGCCGAGATTGTAGATGCGCTGATCGGAGTCTTCAAGGGCGCGGAGGACGAGAAGGTGCGCGCGAGCGAGATCGTAAATGTGAATGAAGTCGCGGACGCAGGTACCGTCGGGAGTGGGATAGTCGGTGCCGAAGACGGAAACCGGGCCCGCCGTGCCGAGTGCAGCGCGGAGAACGTTGGGGATGAGATGGGATTCGGGATCGTGATTTTCGGCGTGGCCGTCCCACGCGCCGGCGGCGTTGAAATAGCGGAGAACCGCGTAGCGGAGGCCGTGAATCTGGCGGAACCATTCGAGCATGATTTCGGTTTGCAGCTTGGACTGACCGTAGGGATTGACGGGCACTTTGCCCGCATCTTCGCTGATGGGAACGGTTCGCGGGAAGCCGAAGACCGAGCAGGAAGAGGAGAAGACAAAGCGCATAACCTTGTGGCGGAGGCAGGCTTCGAGAAGAGTGAGCGTAGCGGCAGTGTTGTTGCGGAAATAGAGAGCGGGATTTTGCATGGACTCGGCTACTTCGGCGAACGCGGCGAAGTGCATGACGGCGTGAATGGGAGATTCGGCGAAGAGCCGACCGAGGAGGGCGGCGTCGGCGACGTTGCCGACAACGAGGCGCGCGGCGGACGGGACGGAGGAGCGATGGCCGCGGGAAAGGTCATCGAGCACGGTGACATGGAAATTGTTTTGCAGCAGGAGGCGGACGGTGGCTCCGCCGATGTAGCCAGCGCCGCCGGTGACGAGGATGTGTTGGGGCATAAGGGGCGGATCAATCTTAGGATGAGAAGGAACGGGAAGCTAGTTGAGGGGAATGGCCGCGCGTGGTTCCAAAATGGAACTGCTGGGAGGACAGCTTGCGGAACGACGACGTACCTCTCCGCCGTGCTTCTCGTAAGTGTGGCAAACAGAAGGCTTAGAAAGCGGCTTTGTGTAACTCTGGCGACTAAAGGAGTTAGAAGGGAGGCTTCGTAAGGATGGCGAACAAAGGGCTTAAGGCGAATGGAGCGGCGTCGAGCGGAGGGGTCAAGTGCGCGAGGCAGAGGACTCGGGATTCGGAAGGGCCGGATACAAACATAAAGCGTAGTAGCACATCTTACACTAAAAGTTAATGGAATTATGAGGCACTAGGAGGCGTGTAGCAGAGGGCAACGGAGCGGATTTAAGGAATTCGGCAGTTGCATGGTTCACGTAAACTCGGAAGGAATCTCAGAGGGTACAGCACGATGCCGGGGTGGGAGTGGCGCTGAGGAGCGAAATGAGCCAAGGTCCTTCGCCGATTGGCCGAAGCGGCGTCCCTCAAGGACAACCCAACCTCATGTGGGTACTGGCGGTTGTTTGGCTGCTGAGTCTGGTGTACATGGCCGCGCACGTGCAGCGCGGTTGGGTGCCGCATGATGAAGGAACGCTAGGGCTGAGCGCGGAGCGAGTACTGCAGGGGCAACTGCCGCACCGGGATTTTGACGACTACACGGGCGGATTGACGTTCGTGCACGCGATGGCGTTCCGCCTGTTCGGGATTAATTCATTGTCGATGCGGATGGTGCTGTTTGCTTTCTTTGTGCCATGGGTGCCGGCGGTTTTTTATGTGGCGTCGCGTTTTTGCGGAATCTACTCGGCGGGAGTGGTGACGCTGCTGGCGGTAGCGTGGAGCGTGCCGCACTATCCGGGGCCAATGCCGTCTTGGTACAACCTGTTTTTTGCGACATTCGGGTTGGCGGCCCTGCTGCGCCATCTGGAAACAAATTCCTGGAAATGGGTTTTCCTGGCGGGGCTGTGCGGCGGATTCTCCATGCTAGCGAAGGTGACTGGCGCATACTACGTCGCAGCGGCGTTGTTGTTTTTTGTTTTTCGAGAGCAGAGTGTGACCGGCAAAGAAAGCCGAGGAGCGGCGACGCGCGCGTGGTTTTATAGCTCGACGGTGGCAGTGATGCTGGCGGTTTTTCTGTTGCTGCTGTTCCGTATGGTGAACAAGGTTCCGGGAGCAGGCGGACTGTTCTTCTTTGTGCTGCCGTCCATAGCGTTGGCTGGTTTGCTGGTCGCACGAGAGTTTCACGCGGTCTCTGGCGCAAATGGGCAACGATTCAAAGTCCTCGCCAGTCTGTGCGTGAGTTTTGGAGCCGGTTTGGTTATCCCGTGGATGCTGTTCATAATCCCATACGTATCGGCTGGTGCGACCCGTGATCTGCTTCAAGGGCTTGTCGCAACGCCCACAAGAGCTATGCGATTCGCGGCGATCGCGCCGTTGAATCCTCTCGCGGTTGCGACGGCTCTACCGTTCATGCTGGCGCTGCTGCTGGCCTATGATTTTCGCGGATTGCCGCGCGCGATTTGCGGGGGCGCGCTGGCGGCCTTTGCGGGGATCATGTTTTTATTATCGACCAAGTATTCGCTGATCTACGGAATCGGCTGGGGTTCCTTAGGAACGGCGGTGCCCATAGTGGTTATGGTGGGAGTGTGCGCGCTTTGGGTTCGCGCACGGCAGGAGAAGCTTAGCGCACTGCGGCAACAACAGTTGATGCTGGTGCTTTGTGCGGCAGCGCTGTGCAGTCTGGTGCAATTCCCTTTTGCGGGGCAAGGGTACTTCCTTTATGTGGCACCGCTGGTGATTGTGGCGGCTGCGTCAGTGTTTACCGCTCTGCCCGATCCGCCAAAGCTCGCGTTGGGTGCGATCGCGGCGTTTTACCTGCTATTCGGAGTTTTTTCTGTGACGCCGTACCATCTGGGGCTGGAGCGTGAGGAACACGCACAAACGGAGAGTTTGACGCTACCGAGGTCAGGCGGACTGCGAGTAGAAGCGGCTGCGGCACGAACCTACGAAGAGTTAATTCCAGTAGTTGAGTCGCACGCGGCCGGAAGATTCATTTACGCCGCGCCTGATTGTCCAGAAGTATATTTTCTGTCCGGGGGACAGAGTCCGTCGAGGCACTATTTCGAATATGCCGAGGATGAGCCTGAGCGGGATTCCAGTGTTCTAAAGAAATTAGAGAAACTGAAGGTAAATGTGGTGGCGATCAATCGCGACCCGTTATTTTCTCCGATGATGTCGCAGGAATTAGAAAGCGAACTCGAGAAACGTTTCCCCAATTCTGCGAAAAGCGGGAGGTTTATGGTGAGATGGAAGGACTGAAGGGAGCGGAGAGAAAAATGGCGACGGGGTTGTCAAAAATCTCGGTGGTGGTGCCGGTCTACAATAGCGCGGCGGTTTTGCCGCGGCTGGCAAAAGAAGTGGAATCGGTTCTGGCCGCGTGTTCGACCGGGTTTGAATTGATCCTGGTGAACGATGCGAGCCCCGACCAAAGCTGGCAGGCCATCAGCGGTTTGGCAAGAGAAAACGCTTGGGTACATGGAATCAACCTAATGCGCAACGTGGGGCAGCACAATGCGCTTCTGTGCGGAATCCGTGCGGCAAAATATGAAATCATCGCGACCATTGACGATGATTTGCAGAATCCTCCCGACCAAATACCGCTGCTTCTAAATAAGCTAGAAGATGGGTTCGACGTGGTGTACGGCACGCCGGAGGAGGAACAGCACGGTCTGCTGCGCGACCTGGCGTCGAAAATCACCAAATTAGTGCTGCAGAATGCAATGGGCGCGGAGATTGCCAGAAATATCAGCGCGTTTCGAGTTTTTCGCACGCCGGTACGAGAAGCGTTCCATGATTATCGAGGCCCTTTCGTTTCAATCGATGTGTTATTGACGTGGGGGACGACGCGCTTTGTGGCCTTGCGCGTGAGGCATGAACCACGGCGAGAGGGCGTTTCTGGTTATACGCTTAAGAAACTTATCGTGCATGCGGTAAACATGATGACCGGTTTCAGCGTACTGCCGCTGCAGCTGGCGAGCCTGATCGGATTCGGATTCACGGTATTGGGATTGCTGGCCCTAGCGTTTGTCGTAGCAAGATTTCTGACACAAGGAAGCGCAGTGCCCGGATTTCCGTTCCTTGCGTCCCTGATCGCCGTATTTTCGGGCGCGCAGCTGTTCGCGCTGGGAATCATTGGAGAGTATCTAGCGCGCGTCCATTTTCGCATCATGGACCGGCCACCCTACACGGTGCGTTCAGAAGCGCATGGCGAGTGAGATGAGAAACAGCGCCGAGTGCGAATATCTGGAATGGGACTCGGAGTTTTTTGGGCGACGAATCGCCCGCAACAAGATATCCCGGCTGACTGACGAACTGGCTGGCAGAATCGACGAATGGTGCACGCTTGAGAGAATCGAATGTTTGTACTTTCTGGCTGACTCAACCGATCAGGTAACGATGAGAGTTGCACAGAGCCGAGGTTTCCGGTTTGTCGACGCCAGGCTCACCTTTGAACGTTCCATGGAATGCTCCAAGCCAGGCGCGGCGCATGGGCGGGCTTTTCGTGATGCGGAGGAGCGCGACATTCCCGCACTTCGAGAAATTGCCCGGAACGCACACAGAGATACACGATTTTATTACGATGGAACTTTCACCGACCGGCAGTGCGACGAGTTGTATGAGACGTGGATCGAGAAGAGCTGTCGCGGTTGGGCCAAGAAAGTGTTCGTCGCGGAAACGGGGGCGACGGTCGAAGGTTACGTGACGTGCCATGTCGCGGAATCGAGAATGGGGCAGATCGGGCTGGTTGGGGTAAACCCAACGGCACGCGGAAAAGGTCTGGGAAGAGGCCTAGTGACGTGTGCAACCCGCTGGTTTGAGCAAGAAGGCGTTAAGAAAATCCGCGTCGTGACGCAGGGCCGTAATGTCGCGGCGCAACGTTTGTATCAGAAATGCGGCTTTACGAGCAGCTCGATGGAAATCTGGTTCCATCGCTGGTTCTCTCTGGAGCAGATTAACGCATGAGCAATGCGCGAATCCCTTTTAACCGAGCGGGATTGGTGGGAGACGAGTTTCGGTATATTTCCGAAGCGCTGCAGATTGGGCATATCTCGGGAGACGGGCTGTTCACTAGGAAATGCCACGAACTGCTGGAGAAGGAGCTGGGGGTCGAAAAGGTTCTGCTGACAACTTCGTGCACGCACGCTCTAGAGATGGCAGCGATGCTGCTGGATATTGAGCCGGGGGACGAAGTGATTGTGCCGTCGTTCACGTTCGTGTCCACGGTAAACGCATTCGTGCTGCGCGGGGCGAAGCCGGTGTTTTGCGACATACGGCCGGACACGCTGAACCTGGATGAGAGCAAGGTGGAGGGGTTAATCACGCCACGAACGAAGGCGATTCTGCCGGTGCATTATGCCGGAGTGGGATGCGAGATGGAAAGTATCATGGCCATCGCAGGGCGGCACGGTACAGCGGTGGTGGAAGATAACGCGCACGGATTGTTCGGAAAATTCCGGGGCAAGAATCTGGGAATATTCGGGTGCCTGGCCACGCAGAGCTTTCACGAAACGAAGAACTTCACGTGCGGAGAGGGCGGCGCGCTGCTGATTAATGATGCGAAGTACATCGAGCGCGCAGAAATCATTCGAGAAAAGGGGACAAACAGAAATCGTTTCTTTCGCGGGCAGGTGGACAAATATACGTGGGTGGACGTGGGATCAAGCTACTTGCCTTCGGATGTTTTGGCGGCATTCTTGTTCGCACAGCTGGAAAACCGCGAACAGATACAGACCCAGAGACGACGAATCTGGGAAAATTACGCAAAGCGACTAGGCGAGTGGGCGGCGAGGAACGGCGTGCAACTGCCGTGCGTGCCGGGATACTGCGAGCAGCCATGGCACATGTTCTACCTGATGATGCCGACGCTGGCGGCTCGGCAGGCACTGATCGGGCACCTGAAGGCGCGTGAGATCCTCGCCGTGTTTCATTATTTGCCGCTACATTTATCGGAGATGGGCCGACGCTGGGGCGGAAAAGAAGGAGACTGTCCGGTTACGGAAGCCGTGAGCGATCGAGTGGTGCGGCTGCCGTTCTATAACGAACTGAGCGAGGCGGATCAGGCACGGGTGGTAACGGCGGTGAGTGAGTTCGCCTGTGGGTAAGGCGATGAGCGCCGCACAGGATGCGTCGGAAGGCGCGCACAAATCTTACGACCCGGAGTTTTTTGCCAAACTGGCGGACGTGGAAAGCCGACATTTCTGGTTTCGCACGAGGAATCAAGTGATTACGGCGCTGGCGCAGCAGTTCGCGAAGGACTGGAGCGATGGCTTCAAAGTATTGGAAGTGGGATGTGGAACCGGCAACGTGTTGCAGGCGCTTGAGAAGGCATGCCCGCGAGGAGTCGTGGTGGGCATGGATTTGTTTGCGGAGGGGTTGGTCTTTGCCCGTAGGCGAACTTCCTGCTCTCTCGTGCAAGGAGACGTAAAACAGCCAGGATTTGGAGTGCTTTTTGATGTGGTCGGTGCGTTCGACGTGGTCGAACATCTGCCCGATGATTTGCGGATTCTGCGTTCTCTTCACGCGATGCTACGTCCGGGCGGGGTGCTGCTGCTAACGGTGCCCGCATATCAGTCGCTGTGGAGCTATTTTGATGAAGCTTCGCATCATTGCCGCCGGTATGAACCCAAAGATTTGCGGCAAAAGCTGAATCAGGCGGGATTCGAGGTGGAATTCCTTTCGCCGTTCATGGCGAGTGTGTACCCACTGATGTGGCTGGTGCGCCGGATTGGTTCGCTGAGGAGACGAGGCAAAACTCCTTCGGCCGAATCGGATCTGTCGTTAACTCTTCGGGAGTTGCGAATCGTACCGGTGCTGAACGGATTGCTGACATTTGTGCTCCGGCAAGAGGCAAAACTGATTCAAGCTCGAATGGTGCTGCCATTCGGGTCGTCCCTGATCGCCGCGGCAAGGCGAAAGCAATGAGATGCTGATAGAACTGTTGCACAAATTTTCGGCGTATCCGTGGGTCTATGACCGGATTCAGACGCTGGCCGGAAACAAAAGGGTGTTGGAGTGCCTCTCGCAAGCACTGGTGCCGCTGAATCCTAGAGTGGTAGTGGATATCGGAGGCGGAACCGGAACGGTGCGGACTCTACTGGCGGACTGCCGATACATTTGCCTGGACGTGGAGATGCCCAAGCTCGAGGGGTTTCGCTCAAAGGTTGCGGGAGGATTGGCGATTTTGGGAGACGCGACCTCCATGCCGATCCGCGACGGCTACGCCGATATGGTGATCTGCAAGTCGGTGACCCACCACTTGACAGATTCGCAACTGGACCGAGCCCTGGACGAGAGTCGGCGGATATTACGGCCGGGAGGGCACATGGTGTTGTTTGACGCGGTCCTGAATAAACAGCGCTGGGTCGGACTCGCGCTATGGAAGCTGGATCGAGGTTCTTATCCGCGACCGATAGAAGTGTTACAAGAGAAATTCGGAGGAAGATTCGAAATCGCACGCTGGGAAAAAATGGCGGTCTATCACGAGTACGTATTTGGAATCGGGGTTCGGCGTTAGGGCCTGCAAGATCGAAGCGAAGGACGCCGGCAGCATATGCAGGGAAATAGCAAACGGAAAAGTGCGATGATGTCGTGGCGAGCTGCGCGGTGAGGAAGCTCACAGGGCAAACGATGAAAGAAAACGGAGAAACGGAGATGAAGAGAAGAACGGTGGTGAAGGGGCTGGGACTGGCGGGAGTACTTCCGGCCTTGGCGGCGGAGGTGATTGGCGCGAACAAGACGAACGCGGCGCCGGCAGAGGCGGATGGAGCGGTGTATGAGCTGCGGGTGTACACGGCGGCCGAGGGGAAGTTGCAGGAATTGTTAAAGCGATTCCGGGAGCATACAAGGCAGTTGTTTGAGCGGCATGGGATGAAAAATGTGGCGTACTGGACAGCTACTGACGAGCCGAAGAAGGCGAATACGCTCGTTTACATTTTGAAGTACCCGAGCCGGGAGGCGGCAACGGCGAGTTGGAAGGCGTTTCAGGACGATCCGGAATGGCAGCAAGTGAAGGCAAAGAGCGAGGAGAACGGGAAACTGGTGGAGAAGGTGGATTCGACGTTTATGGTGCTGACGGACTTTTCGGCGAAGATCTAGATTGAAAGCCACGTTTATGCCGTGTTGATCCGTGGTCTGTTTCAGGCGGTCGGTCGGAGAAGAGAGATCCCGCGGGCAAGAACGGCCCTCGGGATGACGATGGGTGGTCGCGATCATTTGCGGTGGGTGGCCGGTCTTGGGTTACTGTCGTCCGTAGGAGCTGAGGAGCCAACAGCAGGCGGCGAGGCCCGCGGGATGACGGAGCCCGGGCGGTGGCAGGCGGAAGAGAATCTGGTTGGTATCGTTACCAGACGGGAGCAAAGGCGAAAAATAGCCGTGCGCGGCGGGCGGTTCTCGCGGAGACTACTGGTGCCGCATTCGTAGTTGACCCTTCTTCGAACTCGCTAAGGCGGGTGGTGCGTGGTCCTTGTGGCTGATTTGGGCGGCGGACCAGGCGTATGCTAAGGTTTCGGGTTTACGCAGTGCTTCTGGGGAATGGATTAACGACCAGTGCCTTTCATCAATTTTCCTGCGCGCGAAATTAACTGCAAGCTGGTGTACTACGGTCCGGGTCTGGGCGGAAAAACCGCGAACCTGCAGTGGATCTACGACCACACGGGGCAAAATCAAAAAGGAAAAATGGTTTCGCTGGCGACGGAGACGGACCGGACGCTTTTTTTTGACTTCTTGCCGCTGGATTTGGGGACGGTGCGCGGGTTCAAGACGAGATTTCACCTGTATACGGTGCCTGGCCAGGTGTTTTACGAGGCGAGCCGCAAGTTGATTCTGAAAGGCGCGGATGGCGTGGTGTTCGTGGCGGATTCGCAGGAAGAGCGGCTGGACGCGAATTTCGAGACGCAGGAAAACTTGTACGAGCATCTGAAAGAGCACAACTTGAATTTCGACACGATTCCGTACGTGCTGCAACTGAACAAGCGTGATTTGCCGAACGCGATGCCGGTGACGGAGTTGACGAAGCAGCTACAGAAAAAAGGCGAGCCGGTGCTGGAAGGCGTGGCGGTTACGGGACAAGGCGTGTTTGAAACGCTGAAAGAAGTGGCCAAGCTGGTGCTGGCGGAGCTGAAGAAGAGCGGGTGAAGGAGCCCTCGCAAACGCGGCGCTAGTAAATCCTAAATGTGACCTCGACCGGTACGATAATGGGTACCGATAATCCATCTTTCGTGGCCGGTCTGAATTTCCAACGCTTGATCGCTTCGAAGGCCTTCTCATCCAAACCGTAACCGAGCATTTTCACCGGTCGCAATTGCGCGGCTTCGCCGGAAGCCGAGATGAGTACCTCAAAGACGGACGTACCATTAATCTTGGCTCGCCGAGCCGGATCCGTATAAGAAGGATCGGGACAATAAATACAAGACGGCATGCCATAACCGCCTTCCGGCCGACCTTTCAGCTTGGGAGTCTCCACCGGAAACGGCGTAAGCATGCTTTCGAAGAATTCCGTGCTTTCGAAGGTTGCCGAGAGGGGCGCGAAAGTTTCGGAATTCGAGACGCGAACCGGCGTGATCTGCAGGGAATACGAATTTCCGCGTTTGTCGAGCGTTCCGATGACCAGCAGGTCAGCGCCGATAGCAGGAGCAGCGGCGCGGAGCGAATCGCCGGGAACAAGAGCTTCCGGTGTGAGCTGAAGCCTGGCAAGATCCGCATCGAAAGATTTGTGATCGGCGACGGCAAACTTCTTTTTGCCGTCGGCTTCGAGAGCGTTCGTGAGAAGCCAGGCGAGATAGTGTGCCTGAATCGTGCTGGCGCCATAAGGGGGACGGAAATCCACGACGGCTACCAGGCGAGGTTTGAGGGGCTTCAATTCCTTGTCGAGGTGGGAAACCAGCCCGCCGACTTGCGACACCTGTGCGGCGACCGGCATCCGAATGAGAAAAGACACCAACAACAACGTGCCATAACGACAAACGGCGGAACATTTCATGGATTGAACTTCGCGGCGGCGGCGAAGGTCTCGAAGGTGGGAATGGCTTCGACGAGGCGTGTGACGGTAAGCGCGTCGCGAACCCGGCCTGATTTGCAGACGAGATGGAGCGAGCCGCCTTCCCGAGCGAGCGAAACCGAGATGCGCACGAGCGAGGAGATGCCGGTGCTGTCAATCTGCGGGACGCCATTCAGGTCAATGATCACTTTGCGGCCGGTTTCGTTGAGGATTGAGGCGAGGGCCGCAGTGAGCTGATCGCTGGATTCGCCGATGGTCAGGCGGCCGTGGACGTCGAAAATGTGGATGCCGTCTTCGTGGCGCACGTTGATTTCGATGGGGGCGTATTGGGTCATGGGACAATTTAGGGCAGGGTTGTAAAAACGACGTTCTAGTCGCAAGGTCCTTAGAACTATCCTGAAACCCTGGAAGCCGCCTGCCGCAACACGGCATTATACGCTTAGGCATGGCGGGGCAGGCAAATGAGATTGTCGGTGCAGCACAAATGGGATGTGACCATAACCGCGGCGCGGGAGATTCAGCGCGAGTTGCGGAAAAGTTGGGAGGGCTGCGACCGGCTGGGGGCGATTCGAACGGTAGCCGGGCTGGACGCGGCGTTCATCCTGAAAGGGTCCCAAGCGTTCAAAAAGGCTTCGCCATGGAACGCGCTGCGCGACGCAAACCGAGCGATCGGCGCGGTGGTGGTGTTCAGCTACCCGGAAATGGGCGAACTGGAGCGGGCTTGCGCCGAAGTTCCACTGGAATTTCCCTACGTGCCGGGCTTTTTGAGTTTTCGGGAGATCCCGGCGCTGTTGGCGGCGCTGGCGAAATTG
Organism: Candidatus Eiseniibacteriota bacterium; assembly: GCA_035607085.1. Taxonomy (GTDB): domain Bacteria; phylum Acidobacteriota; class Terriglobia; order Acidiferrales; family UBA7541; genus Acidiferrum. Next base: position 16,933 of record DATMZI010000059.1, on the reverse strand, counting down.
CCGCGCATGCCGGACTTGTTGTTTTGCGACGGACAGGGCTACGCGCACCCGCGCAGGATGGGCTTGGCATCGCATTTGGGAGTGGTGCTGGACCGGCCTTCGATTGGCTGCGCCAAGAGCCTGCTCATCGGGAAGCACAAACCCTTCGGCTTAAAGCACGGCGAGTGGAGCCCAATTCGCGACGGCGACGAAACGATTGGCGCTGCGCTGCGCACGCGAGCGGATTGCGCACCCATGTACATTTCGGCCGGGCATCGCATTTCGCTCGAGACAGCGGTCCGGCTGACCTTGTCCGTTTACGACGGTACGCGAATCCCAAAACCCACGCGGGAAGCGGATCGATTCGTGGGCCAAATAAAAAGAGAAACCGCGCCGGACGCGAGCAGGCTTCGCATCGGAAAAATCAATAGGCAAAAGCAAAATTTCTGAGTTCGGCCCTAACCGCCGGTGCGTATAATGCCGCATGCCCGATAGGTTGTCCCCGGTAGAGCAATTCCAAACAGCGGAGTGGAGCGAGTGATGAAGCGTGCGGTATTGTGTTGTTGTCTCTTGTTGGGCGTTTTGGCCGTAGCAGTTCCCCTCCTCGCACAAGCCCCCGTTGCCAGCTCTCCTGCCGGTCCAAGCTCCCCCGACCCTTCCAAGGATTTGAACGAAAAACTCGCGCAACTCGATCAGCGCGTGGCGGCAGCGCAGTCGGCCGGCGACAACGCCTGGATGCTGACCAGCGCTGCTCTGGTGCTGATGATGACGGGACCCGGCCTGGCGCTGTTTTATGGCGGCTTGGTGCGGCGCAAGAATACGCTGGCCATCATGATGCAGAGCTTCGCGATGATGGGCTTGATCACGGTGCTCTGGGCGCTGGTGGGCTACAGCCTGGCGTTCGGCGGCGACGGCAAGTTTATCGGAGACCTTTCGCATGCCTTCCTGCGCGGAGTGGGTGCGGCGCCCAATCCGGATTATTCGGCGACGATTCCGCAACTGACGTTCATGGTTTACCAGTTGATGTTCGCGGTCATCACCCCCGCGCTGATCACGGGAGCAACGGCGGAACGGATGAAGTTCAGCGGGACAGTGCTATTTATGACGCTGTGGTTTTTTGTGGTGTACGTGCCGCTGGCGCATATGGTTTGGGGCAAGGGTGGAGTGCTGAATGCGTCGTTGGGTGGAAAGTTTCCCTGCCTGGATTTCGCGGGCGGAACCGTGGTGCACATTTCTTCGGGTGTTTCCGCGCTGGTCTGTGCGCTGTACATGGGCAAGCGCGTCGGTTATCCGAAGCAGCCGATGCCGCCGCACAGCCTGGTACTGAGTTTCATCGGCGCCTGCCTGTTGTGGGTGGGCTGGTTCGGATTCAATGCGGGCAGCGCTCTCGCTGCGGGTGGTTTGGCTTCGAGCGCGTTTGTAGCCACGCATCTTGGTGCAGCGGCCGCAGCATTTGGCTGGAGCGCGGCAGAGTGGTTGAACAATGGCAAGGCCAGCGCACTCGGCGCGATCTCTGGCGCGGTGGCAGGACTTGTGGCGATTACCCCCGCGGCAGGATTTGTACGGCCGATGCCGGCCCTGTTGATTGGACTGATTGCGGGTGCGTTCTGCTACCTGATGGTAACCAAGGTGAAAGCCATATTCGGGTATGATGACGCACTGGATGCGTTTGGCGTACACGGCGCGGGCGGAACGATCGGCGCCCTTTTGACGGGCATCTTCGCGCAAGCGGTGGTCAATCCGATTTTTGGCGACGGCAAACCGGTCGGCGCGCGTGATGGCCACTGGGGCCAAGTGGGCAATCAGCTGATCGGCATCCTTTTCGCCTGGGGCTTCGCGTTGGTGGGAACCATCGTGATTCTGAAAATCACGGACCTGGTCACTGGCTTCCGCGTGAGCGAAGAGCACGAAGTGGAAGGGCTGGACATTACGCAGCACGGCGAAGAAGCGTACTATCTGGAATCATAAAAGGACCGGATCGGACAGCGGAACAATACCGCTGCCACAAACAACGGCGGAGGCCGAGCGGAATATCCATGATGAAATTGGAAGCCATCATTCAGCCATCGCGGTTTGAATCGGTGAAAGACGCCTTGCGCGAAGTGGGCATTGAAGGCATGACGGTGACCGAAGTGCGCGGCCACGGCCGCCAGAAGGGCCACACGGAGGTATACCGTGGCCGCGAATACACCGTGGACCTGCTGCCCAAGATCAAGCTCGAAATGGTGCTGCCCGACAAGCTGGTGAACACCGTTGTGGACACCATCCTAAAGACCGCCAAGACAGGAAAGATTGGGGACGGTAAAATATTCCTGTCGCGGGTCGAAGAGGCGATCCGCATCCGCAACGAAGAACGCGGCGAAAGCGCGCTCTAGGTCGTGTCGTCTGCTGCCCGACCGAACCCTGCTCCGGAAAAACCTCATGCCAGAGAGATGCCAGACCCAGCAAAACCATTAAGTGTTCTCGTTCCGGAAGTGGAAGCGGAACGGCAGCGGATTCGCGCGCAATTCGATGCCGGCGCCACCGCCAAGTCCACGCTGCACCATCTTTGCGAGCTCGCCGACCACACCATTCACCAGATCTTCGGCGACATGATGAAGGTGCACGATACGCCGGATGTAGGTCTTTCGCTGCTGGCGCTGGGCGGCTACGGCCGCGAGATGTTGTTTCCTTTCTCCGACCTGGACATCCTGTTTCTCTTTGAAAACCAGAAATCCGAGGAAGAGTTTCGCCCTCTTATTTCTGAATTTTCGCGCACCATGTGGGACCTGGGCTTTCGTGTCAGCAGCGCCGGCCGCACCATTGATGAGTGCAAACGCATTGAAGAAGACAACGCCGAATTTCACCTGGCCCTGCTGGACCGCAGATTTCTAGCCGGCGAGCAGGCGCTGTTCGACAGACTGGACAAGCGCATCCTCCCGCCTTCGGAGAAACAGGCCCGGCCGTTTTTATTTTCACAGCTGCACCGGCTGACCAAAGAGCGCTTGGCCCGCTACGGCAATACCATTTTTCATCTGGAGCCAAACGTCAAGGAAGCGCCCGGCGGCTTGCGCGACTATCAGGCGGCGTTCTGGCTACGGCAGATTCTGGGCGATCGGCCCGACCTGCGCGGATCTTCCGCTGCCGATGAAGAAGTAGCCGCTGAGGCAGTGGAGTTTCAGAGCGCGATACGATGCCTGCTGCATTACGCGAACGCCCGCAACGACAATACGCTGACTTACGAAATGCAGGAAGAGGCGGCGCACCGCTCGCTGGCCGTGCGCGACGGCGCCAAACGCGACGCGGCGGAGTGGATGCGTCTTTATTTTCGCCACGCGCGCACACTGAATCGCCAGTTGCTGCGCTATCTCGATCAGAAAATCACGCTGCCGCTCTCGCTCCGGGAGCGGTTTTTTAGCGCGGCGCGCAGCGTGGCGCGATCCGAACCTCCGCCCAGCGGCGCGCACTTCGCCATTCGCAACGGCCAATTTGAAATTCTGAACCAGGCTGCGCTGGCCGACCGCGCGATCGTCTATTCCTTGTTTACCGAAGCTGCCCGCACCGGTACTTCCCTCAGCCGGGACGCCGAACGCATCATCGCCTATGTGGTTTCCCATTCAGAGCTGCATGCAATCAATCAGGCTATGACGTGGGATACGTTGAAGGAAATTCTGGCAGCCGATTATCCGGGTATGGCACTGCGACCAATGCAGCGCCTGGGAATCCTGATGGATGTGCTGCCGGAGTTTCGCGCCATTGATTCGCTGGTGGTGCGCGATTTTTATCATCGCTACACTGTTGATGAACATTCGCTGCGCACTATCGAGCATCTGCAAGCGCTGGCGGAGCCGCCCGACGCTCGAGGGGCACAAGTGGCTGCACTTTGGAAAACGCAAGAGCGACGAGACCTGTTGGTCTTTGCCTTGCTCCTGCATGACACCGGAAAGGGCCTGCCGGTGGAAAATCATGTGCAGGGTAGCCTCACGGCGCTGGCCAGCGCCGCTTCACGTCTCGGCTTGACGTCGGAGGAAGAAGCGGAGGTGCACTTTCTGATTGAGCATCACCTCGACATGTCCGCTACGGTGCAGCGCCGCGACATTTTCGATCCGTCCACGGTTTCCGGTTTTGCCGCGACCGTCTCCACCCTGGAGCGGCTCCAGCGACTCTGTTTGCTGACCTACGCCGACATTCACGCGGTCAACCCCGAAGCATTGACTCCCTGGAAAGCGGAGATGCTCTGGCAGCTTTTTGTCGCCACCGCAAATCATTTGAGCCGCAGTCTCGATACGGACCGCCTGCATGCTTCCGACGAATCTACCCTGCTCGCACAGATTCAGGCAGCCGCGGGCGGCGCCGCTCGCACGGAGATTGAGCGGTTCCTCGAAGGTTTCCCGCGGCGGTATCTAGCGGTTCACGCTGCGCCGGAAATTGCCTCGCACTTCGCGCTTTATCGCAAACTCGGCGGTGCTCCGTTGCAAACCGAATTGAAAGCCGAGCGGCACGGATTTTCGCTCACCCTGCTTACCGCCGACCGGCCGCGCCTTTTTGCCACGATTGCCGGTGTGCTGGCGGCGTGGGGCATGAACATTATCAAGGCCGATGCTTTCGCGAATGCTGCCGGTGTCGTGCTGGACACTTTCCACTTTTCGGACCTGCACCGTACGCTTGAACTCAACCCCAGCGAAGTCGAACGCTTTCAACAAAGTTTGTCGGACGTTCTTGGCGGCGCAGCTGCGCTGGAACCGCTGCTGCAGAGCCGCGAGTCCGCCAGCCGCGCCCGTCCGCCGAAAGTCGCCGTTACCACGCGCGTCAGCTTTGACGAAGAAGCGTCGGCGCACAGCACGCTGCTCGAAGTTGTTGCGCAAGACCGCGCCGGCTTGCTCTACGACATGGGGTCAGCGCTGGCGCGTCTGGATTGCAACATCGAAGTCGCCTTGATCGACACCGAAGGCCAGAAAGCCATCGACGTTTTCTACCTCACTTCGCAAGGCAACAAATTAGACCCGCGCAAACAGGACGTTCTGCGCGAGGTGCTGCAAGGCACACTGGGATAACCCTCGGCCAGGCGTTTTGGTTAAAATCTTTCGCAATGCGTCTAAATCGCCGCACAACAGGCGTCCGTCATTTGTCCCTCGTCAGCGGGGGACTCTTACTTGGAATATCTGCTCTTACCGTTCTGTTATTCGCTCAAGCGCGCTTTCGTGAGTGGAAGCGCCTCAGCGATGCGCCGATTTTGTCACCTACGGGCGACGGCTGGCAGAGCGCCGGGGCTTTCAATCCGGCGGTTATGGTGCGAGATGGCAAATTCGTGATGCTCTATCGCGCGCAGGATGCAGCCGGCACTTCGCGCCTGGGTTACGCAGAGAGCGTGGACGGGATCCACTTCACCCGCCGCAGCGAGCCGGTGCTGGTGCCGGCAGCGGACTACGAAAAAGATGGCGGTGTCGAGGATCCTCGGCTGGTGGAGATAGGCGATACGTACTATTTGACCTACACCGGCTACAACAAGAAGGACGCGCAGCTTTGCCTGGCCGAGTCAAAAGACTTGATCCACTGGAAACGGCTCGGCGTGATTCTTCCCGCCTATCAGGGCAAATGGAATCGCGCGTGGACCAAGTCCGGCGCCATCGTTTCAGAAAAGATTGCAGGAAAATACTGGATGTACTGGCTTGGCACCGCCGCCGACAAAACCGATCAGATGGGAGTGTCCAGTTCGACCGACCTTCTGCGCTGGACCGAAGAGACCGCTACGCCGGTGTTGCCACGGCGGGCAGGCAAGTTTGATTCGCGCGTCGTGGAGCCTGGCCCTCCACCCATCCTCACGCCGCAGGGAATCGTCTTGATTTATAACGGCGCCGACGACCAACTGGTCTATCGCACCGGCATTGCGGTATTCGATCGTCATAATCCACGCAAAGTGTTGTACCGCAGCGAGGAGCCGCTGTTCGCGCCCGAACGTGACTGGGAGAAAATCGGCCAGGTTCCAAACGTGGTGTTTGTAGAAGGTATGGCCCGCAAAGGCGATGACTGGCTCTTCTTTTACGGCGCGGCTGACAAATACATTGGTGTCGCCACGGCCAGATTGGCCAGCGCAGAGCCGTTAATTGACTGAGTTCAGGCCTGCCCGGGTCGCTCTAGTTCGAGCTATTTACTCCGCTTAGAAACCCGCCCAGGTGGCCGGCAACGACCACCGCTAACGTGCCAGCCGCTTCCAGAAGAAAGCGAACACGCGGCAAGTTGCTCTTTCTTCGGCGCGCCCGGAAATGCAATGCCCAAGTGAGGCAAATCACAACACTCGCCGTGGCCCCTGTCAGCAGATGTTCCAGCAAAGTGCCCTTCAACTTCTGGCCTTCCAGTTGCCACTGCCAGGCAAGCAGACCGGTAGCCACGGCGGGCAGGGCGAAAATCGCGGCGAGGGTGAAATTGTAATAGGCTGCATCTCCAAATTTGCCTTGGTCTGACCACGATCCGGCCAGATCCAAGGCCACGCCTGCCAAGTACAGCGCGATTGGAAAGTGGATCAACACTACATGCTGTGCGTGCCTTGCCAGCAATACCGTCCGCAAATCAAAGGGATTCACTGCCGTCGCGATCACTTTACGACGACCTTCGCCGTCATCTTCGGATGAATGGAGCAGAAGTAGCTGTAGGTACCTTCCTTGGTGAAGGTGTAGGAAAACTTGTCGTCGGTGTCCAATGGCTTAGATTTGAAGGTGCTCTTGTCGTCGCTTACGACGGTGTGGGGAATGTCGTCGCGATTCACCCATCTTACGGTCGTGCCTTTAGCTATGGTGATTTCGCCCGGCGCGAAAGTGAAGTTATCGATCTTGACTTCGTCACTCGCCGCTGCTTGAGCGGGGATTCCCTTCGCGGGTCTTGTCGTCCCCGCCAGCGCGCCGGCTACTCCGACAATCAACATTGCACCGGTCAGATACCTCTTTCTTTGAGTCATTTGTTTTCTCCCTTTCTCGAAGTTTCTTTCTTAGATCGATTTACCCCAGCTTCGAATCCACAATCGCCAGGGCCTCTCTGCCTTGCACGAAATTGACATCCGTTATTCCCAAGAAACTGCGCAACTGTTCGGCCGGCACTTTCATCGGGCCCGGCGAATCGGCTTTACCGGGCTCGGGCTGCGGAAATGCCGTCGAGGCCGCGGTGTGAAACGTCACATTGCCTTCCACTTTTTGCATCGTCTGGTGGATGTGGCCGTTTAGCACGGTCACCGAACCGAATTTCTTCAAGTAACCGAGCGCTTGGGCGCTATCCTCCGTGCCCCAGCCCCATTGCGGATACACGGACCACAGGGGAATGTGCGCGAATACCACAATCGGTGTGCTGGCCGAGAGTCGCTTCACATCGTCTTCCAACCACTCCAGCTGTTCCGAACCCAATGAGCCCAGTCCGCCTGCCTTCAGGTTCATCACGTTGGAAAGCCCGACAAAGTGCACGCCCTTCTTGTCGAAGCTGTACCAACCGGCGCCTTTGGATTTTTTTCCGTAGCGTTCGAGATACTCTTTCCCATCATCGCCAACCACGTCGTGTTCACCGGGAACGTAGAAAACATCCTTGGCCGCTGCGCTGCGCAGAATCTGCTCCACGTTATCGAACTCTTCCGGCCTGGCGAGATGGCTGATGTCGCCGGTGTGCAGGAGAAATTCCGGTGGCGCGGCCAGCGCATTGATCTTGTCCACGGCGGCTCTTAGCGTGCCGGCCACATCGGGATTGGCTGGCTTGTTGAAGCCCATGTGGCTGTCGCTGATTTGTGCAAAACTCAACTCGCCTTTCATTTTTGAAGGATCGAGTTCAGCGATTCGGCTCAAGCTATAAGATTTCAGCACTCCGCCTTGCATCACGCAGAAGGCGCCGGTGCCAGCCCAGGCCATGCACTTCAGGAAGCCACGCCGGTCGATGCCATCGTGGTTGTGGTCAAACTGAATTTCGTCCTTTTTTCGCGTCACGGTGAAGCTCCTCACAGTTCGTCTGGCTTGATGCCTTTCACTGTGCAAGACTTCACCAGTCGCGCTTTTATTCCCCGGGGCGGCTTGTTTTTGCTATTAGAAAAATCGCGTACGCGGGAATAAAATCGGGCATCCCTCGGTTATCTCTGTTGGAGCCTGAAAGAGGCTGACGTGCCGCCGGACGTATCTACCGACGTGTTGAATCAGGACGATCGCAGCCGCTTTGAGGCAATCGTGATGCCGCATCTCGACGCCGCTTACAATCTGGCTCGCTGGCTGCTTGGCGGGCGCAGCGAAGCCGAGGACGTGACACAGGACGCTATGTTGCGTGCTTATCGTTTTTTCAGCACATTTCATTCCGGAGACCCGCGAGCCTGGCTGCTGCAGATTGTGCGCAACTGCTGTTACACCTGGTTGCATAAAAATCGCAATTGGGTGGACGTGGATGAGTTAGACGATGCGTCAGTGCCGCGCGAGAAGGACACTCCGGAAACGCTAGCGATTTCCGTCAACGATCGCGAACGCCTGACCCGCGCCCTAGAGCAACTTTCGCCGCACTTCCGAGAAATCCTGGTGTTGCGCGAACTGGAGGGCTGCTCCTACAAGGAGATCGCTGTGATCACTTCACGGCCGATGGGAACGATCATGTCCGCACTGGCGCGCGCGCGGCAACAACTGCGCGTGCTGCTTACGGAGCCGGCTCCGAAGGAGGCTCGCCTTGAGCTGTGAACTCGCACAAACTCGCCTGCATGCCTACCTCGATGGCGAACTGGACGCTGCTGGTTCGGCGGATTTCAACCAGCATCTGCGGACCTGTACGGTTTGTGCGGCGGCCTTAGGCGAGCAAGAAACGCTTCGCGGAGTTTTGCAGCACACCAGGCTGTACTCGCGCGCGCCAGCAGGGTTGAAGCTACGTATTGCGGAAAACCTGCCAGGCCCTCGTGCTGCCAAATCCGCTGCTTTGTTTTCTTGGCGCTGGCTTGCCGTTGCGGCGGCGCTGCTGCTGGCCGCTTTCCTCGGCTGGCGACAATCGACGACCAACAATCAGCGAAACTACGCTGAAGCGGCGATGGTCGCGGCGGTGGATGCGCATCTCCGGTCGATGCAGCCCGGCCATCTGGTGGACGTGCAGTCGACCGATCAGCACACCGTCAAACCGTGGTTCGCTGGCAAGCTGGATTTTGCGCCGCCGGTTCACGACTTCGCTTCGAACGACTTCCCTCTTGTGGGCGGCCGACTCGACGTGATCGAAGGGCGGACGGTCGCGGCACTCGTGTACGGCCGCCGCAAACACTTCATCAACGTTTTTGTGGAGAAGGCAACGCTCGACGCTTCATGGAATGGATCAGGCGAGGCGCAGGGCTATCACTGGACTGCATGGAGCAAGACTGGGTTCAAGTTCTGCGCCGTGTCGGACGTTTCGGCAGCGGATTTGGAGCAGCTCAAACAATTATTCGTGCAAGAGTGAAAACAAAGAAACTGCGAGATGGTCCGGGCGGGTCAGCGATGCTGGCCAGACCTAGTGCGGAGTTGCCGTTTGCAGCGTGTTGCGATGATAGGATTACCCGCACCATGTGCCGTCGGAGAAGAAAACCGGGACGGAGCCGTAGGAACTCTGGTTCCATTCAGCAAGCGAGCGAGTGATGTTCAAAGGTGAAGTCGCTGAGCCGGGCTTCGGGCATTTCAGCAAGTACAGGCCGAAGTTTTATCAGACGGTGTTGGACTTAAGTAGTGTGGCTCTCCACCCGGGAACGATAAACGTAAGAATCGACGGAGAGATGCCCCACTTTCCCTTGCCCAGTACCCAGAGAATTTCTGGACGAGACCAGATTGATCTCGACCACAACCAAGACATCCTGATCACACCTTGTGAAATGGAGGGTCGTGCGGGCTTTTGGATTCTTCCGGTTTTCAAGGGAACCTGGAACCCGAATCCCGCGGGTCATTTTCCGAACCACATTATTGAAATTTCGCTAGTGGAGGAGCTTCCCAACATAGCTCCGGGGTTGACGGTTTCTCTTGAAATCCCGGGCACCCCTCTCCCCTAAGGAGGGGTTGCGTTACACTGGTCCTGTCGGCTCGCTTTTCCAGCCCGAAGCGAGTGGATCACTTTGGGTACCGCCTTCGCCACTCTTCGCTGCAGACTTTCAGCTGCTCATAGAACCCGCACGGCAGCGCAGTCACGATCAAATATCTTGGCCCTGCTCCAATAACAACGCTGGATTTCATGCTGAAACACGCAGACCTAGTCGTGCTCCGCAGATGGCGACCTCGGCAGGCGATTACTTGCGCAGCACTCATTTGCAATGTCCGCTGTCATACCGTAGGAACATGATTTATTCATAGCGAAGTGCAACCAAAGGATTCACGCGCGCTGCCCGCCGCGCTGGGATATAGCAGGCCAGGATCGCCACTGTCGTCAGGATCAGCGATACGCCGCCGAACACCACGGGATCATGTGAACTGACGCCGAAGAGCAAGCTCGAAAGTAGGCGCATCGCTGCGAAAGCGATCACCAGCCCCGCGACGAGTCCCGCAACCGCCAGGCGCATTCCTTGCTGTAAAACCAGACGTAATACGCGCCCAGACTGCGCTCCCATGGCCATACGAATCCCGATCTCCTGCGTTTGCTGCTGCACGGAATAGGAAAGAACACCATAAACCCCGACGACTGCCAGGATCAGCGCAAGACCGCCGAATATGGTCAGCAATGCCGCCCCCATCCTGGGAGCCCATAATCCCTGATCGATGAGCTCACCGATGGTGTTCACGTTGGTAAGCGCCAAATTAGTGTCTAGCGATTGGACCTGGCGAAGTACCGTCGGGATTACAGCTTCGGGTCGGCCGCTCGTCCGTACCTGCATGGTCACCGCAGCTGAATAGTCCTGCGTCATCGGCAAATAGGCCAGCGGCTGCGGTTCTTCACCGATAGCGTTCACAACCGTATTGCGCACCACACCGACAACCTCGCGAAGCATTGTTTCTCCGAAAAAATGGAAACGTTTCCCGACTGTACTCTCGTTCGGCCAGAATTGTCTGGCCATCGCTTCGTTTACGATCGCTACCGGCGTGGTGTCTTTCCGATCGGAGCTGGTGAAATTGCGACCGCTCACGAGCGGAATGCGCAAGGTCTCAAAGAAGTTCGGTGTAACGTCGTTGAGCTGCGTCAATGTTCCGCGATACCCCGAAGTTTCACTTTGGCCTTCCGGAAAGACTGTCCGCGCTAACCCTCCGCCGAGAGGAAAATTCGAGGCGACAGTTGCCGACGCAACACCAGGAGATGCGCCGGCACGCTCAATCGCGGCGCGAAAGTACTCCTGCGCCCGGCCTTCCTCGTAGTGCAATGCCCCTAAATCGAACGCGAAGACAAAGAGGTTTTCCGGTTCGAATCCGGGATCGATGCGCTGCGCGTTTTGCATGCTGCGAACGAAAAGCCCTGCACCTACCAACGCCACCAGCGCCAGCGCTATTTCCGTTACCACCAGAAGACTGCGGAACGGGTTGCGCGTCCAGCCCACGCTGCCTTCCCGTCCACCGACTTTAAGGGCTTCGATGAGGTTCGGCTTCGCTACTTTGATGGCCGGAACGGCCCCGATCAGTATTGCCGTGAGCAGCGACACGGCTAGTGTGAAGAAAAGCACGTGCGAGTCAAAACCCAGCTCCACATCCCCGTCTAGGATGAACGGCGGTCGCAACGACCACAATGCGGTCCGTCCACCGTACGCGACAGCGAGCCCGACGATTCCCGACACCAGCGCAAGCACCAGGCTTTCGGTCAGTAACTGCCGCGTGACGCGCCGTCGGTTAGCGCCGAGTGCTGCTCGAAGAGCGATTTCCTTTTCCCTCCGAGCGGCTTGGGCCAGCAGTAGATTGGCCAGGTTGACGCAGGCAATCATGAGCACCAAACCTACGGTGCCCATCATCAATCCCCCAGCAAGTACGATTTGTCCTCGATTGTTGACCCCCACAGCCGCATCGGCGAGCGGCGTCAGCACTACACTACGGCTGGCATTGTCGGTAGGATAGGCGCTCTCCAGATGGGAAGCGATCGTTTTCAGCGAAGCTTCCGCCTTATTCAAGGTCACACCGTCCTTCAGACGCCCGAATACAGCGGTGGCCAGGAAGCGTCGATCGTTGAAATTGTCTTTAAAGAATCCCGCGAGGACCTGTGGATACATACTGACGGGAATCCAGAGTTGCTCCGCGTTGCCGAAGGTGAATGTGCCTTTGAAGCCGCGAGGCGCCACGCCGATCACTGTGTAGGACGTAGCATTGAGCGTCAGGGTCCTGCCTGCAACACTGCGATCTGATCCAAATTTATTAACCCAAAGGCTGTGGCTCAGCACCACAACATTGTCGCCTCCCGGCTTCTGGTCTTCACCCGGCAGAAAAAGGCGGCCCAAAACAGGCCGTAGCCCGAGCACGTCGAAATAGTTCGCACTGACCATCTGCCCAAAAACCTGCCTCGGCTCCGCGCCCCCGCTCCACGTCAGCGGTAACGGTCCGACAAAGCAACTGAGCCCCGACAAAACCTGGTTGTCTCGCGCATAGTCTTGGAAATTCGGATACGACATGCCGAGCCGCGTCGCATTCGCGGCGGTAACCAACGTCTTGCTGTCGATGGTGTCCATCTGGACGACGCGAGATATGTCCTGCACGGGCATCGGATGAAACAGGATTGCATTTATGACGGTGAAGATTGTCGTGTTCGCGCCAATTCCGAGCGCTAGCGACAATATCGAAATTGCGCTGAGTACCGGGTTCTTAATTAGCATTCGCACTGCATAACGCGCGTCCTGCCAAAGTGTTTGCATACTTCACCCTTTGTTTGTGGATAGTACGTCATTTTTTAGCCGGTGAGCAGTTCCTCTGTAATTTGGCATAGCACTGGCCAAGATCGCATCCTTACATTACATTTGCAATAAGCGTCAGGCCTCGCAATCCTAGCTGGCCCATCGACACCTGCGAGCAGACTTCGTTGACTTGTCTCGATGTTGCAACCTAACATGCTCGCCAAATGCCGGAATCGCAGTCTCTCATCGGCCAGACCATTTCGCACTACCGAATCGTGGAAAAACTCGGCGGGGGCGGGATGGGCGTTGTGTACAAGGCCGAAGACACCGATCTAGGCCGTTTTGTCGCGCTGAAATTCCTTCCGGAACGGTTTGCCAACGACCCGCTGGCTCTCGAACGTTTCCGGCGCGAAGCGAGAGCGGCCTCCGCACTGAACCATCCGAACATCTGCACCGTTTACGAAATCGGAAAGTATAAAACACAGCCGTTCATCGCCATGGAATTCCTGGATGGCGCGACGCTGAAGCATGTGATCGCAGGCTGCCCGATGGAATTGGAACAATTGTTTACGATCGCGATTAACGTCGCCGATGGATTGGACGCTGCACATACAGAAGACATCGTTCACAGGGACATCAAGCCCGCGAACATCTTTGTAACCAAGCGCGGCCATGCCAAGATTTTAGATTTTGGGCTTGCCAAGATCAGTTCAGCGGCGGACGACACCTACGAGGGAGAGACCGTGGCCACGCGCGAGGAGGACGCAGACCAGCTAACCAGTCCCGGCACCGCGCTGGGCACGGTTGCGTATATGTCGCCGGAGCAGGTTTGCGGGAAAGAACTGGATGCCCGCACCGATTTGTTCTCTTTTGGCGTCGTTCTCTACGAGATGGCCACCGGGGCCCTGCCCTTTCGCGGAGACACATCTGGCGCAATCTTCGGCGGAATTTTGAATTATGCGCCCGTACCTCCAAGCCGACTTAATCCCGGCCTGCCGGTAAAACTGGAAGAGTTAATCAACAAGGCGCTTGAGAAAGACCTCATTCTTCGCTGCCAGAGTGCTGCTGAAATGCGGGCTGACCTGGCGCGACTGAAGCGCGATTCAACGACGCAAACAGGCGCCCTGCGCCCCGAGCGTGTTTCGAAGATCGTCGACTCACTCGCGGTTTTGCCACTCGAAAACTCCAGTCGCGATCCGGAGCACGAATATCTCAGTGACGGAATCACAGCGAGCCTTATCAATATTCTCGCGACGATCCCAAAACTGCGAGTCATGGCCCAAAGCACTGTATTTCGCTACAAGGGCCGGAGAATCGATCCTCGAACGGTCGGTCGAGAGCTCAACGTCCGCGCTGTTCTCACTGGAAGAATCATACAAAGCGGTGATTCTTTGCGGATTGGGACAGAGTTAGTCGACGTGGCGACCGGGTCTCAATTGTGGGGCGCACAATTCGATCGCAAGCCTGGCGATATCTTTGCCATTCAAGACGAGATTTCCAACGAAATATCGGAAAAACTGCGGTTGAAGCTGACCCGTGCAGAAAAGAAGCGGCTGGCCAAACGGCAAACGGACGACGCCGAAGCTTACCGGCTATACCTAAAGGGTTGCCACCATTGGGACCGCTGGACGGAAGACGGATTTTACAAGGCCATCGGTTACTTTCAGCAAGCGGTCGAGAAGGATCCCAGCTACGCTCTCGCATATTTTGGCTTGGCCCATTTGTACGTGCTTCTAGGGTGGAATAGCTATCTGCCTCCGAAGGAGGCGTTCCCTAAAGCGAAAATGGCCGCGGTGGCAGCTCTGCGGCTCGACCAGGATCTCGGCGAAGCCCACACGTCATTGGCGGGCGTGTTGTGGTTGCACGATTGGCAGTGGCAAGAGGCTAAGGCAGAGTTCACGCATAGTCTTGCACTGAACCCCGCCTATCCGATCGCCAATCATTGGTACGCCGAGTATTTGATGACAATGGGACTCCACGCAGAAGCTATAGCGAGGATGAGGAAAAGTGAGGAGCTCGATCCGTTGTCCCTCATTATCAGCGTTGCCATCGGGTGGGCCTTCTATATGACCCGGCGATACGACGATGCAATAGAACAACTCCGGCGAACTGTCGAATTGGAACCAAACTGGCCCGTCACGCGCTGGGTTCTCGGGCTGTTGCTCAGGAGAATGGGTCGCTATGAACTGGCCATCACCGAAGGTGAGAAGGCGGTGAAGTTGTCTGGCGGTAGTTCTCTAATGAGCGCGGCACTGGCGCAAACTCTCGCTATGGCGGACAGGAGAAACCAGGCAATCCAGATCCTCGATGATCTGACAAAATTAACAACGGAGAGGTATATCGCGCCTTACTTCTTCGCCGGAATCTATGCCGGATTAGGGGAAGATGATCGCGCGATTGAGTACTTGGAAAAATCGTACGAAGAGCACTCCCACTGGCTTATCTACCTTCACATAGATCCAGGCATGGACAGCTTACGGGCGAACCCACGCTTTCAGGAGTTGTTGCAGCGCGTCGGCCTTCCCCTGCTGCATACAATCCTTGCCTGAAGCAAAGCGTCGAGGATTGCATGCAAAAACACTAGTGCCCGCTATAGGCCGCACGATTTGCTCGCGCACCTTTGGATTCTCGGCGCGGCGCGACAGAAGCCGGCGGCCCATCACTATGCACGCTCGACAAGACCTTGCGGACAAAATGCGGTATAAAAGGATAAGGGAGCGTAGCTCAGCGGTTAGAGCAGTCGGCTCATAATCGATTGGTCCTAGGTTCGAATCCTAGCGCTCCCACTAAAACTCTCAGGCTGCTTCATTCCATCAACGTTCGACTTCGGTCCGACTGAAGCGCAAATACTCCCAACACGGCGAAACAGCGGGGCTGCCTGTTGCGCTTCCGTGTGAGTTCGTAAACCGTGCCCGGCTCGACTTGAAGGAACTCTGCAGCGTCCTTTAATCCGAAAAAAGGATTTTGCCCGATGCCGGTTCAGCACGAATTTAAGAAACATCGCGACCGACGGATGGGCAAGCGAGCGAAAAGAAGAAACCTGTCCCTTGGTACAGGTGCGCCGTTCTTATCAAAGTCGTATCCTCGCCTTGTGTGGGGGAGAAATGGGCATCGCAACGGACATTCTAAATCTGCGACACAATCAACTTAGTAGCGTGACGCTGCTAATTTCGGCGCTCGAACGCTTCAACAATTCGCCTCACGAGAGAGCACTTAACCGGCTCTTCCAGGTAGACGAAGCGGCTGATCTCGTGTTGACGAATGTGGCGGCGCATGCGGCTGAAGCGCTGGTCGCACCACAACCGACCGGCACAACACAAAGAGTCATCTCGATGCGGCAAAGGAGCCGTCGCTTCAACTCAGGCCCGTCAACGCTACAGCGGCAGCTGTTTGCTATGCGATCCGCTTCGTAAACGAGGGAACAAGGCCGATAGCTCAGCGCGAGCGACCTTGACCTTTACTTTGCGAAGTTTTCTTTCTCCCTCTTCGCACGAACCGACTTCACAACGTCCTTGCGCTGTTTGGCTACATCGATTCCGTTTTTCTCACTGCTGACGTGTTTTCCAAGTGCAACGGACGAGTTGCCTGAAGTTCGTTTGGCCGATTCGCCCTTGGACTTGAACGCACTTTGTTCATGTTTTCTGGTTCGCTGGTCCGGTGTGTAACCGATGTCGGTTGCGCCGTGGGCCGCAACAACCTGATGCTGGACTCGCTCTCGGTCTGTTACCTGTCTCGTTCCTTCGGCGCATCCTCTTTGTCGCCCCACAATGCAATGGGACCCTTGTGTGAAAATTGGTTGCCAAGGTCACGAAACAACCTGGAATTAATACAAATGTTGATGAGGAATCAGAGTGGTCATAATTCGCGCGTCGGCCATGGATGC
Organism: Candidatus Eiseniibacteriota bacterium; assembly: GCA_035607085.1. Classification (GTDB taxonomy): domain Bacteria; phylum Acidobacteriota; class Terriglobia; order Acidiferrales; family UBA7541; genus Acidiferrum. The sequence goes on along the minus strand of DATMZI010000059.1, from coordinate 341 downwards.
GGGCCCAATGCAGTACATGAGCCAACAGTGTGTGCCGGCGGGCCACTTCCGTTGCGCGTGGATGAGGCAGCGGGCGGCCGTGAGTGGATTTTCGATGGGCGATTCGAGCGACGGTCCAGCGCCGAATTCTTACCATCATTCTTACCGACGTTGGCGCGGGTATTAAATTTGAAGGAGGGCCCCAGGCGGGCGCTGGGACCCTTTCTGCTATTCAGAGTATGAGCCTCAACGTCCCCTGCGGTTGAATGCATCCTCGTATCCCCGCAAAAACCCCTTACGATACTGCTCCTTGTATTGGTCCTTGGTGCCGAAGCTTTTCCGGTACCCGTGGTCGCCATCTT
>DATMZI010000047.1:0-26241 GCA_035607085.1 Candidatus Eiseniibacteriota bacterium | reverse complement strand
GATTCACACCGCGGCGTTGTTGTTGCGGTCGGAGCTGGAAAATCGGCACATTGGGCGCCACTTGCATTTGCATCCCGTATCAAACGTTTGCGGCATTTTTGATGAGGAGATCCGGCCTTGGGAAGGAACGATGCAGGCCATTTACTCCGACCAACACCGTTTTTTGACGGCGAACTACGGCGTGAAATACGAAACTACAGCGCTGCAGCCGGTGATTGCGATGGCGGTGATGCCGTGGCGCGAACCACAAGATTTTCGCGCAAGAATGGAGCAACTGAGGCGCACCGCGGCAATCGGTGTGCTCGTCCGCGACCGCGGCGAGGGCCGAGTAACGACCGATCGCGAGGGCCATCCGGTAACCAGCTACTCGCTCTCCGATTACGACCGGCGCCATATGCAGCATGGATTTCGCGGCGCCGCGGAAATTCTGGAAGCAGCTGGAGCGCGGCGCATCTATTCGCCTCATGCGAGGCTGTGTTCCTACGAACCGGGAAGAAATGGCTCGGTCGAACAATTCGTTCGCGACATGGACGCGGCGGGCTGGGGCAATGCACAAGTCGCGCTTTTTTCGTTTCACATCATGGGCACGGCGCGCATGGGCGATTCGCCTGACACGTCGGCAACGAATCCGCAAGGCGAAACTTGGGAAGTGAAGAACTTGTTTGTGATGGACGGCTCGTCATTCCCGAGCGCGTCCGGGGTGAATCCAATGATTTCAATTGAAGCGATCGCGCACCGGAATGCGACGGTCCTTGCTGCCAAGCGGTGACGCAAAGGAAGCATCTACGCAAGAGACGTGCAAGACAGTTTCGCGACGAAGCGTGCGTCGGCAGCGATCTTGCCGGAGGGAATGAGGAGGGTGATGCCCCGATACCCCAAAGCGATGCGGATTCACTGGCCCCCGGCGCTATGATGAAGTTATGACGGGGAGGACTTATGGCCAGGATCACGGGGTTGGGCGGCGCGTTTTTACGAGCAGATGACCCGAAGGCGCTTTACGCCTGGTACGAAAAACATCTCGGCGTAACCAATCCAGAGGGATGTTTCGCATTTCCGCGTGAAACGCAACGCGCTTACGTTGCTGTGGCCTTCTTTCCCCGGTCGTCGGATTATTTTCCCATTGCCCAGCCGGCCATGTTGAATTTCCAGGTGGATGATCTGGACGCGCTGCTCGACAAATTGTCGGCCGCAGGCGTGACAGTCGATCCCAAGCGCGAGGACTATGATTACGGGCGGTTTGGCTGGTTCACCGATCCGGAGGGGAACAGAGTTGAGTTGTGGCAACCACGCGACTAAGGCGAATTGCAACTGCGTGGCTTCTGTGGACGTTTTTGCCCGTCTAGCGGCCCGGCGTATAATGGGGGAATGCCAATGAGCCAAAATAGCGCGCATACGGGCGGCGCAATTCACGGAACTACAGTTTTGTGCGTACGCAAAGAGGGCAAAGTTGTGTTGCTGGCCGATGGTCAGGTGACCATGGGCGACCACGTCATGAAGCACACGGCGCGTAAGACGCGCAGGCTCTATCAGGACAAGGTGATCGCCGGATTCGCCGGCTCAACAGCCGACGCCATTTCTCTTTTCGAGCGTTTCGAGGGCAAGCTGCAGGAGTTCTCCGGCAATCTGCCGAAGGCCGCAGTGGAACTCGCAAAAGAGTGGCGCAAGGACCGCGCGCTTCGGCACCTGGAAGCGCTCCTGATCGTGGCGGATGGGAAAGGCACGTTCATTCTGTCCGGTAATGGCGATGTGATTGAGCCGGACGATGGCATCGTAGCCATCGGCTCTGGCGGGTCGTATGCGCTTGCGGCGGCGCGCGCGTTGATGAAACACTCAAAGTTGAGCGCCAAGGATTTGGCCATGGAAGCGATGCGCATTGCCAGCGAAATTTGCATTTATACGAACGCGAACTTCACGGTTGAAGAGTTGGGATAGCCGGCTATGAGCGGCAGACTGAGAACAGGCGACTAAAACTTTCTTATGGCAAGCAAGTCTGAAAAAGAACTGGTTCTGGTGCAAGGTGGAGCAAACGGCGCCCAGCCCGCAGGCGAAGACTTTTTGCCCGCGCTCGACGACATGACTCCGCGGGAAATTGTCTCCGAGCTGGATAAATATATTGTCGGGCAGGCGGCCGCGAAGCGCGCAATAGCGGTGGCACTGCGTAATCGGGTGCGGCGGCAGAAACTGCCCCCCGAACTCTCCGACGACATTCTACCGAAAAATATTCTGATGATCGGGCCAACCGGCGTGGGCAAGACCGAGATTGCTCGACGCCTGGCTCGATTGGCGGGCTGCCCCTTCGTGAAGGTGGAAGCGTCGAAATATACCGAAGTCGGGTACGTCGGGCGCGACGTGGAATCCATGGTGCGCGACCTGGTGGAAATGTCCATCGACATGGTGCGCGAAGAAAAATTGGATGAAGTCGCCGAGCGCGCTGAACACGCTGCTGAAGAGCGTGTGCTCGATTTGCTCCTGCCGCCTCCGCCGCCACCTGGTCCGGGGACGGCCGAAAGCGACGCCGCAGCGCAACGGGAACAGAACCAGCGCACGCGGGAAAAGCTCCGCGCGCAGCTTCGCGAAGGCAAGCTTGACCAGCGCATGGTAGACCTGGAAGTTCGCGAGCGCATGATGCCGTCCTTTGAAGTCATCTCCAACCAGGGCGTGGAGGAGATGGACGTCAACTTCAAGGAAATGCTGAGCGGAATGTTCGGCCAGCAAAAGAAGAAGCGCAAGATGAGCGTGGCCGACGCCTTCGAATATCTGATCCAGGAGGAAGAAGGCAAGCTGGTGGACATGGACCAGGTGACGCGCATCGCCGTCGAACGTGCCGAACAGATGGGAATTATCTTTATCGATGAAATCGACAAGGTGGCCGGGCGTGAATCCGGCCACGGGCCCGACGTGAGTCGCGAGGGCGTGCAGCGCGATATTTTGCCGATTATAGAAGGAACGACGGTCAACACCCGCTACGGCATGATTCGTACTGACCACATCTTGTTTGTGGCGGCCGGTGCATTTCACGTGACCAAGCCTTCCGACCTGATTCCCGAGTTGCAGGGCCGCCTGCCGATTCGTGTTGAGCTGCAATCGCTGAAGGAAGAGGATTTCGTCCGTATTCTCACCGAACCGAAGAACGCGCTCATCAAACAATACATCGCGCTGCTGGAGACTGAAGGCTTAAAGCTGAATTTCACCGACGATGCCGTGGAGACCATCGCGAAGTTCGCCACTCAAGTGAACGAGCAAACAGAAAATATCGGAGCGCGGCGGCTGCACACCATTCTGGAAAAGGTGCTGGACGAGCTGTCGTTTGAAGCGCCCGATCTGAAGAAGAAGACCGTGAAGGTGGACGCGGCTTACGTGAACAAGCAACTTGCAGACATCGTGAAGAACCAGGATTTGAGCCGCTATATTCTGTAACCACTAAAAATGAAAAATAGAAGAGGGCCGCGCCTTTTTGAACACACTCTCGATGCGCCCTCTTCCATTTTATTTTTTGTGCTTGCCTGTATCGCGGCTGGTTGTGGAGCCCCGGGCGACCCGCAGCCTCCGTCGCCGCCTATTCCGGCAGCGATTATAGATTTGACCGCCCATCAACAGGGCAACGGCGTGCAGCTTATATTTACGCTGCCTAGTCATACGACAGGTGGCGACCGTCTCGCCGAACGTCCCGCTACGGAAATTTTTCGCGGCACGCTGAAGCCCGATGGCAAACCGGACGACAAATCGTTCCGCCTGGTGTACACAATTCCAGGAGCTATGGCCGAGACCTTCGCGGAGCAAGGAAAAATCCAATTTACAGATCCGATCGCCGCGGAGGATTTGCGGACGCGGCCTGGCACGCTGCTGGCGTACCGGGTGAAGACGCGCGCTTCGAAAAAGAAGGATTCGGCTGACTCGAATACCGTAGTGGTACGGCTTTACGCCGTAGCTGACAAGATCCAAGCGGTAAATGCGAAGGTAACGCAGAACGCAGTAGAACTTTCCTGGCAGGTTCCGGCAATTGCCGCGATTTGCGGCGAAACCGTCAGCGCCTATCGCGTTTACCGCGGAGAACTGGATGCTACAGCGCCCCTTCCGGCAATGGGTGATTTGTCACAAGCCAAGTGGAAAAATCCGCCGCTTTTTCTCGCGGCGGCGCTGAGCAATTCCTACAACGACACCTTTTTCGAATTCGGCAAAACGTATGTCTATCTGGTGCGCAGCGTGACCGTCGCCGAAGGAAACACGATTGAGTCGGAAGACTCCGCTCCGGCAATCGTCGCGCCCAGCGATACGTTTCCTCCGGCAACGCCGCAAAATGTTGTGGCGGCCGTTCTTCCCAGTGAGAACGACACGCCCGTTGTGGACTTGTCCTGGTCCATCAATGTCGAAAACGACTTGGCGGGCTATCGCGTCTATCGTTCCGAGAAGGAGGGCGAGCGCGGCCAAGTGCTCCAGGCCGAGTTAGCGTTGTCTCCGGCATTTCGCGATTCCTCCGTTCAGGCCGGGCGTCGCTACTGGTACTCCGTCACTGCTGTCGATCGGAGCGGCAACGAGAGCCAAGCCTCCGAAGCTGCGCTTGCCGATCTGACCCAGCCTTTGCCCTGAAGGCTGGTACACTCTTTTTCCATGAAGTTTTGCCGGTTTATTTCCGCTGCCGCGGCGGCGGAACCACGCTACGGAATTCTCGAGAATGAAGGGGCCAGAGAGATCAGCGCGCCTCCCTGGAACGAATGGAGCGTGACGGGGAGATCCGCTGGCACCAAGGAAGTTCGCCTTCTCGCACCGGTGGAACCGAGAAAGATAGTTTGTATCGGACGCAACTATGCCGCGCACGCCGCCGAACTCGGAAACCAGGTGCCCAAGGATCCGCTCATCTTCTTGAAACCTTCGACCGCGATTGTCGGCTCTAGCGAGCCGATCGTTTTGCCCAAATATTCGCAGCGTGTGGAACACGAAGGCGAGCTGGGGTTGGTGGTTGGCAGGCGATGCTCGCACCTAAACGATAGCGACGACGCGTTGTCGTATCTCCTTGGCTACACCTGCGTAAATGACGTTACAGCGCGTGACCTGCAGAAATCCGATGTGCAATTCACGCGCGCCAAGGGATTCGATACGTTTTGTCCGGTGGGTCCGCACATCGAAACCCAGCTGCCGTCCGAGGATTTGCTGCTCGAAACCCTGGTTAACGGCGAGGTGCGGCAGTCGGGGCGGACCTCACGAATGGTCTTTTCGCCCGCTTTTCTGGTGCGCTGGCTATCTCGAATGATGACGCTGGAGCCCGGGGATCTGATCGCGACGGGCACGCCATCCGGAGTTGGCCCCTTGATCGCGGGAGATACTGTAGAAGTACGGGTCGAAGGCATCGGGGTATTGCGTAATCCGGTGCATGGGCCGATTGCATAGTTTTCAATTGCGCCCGCTGATTCGTAAAATAAATACCTCGGGGGATGAGGCGCAATCGTGCCGCGGCGAACATGATGTTCGCGGAAGTTTCCCGCCGCTGAAGGGGCTTGGGGGCCGCAACGTTGAAAAACTTGCTTGCAGATTGGAAGATGTTGGCGACTGTCATTGGGGCGGCCGTAGCGGGACTCGCGTTGATTGCGTACGCATTTTTTCGTCCTAAGGTTGACCCGGAAGAAGCCGAACGCAAACGCCGGCTGCATTTGAATCAGATCGGCCGAATCGCGGAAGGACAAGTAGTGGAACTTGCCGAGCATGAAGCCGATCCCCAGACTGCACCGCGTGGCCTCTTCGGGGCCAAGCCCCAGCCGCTCGCGGCCAATCGGCCGCGCAATCTCGTCTCGTACAGTTATGCGATCTCTGGAGTGACCTATCACACCGCGCAGGACATTACCGGTCTGGAAAGCCAGGTTCGCATGGAACGCCTGGTGGCCGGTCAGCCGGCCAGCATCAAGTACGATCCTTCGAATCCCGTGGATTCCATTCTGGTCGCCGACGATTGGTCAGGACTGCGCTAAGCTAGAGTAGCGTCGGCGTCTGCTCGACCAGTTCCGAGATTCCTCATGAAACAGATTTTGGCTTCGATCTTCACAACTCTTTTGACCATAGCCATGACCCTGGCCGCGATGTTTGTGCTGGTGGGCGCAACACAAAAAATAACCGCGATTCAGTCGCCCTTCCAACGCGCAGCAGCTATTGGCGCGGAGCTGGTACTGGGCATCATTTTGCTCTTGAGCACCGTGTGGCTCGCCACTCACCTTGCGGTGCGCATTTTCCGCGTCCAAGAGCGAACGTCCACAGGAGAGCCGCTTGCCTGAGCCGAATCCTTCAACCGCGTCAGTGAGCCCCCAAGAGAAACTCCTGGAAGAACTGCGCCGCCGGAGCGCGGAAGCCGAAGCCGGTGGTGGCACTGAGCGCCGCGAGCGGGAACACCGGGCAGGCAAGCTGACGGCACGCGAACGCATCAACCTGCTGCTGGACGAAGGTACGTTCGAGGAATTGGACAAATTCGTTCGCCACCATTGCACGGACTTCGGCATGGAGTCGCAGCGTCCCGCGGGTGACGGCTTTGTTACAGGCTTTGGCCGGATCGACGGTCGGCTGGTTTACGTCTTCGCTCAGGACTTCACGGTGTTTGGCGGTTCGCTCTCTGAATCGAACGCCCGAAAAATCTGCAAAATCATGGATCTAGCCCTGCGCAACGGCGCACCCTTGATCGGCTTGAACGATTCGGGCGGCGCGCGCATCCAGGAAGGGGTGATGTCCCTGGCCGGCTACGCAGAAATCTTTTTGCGTAACACCCTCGCCAGCGGCGTGATTCCGCAAATCAGCGCCATCATGGGGCCGTGCGCCGGAGGCGCCGTCTATTCGCCGGCGATCACCGACTTTATTTTCATGACGCGCGAAACGTCGTACATGTTCGTCACTGGTCCGGACGTCATCAAAACCGTCACGCACGAAGAAGTAACCAAACAGGAATTGGGCGGCGCGTTGACTCACAACGAAAAAAGTGGCGTCGCGCATTTCATTTCGCGCGACGATGCCGACGGCTGCGCCATGATCCGCGAGCTGATGAGCTTTCTCCCCTCCAACAACTTGGAAGATCCGCCGCGCCGCGCGACCAACGATTCCGCCACGCGCCGCGATCCGGTGCTTAACACTCTCGTGCCCGAAGACGCGCTGAAGCCGTACGACATCAAGCACGCAATCCAGGCAATTGTGGACGATGGCTACTTTTTTGAAGTTCAGGAACACTTCGCGAGGAATTTGGTGGTTGGATTCGCACGAATGGACGGCCGCTCCATTGGGATCGTCGCCAATCAGCCCGCGTTTCTCGCTGGCGTGCTGGACATCAACGCCGCCGTAAAAGGCGCGCGTTTCGTGCGTTTTTGCGACGCCTTCAACATTCCGCTGATCACCTTTGAGGATGTGCCCGGCTTTCTACCTGGAACGCAGCAGGAATTCGGCGGCATCATTCGCCACGGCGCCAAACTGCTTTACGCTTTCGCGGAAGCTACGGTCCCGAAAATTACCGTGATTACACGCAAAGCCTACGGCGGTGCATATTGTGTAATGGCCTCCAAGCACATTCGCACGGACGCGAATTTTGCCTGGCCCACAGCGGAGATTGCCGTAATGGGTCCGGAAGGTGCGGTCAACATCGTGCACAAGCGCGAACTGGACAAGGCTCCTGAAGCGGAGCGTGAAAAGCTGCGGCAGGCAAAAATCGCGGAGTTCCGTGAATGCTTCGCGAATCCCTTCGTCGCCGCCGAACGCGGCTACATCGACGCTGTCATTGAGCCTGCTGAAACCCGTGAGCGCATCATCGTTTCTCTGCGCTCCCTGGAAAACAAACGCGACGTCAATCCCCGCAAGAAACACGGCAACATCCCGCTCTAGCAGCTAGCGGAAGGCTATCCTCACGCGACACGGCACACCGGGCTTGAAGGATTCGTTTGGCCATGGCTGCGAGTTACCGCTTGAAGAGGCCGTGGCTGATGCAGCGCTAGCAGAGACCCGCTGTAGACTCCGCACCGCTTGGTGACTACTCTCGATTCACTCCTCTCGCATTTTGCAGGCTCCCGATCAACCTAGCATCGAGGAGACTTCCATGGTCAGTCCGGCGCGCGAGTATTCGCTCGAGCGGCATTTGTTGGAGCATCTGAAATTCGGCGGAATGCAGAAGGAAAATCTGGCAGATCTGGTCAATATCGTCGCTAGCCTTAAAAATAAGTACGGCATCGTTCCGTTTGCGGCAGTGCTGCAGGGAGAACCAATTCGCTATGCGCTCACCGCTATCTCAAGGATCGTTTGCTGCTCAACAAGCTGATGAGCCTGCTGCTGGGCACGCCCGCCTGACCAGGTCTGCTGGTCGTCCCGCATGACTTTCTCAAAGCCGCGCGGTTCGAACTCAACGTAGCGCTCGGGGAATGAAGTGCACCGTCGACGAACGCGCCCGACCCCGGCAAGTACGGCTATTTCAGTAGATACTGCTTCAGAAACTCCACGGTGGCGTAGAACTGGAAGTCCTGATTGACCTTCTTGCGGTAACCGTGGCCTTCATCCGTAGCCATCAGATACCACGCCGGCGTACCTTCTTTTTTCAGCGCCGCCACGATTTGTACGCTTTCGCTGACCGGCACCCGTGGATCGTTTTTGCCCGCCACCACCAGCATGGGCTTCTTGATTTGGTCCACGTGATTCATCGGCGCAATTTTTTCCAGGAAGTCGCGCATTTTCGGGTCCCGCTCGTCGCCGTATTCCACCCGGCGCAAATCGCGGCGGTATGCCTCCGTGTGCTCCAGGAACGTCACCAGGTTGGACATGCCGACGATGTCCACCGAACATTTGATCCGGTCACTGTAGAAGGTCGAGATGGCCAGCGTCATGTGGCCGCCATAGCTGCCGCCGGTCACGCAAATGCGGCTGGCATCCAAATCGCTTTGCGCGCCGATCCAATCAAACAGGGCGTTGATGTCTTTGTAGGTGTCCTGTCGCTGAAAGCCGTTGTCCAGCAGTGAAAATGTTTTTCCATAGCCCGTCGAACCGCGCACGTTGGGGTAAATCAGCGCAATGCCCAGCTCATTCAGATAGTAATTCCCGCGGCCCAGAAACCCCGGTTGCGATTGCCCTTCCGGTCCGCCGTGAATTACCACCAGCACCGGCCGCTTGCCGGCGAATTTCGCCGCCGGCGGCCGATACAAAAATCCCGAAATCTCTCTTCCGTCGAAGCTTTTCCATTTCACCAGCTCCGCTTCAGGAAAGGCGTCCGTCTTGACCGCGGCTTCGCTGTTCGTCCAGCGCGAAAGCTTGCCATTGGGCACATCAATCGAATAGACATCTCCCGGTCCTCGCGCGTTCACGATCGCAAGGCCCAGTTCGCGGCTGTCGTGCTGCCAGTGGAGCATCCCAATTACGCCCGCTGGCAGTTTCGGTAAAGGCGCATCGGATTCGCTCCCCGTGCTGCGTACATGCAGCACGCCGGCCCCAGCTTCGTTGGTCACAAACGCGATGCGCCGCCCGTCATGCGACAATCGGAACGCGTCAACGTCCCACGGAATTTTCGTCGTCAGATACTTCGGTTGCTTGGTGGCCAGATCGAGGTATGCCAGCCGTTGGAACTCCGATTCCTTGTCTGTTGTGACGTAAATGCCCTTTCCGTCCTTGCTGAATTCTCCCTCTCCGTAGGAAACCTTCTCTTTCGCATCCCGCGGTGTAAGCGCCGTCTTCTCGCCGCTGGTCGTATCCACCAGCCACAAATATGATTCGTTGATGGACAAGTCTTCCTTCAGCAAAATCTTCTTGTCGTCCGGAGACCAGTCCAGCGCTTCCCACCCGCCACCTTCCAGCTTCGTCAACAAATGATCCGACTTCGGGTCCGCGGGATTCATCACCCATAAATCCGTGTCTTTCCCGGTGCGCCGCGTGGACATATAGGCCAGCGTGTCGCCCTTCGTGGACCATGGCCCCATCAAATTGCGCGCCTTGCCGTCGGTAAGCAGCATCACATCGCCGGTTGTCAGTTCGTAGCGATATAGCTGGTACCACTCGCCTCCCCCGATATCCTTCATAAAAACAATATAATCGCCGCCGTTCGGATGATATCGTCCGTTCGTCACAGCATCCGGGAAAAACGTAAGCTGCCGCCGCGCTCCACCCGGCGTGGATACGAGATGAAGTTGCGGCGTATCCCCAAACCGCGTGGAGATCAGCATTTCTCGCTTGGTTGGATTCCAGTCCGCCAGCGCCGCGCTCCGATATGCTCCGTAGCGTCCCGCCGATTCCGCAACTGCCGCCGAAATTGTCGGCACGCCATCCGCGACAATGCTTTCCGGCGGCCCCAGCGCTGCTTCCTGCGCCAGCAGGGACGCTCCCGTCAGCAACACTGCCACGCATGCCATCATCCATTTCTTATTCATGATCCCAATGCTCCTTTGACGGGGCGAAGCCTTCTCTTATACCCGAAACAATTGGGCACGCAAGAGAATTGACTCGCCTCAGCCACCCCAAACCGCATGCTAAACTTTCGCTGCATTTCAATTCGCCAATGTTCCGGAAGATTCTTATCGCCAATCGCGGCGAAATAGCCGTGCGCATTCTCCGTGCCTGCCGCGAACTTGGCATCCGCTCGGCCGTCGTTTTCAGCGAAGTGGACCGCAATTCACTCCACGTTCGCCTCGCCGACGAAGCCTACTCTATCGGCGCCGCCCCTTCGCGCGAAAGCTACCTGCGCATTGACAAAATTATGGAGGTCGCCCGCCGCGCTGGATGCGACGCCATTCATCCCGGTTACGGCTTTCTTGCGGAAAATGCAGCGCTCCCGCGGGCGTGCTGCGAAGCCGACGTTACCTTCATCGGCCCTTCCGCCGAAGCCATGGAAGCCCTAGGCGCAAAAACGGCCGGTCGCCAGCTCGCGCGCCGCGCCGAAGTTCCCACCGTACCGGGCACCAACGATCCCCTTGAAGATCCGGCAGCCGCGCAGGAGCTCGCGCGCAACATGGGCTATCCGGTCCTGCTTAAAGCGGTTGCCGGAGGCGGCGGCAAAGGCATGCGTCTGGTCAACGTCGACTCCGAATTCTCCGCGGCGTTTCGCGACGCTTCTTCCGAAGCGCTCAACGCGTTCGGCAACGCCAGCGTCTACCTCGAAAAGTACCTCGAACAACCGCGCCACATCGAAATTCAAATCCTGGCCGATTCCCACGGCCGCGTTGTCTCCCTGGGCGAGCGTGAATGCTCCGTCCAGCGCCGCCACCAAAAAGTGGTCGAGGAAGCTCCTTCGCCCATCATGACGCCGGAGTTGCGCAAGCGCATGGGCGATGCGGCGGTTCGTATCGCGCGCGCCGGCGGCTACACCAATGCCGGCACTGTCGAATTTCTGGTCGACGCCCACTACAATTTTTACTTCCTCGAAGTGAACACTCGGCTGCAAGTCGAACATCCGGTCACCGAACAGGTTACCGGCCTCGATCTCGTCAAGCTTCAGATCGCCATCGCCGCCGGCCATCGTTTGCCGTTCGCATGGGAAACCATCACGCCGCGCGGCCATTCCATGGAAGTCCGTCTATACGCCGAAGATCCCGAGAACAATTTCTTTCCCTCGCCGGGGAAAATTCTGTCCCGCCATGCGCCCAGCGGCCCTGGCATTCGCGTGGACGAAGGTGTCTACGAAGGCTGGACGGTCCCGGTGGACTACGATCCGCTGCTCAGCAAACTCATCGCCTGGGGCAACAGCCGCGAAGAAACCATTGCCCGCCTCCGCCGCGCTCTTGAGGAATATTCCATCACCGGCGTCAAAACGAATGCCGCTCTTTTCCGCCGCATACTCGCCGAACCCGATTTTCTCCGCGCCGAAATCCACACCAAGTGGCTCGATGACGTCCTGAGCCGCCCACATCCTTCGGCGCACGACTATGCCAAAGGAGTGGAAGCCGCCGCCATCGCCGCGGCGCTCTGGCAAGCCACCCGCAACGGTTCCGCCCCAGCCGTGTCCACCGAACCCGGCGCGCCCGGATCCGCCTGGAAGCGCGAAGGCCGCCGCCAACAACTGGAGCGCTTGCCGTGAAATACGAAGTGCTGCTGGCGGGGAAGACGACCGTCGTCGAGCTCGTTAGGCAAGACGGCGCCTGGAAAATCACTCTTGATGGAAACCCTGTCGACGCCGACGCCGCCGAGGTCGCTCCCAATACGTTTAGCGTTCTTTTGAACGGCGAGTCGCACCAGATTCGCATCGCGCCCCGCCCGGACGGCACACTCACCCTTCACACCGGTCTCGCCGAATATCACGCCGAAGTCACTGATCCGCGTATCTGGCGTGGCCGGCGGCACGGGGTGCTTGAAGCCCAGGGCCGTCAGCACATTGTCGCGCCCATGCCGGGCAAAGTCATTCGTTTGCTTGTGAAGCAAGGCGATGTCGTCAAAGCAGGGCAAGGCTTGCTGGTTGTCGAAGCGATGAAAATGCAGAATGAAATCCGTTCGCCCAAAAGCGGCAAAATCGAGAAACTCTTCGCCATAGAAGGCCAGGCCGTCAACGCCGGCGAAGTCCTCCTCTCGGTTGAATAGAACCGCCGCGGTCTCGCGCCAGCCCGCAGCTCGCCGGTTGAAACTTCGGGTTCCGGGCCGAAATAATCTTCAAATTCCCATGCATCGGATTTTCTCTGCGATTGGTTGTTCTGCGGTCGAAAAACGGCCTTCGTTAGTCCTGCGGGGTCGTGCTCTTGCCCGGCAACGCGCTCTTCGCGCCCGCTGGAAGTTTGCCATTCGATTCCAGCACCTGTCGCGCCAGGTAATTCTTGACTCCTGCTTCATCCCGCGCCACCGCCAGGTAAGCTGCGCGCAGCAGTTGTTCCTTGCGATTCCGCAAGGTGTCGCGAATGGACTGCTGCACCTGGGGATCGCCAATTCCTCGTTGCCCCGCCGATTCGCGTGTCACCAGCTTCAAGATCCGTATGCTGTCCTTCAGCACGATCGGCTGGCTCACTTGTCCCGGCTTCATGCTGATCACCATCTTCTTCAACGCCGGGTCGGACTGGTTCAGCGCCGACTCCGGCACATAACCCAGATCGCCGCCGGTCACGGCAGTGTTCATGTCCTCGGAATAATCCATGGCCAATTGCGCAAAATCGGCGCCGCTGTTCAGCCGGTCCATCAGCATCTTCACTTTGCGTTCGGCCTCGGCTTGGTTCGTCGCATCGTCGTTCTTGCGGTTGCGCACCTGCATTTCCTTGCGGGGCGTCACGACAATTTGCGCGATGCGAAATTGCGGTTCGGCCACGTTGAACTGCGGCTTGTTGGCGTTGTAGAAATCCGCGATGTCCTGGTCCGTGATCGCTACTTTGGCTACCACTTCGCGGTTGATCAGTTTTTGAATGGAAAGCTCGCGCCGCACCGTGTTCTTCAGGTCCTCCATGGTCACGCCGCGCTCTTTCAGTTGGCGCTGAAATTCGTCTTCCGTATAGGGGCTTTTCAGCTCGGTAAATTTGTCTTCCACTTCACCGTCGCTGGCTTCCAGGTTCAATTTCTTCGCGCGCTCCAGCAAAATTTCGTTGTTGATCAGCTCATCGATCACGTTCAGCTTCAGCGAAAGCGCCTCTTCCTGCGAAGGTTCCTGTCCCTCCGGACTGATGCGGGTCCGGTAATACTTTTCCACTTCGTCCCGCTTGATCTCTTTCCCATTCACCACCGCCCACACGTCGGCCGAAGGTGCGGTCGTGTTCTTGCAGCCCGCCGCCAGCAACGCGCACACCGCCGCCAAGGGCAGCAGCACCACGCGGCAGCGCGCAAAACCGCCGCCATGCCGCCGCACCACCGTCTTTGCGGATTTGCCCTCGGAAAGGGATTTCCGGCGCCGGGTTTCAGGGTTTGCACTTGCAAACTCTGAGATGAGCCCGTTTTCAGGGTTTGTACTTGCAAACCCGGAGATGAGCCCGTTTTCAGGGCCTGCGCTTACCAGCCCTGAGGTGAAATTAGTTTTCAAATGGATTCCCGCTTAAGCGGCTTTTTTGACTTTGCCTGCGCGGATGCACGCCGTGCACACGCGTACGCGCTTCCGTGCGCCCGCAATTAACGCGCGCACCGATCGCAAATTCGGATTCCAGCGGCGACGCCGCGTATTGTTGGCGTGGCTCACTACGTTTCCGTAGCTCGGCGCCTTGCCGCAGTATTCACACTTCAGTGCCATAACTGTTCTACTTCCCATCTAATTGAAATTGCAGACTCTTCAGTGTACCAGACCTCTCGCCGCCCTCAAAGCGTACTGCTTGGGAGGCACACTGGTAAAGTTTCAAGGCCGCTCTAATTTAGTTCCTGCTGGTTTTACATGGCGCTTCCGACGACACTTGTGCCCATGGATGACGTAACGAAACGCACCATAGAACCTCCGGCGAATCGTGTGCCGAGCAAGAAGCACAAGAGCATTCCCCCACGCCCACCCAAAACGAAGCCTGCCGTCAAGCCGGTGTTAGGCAGATAATTTTTCGAGTCTTGCAAAAAGCCAGGCAGGACAAAAAAAAGGCCGAGCTCCAAGGCACTTGCAGGTTGACGAAATGAAACTTTGCCGCTGCCGCTTGGGAGTTCCGCCTTCGAGCGTCCTAACTTCTAAACCTCTGAAACAATCCATACAGCGCCAGGCCCGCTCCTCCCAGGAACAGGATTGGCGTCAGATATTGATTCACAAATCCTGGAATCTCCATCGGCAGCTTTAGCCCGCTATGCCCGCCCGCGAAGTAATAGATCACTCCTGCCAGCAGGGTCCATAACAGCCCTCGGCGAATGTTCGCGCGAGCATCTCCGGGAGAACCCGCCCCCCCGACCCGCCTGCCCGCCCGCACCGCCGGAATCGCCTCCCGGCAATACGGACACCGCTCCAAAGCCGATCCCACCGGCTTCCCGCAAAAGGGACAGTTCCGCTTTTCCATAAACCGAGCCTCGCCAGGTCGCTGCTTGGTCCCAAGTTCCGAGATTCGTTGTGACAACCGTTATAAACACACTAGGTTTGCTCCCCCGTCCCGTCAAGGCATTCTCCCCCGTATTTTCCTTGCCTCGTAGTAACTCCTATGCTGTTATCACGAATAGAGGAGTTGGCCCGGATGGAGCGTCGGGTGGCCTCACAAGAAAGGCAATACCTGAGCCCGGAACTCTTCCTGCCCGCACTTCTGCCCGGGGGAGGTATGCTAAGCTTTTTAGAATCAATAGATATGAAGACAAGCGGAGTATCAGGGAAGGTTGTCGTTGCCAACGTCGCCCGGCGTGGAACGCCAAATCGCAAACCTAATCGCCTTAGTTTCGTCGGGCTAGACTACCGGCCTACACTCCTGGGGCTCTTTGTCGCCCCGCCGCCCGCACGAGACCGTAATCCGACCTGCTGCTAGTGATCATGCGACATTCCTTCCGTACCGCTCCGCGCCTTCGCTTCATGGCGAAGCCCGGCCAGTGCCTTGGGTTCTTTGGGAACAAAGTATCCGACTACGATCCCCATCGCTCCGTCGCGCAGCGGCCTCCCCGACGTATTGTCGTAAGTGGCCGTAATCGTCAGCTTATCTCCGGTCGCCAGCGCATACCCGCCCGTCCCGATGAACATCACCACCGGCATGCTCACCAGCCTTCCGCGGTCGTCGGTCTTCGCCGGCAACGTTGCTACGGGATCTTGGCTGCGCGAGTCTTCTAACACCAGCTCCTTCGCGTAGTCGTGCATGTGGCCGCCCACCCCGAGTAGCACCCCGTCATACTTCACCGGCACCGTTCCGATCTTCTTGCTCACCCCTGCCGGCAAGTCGTACCCGGAGTTTCCGCAGCCGCCTGCATCCATCCAGGCAGGATAGAAGTTCCGCACTGCAGCCGGCGTAGCGTGGTCCAGATACGGAATTGCAACTTCCAGATACGCCTGAAGGTACGCCGCTGGCGTCGGATTGTGGATCATCGTCTCGATACGAATCTGGTCGCCCTCCTCCACCTGGTAGCCAAACCCAGGCACTTGCGCCCAGTCGGTCAGTTCGCCTCCCGCTCCAAAAATATGTTCGTCTTTATTCGGGCAGAGAAAATCCGAGCGGTTCTCATTCCAGAACGCCACGTGGTGCAGCACTGCTCCGGGCACTTGGTTCCCTGCGGCATCCACCAGCTTGGTGTGATACGCCAGCAGCCATCCTGGGCTTGCAATCGTCCACACCAGATCCGGCGGCTGCGCCATTTTCATGTGAGAAGTATTTGCCGGCAAATTCATCGGCCCGATGCGCAGCGTAATCGTGTGCGTCGCTGCGTCGGTTTTCGCGTCCAACTTCACACCTTTCGCCGTTTCGTGTTTCATGCCGCCCTGCATGAAACCGCCGTGCTGCATGTGCTCCATGTCGTGCGGCTTTTGCGCCGGCTGTTCCTGCCCGAATGCGGCGCACCCAACCAGACCAAGAGTCGCAACAAGTCGGATTTTCATGAGACACCTCGGCTTCAGGAGCGGATCTCATTCAATCATACGCTCACGCGCCGACGGTGTCGGAACACCGCGTAGCATCGATGAAACTGTCAGCTGCGTTCCTGCCGCCTTGCGTTGCTATACTAACCGCCGCGAATTCCTGGCCATGAAATCCTTGCTTTCGACAACAGTCGAAGACTCCGGTAACCTTCTGCGCTTTTCAGCTGCGGTGAAATTTGCCCGTGCTGTGTTTCTCTGTGTCGTATCCGGGCCTCTCGCGCTGGCGCAGGAATCGCATCCTCAGCCGCCCCCTCCGCCGCCCGGCGCCAAGGCGGTGAAATGCGCCAATCGCGAGATCCCACAATTCACGGACATCACGGCGAAAACGGGCATTCAGTTCAACCACGTTTCGGCCAGCGATAATCGCTACGTCGTTGAATCCATGAGCGGCGGGGTGCTGCTTGTCGACTACGACCGCGACGGCTTCCTTGACATTTATTTCACCAACGCCCCGACCGTAGATATGGCCATCAAGGGGCAAACCGCGCGAAGCGCTCTTTATCACAACAATCACGACGGTACGTTTACTGATGTCACCGACAAAGCCGGCCTCGCAACGCCGTGTTTCGCTATGGGTGGTGCGGTCGGCGATTACAACAACGACGGCTGGCCCGATCTCTACATCACCTGCCTCGGGGGCAACAAACTTTTCCGCAACAACGGCGACGGCACGTTCACTGACGTCACTAAACGAGCCGGCGTCGCGGATGGCCGCTGGTCCACAGGGGCGGCATTCGGCGACTATGATGGCGACGGCTATCTGGATTTGATGGTCACCAACTACGTGGATTTTCATTTGAACGATCTGCCGGGATTCGGATCGGCGCCAAACTGCAAGTACCGTGGCATTGACGTGCAGTGCGGACCGCGCGGGCTGAAAGGTGCCGGCGACGCACTGTTTCACAACAACGGCGACGGCACGTTCACCGATGTTTCCAAAAGCGCCGGTGTGGACGATCCCGGCGGCTACTATGGAATGTCTGTGATTTTTTCCGACCTGAACAATACCGGCCGGCCGGATATCTACGTTGCCAACGATTCCACGCCGAAATTTCTCTACAAGAATCTAGGCAACGGAAAATTTCAGGAGATCGGCCTCGAATCCGGTACGGCCATGAGCGAAGACGGCTCGGAACAGGCGTCCATGGGGCTGGCGGTTGGCGATTATCTGCACAATGGGCGGCCTTCGCTTTTTGCCACCAATTTTTCCGACGAATACAGCAATCTCTATCGCAACGATGGCAACTGGAGTTTCACCGATGTCTCCTACAAATCGGGTGTGGCTTTGCCTTCGCTGCCATATGTGAAATGGGGCGCCGCACTTTTCGATGCGGACAACGATGGCTGGCTGGACCTGATCGTTGTTGGCGGCCACGTCTATCCGCAAGTGGACAAGCTGCCCTCCGGCGCACGCTACAAAGAACCAAAAGTTTTGCAGCTGAATCAGAAGGACGGAACGTTTTGCGATGCCAGCGACCGGGCCGGACCGGCGCTACAGATTCCGCGTGTTTCGCGGGGTCTCGCCGCAGGAGATTTGTTCAACGACGGGAATGTGGATGTTGTCGTAGAGGACTTGGCCGGTGAACCGATGATCTTGAAAAACAACGGCATTCCCGGGCGGCACTGGGTCAGCTTTGAGCTGCAAGGCACAAAAAGTAATCGCCTGGCGATCGGAGCGCGTCTCAAAATCGTCGCCGGCGGCATGACGCAGACCGCAGAAGTTCACAGCGGCGGCAGCTACCTTTCGCAGAGTGATCTGCGCGTGCACTTCGGCCTCAATACCGCCACGAAAATTGAGTCCGTTGAGATCCACTGGCCCTCCGGCAAGACAGAAACGCTAAAAAATCTCGACGCCGACGAATTTTATTCTGTTCTGGAAGGACAAGGACTGGTCCCGTCAGGAAAAATCCGTCCTCCCAGTCCGGGAATTAAAAAGCAATAGCGTAAATCCTTTACTATTCGGCCCGGAGCTCCTCTAGGGTGCCTTAGACGCAGCGCGTCGAGCCGGGACCACGGAACGTGCGTTTCCTAGCGGCGGCGAAACCAATAACCTCGACGAAGTGAAAAAGAGCCGATGCGCCGTAATATCCCGCTGCGGAATCCTTGCCGTACAAAAATTCCGCTTAATACTATGCGTACTTTGCCTGATACTAAAGTTCTGCGCCCCGCGGTACGGTTATAGAGCCTTTAGTACTGGGAAGACCAATGAGAATCGCCCAAATCGCCCCGCTTTATGAAAGTGTGCCGCCACAGCTGTATGGAGGAACCGAACGCGTCGTGTCTTACCTGACCGAGGAACTGGTCGCTCAGGGTCACGAAGTTACGCTGTTTGCCAGCGGAGACTCGCAAACATCGGCCCGTCTGATTCCGTCTCGCCATCGTGCGCTCAGACTGGACGGAAACTGCGTGGACCAACTCGCTTGCCACTATGTGATGCTCGAAAGTGTGACGGAGCGTGCGCACGAATTCGACATATTGCATTTTCACGTGGACTATCTGCATTTCCCATTTTCCAAGCGATGCGCCGTCCCACACCTCACGACAATGCACGGGCGCCTGAATATTCCGGAGCTTGCCCCGTTGCATCGGGCTTTTCCCGAGGCGCCTCTCGTCTCCATTTCTATGAGTCAACGCAAGCCTTTGCCATGGGCAAACTGGATCGGCAATGTGTACCACGGCCTGCCTTCGCCAACCTCCGCTCCCGGATCGGGAGGAAAAAACTACCTCGCGTTCATCGGGCGCATCGCGCGCGAAAAACGCGTGGACCGCGCTGTCGAGATCGCCGTGAAATCGGGCATGCCTCTCAAGATAGCGGCCAAGGTCGACCCGAGCGACCGGGAATACTACGAGAAGGAAATCGAGCCTCTTTTGCACCATCCCTTGGTCGAATACATCGGCGAAATCAGCGAAGAGCACAAATCCGCTTTCCTGGGCGATGCCTACGCGCAGATTTTCCCCATTGACTGGCCCGAACCTTTCGGCCTGTGCATGATCGAAGCCATGTCTTTTGGAACCCCGACGATCGCGTTCGACTGCGGCTCGGTGAGCGAGGTTTTGCGCGATGGCGTTACTGGCTTCGTCGTAAACAGTGTTGAGGAGGCGGTCGAAGTCATTCCGAAAATCGCATCCCTTAGCCGGGCCGCTTGCCGCCGCGAATTCGACCAACGATTTTTGGCTTCCCGCATGGCTGAAGACTACGTTAGGCTCTATGAGTTGCTAGCAACCGCCGAGAGCTTGGCAGTTCCGGCGCCCCGGCTCGACTCCTCGCTGACCCTGTAGGAAGGGCTTCACATTGGCTGACATCCTTCGGCTGGAGAACGAATATTACGTTCGAGCGTCCTCCGCGCTGGCGGACGACCGCACTCGCGTGCTGAAGTACGGTGACACGTTTGCCGTGTTTAACCGTTTCGGTGACATCGAGCTCGTCGGGCCGTCCAAGTTCGGGCTTTTTCATGCCGAGTGCCGGCACCTGTCGCAATTCGCCGTTCATGTTAATGAACGCCAGCCGCTGCTCCTCAGCTCTAACATCCGCGAGGATAATGCGTTCCTGTCGGTGGATCTGACCAACGTGGACAGCGACGCGAACGGTTTTGCAGCATTGTCCCGCGGAACATTGCACGTTTTTCGCTTGCAATTTCTTCGTCGCGCTGCTTGCTACGTGCAGATTCGGCTCCTGAACTATGGCTCAGAGTCCGCCGACATTTCCATTCGGGTGAACTTCGCCGCAGATTTTGCGGACATTTTCGAAGTACGCGGCACCGTGCGGGAGCACACCGGTCAGCGGCTGCGCGACGCGTTTGGCGACGATCACGTGATACTCGGCTACCGCGGACTGGACAAAGTAGTTCGCCGAACCCGATTGGAATTCTCGCCGAGGCCAGCTTCGCTCAACCCGCAAGAAGCGCGTTTTCACGTCAAGCTAGAACCCGGTGGCGAGACATCGCTCTTCGCTCTGATTGCTTGCGAACATGGCGCCGAGAAACCCGAGCCTGTTTCGTTTCCCGCTGCGTTTGCCAGCCTGGCCGCAGCCAAGAGGCAGACAGAATTCCAGGATTGCCGCATCACCACTTCAAGCGAGAGTTTCGACGCCTGGCTCAATCGTTCCGCCGCCGACCTTCGCACGCTGGTGGAGGGCAACCCAGAAGGCCCGTATCCCTACGCGGGCGTGCCGTGGTTCAGCACGGTGTTCGGACGCGACGGCATCATCACCGCGCTGGAGTGCTTGTGGATGGTGCCTTCGTTCGCACAGGGTGTTTTGAGTTACCTGGCGAAGACGCAGGCGACGGCCGAAATTCCCGAGCAGGACGCCGAGCCGGGGAAAATCCTTCACGAAATGCGCCGCGGCGAAATGGCTGCCACCAAAGAAGTCCCGTTCGCCAAGTATTACGGCAGTGTGGATTCGACTCCGCTCTTCGTCATGCTTGCCGGCGCTTACCTGGACCGAACCGAGGACTTGTCCTTCGTCTCCGAGATCTGGCCGAACGTCAAAGCCGCATTGCGATGGATGGATACTTACGGAGATTCTGACAATGATGGCTTCATCGAATATGCAAAGCGCTCCACTCGAGGCCTGATCCAGCAAGGATGGAAGGACTCGCACGATTCGGTGTTTCACGCCGACGGTGCGATGGCAGAACCTCCGATCGCCCTTTGCGAGGTCCAGGCTTATGCTTATGCCGCGAAGTGCGCGGGCGCACGTCTGGCGCGTGCGTTTGGTGAGCCCGAGCTTGCCGTAAGACTGGAAAGGGAAGCGCAAGCGGTGCGCCTGGCCTTCGAGCAGGCGTTCTGGAATGAGCAGCTCGGCACTTACGCGTTAGCTCTCGACGGCCGCAAGAGACAATGCGCGGTGCGTGCTTCCAACGCGGGTCACGCCCTCTTCTGTGGAATCGCCAGCGAATCTCGGGCAAGGTCCGTGGCGTCCGTACTGATGGGGCCAGAAATGTATTCCGGGTGGGGTGTGCGCACGGTGGCGTCTTCTGAAGCTCGTTATAACCCCATGTCTTACCACAACGGCTCCGTCTGGCCTCATGACAACGCGATCATCGCTGCGGGCTTTTCCCGCTACGGCTTGCAGAACCTGGCTGCGGAAGTGCTGAACGCTCTGTTCGAGGCCAGCCGTCATATCGAGCTGCACCGTATGCCTGAACTTTTTTGCGGTTTTCACAAGAGAACGGAGGGCAGCGGGCCTACGCTTTACCCGGTAGCATGCGCACCACAAGCCTGGGCGGCGGGCTCGGTGTTCCTCATGGTGGCCGCGTGCTTGGGCATTACCGTCGTGGCCTCCAAGCCGCGAATCCATCTGTTCCGTCCCAGTTTGCCTGCCGCTCTCAACGAATTGCGACTAGACAATCTGCAAATCGGTGATGCGAGCGTGTGCTTGGCCTTCCGAAAGCGCGGCACGCGCGTCGACACTGAAGTAGCCGGGCGCTCCGGCGAAATCGAAGTTCACGAATCGATGTAGTTTTGCTGGTTCGGGTTTGCCGCTTCGTCTTCCCGAGACCTTTGATCCGGCTCTTGAGCAGCGATTTCGTCCGTTCCAGTACCGCTCGCCGCGAACGGGACCGGTTTTTCCTCCTCGATTCATAAGCGTCCTCATTCCCGGACTCAGGCCCTCCCGGCGAAACACGTTTGCTGGCTGGAGAGTGCGCAATGGTGCTGGCGTTGTTGGTAAGAAGTCCGCTCAGTGGATGTGTAGAAACGGTCTTTGCGCGCGAAGCCCAGCGTTTCTTTCGCTTGCTGAGTCCAGACATTAAAATTTGGCTCTGTAGATTCGCCGTACCGCAATGCTACGGCGGGCTGCGATTTACAAAATACTGTAGCGGCCGTCAATTTCCGTTTGCCGCGCGTTTATGGAAAAAATTTCACTGTTTTAGCGCGCTTCGAGCGGCCTACCGCGCATCGTTCTGCAAATTAGAGCTTTAGTGGTATGGCAGACATTCTCGGAGCCTTTTTAGATAGACCGCGAGGCCAGCGCCGCCACTATCGCCGTCGGAGGAAGAAACATGCAAGGGAACAGTCTTCAAGAGCTCTATGTCGAACAGCTTAGAGATCTCTACAACGCAGAAAGTCAACTCGTAAAGGCATTGCCCAAAATGGCCAAGGCAGCTCAATCCGAAGCGCTCAGGCAGGGATTCGAGCATCACCTCGAGCAAACCAATGGCCACGTGGATCGTCTGGAGCAGATCTTCAGCGCAATGGACGAAAGCCCTAAAGGCCGGAAGTGCGCAGGCATGGAAGGCCTGGTGAAGGAAGGTGAGGAAGTGATCAAGGAGCAGTCATCGAGCGGCGCACTCGACGCTGGCCTGATCGCCTCGGCGCAACGAGTCGAGCACTACGAAATCGCCGCATACGGTACCGTCCGTTCTTTCGCTAAATTCCTTGGCGATAACGAGGCAGTAGATCTCCTTCAACAAACACTGGATGAAGAAAAGGAAACCGATGAGAAATTGACCGAGCTTTCCAAAGAGGTCAACGCTCGAGCGATGGATGCTGCACAAGCAGCCGAAACGGAACAGGAAAGTGAAGAAGAGGGAGCCTCGCGACCGCCGCAGCGGAGCAAGCGCGCCAAGGCACGGAGCGCCCGCGCCTGAACCGGTATGAAGCCTTGCCACTCGCGATAGCCGACCCGGAACGCCTCGGCCCGGTCCGGGACCGGCTTCGCGATTCCAACCGTCTAAGGAGTGCCAATGTCTGTGTCCGTCTGGAAGGGCTCGATCGTTCTCAGCTTGGTCTCGATTCCCGTCAAGCTGTTCGCGGCCGCCCGAAGCGAACGTACTTATCTTCACCAGCTACATACCGTGTGCCACTCCCGGTTGCGGCAACCGCTCTATTGCCCAACTTGCGAGCGTTTCGTGAAGCGCGACGAAATCATCAAGGGATACGAAGTGGAGGAAGGGCAATATGTCCTGGTACAGGGCGAGGAGATCAAGAAGCTGGCCGCAAAATCCTCGCGCCTTCTGGAAGTCCGGGCGTTCACAAGACTCAATCAGATCGATCCCATCTTTTTTGACGCCTCTTATTTCTGCGTTCCCGAAGAAACCGGGAAAAAGCCGTACCAATTACTCGTCAAAGCGCTCGAGGACACCCAATCCATCGGCCTGGGCCGCCTGACTATGCATCAGCGTGACTACACCGTCTTTCTGCGCGCCTATCACCACGGTCTCCTCCTCCACACCATGTATTTCGCGAATGAAATCCGCCGCGTTCCCGAATTCGGAGCTCTGGAAACAGTCAATTTGAAGCCGCAGGAAGTGAAGCTAGCCGAGCAGTTGATTTCGACCATGTTGCAGCCGTTTAAGCCCGCGCAGTATCACGACGAATTTCAAGATCGCTTGCGCAAGCTGGTGGAAGCAAAACGCCGCGGACAAACTGTGGAAGTCGAGGAAGCTGCGAAGCGCGCGCCCGTAATCGACATGATGGAAGCGCTCAAGAAAAGTTTGGCTTCGCGGAAAACGTCCGGCGAGGAACCAAAAAAACTGCCAGCGCGGCACCGGAAATCACTCAAGGTCAGGAATGCCAGCTAAAACCGCAATTCGCGCGGGCAATTGATACGGAGGGCTTCGCAGTGACTAGTCCCAAGAAGCTTCACAAGCGCCGGAGAAACAAGACCAAGACGCTCGGAAGATTGCCATTGAAATCCAAGTCCAAAACGGATGGCCATCTGCCGCCCAATGAAAACCTTCGCAAATTCCCCGACGAAGCTTACGGCGATATGCAGCTGCCCTTCGCACGGAGATGAACATCAATGCGGACTCCCCTCGACAGCGACCGTACCTACCAGATCTTCAAACGCGAGGCCGACAATACCACTGTCTGCGTTGAAGTCGTCAAGGGCCTGCATGAAGCCAGAAACCGGATTGAGGAAGCTCGAACTGCGTCGCCGGGCAGTGAACTCTTCATCTTCGATCCTTTGACACAAAAGACGGTTGACCCGTCTGAGCCGGCCAGCACTACGGACCCCCTCACTCCATAACAATAAACGCAGTACCCAAAACATGTTTGCTTGCGGTGGTTTCCCTGAAAATCGCACAGCCCGCGCCGCTCCAACACGTTTCCGGCGGTCCTGCCGTTTTTTCACCGCAATTTGTTTACTGCCGATTCTGGCGCCGTTTCCACCGTAGGAATCCGTTGGCGTCGCAGAAACCTTCGCGGATTTCGCGCCAACAAATTGGACAGGTGCGCCAACGAAGGATCGGAATCTGCCAGTAGCTTCATGACCGCGGTGAGTGGTATGGCCAGAAAGATCCCGGCGACTCCCCATAACCATCCCCAAAATAAAAATGCGATCGTCGCTGCGACGGGGCCAACGTCCAGCCGCGACCCTACAAATCGCGGCAGCAGGAAATTGGCCGCGACCAGATGCAACGCGATCACGATCACGATCACCACCAGAAATGGTCCGGTGCCGTGAAATTGCACCAGGCCGGCCACCAAAGGCACGGCCACCGCTAATACCAATCCCACGAAGGGAATCAAATTGAGCAATCCGCTGACTACGCCAAGCGTTATCGCCGGCTGTAGCCCGACTTTCCAGAACGTAGCGATGCTAATGGCCGAAATCAGGGCGCCGATCCAGACGTTGCCGATGGCGTATCCGACGACCAACTCTTTTATTTTCTCGACCAACATGTCCACATCAACCCGGTTACCGGCAAGCGCTTTAAAGGCGGTGTACAACTTCTCGCGCACTATGAGTATGAAAAAGACCAAGAAGGGAACTACGCCCGCGATCAATAACGCTCCGCCCGCCGAGCCGACTCCACGTACCAGGTAAGTTGCCCACGAGGTTGACTCGCGCACACGCACCTCCGGGCCCCCTTGAGGCGTCGTTTCGTGAATCAAGTCGCCTGCTGAGTCGCGCACGTGCTGCACCCTCGAATTAAAGGGTGCAATCAGTTCACGGATCCGATCGGCATAAGCGTCCAAATTGTCAGAGAACGCCGTCAGCTTAACGTATGAGCCGTAAACCACCACACTGAGAGCCGCGGCTCCTGCCAGTACAACTAAACCCGCCGCCACCGAACGTGGCACACGTAAACGTTCTAAAAATTGCACCGCCGGGTCGGCCAATATCGCCAGGAAGGAGGCCAGCACTACGGCAATGCAAATCGAACTCGCGAAAAAACAGAACGCGATCGCCAGCAGCACGCCGACCAATGTCAGCATTCGTACGCCCTGTCTCAGGTAGATTTCCGTCGGTGTGGGTTGCGGTACCGTTTGGCTCGCCATGGCTTTCACAATCTCAATCGCGCCGATATCCGAAGACCAACTCGAGCGATGAAAGGATTTGACAAAACTTTTGCCTTCAAATTTGGCGCCTGCAGACCACGCGTCCGTCTGCTTGTGTAGAAGACTAGTCGTCGTGGGTTCGTCGCCCCATACGCATCACTGCCTAGTGCGGTTCGGGAGGACCTGTACGCCCGCTGATACGGCGCCGCGGGACGGCGTTTGCTGCAATGATGATCCGGCCGGGACAGTTTCTTTTTTCGCCTCGCTGCGCGTGATTTTCCCAGAATCGACTGTCTCTCCGGTTCGCGAAATTGTTTCGAAATACAGATCGTTCTGCGCAATCTCCATCAAAATGAAGGTGCAGTCCGTATCGAACGACTTCGCCGTGAACGCCGCCCCTCGGATGTCTCCTGGCCGCAGTTGCCCCGACGATCCCTCCGTGAAGTACGCAATTCCTTTCTGCGGCGTCATGCGTTCGTAAACGTGGTCGTGTCCGGAAAACACGACTTGCACGCCATACTTCTCAAAAAGCGGCTCCAGAATTCCGCGCAACTCGAGTGACGATCCGTGCGCGCGCGCCGACGAGTACAGCGGGTGGTGAAAAAACGCGA
>DATMZI010000040.1:0-6449 GCA_035607085.1 Candidatus Eiseniibacteriota bacterium | reverse complement strand
TCCCTCGGCCACTTGTCCGTTGGCGGTTCGTCCACTGTCTTCGTGGCTCCCCTGAAACGTCTCTTCGAGTTCTTCGGTAGGCCGCCTCTGCCGGTGATAGTCACTGGCGCGGTTGCGCGCAATCGCCGCCAGCCAGCCGCCGAACCGAGTCGCATCGCGTAGCGAAGCCAGTCGCGGCATGGCCTGCAGAAAAACGTCCTGTAACAGGTCTTCCGCTGCCGCGCGCGGGACGCGTGCCAGCAAAATCCCATGCACCATCCGCGCATACCGCTGGTAGAGCGCCCCAAACGCTGCGCGATCGCCCGCCTGCGCGGCGCGCACCAATGTCTCGTCGGCGGCATCGGCTCGTACTGGCTCGCTCACGCCCGTCAGGCCCGCTTCCCGAACTTGCATCCGCTCCGCCGTGGCCATGTCATCGCTCACGCCTCTTGCGCCCAGTTCTCCCTGTTTACCCCTGCTTACTAGGACGCGCTGGCGAGCCAGCTTGTTAACCATACGTCGCGACAAACTAAAGCGAAAGTCTTCCCAACCCTGTTGCCGGTTGGCCGCACCTCGCTTACATTGGTGCCATGGCCCCGCCTGCCCCGGAATTTCAGCCACATCCGCTCCTCAAGAACGGTCACGTCATGACGGTCGCCTCAGCATTCTGGCGCCGCCGGTTCGTGCTACCAGCTCCCGAAGACCGCCTCTTTCCGGTCGATCCTGAATCCAGAATCCTGGGCCATTGCAATTGGCAGCCAGGGAAGGAAAAAGCTACTCCGCTATTGGCACTGGTGCACGGGCTGGAAGGTTCGAGCGATTCCAATTACATGCGCGGTATAGCGGAAAAGGCCTGGCAGCGCGGTTTCCACGTGATTCGGCTTAACCAGCGCAATTGCGGCGGAACTGAACTTCTCACGCCGACTCTCTACAATTCCGGGATGAGCGCAGACTACCGCGCCGTGCTCGAAGAACTCGCAGCCGAGGGGTTCGTGAAAATATTCTTCGCGGGATATTCCATGGGCGGCAACTTGATCACAAAAATGGCGGGCGAGCTTGGCGAAATTGCTCCGTCGTCATTGCGCGGGGTTGCCGCAGTATGCCCCGCGCTCAATCTGGCCTCCTGCGCGGAGGCACTGGAACGGGCTGACAACTACTTCTATCAGCGACACTTTGTAGCGGGGCTGATGTCCCGCTACGCAAAAAAGGCGCGGCTCTTTCCGCAACGCTACTCAAGCAATGGCTTCGCGCGAATACGCACCGTGCGAGAATTTGATGACGCCATCACCGCTCCAAACTTTGGCTATCGCGACGCCCAGGAATATTACGAAGCGGCCGGCGCGAAATGTGTGGTAGACAAAATCCGCGTCCCCTATTTGCTGATCACTGCGCAGGACGATCCGTTCGTTCCGTTCGGTGCCATTTGCGCCAGCGGAGTGGAGCAGAATCCCTGCGTCACTTTCGACGCGCCGAGACACGGCGGACACTGCGCCTTCATTTCCAGTCAATCCGGAGCCGAACGCTTCTGGGCCGAATCACGCATCGTGGATTTTTGCGAAGACCTCTCCGCAAAACAGCTGAATGGCTGACCGTTCCGTCAGCCGAGTGGCTTTTCGAGAGAGACTTGAAATCCCGGTGTCAGCAGCTGTGCCGGGCCGTCCTCGGCGACCACCATTAAATCTTCGCAACGCAAACCAAATTCGCCGGGGACATAGATTCCCGGCTCATTGGAGAAAGTCATTCCCGGAACCAACGAGGTCTTGCTGCCGCGCACTAAATAAGGGTGCTCATGCCCGTCCAGCCCGATTCCGTGCCCAAGCCGGTGCGTGAAAAATCTGTAGTCCGGACCATAACCGCCGGACGTCACTACGCCGCGCGCCGCATCATCCACAGTGCCGGACAGCCGCCCCTTGCGCGCCGCATCCAGCGCCGCATTCTGCGCCCGACGCACAATTTCAAAAGTGCGTTGCGTTTTTTCGGACGGCTTGCCGAAAACTCCGGTGCGCGTAACATCGGACGCATAGCCCTCGACCTTGCAGCCGTCGTCAATGAGCACCACGTCGCCCTCGCGCAGTGTGCGGGGTTTGACGCTGCCATGCGGAAGCGCAGAGGACGGCCCGAAGAGCACCATGGCATCGCCGCGCAGACCCATCTGCGCATAAGCGGTTTCCACCATTCGAGAAACATCATTTTGCGACATGCCTTCCTTCAGTGAGGCGAAGGTGGCGCGATAGACATCGCAAGTGGCTTCGCAGGCGAGGCGCATCAGTTCCAGTTCATGTGCCGACTTCACTCCGCGCGACGCGATCGTCACCGGATCGGCGGAAACGAACTCAAACCCCGGCGCCGCTTGCCGCAAATGATCATAGAAGGTGAACATCGTCGCTTCTTCGACGCCCATGCGGGCGGTCCGCAATCCCCGGTCGGCCAAAGCTGTAGCGGCAAGCTTGGTCGGGCTCTCGTCCTCCTGCCAAACGCGGACTTCAGCCGGGAATCGCAACTGCTCGTGAAACCGGCCTTCCTCAAAGCCCGGACACACCACAATCGGCTGGCCTTTTTGCGGGATCACCAAGCCCAGCAAGCGCTCACTCGGCCACCAATGCACGCCAGTAAAATAAAAGAGGGAGGTCCCGGGTGCCAGAAACAGCGCGTCGAGTTTTGGATTTTGTTCCGCAAGCAGTTGCTGCGCGCGCTCGATCCGCGCACGATACTCCTCGGACGTGACCGGCTTCACGCGTGCGCCGAGCGGCTTCAACCGGCCGAACGCTGCCGGCAGGGAATTGTCCGCTGTCTTTTCCTGTGCCAGAGCTCTCGTCGGAGCCAACGCTAGAATGGCTCCCGCGGATTGCACGAATTTGCGGCGCGAGTATTTTCCGTGCTGGTCTGTGCTCATTTTCACCTTAGGACTTGCAGGAACGGCTGGCCTTTGTAAGTTGCAAGACCGACACGGAAACCCTGAGTTCAGTTTGCAGGTGGCCGATCTGAAGAGGCGTTCGGCGCATTGCCTGGCTGGTCGGCGTTCTGCTGGTCGGAATTCGACCGCTGCGATTTCCGGTCCGGAATATAGGTAATGTCAAACGGCTGCTGCAGCGTGAAGTCCAGCCGCGTTTCCGAAGGAATTTTCACCTGTTTGCCCTTGGTGAAGACCTGCACTCCCGTTCCGGCTCCGCCACCGACCGCCGCGCCGATTGCCGCGCCCTTGCCGCCTCCCGCTATCCCGCCAATCAGCGCGCCCAACGCCGCGCCTCCGCCGATTTTTACCGCGCTGTCTTTGCCGCGCGATTTGCCGGATTGCTGCACATCGGAGCTTGTGACGTTGTAGGTCTTGCCCTGGAACACCACGCTCTGAAGATCGAGTGTTATTTCGCTCTTGCCGGCAAATTTTCCCGCCGACTTAGCATTCGCCAGCTTCATGTAAGCGTCGGCCCCTTTCGGCACGATGACTCGATCGTCTACTACGATGGGTGCGTCGAGCGAGGCCTTGAAGATCTGTCCGGTGGTATTCACCGACGAATCGATCGGATCAATCGTGCGCACGGTTATGATTGCTCCCGACGGCACCGTAACCGTCCGCGGTTGTGGCGGAGCCGGCGGTGCTGCCGCAGCGGCCGGCTGTGCAGCGGTCGCGGACGCGGCTGGATCGGTCGACGCGATAGGAGCCGCCGTGCCAGCAGCTGCAGCCGCGCCGGCTTCCGCCTCGGCTGCGCGCTTCGGCTTCGTTGTTTTGTGCGCCGGCGGTTTAGCCCTCGGCGCTGGCTCCGCAGGAGTTGTCTCGGCAGCCGACGAAGCGGCTGAATCGGGCGCGGCGTTGCCGGCAGGAGCTGGCGCAGCGTGGGCCGCCAGCACGGTCATCTGATCATTGACTTTGGTCACGCCCTTGGCTTCGCTGGCAATCTTGTACGCGGCCAGGCGGGCGGAGTCGTCGGGCAGTTGTCCTGTGAGAGTGACCTCTCCGCCGCGGCTGGAGACGTCTACGGTTGCCGCCTTCAGCGACGGCTCGGAAAACATCTTGGCCTTGATGTCGGTGGTGATGGCCGCGTCATCCGGCTTGAGCATCTTGTTGCAGGACGAGTCGAGTCCCCCGGTCAGTACCGCCAGGAGCAGCAGGGCTGGCCCGAAGCGCGGGTAGACTCGGTTAGAAGAGCCGCAGTTCATTGTAGGCCTCCGGAAAGGATCCGATCTGGTCGGGGCGGCGGGCGTCATGCGGTGCATTCTGCGAAAAGTTACCGGGAAAAGCAAACGAAAGCGAAAAGCGTCAGCGATCAAACAATTTCTGCGTTTCACTGCTGTGGGTACTGTCACTATGTTATTGAAAACAAAGAGAGCGAGACTATGAAAAAGCGAAGAATATGCCGGATACATTCCGCAAATCCGCCGCGCGGAGGTCCATAGGTGCCGAATTCAATGCGGGCTGATTTCGCGCCCTCTGTGTGAGCGGCAAAGAAAAACGGGAGGCTGTTTCCAGCCTCCCGTCGTGGGAATGATGTGGTTAGTATCGGCTACGTTAGAACGATACGCGAATGCCGAACTGGAAAGCGCGAGGCTGCCCGCTCGAGAAAGATCCCGAGCCAGCTCCCACACGCGTGAAGTACGACGTCGTACCGCTGATGGTCCCAGGCGCGCCAGACAGCGTGCCATCCAAAGGTCCCTCGGTGTTGGTCTTGTTGAAGATATTGAAACAATCCACGGTCGGCTCAATCGACAGCCGCTCGCGAACTTTCCAAACCCAGCTCAGGCGAACGTCTGTCGTATAAAACAGCGGATTGTTTTTCTGGTTGGCAGGCACCTGGTCAACTGACTGCGCCACGGCGCCCAAGGCTACGAGCTGGTCCGGCGTAAACAGGCCCGAGTCCACCAAGGCTTGTCCTGCCGGAGTTACAGTGCCGGCGACGTTGGCATCGTACTTAGCGATGAGCTTGTTCAGACCAGAGACTCCGAAGTCCCGATCAAAGGACCCGCGGTTGGTTCCCGGCAGTGGATCGCCCACGGTTCCGTCTCCGTTCAGGTCCGACGTGAAAATGTCGGCATTGGTCCCATTCGCGGAAAGCAACACATTAGAAGGACCATTGGAGCGGAAGTAGCTTGTGGTCGCAAATCTAAAGTGTGCTGGCAGGTCCATGATCAGCGACACGCCGAGTTGGTGTAAACGATCTTCGCCAGCTGGACCGTAATACTGTGTCGGAACGTCGTTGTTGATCGAAGCAGACAGGAAGTCCTGATCTATGGCTGTCGATTTGAAACGCGACAACGCGTAGGAAAAGTTAGTCGTCACATTGCGGAACGGTCCCCAGGAGCCGAGCCTTCCGGTCAACTGGGCTTGGAGTGCTTGATAGCGGGATTCGCCCGACGGTTCGAGTACGCTCATTTGGCGGAAGTTGATATTGTTGCCTCCAAATGCACAACCGTCGAAGCCCGGGCAAGCACCGCTGACCCCATTGTCGGCGAAGTCGTCGATCGTCAGTGGGCGACCGCTGATGGCTGTGTCGGGGTCGGAGCCACCTGGGCAGTTTGCGGTGATTCCCGCCTGAATGCTGGCTACGCCGCATTGCGACAGCGTCGCGGCGATTGCAGAATTGGCTAGTCCAACGTTGAGGGTATTGGCCGCTCCGATCCGGTTGCGATCCACCGACATGTTGAAATGAATACCGCGGTTCATCAAGTAGTCGACGGAGAGAACCAAGCCGGGTTTAATTTGGCGCTGCACGCCGATGTTGATCTGGGCGCCATAAGGCGATTTGTAATTCGGGTCCAAGATACTTCCCGAGACGACGCCCTTGTCGAGGTTGAACTGGGGTGGCGAGCCAGGGACTGGCCAGTTCGCTGCGAGCTGAGCACTTTGCGCAATGTAGGTATTTTCAGCAGCAACAACGAATGGAATAGCGATACCTAGCGCCGCGCCAATACAGCTGTTGGGCGAGGGCGTGCCTGGCTGAGCACCAATGCAATCGGTCGCGGGATTGAAAATGCTCGAGCCGTCGATCGGGCTGATCAAAAACTTGCTGCCGCCAACTCCGACTAGGGGAGTAGCATTACCCAAGCCCGGGGGCAAGTTCACGGTTCGATCGAATAAGATGTTGTTGAAAATGTTTGTCTCATAATAGATTCCGCCGCCGCCGCGGATGATGGTCTTTCCATCGCCACGGAGGTTCCATGCAAATCCGACCTGTGGACCGAGGCGGAAGTTGTCATTCCGGGGAGTGCGGCCTAGCGCTGGGTCGAAAGCTCCGATTCCAGGAGCTCTCGGCAGATCATGATTGCTAAGTCCGTCGTCGCGGTCGTAGCGCAAGCCGCCGTTAAACGTCAAAGTATGGGTGGCACGCCATGTATCGTGCAGATAGATGCCTAGACGGTTGTTAATAAAGCCGCCGTGCGGAAAATTAAAGACCGGCTTCTCGCTGCCAAACCCCAGCCCGTTTCCAATGAAGGCACTGTTGAATTGGTAGTTTAGCGGGTCAGTGTCACCGTTGGCG
>DATMZI010000038.1:0-11497 GCA_035607085.1 Candidatus Eiseniibacteriota bacterium | reverse complement strand
TTCAGGTTTTGAGCCAATCGAAAGTAAATGATCGTGGCGGTTAGCGCGAACAGCAAACCTAAGCAAACGAGACTATTGCCATTGCTGCTGCGTTCATATCAATATCCGGTAAGCAAGTTACATAATGTGCAAAAGGCTTTTGTTCCCTTCCCGGCGGCGGCACCGCTGTCTACTCCTTAGGCAGCATGTCTGAGAGATTCTGAATCGCCTTTTCCCACTTTACGCGTGTTTGAATTGGCGCTTCGGCTTGTCATCGGTGTTCATTTTTCTCAGTCCGTGATGTCATTGTCCACTGATGCTTGACTTATAGCACGCTAGGCTCACTTCTGGTAAACGAGGTAACCCTACAAGTTAAATTTCGGCGCAGGGAACTTTACCGGTTATGCGTGCTTACCAGGCAAGTGGAATTAGTTGTGACTTTCTCGTGATCCGCCCGGATTCTTTAACGAACAATTTCTCTGCAAATCAACGGAATCAAACGCAAGTTCGCATCCCCCTTTTCTGACTTCCAGGCTTCAATCCGCGATTTGGAACCGCGAAGAGCTCCAATATCGCGGAAATCTCCGCCATACATTCCTTGCTTATCAACTGGTAGTGCAGCTTCCGCTTGCAACGAACCTTGCTTATCGTCAGCGAATCGCAAAAAACCAGGTCGGCCCCGCGCAGGTCAGGACGCTCCCTCGCTCCAACAAGAACCTCGCGAAACGAATGCTGCCGCCCCACTGCCGAAGCCAGCACGCTACGCGCAGTTTTCAACAACGTCTTGCTGACTGAAGCTACGGCGATGATCGACGGTTCCTTCAAACTTTGAATGAATTCGATGTGCGCTTCCGCTGTGCAAAATAGCAAACGAATCGGAGGCCAGTCGCTGGACGCAACTGGCTCCAACAAGTGGAAAGCGTACTCGGGCACAACTATCTGCGCGCCCGCTGCGAGCGCTGGACTCTTCAGAAACTGATCCGGGGAGCAGCCCTCTACTGACTTCCCTAAAGCGGCATAAATTTCCGCTCGAATGATCTTGCGCAGTCCCGGTTCGTGCTCCACCACCAGAAACTGATCCGGCGGTTGCAATGCTAGTCGCGCCGCCACCCGTTGGCGCAGAACCGCCAGCGAGTAACCCATTGCCCTCGCTCGCTCCGTACTCTGATCGATTAATTCATCCAGCTTGTCGTGCGTCGGCCTGCCCCGCAAATACACCGCGGGCGCCACGGACAAGCGACTGCCCGGACGTCCTCGCACCCATTCCCGGCGCACCAGGTCCTGATACGCCTTGCTCACCGTATTGCGGTGAATCCCTAGCCGTCGCGCTAGCGCGCGTACACTGGGCAATCGTTCACTCTGCCGCAGTTTCCCCGTAGTAATCAGAAACACGATCTGCTCCGCCAACTGCTGATGCGGCGGAATATCGCTGTTTTTAGTAAGTTGAATCTCCATCTGCGATACGCCAATTCTACCCGGTCCTTCGCTGTCCAGGCCGGATACTCCGAGACCTTCTTGTGGAGTACCCAATGCGCGTTCCCCCGGCGTGTGACACTACAACAAACTGGCACCCTGCCCAAACTCAAACCGGTTTCTTCCTATTACGCTGAATTCATCAAACGCTGTTCGCTAGGAAATCGGACACGATCAACACCAGGAGACGACGATCATGCTACAAATTGCGATTATCTGTGGACTCACTCTGATTTTTTTTGTTCTTGAACGCTTGCGCCCCGGAAGAACCCTCCCGGAAGCTCCTGGCTGGTACGTCCGAGCTCTATTCCTGAACGCCTGTCAGCTCGGCATCGTTCTCTTGGCCGGCGTGGCTTGGAATCGTTGGTTCCAGGGCCGCGCTTTATTTCACCTCTCCCACGTTTCCTCTCAGCTGTTGCAAGGATTCATTGGTTGGTTCATCGGAACCTTCGTCTTTTATTGGTGGCATCGCGCTCGTCATGACGTGAACATTCTCTGGCGCGTCTGCCATCAGGTTCACCACAGCCCGGCGCGTATCGAAATGCTCACCGCCTTCTACAAGCATCCCGTGGAAATCGCCGCAGACTCCGTGATCATGAGCGCCTTAATGTTTTCGCTACTCGGCGCATCGCTCGGAGGCGTGGCGTGGTTCAAC
The DNA here is from genome assembly GCA_035607085.1 of Candidatus Eiseniibacteriota bacterium. GTDB lineage: Bacteria > Acidobacteriota > Terriglobia > Acidiferrales > UBA7541 > Acidiferrum. The sequence goes on along the minus strand of DATMZI010000038.1, from coordinate 9,390 downwards.
GTCTTCGCCGTCTTCGGCGAATATTTTTACCACAGCAATCTGCGCACCCCGCATTGGCTGGGCTACTTCCTCCAACGCCCCGAACATCATTCCATCCATCACCAACTTGACGTCCACAAATTCAACTTCGGCGATATTACTTGGTGGGACCGCCTCTTCGGAACCTTTTGCGAAACCGACGACTTTGCACCCCAATGCGGCTTCCCCTCCCAACACGAGCGCTACCTGGCCTCCATGCTCTTGTTCCGCGACAGGTATTAGCTCGCAAACCACTTTCCCCATTCGGTGTCCGGTATCTTGACGCCATGGCGGTCTCCTTTTCTTTGTGCTTCGAGCACGTCAATCATTGGGAGCGTATCGCATCCCGTGGGAGACCGGCCTTCTCATTCCATCTGATTAACGCATTACCGGAAATGTGAAGTCCCGGTACGGGACATGTCCGGTTATCAGATGGAAGGAGTTTACGGATTTGCATCGAACAGTTGCTTGGATGTGGGGACGACAAGATACTAATCGGCTGAAAACAATCACAAGCAGGCCCAAGAATTCTATGGGCATAGGCGCTCACTTCTTTTAGGTTAGTGCCTGAGTCCCCGTCAGGACGAAGGAGTGAATTCATGACACTGAAAAGCGTTGCGGCACTGGCCGTGCTGCTTTGGACTTCAGTGGTTGTTGTTCGTGGACAGCAATCGACACAGGATACCGAGAACTACATTAAATTGAGCGAGCAGCAGTGGGCTGAGGCCAGCATGAAACGAGATACCGCAACAGTCGAGCGCATCCTTGCTGACGACTTTGTCGGGCTGGACCCTCTTGGTTCGTTCTTCCGAAAAGCGGAGGAGTTGGCAAGCGTCTCGAAGAATGAGGGCGATTACGTTCTCGCCAAAGGCAGCGAGGTGGAGGTTCACATTTATGGCGATGCTGCCGTGGCGCGGGGCAGCGAGTCCTGGGAAAAGCGAAACGGCGAACGAGGGCGCTATGTGTGGACGGATACCTGGATACGCCGCAACGGCAAATGGCAAATCGTTGCTGCCGTAGACGTCAAAGCGCAAGAACCCGCAAAGTAAGTCCTTGCCGACACGTGGAATTTAGACACCGATCTAGCTCCGGTCCTGCCTGGGCATAGCAGAATCCCGCGTCCGGGCGCGGATCGTCCACTTCCTCGTGGCGCAGCACGAGCGCCCGATGTTGCGAACTGGATCCCATGGTCACCGCTGAAGAAACCGACGCAACCCGCAGCGCGTTCCTTAAGCACCTTTACTACGACCGTTACGAAGAGCCGAACGCTCTCGGCGCGAGCGTGCGCGCGGTCCACCGGGTATTCCATCTGAGTTTCAGCGTGCTGCGCCGCAGGCCGAGCGACGGTTGGCCCGCGCTGTTCGCGAAATGGAAGGTAGACGGCGCGCCGTTGCTGGAAGCTTGGCGAGAGTGGTGTGGCGTCCACGGCACGGATGCTACGTAGAATTGGGGGAACTCAGCGCTGCCGTCAGCCCTTCGGCTCTGTCACTTCCACCTTTAGCGGCTTCTTACCAGTGAAAACTTAAACAGCGGCTCTTCTTAGCTCGTGCTGTTCGTTCTCGACCGTCCCCCAACCAACAGGATAATAGGTGCTTCTCTTAAGCGTTGCTGCACCGAAATCGTAGCCGAGTGTCTTACCCATTCTAGCCAGCAGGTCGTTCAGTAAATCTGTCTGCCTGTTGGTCCAGTGCGTCATGCTCGTGTCTTCCGGGGCTGCTTGGCTATAGAGGTGTTCATTGAGTGCACGCCATGCGTCAATCACAGATTTCTCATGGTAAAACTCAACCTCGATTCCGTTGAGTGCTTGCACGAATGCTGGATTTAACCGACTCGCCCGGTTAGTCATCAGCGCATGAAAGATTTGTACTTTGCGGTCTTCTCGGGCGCGGCGGTCGTCCAGCCGTTTTTGAACCAGAAGCGCGACCAAAGGACTGAACAAAATTGCGAAGATTGTTAGCCAGGTTTCCAGTGAGATGCCGTGTGACGGAGTAAGAGGAGCTTGCATTAGGAACTTCTATCACAGGAATTAAATACCGTGGGAATCAATTTTGACCTGGGCGGTAAAGCTACGAAAACCGCCCAACCCAGGCCCGACGGGAGTGGTGCAGCGTGCACGGCATGTAAGGGACGACCTACCGAACGCCAAAGGTAAACCCACGGTAAACCCGGACGCACCCGTCGCCGGGTGATTCTCCGAAAAACCTCATTTTTCCTGGGAAAATGGCGCGCTCGGGGCGATTCGAACGCCCGACCTTGTGCTTCGGAGGCACACGCTCTATCCAGCTGAGCTACGAGCGCGCGGAAGAACTGCTGCTGGTATTGTACCGCGAAAGGTGTGGTATTGCTGCAGCAGCCGGAGCGCGATGATCAGCCCTTGGCGCGTTCTTTGATCTGGCGCGCCAACTTTTCTATTTCTTCAGCCTTCCTGACAAGCGCCAGGGATAGCGTAGTGGTGGCGTCGGTTTTCTCGACCTGTTCCTTCAATTGGGATGCCAGGTCAAACAGCTTTTCCACGTTTTTCTTGATATCTTTCTGATTCTCCTCGAGCACGACTTTGGTGGTGGGTTTCACGGGGACGTTGGGATCGTCTTCGCCGGGGCGTACCGGCCCTTGCCGGGCGGGCGGAAAAGGTTCCTGACTGCGAGCGAACACGGCAAGGACGGAAAGCGCCGTGACGGCGGCAGGTAGAAGTCGCAAGAGCGAACGTCTCGATTCCAGCATGGCAAATCTCCCGTTAGACAATCCACAAAGTGGCCGCTGAACGTAGGAAGACGAAACGCAGCGGCGGGCCCGGCTACTCAATGCTATACTCCCCCGGCGAATTGCCTATGTCCAGCGCACTTCCCTTTTTGAGCGACAACACGATTTCGATCCTGCTGCATCTGCTGGTGATTTTCCTGATTGCGGTGCTGCTCAATCGTACCCTGCGCGTGCTGAGCAAGCTGATGATTCGTCCTGCCGGGGGCCAATCGCGCGCCGAGCAGACGCACGAGCAACAAACGCGGACTCTGGCAGACGCAACGTACAGTGTGGCCAGCAAAGTAGTGTGGACCGTGGCGATTTTGACCGGAATGGATGCGATCGGAATCAGTCCCTTACCGGCATTGGCGTTAGCGGGGTTGGCGGGTCTGGCCGTATGCTTCGGAGCACAAAACCTGGTGCGTGACGTTATCAGTGGGTGCCACATCGTATTAGAGGACCAGTACGTAATCGGAGATATGGTGGAAATCGGCGAGACGGTTGGCCGGGTGGAAAAGCTGACGCTGCGACGGACAGTGGTGCGCGACGCCCGGGGAGCTCAAGTAACGATCGCCAACGGCGAAATACGCTGTGCGGCAAACTTGAGCCGTGACTGGTCGCAATCATACGTGGATGTTTCGGTGGCACCAGAGGTGCCGCTGGACAAAGCGCTGGCAACATTGGAATCCGCGGCAGCGGAATTGCGGAAAGACGCGGCATGGTCGCAAGCCCTGGTAGACGGGCCGCGATTGCTGGGCGTGCAATCGTACGATCGAAACGCCAGCGTGGTGCGGCTGCAAGTAAGGACGCTGCCGATGCGGCATGAAGAAATTTCGCGGGAACTGCGGCGGCGAATCCAGATGGAGTTTCAGAGGCAGGGCATTCCACTAATCGGCGTGGTGCGTTTGGAACTGTCAAATGCGCAGGCACAGGCCGGTGCAACGCCTTCGAGTCCGCAGCAGTCCAACTGATGGAGGAGGCTTCCCCTCATGGCCACCGTCACCTACGATGAAGTAAATTTAATGCTGCGTCTTTATGACCTGCGGCGCGAACAAAAGCTCAGACAGGCGCGCAGCTGGTATCTGGACCATTTCCATCTGGATTCGCCGGATGAAATGATGGAGAAGTACAAAGCAGGCAGCGACGAATATAACTACATCCGTATGGTGCTGAGCTACTGGGAGATGGTGGCCAGCATTGTGAACCGGGGGCTGATCAACGACGAACTGTTTTTTGAAAGCAACGGTGAAATGTGGGTGGTGTGGGACCGGATCCGCGGCATCGTACCGACGTGGCGAGCCGCGTACAAGAACCCGATGGTCTTCTGCAACCTGGAAGAGGCCTGCAAGCGGCTGGAAGCGTGGCGAGAAAAGCGGGCGCCCGGGTCGAACGCTACGATGCGACAGATGATGCACCAGGCGCGCACGAAGTAAAGAGTGGACTTATAAGAGATGAACCGGAGACAGCAACGCGCGTCATTCGCGAAAGGGAACAATCCCTCGGCGCCGATCCAAATTGGGGCAGCGCAGGCTGCGCTTGCTCTTGTCTTTGCTATTCGCGATAGAACATCAGCAGAATTCCCAAAACAACCATGAGTGCAGGCCAAATCTTGCCAAAAATAGGGGCCAATCGCGTATTAATTTCGCTCAGACCTTTGGCGAGTCCAATTCCCAAACCGCTTAGGGTATAGCTCATGTGCTCCGACTGAATGCGCGCCATGGTTTCCATGTGGTGCTCGCCAACCATTCCGCCTTCATGCCGGTGAAAAATCAGAATGACCGAGCCCGCGACAGCAATCACCGGAAAAATCCACGCGGCCCAGGCTGCTTTGAGTACACCGCGAGCGCGTTGCCATTCAATCACGCCCAGGCCTAGCAACAGCCCGGCAAACGTTTTGTGCTGCAACACCTCGCGATTGTTTTGCAGAGCCTCCAGCCATTGCCTATGGCCAAAGGGCCAAAGCTCCGTGTCGCTCCAAACCAGCAGGAAAACTCCCGCCAACAAAAAACACGCCGGCCACACATATTTGGTTGCGGGCCAACGCGTCGTCAACGAGGACTGAAACAGCATGAAGATACCGGCAATGGCCACGAGCACTCCCGCTAAATGATGATTGAACTCGCTTTCCTTTTTGTCCGCCAGAATCTTGGCCTGCAATCTGGCCTGTGCCGCCGGGTCGGTTGGCTCGTCCATAGGCATGTTCATGCCTTCGTGTCCGACGTGTTGGTGTTGCTCTTGTGAAGGCTGCTGTTGAGCTCGTACTTGGAAAACGCACGGCGTCAGCGCCAACACGACGGGGAACGCAGCGAGAAGGAAAAAACAGATGCGGCGATATCGATAGCGCGCTGGACCTACCATTGCCACCTCCAATGGCCTGGAATTGTTCTCTTTGCCGCCTGCCTGGAAGAATATCGAAACGGACAGCCCCGCGGCACTTGCACCGCGAATGCCACGTTCTTTCATTCTGATGCCGGAAATGATTTTTCGCTACAGATTACATTGCGTGGAAGTCGAACGGCGAGAGTGAACCGCCCTGTCAAAAGAGCAGGAGAAATTCTAGAGGCCCGGGTGGGAATTGAACCGATCGCGGTGTTGAAACCGCGCAACTTGTCGATTTGCGGGCAGCAACGAGTCGCGCGCGGTGGGCTGGCAGCGAATCCTGTGCATGGTCCGACGGCCACCAGTTCTCATATTGTGGGAACTTCGCGCGCTACGATATAGCCTCCATAGATCCTCAGCAGCGAATGCTTTGTGCAATTTATGGCGGCGGATTCGTAGGTCTGACGTTACTGCGCTTGTTCATCCCGCGATAATTTCTTAAACCGGAGAAGGTGAGGGCAGAAAATGGCGACTTCCCGGGCTTCACCGCTACCGTAGATAGAACTCGATTCTGGCGACCATTTTTGTTGCTCGCGGACCTATCGGACCCAAGAAAGCACCCCGAAAGCTGCGCCTAGAAACCCGGCGACCATCGCGTGTAGTGTGTAATTTGGTGTGGCATGACGGTCCGCCCACGCCAACCCAAACGCGACGACCATGGCGATAAAGCTGTGCCCCGATAACCAACACACGAGCATCAACGGCCAGCAGTTCAGTGCGCAACCGCAGCCGGCTATCCAGCCATAACCCAAACAGTCCCGGTCTGCTCGCCAGCCCGTGGGGGAGAGCGGCAGCGTCCGGTGGCACTGGCGTGCTGCCACTCGCTTCCACGGCGAAATAAGCCATGCCGTCTCCAAGAAGAGCCCGATTGCCGCTCCCTCCATCCAGCCGAACCGAAGCGGAATCGAAAGGACCAGAACAATCCAAGACAGGAGCGCCCCTGCCAATGCCCACACGCTGAGGTACCCCAACAAAAACCATGCAATAGCGCGATTTCTCCTGGGCCAAAGGCTGCGTTCCGCTGTTAACCGTACTCCTTGAATCTGCAGCGGCAGCATCATGGCCGTGACCATAAGCATCCAATGCCACCAATTCGCCGCCACGCCGGCGAAATGGATGTGGCGTCCTGTCCAGGCAGCCAGTGCTAGCCACGCGACGGCGCTCACGCCCAGCATCCAGAATTCCGGGAATCGGTCGCTTAGGGTCTGCAGTGTGCCGGCTTCTGGCGCGTTGTTCTGCACCTGCATTTATGCCCGGTAAATACTCACGCGCCCTATTTTGATGGGATCGTGCTCCGGGATCGCCCGGCCCGGCTCGCCAGCCGCGCCACGCGGCGCAAAGGTCACGCGGATCTTTTTGTCATCCCAGGCGTTCTTTGCCCTTAGCGCCCGCGCCAGTTCAGTAATGTCCAGCGAAAAATTGAGTCCGCTCCCGGCGTGCTGCTCGGAACGCCTGCTTGCATGTCTCACGCCAAACAGATGCATCGCTCCTGCATAATGCTCTTGATACGCTGCCGCATCCGGCTTTTCCGGCAGGTTCACATACACCTCATAGGTAGCATGTGATTGCTTCGATACGACGTTTTCAATGTGCAGATAGGTCTTTCCCAATAGCGGTGCCAGCGCGGCTTTGCCCCGAGCTTTAGCCGGACCGGATGGCTCCTGGATGGTGAAAGTTGTAGTTTGCGCGGATCCGGTAAGGGTCACCTTCCTGCTGCTCGCACCGACCATCTCCGAACGTGGCTGAGGTGTCATGGTTCTCCTCGTACTGGCAGCGACGGCGGCTATGGCGTGAGCCTCGAGCGGACTGCTCGTGACGTCATAATCGTACGCGAACGGTCCGGTTCTCGTATTCAGCACCTGGCTGGGTTTCATGGTCACCGCGACTCCAGCTGCGTTGTTAAATGCGAACTTCACCGAAGTCGCCCACGAAATCTTGCGTCCGCCGACATTAACGGCGCCTGTTGGGTTCGCGTTGGAGGGCGAGATGCCGTTCCATACTGACCACAGTCGGTCGATATTGGCATGATGCAACCAGAAAATGGGATCGAGTGCCGCGGTGTCCGGATTAATCATCCAACCTCGCAGTGTCTTGGCACCTTGGGTCCACTCGCCACCCACGTCTACATGGATCGCATTGTGCGGAGCGTTTTCCACCGACTTCTGCCCGAATACCTGCGCATCATGGTTGGGCCCCGTTGCCGGACCGCCGAACCCCAAGTCGCCGACTGTGATGTCCGTTTCGGGTGAGAAGAAGCTCTCGGTGAGGCAATTCGAAAGGCTTACGTCGTCGGGCGGAATCAGGGCGGCATTTCCGGCATTGATCCCAGGCGCGCGCAGTATGTTCAGCCCTTCGATTTCGAAAAGTGGATTTGGCGAACCGTCGGGCAACTTTTGCTGTCGAAAAGCGGGTGGGAGAATTCTGGCGTTAGCATTCGAAATATCGCTATAGTTCCAATAAGGCAACGTCCAGTCGGCGGGTCCCCCAAGTTTGACCACTGCTGCTCGCACAATCTGTTCGAAAAATCCGAGGTACATCCGATGCCATGGCAAGAAAAACCACGTGCCGTGCTGGCATTTGTTCCAGAACTTTTTCTGTACTGACTGCTTCGGCAGCGCACCGGTGGTTGCAAACGGATCGGCATTCTTATTGTATCCGTGCACGCCTCCCTGAAACCGCCAGCTGCTTGGGTCCGTCGCAGGCCGGCTGCTCATCTCACCAACGGCCTTAGCGTACCAAAGAAGGGTTGGTTCCCATGTTGAAATGGCTGACAGTTTCCATGCGTCTTTGCGAATAAGTGCGGCCATCAGTACTCCTTTTCGATTCTCCGCGAATTGTCACGGCCTTCCCAATAGCGGCGCTTGTGGCGCGCGCCGGAAAGGCGGACCTATGCCTCTTTTGTTTTGTGGTCTTCCTTCGTCGCGGGGTCTTCCGCCCGGCCGAAGTAGTAGCCAACAATGACTCCGATAATGCCTGTGTATACGCTGGCGGTCTTGGAGAAGAAGTCGGCGTATTCGTTCAGCGCTACGTTCGTTTTCCCCACTAAAGGATAGATTGCCATCACTCCGGTGATCAGCATGAAAACACCCACCACAGTCAACGCGAGAATTGCGCGAACTCTTCGGATCAGCATGCTACGCCTCCTCAGATCTTCAGTGACACTAAGGCTTCCTTCAGCGCTCCGGCATTTCGTTCCTCATCCGCGCTCGTCGTCTTGATTCGTACCGGCTCCTGGTGTCCGGCCAGCGTTTCAAATCGCCCATACAAGAAATAAAGCCTCAGGGCTTCGCTCGGTTTCCCAAAATCCCGTTCCAACCAGATCACCACCTTGTCCAATTCCCCCGCTGCGTTGGTCTTCTTTGTTGCTTCGAACTCCCCCAAATCGCAGTCATCATGTGTCGTTTTGAAGCCGTTGTCCCCGAGTGTTTTTTCGATGGCCTCACAAACTTTCGCGGTGTCGGCGGTTCTCAGAGTCTTCAACGGTGTGGGTCTTTCGAGAGGAGTGGGGTCGGGCGTGAAAAGAGCCTGTGCGGCGGCAAACTTCGGAAATAGTAGGCTCGCTACGATAACTATAATAAGACTGGGGAACATCCGCATCCTGCACCTCCCGCACGATCTCAGCGGAATAAAGCGGTCGGCTGCGTACCGCACTGGGCTTCCGAAATCAAGCGAGATATTGCACCCTTCTTCATCGCCCAGTCAAGTAGCCATCTGATATAAGCGACGGCATCCTTGAGAAGCAAGGTCAACTCCTTCCATCTCATCGGGCAAGTTTGAATGCATGGGGTCGGATTAGGGGACATCTTCCCCCCGTTACCCACGTCGCGGTCTCGTTGTAAATCTGACAGGCGACGCTGGTGGCCGTCCGCCCCGCAGAAACGGAGGATCCGCAGTTTCGAGCGGCCTTGTTTCTTCTGCGTTGTAATTTGCCCGGAGCTTGGAGCGCCACTGGCGTTCGGAACTACTGTCTGTCCTGCGGCAGGAAGTAGCGAGGTATGACTACCTGCAAGTTCTCCCGGCAGGATGCATTAGATCGCGAGGTTATTTCGGCCTCGAAAACTGCAAGCTAGAATCGAGGGTTGCTCCAAATCTGGAACAGCTGCTTTTGGACCGTTCAAATACCCGCATAAAAATTGGTGTGATTTCATGGAGGCGCGGGTGGGAATCGAACCGTCAGGTGCATTGAAAACGCGTAAGTTACTGATTCCGCATTCCGACAAAAACTACAGAATCGCCACAAACGCGCAAGTGAGG
>DATMZI010000036.1:0-88655 GCA_035607085.1 Candidatus Eiseniibacteriota bacterium | reverse complement strand
GTCACGCTTCGGTATGCACATTTAGCGCCGGGAGTCCTTCACGACGCGGTCGAAAAGCTCTGCGGAAGTGTACAAGAAGTGTTACAGCCCGCGGCGGGTCAACCAGTGACGATCCATTAAGTCGTTTATTTTGTTGGTGCCGGAGAAAGGAGTCGAACCTTCACGACCTTGCGGTCAGCGGATTTTGAGTCCGCCGCGTCTGCCATTCCGCCACTCCGGCGTGTTCTTTCAAAATAACATGAACGCCAAGATTCATCCACAGGCCTGGCCGATTAAGAGAGTCATCTGCTAGACGCCGCGGGCCCCAAGCGTTACTCTACGTTTCCTGCTCCACAGGGGCCGGCACGCGGGTTCCGGCTGGAGCAGGGTCAAAGATGGCCTTCGCCGTTGCCATTCCGTCCCGTGCTCTTCTCGAGCACCGCGACCTTGCGTTCTGGATGAAACGAACGCTAGAGGAACTGGCGAAACTTCGCGCAAATCCTTCGGCGGACACGATCCACGATTTGCGGGTTGCCTTCCGCCGCTGCCGCTCTCTGGCCTCCGCTGTAGAAGAAATCGATCCACACCCGGATTGGCGGGAGATGCGCGATTGCGCTCGCAAGCTCTTTCGATCTATAGGTGACCTTCGCGACGCTCAGATCGGGCAAGAATGGCTCCACAGGCTGCGTCCCGAACCCGATCCCCTCATAGTTTCCTTGCTGGGTTCGTTGAAACAAACCCAGAACTCCGCGTTAGCCAAGGCATTGCATCTGGCCCAGAAGTTCGATGAAAAGCGTTGGGCCGCACTAGCCAAAGCTTTGCATGCGCGTCTGAGAAATATTCCGATCGATCGTGAGGCCGCGCGTTGCCTGGCGCTCGAACGGCTCGAGCAAGCACACGAACAACATCGCCGCGCGTTGCGCACAGAACGGCCCTGTCCCTGGCATGATCTGCGGATCGCGCTGAAACGCTTCCGCTACACGCTCGAGTTGCTCGTTCCATCACTGCACGCCAGGTGGATCAGTTCTCTAAAGCGCGTCCAGGACGTACTTGGCGACGTCCATGACCTGGACATGCTACGGGAAAGAGCGGCGGAGTCGAAAGGTGCGCTTCCCGAGGAGTGGCACCAGAATTGGCAGGCTCGCGTGGAGGATGTACGGCAGGAGAAACTGCAAACCTACCGCCAGTTGGCCCTGGGTGGCGTAAGCATCTGGCAAACCTGGTTCAGCGGTTTTCCAAAGCACGATTGGCCGGCATACTCTGCAGCCAGGATTACCGCGACGCGCAAGGCCATGGATCCGAGGCTCGGCAGGAGCCTGGCTGTCTCGCGAATCGCCCGGAGACTGTCGACTCAATTGCGCCTCTGCATCGGCGATCAGGTTTTCGCGGATCAGAAGGACAAGCGTGTGTTGGCTGCGGCCGCGCGGCTTAGCGGTATCGAACCAGAAGGCAAAAAGAGGTCGCGCCTGAAATCAGCACGCACGTTTCTTCTAAACTCGCCTGTACCGCCAGGCTGGACTTTCGCCGAATGGGAACGCGTTGGCTGGAGCATTCGCTTCCAGCGCGGCCCCGAGCCCGGCATCGCCAACAAGAGGTTCTCGAAACTGTCCATGGAACAGCAGGCCGCCATCCGAGTTCTTGCGGGAATCCTGCGGCTTTCGGCAGCCATACAACGCAGCGGAGTTACGTCCGGCGGCGCGATCAAAATGGAAACTCTGTCGCAAGGACTCTTGCTTCATGTGAAGGGTGTTGAAGAAACTCCGTCCATTGCGGCACGTTTTGTGGAAGCAAAGCACCTTCTGGAGGGCAGCATCGGAAAAACTATCCTGGTCCAACCAACCAAAGCGCCACCTGCCGAGCCGCTGAAACAGATCGCGCCCCTGATACCTGTTGCGGCCTTTCATTGATTCAGTCTCGCGTTGCGCGTTTGCGCAAAATCTTCGGCGTGCTCAGCCACGCCAGCACTCCGGCGGGCGGGCTGATGCGTGTCAGTTCCAGGCAGGCCGTCCCGGCCTTCTTCAACTGCGTCAGGTCCTTTTTCGAGCCCAGCGCAAACGCGATGAGTTCGTCCAGGTGCGGAGCATGACCGAAGCAAATCGCGGACTCCTCCGATCTCGATGTCCGTTGCAGCTCCCGAAAAAATGCAGCCGCATCGGCCCCCGGCAGCAAAAGGTCGGTCTGCCTGATCTTGGATTTCGAGAACTTGGCCTCTTCGGCAAAAATCTCGGCAGTCTGCATCGCCCGTACGTAGGGGCTCGAAATAAAAACATCCGGCGAAATCTTAAGGGCGGCAAAACCACACGCCACCTCGCGTGTCTTTCTAACTCCCTCAGCCGTCAGGTAACGTTCCGGGTCGGAGGGACTCTTGGGGTCCTCCCGGTCAATGGCAATACCATGCCGGACAATGTAAAGCAGCATCGCGTCAGCTCTCTCTTTCTGGGCAACTTACTTGCAGAAAATAGTTTAGTCGTTCAGGGGCCGGAAGTAGAGCTTGGTATGGAATTCCTTTTCGAAGAGCTCCGAACTGCGGCCAGCATCACGAATGTCCTCGCTGGCATCGCCGCGGGCCTGCAAGTGCAATCCAACGGCCCCGCGCTGAAACGCCGCTCGAATCGCGTTGACGCGCTGCCGATGGGAGTGGTCCAGCCCTTCTGCAATGCGCACCAGGGAGGCCAGCCGCCGCGCCAACCGGCGGTCACCGGTATTGAGAGCTGCATACGAAATGTGATGATTGGCAGGCTCGGCCTTGCGGTTGTGATAACGCACCACCGCAGCTGCCAGTGCCCGCTCCCGCCCCTCCAAGCCCGGGATGTCGCCATTCATCGTCAGATATTCGCCGTGCTTGTGGTGGCCCTTGTGGCTGACGGTGTGCCCAATGTCGTGCAACAACGCCGCCGCCTCCAGAATGACGCGCGCTTCCGATGGCAGATGATGCAGCGGCTGCAGTTGATCGAAAAGTTGCAGGCTCAGCTGGCGAACATGCTCCGCGTGCCGCTGATCCCGCTCCAGCCGCCGCGAAAAGCTTCGCGTCCCCATCAGAATTTGGCGCGCGGTGGCCGTGTAGCGATGTGGTTCCTTCCGCGAAAACGCTTCCTTCGCGATTTCGTGAATCAGACCTTCCCGGATCCCCACTGCCGGAACCGCCAATTGCCGCACGTTCAGGTATCGTCCCAGCGTAATAAAAATGATTCCCGCAATTCCCATCACGTCGGCACGGTCGCGCCGCACGCCGTAGGCTTTCATGCGCTCGCGCACGTCCATTCGCAACAGCTCCGGTAGCCGCTCGCGCAACAACGATAGTTCCAGGGTTGTCAGCCCGTGATGCCGCGGGCCCGGCGCCACGTTCGCCAGCGTTTCCGCGTTGCCGCCTAGCGCCACCGTCAGGCCATCCGCGAGATTCGGGCACGAAGCCAGCTTCGATTCCAGCAACGCTCGCACGTAGCGCCGCACCTGCTCTGCTTGCACGGGCCGGATTTGCCCGTGCAGATTCAGCGTAGTCATCAAACGCACCGTGCCCAACGGCAGCTGCGCCGTCTGCTGCACTCTGTGATCACGCAGAACGCTGATCTCCAGACTGCCTCCGCCCAGATCCGCGATGCAGCGAGCCTGACAATCTGGTCCAAGCGCTGCGAACACCGCTTCTCGGCCGAGCCGCGATTCCTCGACCGCGCTGATCACTTCCAGTTTGATCCCTGATTTTTGCCGGATACGCCGCATAAACGCTTCGCGGTTGCCGGCTTCGCGTGAGGCGCTCGTGGCCACTGCGCGATAGTGCGTCACGCCAAATTCACTCATCACCTCGTGGAAATGGCGGAACGCCTTGGCAGCTTTTTTGAAAACATCCGCACTGAAGCGGTTGCGGACAAACACACTCTCGCCCAGCCGCAGCGGGTAACGCTCATTGTGCAGCGGCTCGATATCCAGTGCGGAGAATGCACGCACTACCGAAAGCCGCACAGCGTTCGAACCGGCATCAATTGCCGCGATGTGGACCGGATCAGCCATTGCTTGATTCGGCGCCTAGCGCCACAGATGCGCCAGCGCCGATGAAGGAGTGTACTTGGTCGCGCGAATTCCCAGTTGTTCGGCAATCCGTTGCCGCAACAGTTTGTTCACCGTGGACACTGGCGCTTCGCCGTCCAGCTCCAGAAAGTCGTGCCGTTTGGCGAACGCTTCGAACTCCCGCTTAATCATCGTCTGGTAACGAATAAACGACCAATACAGGTCATGCGACAACGACATATCGCGCCCGGCTTCCCAGTAGCTGATCGCTTGCGCTTTGCGGAATTCGCGGCCGAATGCGGTCTCGGGCCGAACGTTCAGCCAAAACGTCAAGTGCGGCCGAAGCGCCATCGCATACAGCCCACTCAAATAATCCCGGTTGATGCCGCGCACCACACTTCTCGCGATCAGCGTAAAAATATATCGGTCCGCCAACACGATGGTTCCCGATTTGAGCGCCGGCACAATCCGGTGCTCCAGCTGATCGAAGAAATCTGTGCAGTACATCAGCGCCAGCGTCAGCCGCGTCACTGCATTTTTAGCCAGCAATTCGTCAATGTCGCGTCCCACCAGCGTGGAGCGGCGCAATCCGCTGGTCTGCACCGCGAATCCTTCCGACTCCAGCCACTCCTGTAACAGGCTGATCTGCGTTGAACGTCCCGACCCATCCATGCCTTCGATTACTATCAGCGTGCCGGTGATTTCGTGCGGATCAAACCCCACCAGGGGCTCGCCAAAAAAGTGTTTTGACGCCTCGTCATCGGTGACAATTGGCAGTCTTCCGGGAATCGGCTCTGGATGTTCCGCGGGGGCGGGCGCTATCGCTTTTTCCTTGTCCGGAAGTTTTTCTTTTTCCTGATCGGGCATCTATTCGGCCTCGGCCGCGCGCGGCGCAAATCGCTTCAAGTCAATCTTCGACGCCACGATTTCGCGCATCTGTTTTTGCAATTTGTTCACCGGCAGCGTTCCATCCAGCACCACGAAATTGTCCGATTCCACCATCTTGTCGTAGCCGTCCATGATGCGCGCCTGAAACAACCGGAAACTCTCCGGCCGGTCATAGGAAAGCCCCAGGTCCATTCCCGCTTCGTAATATTTAAGCTTGGGCCGCCCGCTCAGGATTCGGTGCACGGCCACATCCAGCGGCGCGCGGAAATAAAAGGTAATGTCCGGCACCGGCGCAAACCGGTATAGATTGCGCAACCACTTTTCCGGGCAGCCGCGCGCCCCATCGCGCGCAAACGCCGTATAAATGTAGCGGTCCGCCAGCACCAGGTAATCGCCCTGCAGCAACGGCATGATCTGCCGTTCACAGCGATCTGCAAAGTCCGCCGCATGCAGCAATGAAAAAGTGGGTGGAGTCAGCAGCCTCCGCTGTTTCCCCCGCCGCGTCGCCGACTTCACCAGCGGCGAAGAGTTCCACTCCGTAAAATGCAGACGGTAACCGCCGATCTCCAGCCACCGCTTCAGCAAATAGAGCTGCGTACTTTTCCCGGAGCCGTCCGTCCCTTCCACCACAATCAACGCGCCGGGATAGGCGCGATTGGGCACCGGCCTGCCCGGCTGCGGCAGTGTCGATTTCCCGGCTTCAGGTCGCGCTTGCTTTATGGAAATTTCTTGGTTTTCCATGTGTGTTCGAGCTTTGGTTTCTTCGATGCTACATCGCGATTATTACGGGTGGATTACATCACGCAGACGGCGTCCTACGCAAACCCGCTCCGCACTAGAATACCGCCACCTTGATGCGCAGGAACTTCTTCGGATTTTGCCGGAAGTCACCGATCAACAGCCGCAGATCGCCAGTTAGCCCGGTGAGATTGTCGTAGAGCTTCGGGTCGGAGAATAGTTTGCCCGCCGTCGTCGTATTGTCATTCAATTTCCCTGTAGCCGAAGCCAGATTCGAGCTTGCATCCTTCAGCCGGTTGTAAAGTTCATCATCCGTCGCCAGCTTTCCGAGCGAGCCCTTTCCGGCCCGTACGTCGGCAAACACCGCATTCCCGTTTTCCAGCGCCTTTTTCGCCTCGTCGTACAAGGAAGGATCGTAAAGCAGCTTCCCAATTGTTCCTCTCTGCGCGCGCACGTCGGTCACGATCCCGTTCACGTTGTCCACTGCGGAGTTAACTTTCCCATATAGCTCATCGGACGCCACCAGCTTGCCGATTGTCCCCTGACCCTTCTGAATTCCCGTCACCATTTGATCGCTGTGCGCCAGCAAACTGTTCAGGTGATTGTATGCCGCGTCGTCGGTTAGCAATTTCCCAATCGTGCCTTTGCCCTCTTGCAGGCTGGTGACCAGGCCGTGGATGTCCACCGTCAACCCTTGCATGCTGGCCATGACATCGGACAGCGATTTTTCCGCCGTCCCGGCTACTTCCTGATTGTCCTTCAGCGAGGTGCCGGTAAAACCGCGCGCTATGTTCACGTAGCGATTTCCCAGCAAACCCTCGGTTACAAGAGTGGCGGTAGAATCCGTCAAAATGTCATCTTGAAACCGCTTGTCGAGACGCATTACCACTTCAATGTTGCGGCTCTTGTCGGGAACCTTTCCGCCGGTACGTGGCACCATTTTGATTGTTTCCACGTTGCCGATGTCTACTCCGTCCAGTCGCACCGGCGCTCCATTCGAAACGCCCGCCACTTCCGGAAAATACGTCCGCAGCCTGTACTTGGGCCCCAAAAATCCCGTACCTGTCACATAAAAAATCCCCACCGCGAGCACAAACAGCGCCACGAGCACGAACAACCCGACACGTAATTCCGTCCAGGTGAGTTGTCTTCGCTGCGCCATCTTTCGCTGCTCCTTGTGCGTCCGCCCCAGCCTACCCTATTTCACACTAGAAACCGCTTCAAATAGGAGTCTTTCACCGCCGCCATCTGTTCGGTGCTGCCTTCAAAAAACACTTTACCGTCACGCAAAACCGCGAATCTCGTGTTGGAATCGGTCTCGCCTTTTCCCTTCGCCTTCTTGCTGTTGGGCATTACCCGGTTGCTGGCCGCGTCAAAATAAAAATTCGCCAGCGCGAAGCCGTCCTGTAGCCGGTGCGTCGCCAGCAGCGCCGTCACCCCGTAGGTGTCGCGCAGCCGCAAAATCAGGGCAATGATCGTTTGCGACGTCACCGGATCCAGGCCCGCTGTCGGCGAATCGTACAGCACGATCGGGGGCCGTGTGATCAGTGCCCGCGCAATCGAGACCCGCCGTCTCATGCCACCCGACAACTCCGACGGAACCAGATCAATCGCATGCTCCAGCTCCACAAACCGCAAAGCCTCTCGCACCTTCGGATCAATCTCCTCTTCAGCAACGTGCTCTTCCCTCAGCCGGTACGCCACGTTTTCTTCCACCGTCAACGAGTCAAACAGCGCGCCTTCCTGAAACACAAAACCAATTTCTCGCCGGAAGGCTAGCAGCTCCGTCTCCGACATCGTGGAAACTCGTCGCCCCAGGACGTTCACTTCGCCCTGCTGGGGTCGCATCAGGCCCGCCGCCATTTTCAGGCTCAGCGTTTTCCCCGTACCCGTCTCTCCCAACAGCACCAGCGTCTCGCGGGGATACACTTCAAACGACAGTTCATGCACGACGTCGCCTTCTTCAAATCCCAGGCGCACATCACGAAACGAGATCGTCGCTTCCATGTTCGAAAGAGCGCTCAAAAAACTTTGTTCGCTAAATACAACGCCAGCTTCGTCAAAAATGTATCGGCCACAATGATCAGCACCGACGAAATCACCACCGCCTGCGTGGTAGACCGCCCCACGCCCTGCGTACCGCCTCGTACCGTCAATCCCTTGTAGCAGCCCACCGTCGACAAAATGAACGCGAACACAATGGACTTCAACATGCCCTGCATGATGTCCGAAAATTCCAGCGCATCGATCGCCCGCGTCCAGAACTGCACCACGCCCAGCCGCAGCGAAAATACCGCAGCCACGCATCCTCCCACCAGCCCTATAAAATCCGACATGGTCGTCAGCAGCGGCACCACCAACACCGTGGCCACCACCCGCGGCGTAACCAGCTTGCGGCTCGGGTCCGTGCCCATCGCGCGCATTGCGTCCACCTGCTCGGTCACCAGCATCGAACCCAGCTCCGACGCAATCCCCGACGCGCAGCGCCCGGTCACCAGCAAACTCGTCAGCGTTGGCCCCAGTTCCCGCACCAGTGCCAGCGCTACCGCGTCTCCCGTCAGCGAAGTCTGCCCAAATCGCACAAACTGCGACGCCGTCTGCAGTACCATCACCGCGCCGATAAAAAATCCCGTCAGCAAGACAATCGGCAGCGATCCCACGCCGATGCTGTCCATTTGGTCCAGGGTGTCCTGCACGTAATGCGGCCGGGAAAATAGGTTGGCTACGGATTGCGCCGCCAGATAGGAGTATTCCTGCACGCGCAGCACCGCTTCCTTGGCGCTGCCTAACAATATTTCTGAAATCGAGGCCTCGCGCTCCACACCGGACGGTGGAGGCTCTTTCCCTAAGCCCTGGAGAGGCGTGTCGGCCACGTGTTCCTGTTCCGCGACGTTTTTCCGGCGCGTGCGAAGCCGTTCTTGCCGTCACGCGCTGCATTTTTCGGTCACAGAAAAGTACTTCCACGAAAGCCTAACCGTGCCGCCCATTGCCGTCAAGGCAAGTTGTACGAGGTCAAGTTATCGTCGACGAGGTTATGCGAATCAGATGGTGCAAAAGAATTCTTGCGAAGCGTACTTTCATGTCTGCCGGACCACCGCCCAGCCTTACACCGTTCCGCAAACCAACACGAAGAGCCACGCGTGAAAAAAGTCTCCGCTCGCTTGCAGCTGAGCCTGTTCTGCCAGCCACTGGTCCACTTCGGCCTGCGGAACGGTTCCATCCTCCGCCGCTTTCGCCAGCGTGCCCGCCATTACCCGCACAAAGAACTCGTACGGCGTCGCGATAGAGAAGGTTTCGATTTTTAAATCCTTTAACCCCGCTTGCTTGGCCAGCGCCGGCAAATCACGCGCCGAATTCGGATTCGGCATACTCGCCGCCACGATCGATGTCATCTTCCGCGTCAGCGCCAGATTTTTCGAGTACACCGCGGTCGAGTCCAGCTCCGTGTCCACCAGGCCGATTCGCCCGCCCGGTTTCACCACTCGCTGCATCTCGCGAATCGCCGCCAGCCGGTCCGCCAAATACAGAAACACTCTCTCGCAACGTGCGGCGTCAAAAAACCTATCGGCATACGGAATCGCGCCGGCTTCTCCGACCTTGAATTCAATCCCGGCGTGGCCTTTCGCACGGACAGTCGCCGCCTCAATCATCGCTGCGCTGATATCTACCCCGGCCGCCAGTCCGGTCGGCCCGGTAATCTCCGCCAGCGGAAAAGTCGCACCGCCAATCCCGCAACCCAGGTCCAGCACTTTGCTCCCGGCAACCAGGTTCAATTGCTTCGCCGTTTCCGCGCGGTGTGCCCTGATGTCCTCGCGCTTGTCGAGAAACTCCAGAAACTCGATAAAGTACTTCGGTGACACATCCGGCTGCGTGAACTTCCCAATTTGTGCCATGTTAGTTTTGCTCGCTCCGCGTTGGCGGAGACGATACCACGCCCATTTCGCCGTCACAAACGAGCGAAGCGGCAACGCGCCGGCGCCGATCTTCACCGGATATCCCCTGCTACTCGCGGTGCACTTCCCGAATCGTGGGTTCTACGCTGAGAACCTCTTCAACCGTTTTTATCATCCGGTCCTCAGTCGTAATTTTCCCCGCGCCCCTTAGTCGTTGACCAATCGTGCGTTTCTTCTCGACTATAATCCGCCACTCACCCTCGTCTTTATTCGTACTTGACTCGTCGGAATTGCCGCTCATACACAAATAGTACGCTTCGGTTCCGCACGTCGCCGGAAGCTCCCAGCCCCAATCTTCCTGATAGGGCTGACCTACGGTGAGCCCCCTGCTTATCAATACCGTCCGTAGCCACTCCGCCAAATCCTCCCCAAAGCAGCATGGATTAATAAAGTGCTCTCCAACCTTAGACAGGTTGAATCGATCGGTCCTAAAGAGAATGTGCGAGGCATTCATATGAGCCGCACCAGGAGATCGCCATGGGCGCTGATCTTCATTCTTCGAATTTCAACCTTCCGCTCTTTCAGTGAACGTAAAACCCGTTCTTCGCCAGCACCACGTAGTCCTTCCCCTTCTTCCCGAACGAACCCGCCAGCCGTACGTCCAGCTTGTGCGGCTTTCCTTCCGCGGCGCTGGCCTTGGTGTAGTACCCCAGCGTGTAGCGCGTCTTGATTCGTTCGATCAGAGCGCGAAACGCTGCATCCAGGTTCGCCACATCCTGCACATTAAAAATCTCCCCCCCAGTCTGCTCCATCACCGCGCGCAGGTTCACTAATCCTTTCTCCATCGCCGCGTGCAGCAGCGTTCCTGGCGGGTTATATCCCGGAATCTTCAGGTTGTATAAAACCGCGTCCGACGCAATCAGCTCGGTAATGATGTCATGCGTCCCCTCTCCGCCCGAATACGTCGCCACATCATCGCTGATCAGGATGATCACCCGCCGCCCGCGGTTCGGCGCGTTCAGCAAATATTTTGCCGGCACGAAGATTCCGTCATTGATGTTCGTCGCGCCGCCCACTTTGAACGCGTTGATCTGTTCCGCAAGCTGTTTCTTGTCCCGCGTGAACGGTACCCTCAGCTCCGCTTCCGTTGAAAACGTAAACAGCGCCACTTCATCTTCCGGCTTCAGTGCGCTCAGCGCGGTCCTCGCCGCGTCCCGCAGCGGCCCCAGAAACGGCTCGATGGAGTCGCTCAAATCCAGCACCAGCGCCACATTCAGCGGCAACTCGTCCCGGCTGAAAATCTCTACCTTCTGCGCCGCCCCGTCTTCGCGCAGCTCAAAATCCTCTTTCTTCAAGTCCCCCAATATCTGCCCGGCCTTGGACTTCACCGTCGCATCCACCATCACCAAATTCACCGCTACCCGCATCACCGACTGGTCTGGCTCCTGGCCCAGAATTGCGATTGGAGAGAAAAGCGCGAGGCCACCTAGAAAAACTGAAAAGCGCATCATGCTCCTGTCCGATTCCTCTGCAGCGGCGGGTCTGCCTCGCCGTCTGGGCACCGTTCTTGCGTCACGCCATCGATTATCCTGCGAATCTGTCACCGCCAAAGCAAAGCGCAAAACGACGAAGTGCCCGGCCTGAGTCTGCTTTCCCGTTATCGCCTCGCTTGGCGTAACCAGCCCTGCATTTCTAGACTACACTCGCCTTCAAGCGAATCGCCACGAATACAGAAAAGGAAGAGATCTCGACTCGCTCTTGCACTTCACGACAAATTGCTGGCGAATTCTCCAAACGCAGAATGAAATTATTAAATCTCGGCGCTTCTTTAGGGAACGGTCTTAGAAATCTCATCCCGTGCAAATGCGCGGCAAGTTCGATCAGAGAGAGTCCCCGCTCAGCGATCCCGGCGTGCGCCTAGACGCAACTCCCTTCGCCGGTTAAACTCTATCTTCATTTGTTCAATTTTCATTTTCTATCTCCAGGGATTCAGCTGAATGCTTCGTTTCTACACTGCAGGCGAATCGCACGGTCAGGCGCTCCTCTCCTTTCTGTCCGGCCTGCCAGCAGGTCTCCCCATGGACCTAGAATTCATCAATCGCGAACTCCACCGCCGCCAGCTCGGCTACGGACGCGGTGGCCGCCAAAAAATCGAAAAAGACCACGCCGACATTTTCGCTGGAGTCCGTCACGGCCAGACCATCGGGGCGCCCATCGCTGTGCGCATCGAAAATCGTGACTGGGCCAATTGGGAAAAAATCCTCGCTGTTGCCGACTACCCCGAAGACGACTCTACGGCCAAAAAGCTACTCGCCCCGCGCCCAGGTCATGCCGACCTAGCCGGCTCGCAAAAATTCAATTTTCACGATGCTCGCTACATCCTCGAGCGTGCGTCCGCCCGCGAAACCGCTGCCCGCGTCGCCGCCGGCGCTCTCGCCAAGCAACTCCTCCGCGCCTTCAACATCGAAATCGCCAGCCACACCATTCAGGTTGGCCACACTCGCATTGAGCGCTCGCCCTCCTGGGAGGAAATCCTGACCATCTCTAACGACCTCGAATCTCCTCTGCGCTGTCTGGACTCGGCCGCACAGGACAAAATGAAAGCCGAAGTGGACGCGGTCCTTAAAGCCGGCGACACGGTCGGCGGCGTTTTCGAAATCGTCGCGCACAATGTTCCCGTGGGCCTCGGCTCTCACGCCCAGTGGGACGAAAAACTCGATGGCCGCCTCGCCCAAGCCGTCATGAGTGTTCAAGCCGTCAAAGGAGTCGAAGTCGGCGCAGGCATTCTCGCCGCCGGCTCGTTCGGCAGCGAAGTGCAGGACGAAATCTCCTACGACAAATCCGCCCATAAATTTTCCCGCAGCTCCAATCGCGCTGGCGGACTTGAAGGCGGCATCACCAACGGCGAAGACGTCATCGTACGGGGCTACCTTAAACCCATCTCTACCCTTCGCCGCGCGCTGAAAACCGCCGACATGGTCAGCAAAGAGCCCGTCCAGGCCGCCTATGAGCGTTCCGACTGGTGCGTCGTCCCCGCGGGCGGCGTCGCCGGCGAAGCTATGGTTGCTCTTGTCCTGGCCGATGCTTTTCTGCAAAAATTTGGAGGAGACTCCCTGACGGAGACTCGCCGCAACTTCGAGGGCTATGCCAGACAAATCCACGACTTCTGAAGCGACCACCTCCGCAACCAACACCGCTGCGTCCGAAGTCTCCACACCTCCGCGCAAAATCTATCCCATCGTCAAGTACGGCGACCCCATCCTCGAAAAGCCCGCCAAGACGATCATGCAATTTGATGCGGAGTTGGAAGAGCTCGCCGAAGATATGTTCGCCAGCATGTACACTGCGCAAGGCGTCGGCCTCGCCGCTCCGCAAATCGGCAAAAGCATTCGCCTCGCCGTCGTGGACGTCACCGGCGGGAAGAACCCCGAAGCCAAGATCGTTCTCGTCAATCCTGAAATTATTCACGGCGAAGGCGAAAAACGCGAAGAGGAAGGCTGCCTCTCCATTCCCGGGTTTCGCGGCTATGTAGTCCGCCCCCAATTCGTCACCATCAAAGCCCAAAACATCAAAGGCGATCAGTTCGAAATCCGGGGCGAAGATCTCCTGGCTCGCGCCTTCTGCCACGAAATTGACCACCTTAACGGCATCCTCTTCCTGCAGCACCTGAGCATGCTCAAACGCGACCTCATCAAGCGCAAGATCAAAAAGCTAAAAAAGCAAGGCGAGTGGTAATCTTCGAATCCCCCGTAAACTCTGCGTTCCGGCCTCTTGGACCTCGGTGTGACTCCGAATCTTTTTCTTCATGTTTGTCATCCTGAGGACCGGAAGCGGACGATGGATCTCAACGTATAATTCAATTCGAACGGAATCATGCGCCTACTCTTCTGCGGCACTCCTCAATTCGCAATCCCAACCCTCAAGCACTTCCTCGCCCAGACCGACTTTCAAATCGCCGCCGTCATCACGCAACCCGACCGCCCCCGCGGGCGCGGCCACGAAGTTGGGTTCTCTCCAGTAAAAGAACTGGCCCTTTCCGCCAACATCCCCGTCTTCCAACCGGAAAAAATCCGCACCCCTGACTCCGAACAATTCCTCCGCGAAGCCGCTCCCGACGCCATCGTCATCATCGCCTACGGCCAGATCATCCCTGCGCGCCTGCTGAACGTTCCGCGCCTCGGCTGGATCAATCTGCACGGCTCTCTGCTCCCCAAATACCGCGGAGCCGCTCCCATCCAATGGGCCATCGCCCGCGGCGAATCCGTTACCGGCATCACTACCATGCGCATCGATGCCGGCATGGACACCGGCGAAATCCTTCTCCAGCGCGAAACACCCATCGCCGCAACGGAAACCGCACCGCAACTGGCCGAACGCCTTTCCGAACTAGGTGCTCCGCTAATGGCCGAATCCCTCCGCGGCCTCCAGGACAGCACTCTGAAGCCACAACCGCAACGTCACGGAGAAGCCACGCCCGCCCCCCTCCTCAAGAAGGAAGACGGTCAAATCGACTGGCGGGAGCCGGCGCAGGTCATCTACAACCGCATGCGTGCCTTCACTCCCTGGCCCGGCGCTTACACTCGTTTCCGCGACATTATTTGCCACCTCTCCTTTCGTAGCGCCGGCTCTTTTGTACCGCCTCGCGCTCTCGGCGAGATGAATCCGGTCAGCGGGGCGGCTGAAATGCCGCCCGGCATGCGAACATCAGCTTCCTATACCGCGCTACTTCACCCCGTCCCGGGCCAAATCCACTACGACGGCAAAAATCTCCTCGTTGCCTGCGGGGAGCAATCCTTTTTGCACGTTTCGCACGTCAAACTGGAGGGACGCAAGCAGGTTTCCGCCGTCGAATTTGCCAACGGCGCGCATGTTCGCGGTGGAGAACTTTTCTCGTAGCACTGAATTGCGCGCCTGTTTTCACTCAGGCATACTCAAATTTCGTCGCCGTTGGCCGCGCGGCAGTCACACGGACACTTGCCTGCTCCGCAGCATCACTTGAATCAGTGAAGCAGCCGCACCGCGGCCGCTTGCATCTTCACATCATCGGGGAGAGTGCATTTTGCAAATTCGACTTTGGCCTCTTCGCTTTACTGCCGCGGCGCTAACCGCTTCTCTCACGCTATCGCCAAGTACCGTCGGCGCCGACGCGCCTCAGGACGATTCCGGCTCCGCAAATTCGGTCGCGGCCGCACCGTCATCGCCTGATCCAATAATGCAAGTCATGCAGAGGGAACTCTCCCGCGCCAATGCCGCTCTCGCCAAATCCGATCCTGCTCCCTACTACCTCAGCTACACCGTCTACGACCAACACACGATCGTCCTGGTCGGCTCTTACGGTTCGCTTCTGAATGATGCCGACTTCCACCGCCGCCAGGCCGACGTCACCATGCGTGTCGGTTCGCCCGCCCTCGACAACACCCACGGCCAGAGCCGCCCGAGCGGTATGGTCTCTGGCGTTCTGCCCTATGGCGAGGAACCTAACTCGCTCTCGCGCGTTCTTTGGGAACTCACCGACCGCGCTTACAAACGTTCTTCACCTGCTTTCCTCAACGTCAAAACCAACACCGCTGTGCGGGCCGAAGAAGAGGACAAGTCTCCCGACTTCTCCAATGAATCCGCCGTTACCCACATCACCGAAGACGTCAAGCTCCCGGATTTCGATCGCCCCAGCTGGGAAGCCGAAGTACGCCGCATCTCGTCCGTGTTCCGCAAATATCCCAATGTTTATTACGCCAACGTCGTGCTCCAGGTGCAGGACGCCAAACAGCGCAAAGTCACCAGCGAAGGCACCGCGCTTATCACTCCGAGCGTCTCCACACGCCTGGTGATGGAAGCGCAAACTCGCGCTGACGACGGCATGGACCTCCTCCGCGTCGAAACTTTCCAGGCGCCTGCCGCTAAAGGCTTACCCGACGAAAAAGAACTCACTGCCAAAGCCGAAAAAATGGCGGCCGACCTCGACGCTCTGCGCAAAGCGCCCGTGGCCGAACCCTACGCCGGCCCCGCACTCCTCAGCGGTCGCGCCGCCGCCGTCTTTTTCCATGAAGTTCTCGGCCATCGCCTCGAAGGCCATCGCCAGCGCGACGAAGACGAAGGCCAGACTTTCACCAAAAAAGTCGGCCAGGAAGTTCTCCCAAAATTTCTTAGCATCACCGACGATCCCACCAAAAAGGAAATTAACGGAATCAAGCTCGCCGGCACTTATGAATATGACGACGAAGGCGTTCCCGCGCAGCGCGTCGAAGTGATCACCGACGGCGTGCTAAGGAATTTTCTGATGTCGCGCATGCCCATCAAGAATTTCGGCAACTCCAACGGCCACGGGCGCAGTCAGCCGGGCCTGATGCCTACTGGCCGCCAGGGCAATCTCATCGTCACCTCATCGCAAACTGTTCCCGAGAAAGACATGCGGCAAAAGCTCATCGACGAAATCAAAAAGCAAAATAAGCCTTACGGCCTCTACTTCGACGATATTCAGGGAGGCTTCACGCTAACCGCGCGCCAGCTTCCGCAAGCATTTCAAGTTCTCCCCGTCGTCGTATACAAGATTTATGCCGACGGCCGGCCCGACGAACTCGTCCGCGGCGTCGACATCGTCGGCACTCCCCTTGCCGCCCTCACGCGTATCATCACCACCAGCGACGAGCAGCGCGTCTTCAACGGAGTCTGCGGCGCGGAAAGCGGCAGCGTGCCGGTCTCGGCGGTAGCCCCTGCCATGCTCTTCTCCGAAATGGAAGTGCAGAAACGAGGCCACGAGCACGATCGTCCACCAATCTTGCCGCCGCCTGGCTTCGAAAATCTGCCTGCCAAAACCGCTGCTCCCGCCGCCGAGGTGAAACAGTGAACTTTGCACGCATGAAAAATGTTCGGCGCTCGCTGCTCCCTCTTCTCTTCGCTGCGCTGTCGCTCGCGCTACCCGCATTCTCGCGTCCTGACGACTCGAAGTCCGCTCCCGATCCCATGGTGGCCGCGAAGGCCGCGGTAAACGGCGATCCGCTCCTGTTGGCGCTGATGACCGAATTGGAGCGCTCCAAAGCGCAGCTCAAAATGGACCAGCTTGCCGCACCGTATTACATCGAGTACCGCGTCAGCGACGTTGAGGACTACTCCACCGAAGCCGCTTTTGGCGCTACGCGCGAGGACCAGCGCGTGCACGTCCGCCTGCTGCGCGTCGTCGTGCGCCTCGGCGACTACAAGCAGGACAGCTACTTCAGCTCGGGCGTCGGCAGCAACGCTCTTCTGCCGCTCGACAACGATCCCATCGCGCTCCGCCACCAGATCTGGCTGGCCACCGACGAAGCCTACAAAAGCGCAGGGCAAGCCCTGACGCAAAAGCAGTCCATCCTGAAACAATTCAGCAACGAAGAGCATCCCGTCGATGATTTCGCCAAAATCGCTCCCGTCCAAATGGTCGAACCCACACTCTCGCTGAAAGCCGACACCGACCTCTGGAAGAAGACGTTGGAGGCCGCGAGCAATCTCTATCGCGACTATCCCGACATCCAGTATGTTTCCGCCAACGCGCGGTTCACTGTCGTAAACGACTATCTTCTTAATTCCGAAGGCACGGTCACACGCAACGGCAAGGCCGTGTACACCGTGCAGTTCAGCGCGTCCACACAAGCGGCTGACGGCATGCGACTGGGCCGCACGCCGGCGTGGACCGTCGCCAGAATCGAAGAGTTGCCGACACGCGAAAAGCTTTTGCAAGACAGCAAAGAAGCTCTCGACACGTTAGTGGCGCTCCGCAAAGCGCCAATCGTGGACGAAGAGTATCGCGGGCCGGTGCTGTTCTCTCCCGACGCGGCGGACGACATTGTTGCGTCGTTGATCGGTGGCAACATTCTCGGGCGCAAGCCGCAGCTTGGCGCGCCGAATCGGACGACTGGTGCGTTCGCTACCAGTTTCAAATCACGCATTCTTCCTGCGTTCGTCAACGTCATTGACGATCCGACCCTTAAGGACTTCAAGGGGAAGAGCCTGATAGGCTCTTACGATGTCGACTCTGAAGGCGTGAAAGCGCAGCCGGTGGACATCGTCGAAAAGGGTGTGCTCACCAACTATCTGCTGGGCCGGCAGCCGATTCGCGATTTTCCTGAATCGAATGGCCACGGCCGCGCCGCTCCCGCCGGCGCACCCCTACCGAGCGTCGGCGTTCTGCTGCTCAAAACGGCCGAGCCGCAATCGCCCGACGCGCTGAAGAAGCATGTAATCGAACTGATCGGCAATGGCGGCCAGCCTTTCGGCTATCGCGTGGAAACCATGGCCGGGCCGGCGCCGCGTCTGCTGTATCGCGTTTATGCCAAGGACGGTCATGAGGAACTCGTGCGCGGCGCGGTGTTTTCCGAGCTTGATGTGCGCGCGCTGCGCAGTGATTTGAGCGCTCTCGGCAACGATCCGCTGGTTTCCAACCGCACCGGCGGCCTCCCCGCCACCGTCATTTCCCCGTCGCTGCTATTTGACGAATTGCAGGTCAAGCGGGCTGACACCTCCAAGGACAAATTGCCGGAGTATCCAGCCCCTCCTCCGAAGTAGGCCACGCTCGGAAGAGAAAAAGCAGATTCCTCGCCAGGCTGCGATTTCATAACGAGGTCGGCTCCTGAGTAGCCTTGGCGCGTTAAGCGCCAAGGCTCGGGAAAAAAGGAGCCGAATGGTGAGTTCTGACGCTCGCCGTATCCCACACTACAACTTGCTGACAGCCCGGGATGAACATCACAGCCCATAGGCTGGGGGAAGAAGGAGGCGCGGGGCCCTTTAGGTAGGACCGCTCTTGTTCGCATGGGGAGCGCGAGCGGATGATTTCCGACCCGGGCATGAGCTCAGTACTAGCGTGACCAAAGCGGGGTGGCACGGAGACATAGGAGCGGAGACGCGGAGGTTCAAGAGTCGAGAATGGAACAGCGAAAAGTCAGGTAGGCCGATCGACGCAGGTTTGCCAGGATTACTTTGATTCTGTGGTGGGCGCTTCTTGTGTGGAGCGGTCCTGCCGCGGCGCCGCAAGGGCCATGCCGACGGAGACCGTCAGGGATACCACAATGATCCCGATGGCCAGGGTCCTTTTGAGTTTCAGATCAAACATCATCGCAAAAGCATCTCCATCAGGCCCTTCTGCCGCGCTCTGGATGAATAAGGGCAAGGGATGAGGGCGTAGAGGCGAAGAAAACAGCATCGACACGTCTATTATTGAAATACAGCCTTCTTTGTAAATTCATGGGCGAGGAGGTAGATCCCGCGGGAAGGCACGGTAAGGCCTCGGACCCACCTTTCGCAAAAAGCGCGAAGAATGCGGCACCCGATGGACTGCCCACCCTTTCTTAGATCGAAGGATGGGACACCTGCGAAGCGGCGGCTGGAACTTTTCTTGTGTTTGCTGGGCATCCCATGTAGTTTGCGAGCAACCAGCTTCTGGTCCCGGGAGACGCCTTGATGAAATGTCCTGAGCCTCGAAGGAAAGGCCGCCTCACCGTGATCTGTACGCTGCTGCTGGCCGCCCAGGTTTCACAGGCAGGCGCCGCACCCGCTCAGTGGATGCCGCAGGAAGCGGCGGCGGCGCGAACCAGCGAGAGGCCGGAGCCAGAGCGCGGGTATGCCGCGTTCTATAGCGCGTTGCTCGAGGGCCACAAGACGGCGTGCGGCGGCGTCTACTCGGCCAGCAAACTCACCGCAGCCCACCGGCGGCTTCCCTGTGGGACCAAGCTGCGCGTCACTAATCTCCGTAACGGGAAGACCGTGCGCGTCACGGTCACCGATCACGGGCCGTTTTCCAATGGACGCATCCTCGACGTCTCCTATGCCGCCGCCGTACACCTCGACTTCATCAAGCAAGGCACTACCCTGGTTAAGGTCGAAGTTCTCCACTGACGGAGCCAAATAGACGCTGCCAGGCCTGGCCGTTCGGACAGTGTGTAAAATCTAGCCCTCCGTACAGTTGACGCCGGCTTCCCACCGCTCAATTCTAAAAGCGTTCGTAAAATTGATCGGCAAGCGTTGGGCATTCGTTTTCGCGGCCTCGCAGACTCTGCTCCTGCATCGTCGCTCTTCTAAAGAATCCTTTAGAAGAATTTGCCCTCGCGATTCGGCTAAAGGACATCCGTCCCATGAACTTTATCCGGCGGTGGCGGCACGGCGCGGAGCGGCATCAAGAACAACTGCTGGTGAAGCTGTGGACGATCAACAGTCTCGACGCCGACGAAAACACCCAGACCGCTCAGCTCACCCCCAAACTCGCCCTCGCCGCCAGACACGAACTCAGGTCGAGCCTCAAATATCTTTCCGCCGCTGAAGTCGAAAGTACTGTAGAACGCGTGGTCTCGGAATCCGCCTACCACCATCAGGTCGTCAGCAACCTGCGCCGGCAGCTGAACCACAACCGGAAGTAAGACCCGCGGACGCTCAAATGTGACGGAATTGTTGCAAGCGGAGCGACCACGAGGGCGCACCGGCGTGGTATAAGAATTCATTATGAAAGCCACTGCTGGCAGTCTTAACCCGGTCAGTCCAAACCCTAACCCCAACAAGGTCCTGTGGGAGAAGGGCGACTTCACGGAAATTGCCGCGTTCATGCGGGAGTCGGGTGACGCGTTCGCGAAATCGCTGGGCATTACGCCCGGCATGCGTGTGCTCGATCTGGGCTGCGGAGACGGCACTACGGCGTTGCCGATTGCGCGGCTGGGAGCGGACGTGACCGGCATTGACATCGCGCGGAACCTAGTCGAAGCCGGCAACCGCCGCGCCGCTGCTGCCGGCTTGAGCAACCTGAAATTTCAGGAAGGCGATGCGTCGAAATTGGAAGGCGTGGCGGATCACGCGTTTGACCTTACGGTGTCGATGTTCGGCGCGATGTTCGCTCCCCGGCCGTTTGACGTGGCCAAAGAAATGGTGCGCGTGACCAAACCCGGTGGACGCATCGTGATGGGCAACTGGATTGCGGGGGATCCCACATTTGTCTCGCAACTGCTGAAGATCAGCGCGTCGTTTCTGCCGCCGCCTCCCGAAGGCTTCATCAGCCCGGTGACGTGGGGCGTGGACGCCAACGTGGTGGAGCGGTTCGGGCAGGCGGGCGTGGCGCGCGAAAAAATCTCCACGGCGAGGGACACCTACTACTTCACATCGGCGGACCGCAGCGCCGATCAACTCATGGAACTTTTCGGAAAGTTCTACGGCCCCACGATGAACGCCGTGGAGGCGGCCGAAAAATCTGGCGGGCTCGCAGAGCTGCGTGCTCAGCTGCTGCAGCTGGCGCAAGCGCAAAACACCAACACCAGCGGCGGAACGAATATTGCTGCGACCTTCCTGCGCGTCACCGTGAGGCTCTGACCGCTGACGGCGGGCGGACGCGCTGTCGCGAGGAAACCGCGGCGTAAATTCCGAATCCGCGACGGCCGTCAGCGCCGTAAACTACTGCCATGAACTTCCGTGAACGCCTGGAATGGCTGGCCCGCATGGTGTTTTTGATTTTTATTCTGGCGTCGGCGGCCTTTTTGAGCGCGATTACGGCGATGCGCATTGCCATTCACGGGCGCGAAGTGAGCATGCCCAATCTGGTGGGCAAGGGCGTAACCGACGCCAGCAGCGACCTGCGCTCGCGCGGACTGATTCTGCGCGTGGCGGACCGAGTGTATAGCGAGCAGCCGATCAATACCGTGGTGCGGCAGACACCTTCGCCGGGGATGCTGATGAAGGTTTCGCAGCAGGCGCACGTAGTGCTCAGCTTGGGGCAACGGGCGCTGCAGATTCCGCCGCTGGAGGGAAATTCGCTGCGCGTGTCGCGGATCGAGTTGTTGCGCGGCGGATTGCAGGTGGGCGAAGTGTCGGCGATTTCGCTGCCGGACGTTCCGGCGGATACCGTGGTACTGCAAAGCCCCAAGCCGGGGGCCGGCGCAGCTACGCCGCGCGTCGACGTGTTGGTTTCGCAGGGGCCGCGCGAAGATGCTTACGTGATGCCGCATCTGATTGGGATGAATGTGGCCGATGCGGTGCGCCGGCTCGAGAGCGTGAACGTCAAACGCAAGCTGCTTACGTTGAGCGCGCCGCAGTGGCCGCACGGCGCGGTGGTGGATCAGACGCCTACTGCGGGAACACGCATTCCGGTATCAACTACTGCGGAATTGACGGTGGCGGAGTAGCAAGCGCTGACGGGGAAATTCTCTCCACAGAAACGCCGGGGCACGAAGAAACATTACAGCGATCGTAATATTTCCTTAGATTTGAACGTTGCTTGACAATCCGATGGTGAGAAAGCGCTGCTCAGACGGAATGATGCGCGTCGGGATAGGAGATGGCACACGCAAAAAGCTGCCGCGGCATATTCGAACGAAACGCGGTGCTTTCTGCGGTTGGGTCGCGCTTCGCTGCGTTCCCACGCAAAATTCACGAGTTATCCTCCGCAGGTCTTAGGAAGGTACTCAGGAGGCTCAGCGGCCCAGACGCAAGATAGAAAGCAGAGGACTGAAAAATCGGTGCGCACAAAAAATCGAGGGCGCAACTTCCGCTGGGCTTTTGGCCCTTCGGGTGTTGCGCCCTCTAATTGATCCGTAAAGGTTCTGACCTTCCCGCCACTTTCTGTCGGTTGCGACCTGCCTTGCGGCTTGCCGATTCCTTCATCCAGCAACGATCAGGCTTCGAATGCTTTGCCAGTTCAATTTCGCATCGCAACTGCACTTTGGGCTTTTGCTCTTCGGTTTCGGCCTTGCGGCTGCCACCTTGGATCTGGGCCCGCGGTTACGCCTTGCGGCGTGTTGCGCGCTCTACTGAGCCGTAAAGTTTCGGGCCTTGCGTATTCCATTCTGGCGGCGCATCAGCTGTCCCGCTTGCGCGTTCCGGCCGACGACCGTCCGAGTAGAGCGTGAAGCTTATTCCCTTCCGGTTTTCGATTTCGCGGCGCTGCATACGGTTAAGTTTGCTGCGCCTGCTTCACCGAACCTTGAAGTCTTTGGGCTTCCCGATTTCGTCCAGCAGTGCGACTCGTTGTTTAGACTTGCCGCTCCGCCGATACGAAACCGTCAAGGATTCGAGCTTTGCAGTTCAATCTCGCGGCGCTGCGTACCGTTAGGTTTGCTGCGCCTTATAAATTGATCCGTAAAGTTCTGCGCTTCCCGGTTCAATCTGTGCGCAAGATAATTTCATTTCGATTTCGCGTCAATAAGATTCGTCCGCCAAGGTTGTGCAAATCTGTGGATGACTGTGCAAAGTCTTCGCCAGCGAAGGCGCGCGGTCCTCAGTTTTTGGCAATGCCGGCGTTGTTTTTCTTGTCGGCGAAGAGATTTTCGACGGGCATTTGGGCGTCGAAAACGAGGTTGAAAAAGCCGACCATCATTTCGTCCCAGCTTTGTTCGCCCCAGAGGACTTCCTTGGTGGGGTCCGCATTTTCGGGATTGTTCGGCGAATTATCGAAGTGCGCAGTGCATTCGATCTTGCTGCCCTTGGGCAGGGCGATGGGATCGCTGAGGTTGTACCAGTTCTGCCAATGCCAGTCGTAGTGCGGGACGCTGAGCAACGTTTTGCTTTGACCTGAAGGGAACACTACACGGTATTCGAAATCCTTTCCGCGGCCGTGCATGTGGGGATGCAGGCCGGAAAGCTTGACATCGGCGCCGACTGTGAAATCAGAATCCACGCGATAGTTGGGATCGCCAGGCGGAATCTTAAAGGTTCCGTTGGTAGCGGAAAGCGTGAGGACGCGCTGCCGGGGCGGCTCTTTGGCGAAGATGATGCCGAGGCGGGACTGGTCTTTGGTGGCGTGCCCGTGCGGCGTGTAGTGGACCTGGAAAATGATGTCGGAGCCGGCTTTGATGAGCTTGGCTTGGCCGGGACGGAGAATCTCGGCAGGTTGGCCTGGCGCGTAGCCGACAAGGAAATCGCTCGGGAGAGCGCTGGTGTCGGGCTGCTCTTTGGTTTTCACTTGAGGCGCGGTAAAGAAGACACCGGGTTTCTGGCCGCGGAACCAGTTGGAGTTGGGTTCGCGGACAAAGGCGATGATGTGATGGACGACCATACGATCGGTGGGACGGACTTCCGCGGCTTGTACCCACATATCCTGAGCAAACCCGGTCGGAACGATGACGTGCTGGTAGTCGATAACGCCGGAAGCGGGAACGTCGTAGGGCAAGGGAAGTTCGTAAACTTTTTCGGGATTGCCGATTTGCCAACCTTCGACCCAATCTACAGGAGGCGGAAGATCTTTTGGGTCGCCCTCGGGAGCGCCGGCATCCGCCCACTTGGCGAGGGTCTCTTTCTCGGCGGTTGTGAGGCTCATGGAGTTGGAAAAGTGGCCGTAGCGAGGATCGGCGAACCACGGCGGCATTTTCCCGGACTGCACAGCTGCCTTCATGGCCTGAGCCCAGGGTCGTACCTGCTTATAGCTCAGCATACTGAATGGACCGGTTTCTCCGGGGCGGTGGCAGACCTGGCAATTCTTTTGGATGATTGCCGCGACATCCTTGGAATAGGTGGGCGGATCGACCGGTTTGGCGTCGTCGGTGGCTGCAAGCGCGAAATGGAAACTTACCGTCGCCGCTGCCGTGATCAGTGCTGCGCCCAACCAGACTCGCACCTTCATATGCTTCCTCGCGTGTTGATTTGGACAAAACTATACCGCGAGAGCAGTGCGTGGCGGACGAAAAGTTTCTGAGTGGCTCGCCTGATAAGGCGCGGCCTGCATTATCGATTTTCAGGGTCATGCCATAGAGTCTGGCATTGCCATTTCAAATGGCGATCAGCAGCGGGGGCATAAGGCTGCCTTCGGTAACCCGTGACTGAGGTTACTTGGCTGCTTGTTTCTTGTGCAGGTCGGTGCAAACCGAGAGGGCGTTGGTGAGATTTACGGC
This sequence comes from Candidatus Eiseniibacteriota bacterium, assembly GCA_035607085.1. Classification (GTDB taxonomy): domain Bacteria; phylum Acidobacteriota; class Terriglobia; order Acidiferrales; family UBA7541; genus Acidiferrum. The sequence goes on along the minus strand of DATMZI010000036.1, from coordinate 64,330 downwards.
GGAGTCGCCCTCTTCGATGTGCTGGATGATGCCGTTCTTGTCGATGACGATGTTGGCGCGCTGCGCCCACTCGTAGGTGTCGCCCTGAACGTCGTGACCCTTCACGATGCCGTAGGCAGCGAGCATTTTCTTGTTCATGTCGCTGAGCAGCGGAAACTTGATATTGATCTGCTTGGCGAAGGCGGCATTGGCCGCAGGGGAATCCATGCTGACGCCAAAAACTTCCGTATCCGAAGGATCAATCTTGCCGCTGTCGATTCCAGACTGGACCGCCTGGAGTTGTTTGGTTCAACCACCTGTGAAAGCGAGGACATAGACAGCGAGCAGGACGTTTTTTTTGCCTTTGAAATCGCTGAGCTTGACCGGCTTCCACTGATCGCTGAGAAGCGTGAAATCGGGAGCAGCGTCTCCGACCTTGAGGGAGATCTTAGCGACCTTTTCATTTTGCGCAGTCGTCGACAGAAGAGCCGGAGCAGGGAGAGCGGCAAGCAAGAGAGCAGCGGCTAGAACTCGTTTCATTCAGCCTCCAGAAAAGATGGGTGAGCTAACGGATTCACTGTACGGCGGTTGTGGCGCAAGCGAAAGTAAATAATTTGTCTCGAAGAAACATGGGGCGCGAAGTGATCGGGTCGGCCCTAAGTGTTCCGGCCGCAAAAGAAAACTGACCTAAGGTCGGCTGCCTTAGGTCAGCGCAAATAGCCCCAGTTGTGTAGTTTGTCGGAGTCTTCGACCCAGCGGTCGCCGATGTCGGTGCGGTAGTACATGTTGGGGATGAGGATGTTGCGGATGCGAGAGTAGACCTGGGCTTGCGCCTGCTTCATGGTGGTGCCGGTACCGACGACGATGAGCACAACACCGGAAGTGCCGGCAATGAGCCACTGGCCATTGACCTCTTTGACGTCTTCGATGTGAATGCCTTCCTGGGTGGGCTTTTTGAAAACGATAGCGCCATTTTTGGAGAAGGATTCGAAAGTGGCGTCGTCGTCGAACGGAAAAGGCGGCACAACAATACGCACACCGATTTGAAAGCCCGTGCGGGTGCGCCACTTCGGTTCAAGGCCGTTGGCGAGCTCCCAAAAAAGCTCGCTGATGGGGGTCAGCATGCCTTCCTGTTGAATGCTGATGGTGGGATAGCCGAAGCGCGAAGTGAATTCGAGCGGATAGATGCCGTTGTTGTTGACGATGCAGTTCAGGTCGATGTAGCCGGTGTAGCCTTCTTCGGCGAGCTTGGACTCCATTTTGAGCAGTGTTTGGGTGAACAGACGATTTGGCTCACTCCAGAACATGGATGTGCCCATTTCGCCGGTGGGTGGACCGATGTTGCCAGGGAAAAGCTTTTTGTGCTCGAAATTGATATTGACCGGCATAATGAAGTTTTTTCCATTGAAGAAAGCGCCAACGGCGACTTCGACGCCAGTGACACGGCGCTGGAGCTGGAACACTTTAATCTCGTCGGCGAAGGCTTTTTTATAGGCTTCGAGCATCCGCACAACGTCATCGCCATCTTCTTCCTCGCCGACGAACAGACGGCGCTTGACGTTTTGCGCTTCTCCACTGGGCTTGATGACGTAGCGGTCCGGATTTTTCTTGACGAATTCGATGGCGGGATCGAAGGAGTCAAAGTCCTCGTAAGGAATGATGTTGACGCCAGAATTTTTCAGCTCTTCCTGGCCAAAGGAGCGATCATCCTCGAGGCGGTCCGTGTAGGGAGTGCCACCTATAACGGGCTTGCCGGTGGCGCGGAGGGCTTGGGCTCTTGCACCTTGGCCGAGCGTGTCGTCAAAGACCACGATGTCGGCCCACTTCGCGTCTCTCTCCCAATCCTTGGATTTGGGGACGAAGCCGTCGGCAATATCCTGCTCACTTTGCGCTTCGATAAAATAGCGAACGTCGTGGCCTTCTTTCAAAACTTCCCAGGCAATGTCGCCAATCAGACCAGAAAGCGAAACGAAGAGAAATTTGCGTTTGTCCATTTAGGATGGGGTCACCCCCGGGTATGTTAAGGGCAATAAGGTCAAATCGTGTTACAAAACGTTAAAAACGGAAACCAGACCGAGCAACCATCGGCAGGGGCGCGGAGTCTGAACAACGGGGAGCCTGACCAGCTGCTTTTATAGGATAGTTCCAGGGCGGGCAAAGTTTCTCTTTCCTGTCCTTTGGTTCAGGTTATACTGAAATTGTTGCCAGGCATAAACAACAAGCTTAACTTCAGCCAAGAAGATCCAGTCCAAAAGCCGCGCAACAATTTCAGAATTTAGCCAGCGAGGTGACGTTTGCGCCGTACTTTGTTTGCCATTTTGGGGATAATCGTACTTTTCTCCACTGCCGACGCCCAAGCTCAGACTCAGACAAATACTCCAGGCAATCCTCCGACCGCTACTCTGAGCAACACAGGAAAAGATACCAACAAGGAAGCCCCGCCGAAAAAGGAGTCGAAGAAGTCCAAGAAAAAGAAAGAAGTCGGGACGGCGGACGATTCAGCAGCGCCGGACAAGATTTTGTACGATCGCGCGCTGGTCGACATCAAAAAAGGCCGGCACGAAGTGGGCCGGCTGAACCTGCAAACGCTGATCAATACCTATCCCGACAGCGAATACCTGGCCAAGGCCAAATTGGCGATTGCGGACTCGTATTTTAAAGAAGGAGGCAACGCTAACTGGACCCAGGCCATTGCCGGCTACAAAGACTTCATCGTGTTCTTTCCATTTCTGCCCGAAGCACCGTACGCACAGATCCAAGTGGCGATGACGCACTACCGGGAGATGGAAAAGCCCGATCGCGATCGCACGGAAGCGAAAGCCGCGGAAGAAGAGTTTCAAACATTTCTGGCGAAGTATCCGAAGGACCCGCTGGTGACGAAGGCGGAGCAGCATCTGCGCGTGGTGCAGGAAGTGCTGGCGGAGGGCGACTACCGCATCGGGTACTACTACTACGTGAAGGGTGATCGCCGGGCTGCCGCGGGCAGACTGCTTTCGGTGACAAAACGGTATCCGCTCTATAGCAAATCCGATCAAGCACTATGGATGCTGGGCGACATTTTTGAGAAGAGCGAGAAGAAAGAGGTCGCGTCGGTTTATTACTCCCGGATCGTGAAGGATTATCCGCTGTCTGCACTGGTTCCAGACGCGAAGAAGAAACTGTTGACGTTCGGCGTACCGGTGCCGCAGCCTGATCCCAAGCAACTGGCTTGGATGCAGGCGGAAGCCGCCGCGACGCGCGAAAAGCCCAGTCTCTTAAGCAAGCCGATGTCGCTGATTCGCACGGGGCCCGGAACGGAAAAGATGGTTGCCGCGAGAACGGGTACGCCGAACATGGAGCCGGAAGCGGACACCACGTCGGTGGCCGACATTCTGACCGGTGGCGGCAAAGCGCAGATTGGCGCTGGGGGAGGAAGTGGCGCGACGGGAAATACAAATGTGATTGCCGTTGTAACCCCAGGGACTGGCGCGTCCGGCGGCTCCACGGTCGAGGCTGGGGACACCGGAGCCACGGAAACACCGGCGCCAGGCACTGACGCCAATCCGGGCGGTACCGCGAACCCGCCCTCAACCGATACCGGACCTGCTGCGGCGGCCACAGATAGCGCCACGCCCGCAACCACCGGAACGGATGGGACTGCGGCCGGTGCCGCGACCGATCCGAATGCCAAGCCGGCGGACAACGCCGCGACCGATCCGAAGAAAGAGTCGTCCAGCAAAAAGAAAAAGGGATTGAAGAAGATTATTCCCTGGTAAGACCCCGAGGCCGCGGTTCATGTTTGAGGCCTTAACCTTCCAGATTCGTCTTCGACCGATAAAGGGTTCCAGAGTTCAAGGTTGAAGAATGCAAAGTCGCGGGCCGGAAATGTTTTTGAAATTTAGGCCCGCGGCTGGCGAGCGATAAATTGCCACTGTCCGCCCGGCCGTGTTCCCTTCCGACACACCATGGGGCACTTTGCGTTGACGCCCCCATTTCCCGATGCTCCAATAACGCTGTAGGGCTGCCCAGCAGCCACTGCGGTGTTTGTGTGTGGGTGCATCGGAGGAAGTTCGGTGGCCAAGATCCTGGTTGCAGACGATAACAGCAATATCCAAAAAATGGTGGGGCTGGCTCTGAAAGATCAGGGCATTGATGTGGTGGCCGTGGGCAACGGCGAAGCGGCGGTGCGCAAAATTTCCGATGTGCGGCCCGACCTGATTTTGGCGGACGTGTTTATGCCGGTGCGCAATGGCTATGAAGTCTGCAACTACGTAAAGCAGGATTCCACCCTTTCACACATTCCGGTGATTTTGCTGGTCGGTGCCTTCGATCCTTTGGATGAGCAGGAAGCGCAGCGCGTCGGTGCTGACGGTGTGTTGAAGAAACCGTTCGTGCCACCCGATCCGCTGATTTCTATGGTGAAGTCCGCGCTGACACGCGCGGGAGTGGTCATTGGCGCCGCTGAGCCACCTCCCCCGCCGCCGACCGCCACAACGAGGACCGAGCCGCCACCGCTGCCCAAGATAGCGCCGCCACCTCCGCCGTTTGTCGCGCCAGAACCGGAGATTGATCTGGGTGTGCCGGTCTTTTCAGCACGACCGGCTCCGGTAACCATTGACAAGGCAGATCAGCCTTTGGCGTTTGGCAGCTTGTTGGATTCGTCAGCCCCGGAGGAAGACGCGGTCTTCACAACATCGCCGGGCAGAACTATTGCGCCAGAACGCGACTGGGGACAGGCCGCCGAACCCGCAGGTGAGGAATCCGAGGAAGAAGGTTCCAGTAGTGCGCCGTGGCGGTCGAGCTCCATTGACGAGCTTCCCAACGAAGAACCCGCGGGCCAGACCGACTGGCGCGAAGCCGCGTTCTCCGGAATTGGCACGGAAAAGTCTTATAAAGAGTGGGCGCCTTCGGTCGACAAAAACAGCCTTTCTATCAGCCAAGAGGAAGCAGCAGAGCTGGCGAAGGCTCAGCAACCGCAGGCTACCGAAACTACCGCACCCGGCTCCGAAAATTGGTCGCAGGCTATTGACGCGATTTTCGACCCGCCGAAAACGACGACGGAAGAGCAAGCGCCGGTGGCCTCGGTTGAGGTCATACCGGCACCGACGAGCGAACAAGCATCGGGCCCGCAGATTTCTGAGCCAGTCTTCCCGGTTCAGGCGAACCAGTCCACGTCGGAAGCACCTGCAGCTGAGCCGAGCCCGGCACTGAATTCCTGGATGGCGGGAGCGCTGAGTCCGTGGGAAGCAGAACTACAACGCGCGAACGAACTTTCGTCCACGTGGGACAACGCGAAGATTGCACCGGTGGCGGTGGTGGAAGACACGTCCGTGAGCGAAACGTTTCTGAATTCCGGCCTGATGGCAACCGCGCACGAGCATGTGGTCGAGGCCATCGAAGAGGCGAAAGCGGAGGAATCGGTCGAGGCGCCGGCTGAAAGCGCTGCCCCAGCTGAAAATTTGTATTCGCCCGCTGCACCCGAGGTCGCGGAAACGTTTCACGCCGCACCTGATGAGCCGGCAGCGGTAGCTGGCGAAGTGGTGCCGGAACAGTCTCGGCTAGCGGTGGCCCGCGAAACAGCGCTCGCGCCACTGGACGTGGACGAACTGGTGGCCAAGGTGCTGGCTAAGATGAATCCCGAAGCACTGCAAGCGGTAACCAGAGAAATCCTCAAACCTGTTGTCGAAGCGCTCGTCAGAGACGAACTGTACAAGAAGTAGTTCCCTTCCATCATCTACTAGGGCGAAAAAGTTGTGACTCAGGTCGTTTGACGACCTGAGTTTGCTACCCGTATCATCAAGGTTTACGTAGTTCACGCCGAAACCCGCATAACAACAGGAGAATGAGCAGGCATGGCCCGGGAGATTGCCAAGGCATACGACCCGCAACAAATTGAACGACGCTGGGCGGAATTTTGGGTAAGGGAAGATCTATTCCGGGCGGATCCAGAAAGGCCTGGCGCTCCTTTTGCCATCGTCATTCCCCCGCCCAATGTGACCGGATCGTTGCACATCGGGCACATGCTGAACCACACGGAAATCGACATCCTGACGCGTTGGCATCGCATGGGCGGTTTCAACACGCTGTACCTACCCGGAATGGACCACGCAGGAATCTCGACGCAGCGCGTGGTGGTGAAAAAGCTTGCCGATCAAGGAATCAACTACCGCACACTGGGGCGCGAAGAGTTCGAGAAAAGGGTTTGGGAATGGAAGGCCGAAAGCGGTGGCCACATTACCAAGCAGATGAAGCAGATCGGTGAGAGTTGCGACTGGTCGCGGGAGAAATTCACGCTGTCGCCGGAATACTCGCGGGTGGTGCGCGAAGTATTTGTGCGGCTCTACGAAGAGAAGCTAATTTATCGTGACACGCGGCTGGTGAACTGGTGCCCCGAGTGCCTGACGGTTTTGAGCGACCTGGAAGTGATTCACGAAGAGCGGCCGGGGCACCTTTGGTACATCCGCTATCCGGTGGCGGACAGCCCAGAATTCATCGTGGTGGCGACGACGCGTCCGGAGACGATGCTCGGCGATACGGCGGTGGCGGTCCATCCCGAGGACGAACGCTACCAACATTTAATCGGCAGACAAGTGGTTTTGCCGCTGCTGAACCGCGGGATTCCGGTCCTCGGCGATGCAATGGTGGACCGCGAATTCGGCACTGGCGCGGTGAAAATTACACCTGCGCATGACCCTAACGACTTCGAGGCCGGACGGCGGCATCAATTGCCGGAAATTGACGTGATGACCGACGACGGCAGGATGAATGCGAGCGCCGGGGCGTACGCCGGGCTGGACCGGTTCGCAGCACGCAAGAAAATCGTGCAAGACCTGGAAACGCAGGGCTTGCTCGAGAAGATTACGGACCACGCGCTTTCGGTTGGACTGTGCGAGCGGAGCCGAACGATTGTGGAGCCACGCATTTCGACGCAATGGTTCTGCAAGATGAAGCCGCTGGCAGAGCCGGCGATTGCGGCTGTGGAGCGTGGCGAAATCATGATGGTGCCGGAAAACCGCCGCGAAGAATATTTCCATTGGATGCGCAATATTCGCGACTGGACGTTGTCGCGGCAGCTTTGGTGGGGCCACCGGATTCCCGCATGGTACTGCGCGAACTGCAGCGACGTGATCGTCTCACGAGAGACTCCGGAGAAATGCGCGCAATGTGGCGCGCAGAAATTGCGGCAGGATGAAGATGTGCTGGATACCTGGTTCAGTTCGCAGTTGTGGCCGTTTGTGACCCTGGGCTGGCCGGACGAAACGCCGGATTTCAAGAAATATTATCCGACCTCGCTTCTCATCACCGGATACGACATTTTGTTCTTCTGGGTGGTGCGGATGATCATGATGGGCATCCACTTCACTGGAAGCGTGCCGTTTCGCGCGGTTTACTTGCATTCGCTGGTGCGAACGACCAGCGGGGACAAGATGTCCAAGTCCAAGGGAACCGGGCTGGACCCGGTGGCGCTGAACGAGCAGTACGGCACGGACGCAATGCGATTCTGCCTGACGTCCATGGCGGCACCTGGAACAGACATTGTTCTGTCGGAGGACCGGCTGTTTGGTGCGCGCGCGTTTGCCAACAAGATCTGGAACGCGGCACGATTCCTTTTTGTGAACCTGGACAAATTTGAGGAAGGCGGAGCGAAACTGGAGATGCTGGCTGCGCCGGATGTGCGTGAGAAGGCTCCTTATAAATTCAGCGACAGCATGCCGTTGATCGATGCCTGGCTGTTTGCGCGGCTGGCCGACACGCTGGATGTGGTCAAGGCGGCATTTCTGACGTACCGTTTTCATGAAGCGGTGCAAAACATTTACCAGTTTTTCTGGAACGACTTCTGCGACTGGTATATCGAGTGGATCAAGCCGGAGCTGAACGGAGCGAACCGCGAACGGGCGACGATTGCCTGGCAAAACCTGTTCGCTGCGTTTGAAGCGGCGTTGCGGCTGCTGCACCCAGTGATGCCATTCCTCACCGAAGAGTTGTGGCACCAATTGCCACAGCGCGCAGGTGCAAAGTCCATTGCGCTCGAACGGTATCCGGAGGCTCGCGCGATTTGGCGGAACGGAGCGGTGCTGGAGGAATTCGCGCTGGTTCAGAACGTGATCACGACAGTGCGCGCCATTCGAGCCGACATAAAGCTAGATGCAAAGAAGCGCATCGCCGCGGAGTTCTCGAGCGATGACGCGAAGGTTCGCACCACGATCGCAGCGAACCTCGACGGCATTCTACGTCTGGCTCTGCTGACCGAACTCAGGATTTCGGGCGACCATTTGCCTCAGGCTGGGGGCGCCGTCCGTTCGACGTCCCTGTTCGATGTGCGGGTTGTCTACACGGCAACGGTGGACGTGGCGGCGGAGTGCGCCCGGTTGAAGAAAGAGCACGAACGCCTGGCGAAGAACATTGCGTCCAAGGAACGGCAGCTCTCCGACGACACCTTCCGCAGTCGCGCGCCGGAGAAAATCATTCAAGGGCTGGAAGCGACCCTGGCCGAACAGCGGGTCGAACTCACCAAGACGAGCGAGCGCCTTTCCCAGTTGAATTGCGCCTGAGAACCGCGCTAGTGTGTCCCGCGGAAGATCCATGAACTGGGATTCCGAATACGTGCAGCGGCTGGTACAGACCGCGCTCGAGGAAGACGTCGGCGCGGGTGATGCCACGGTTTTGGCAACCATCTCCGCCAAGGCCATCGGAAAGGCGCGCATCCTGGCGCGTGAAGATTTGGTGTGCGCTGGACTGCCAATGGCCGAACGCGTTTTCCGCACCCTAGATCCAGAGATGCAGATTGAGCAGCGTGTCGAAGATGGCGCACTAGTTCGCAAAGGAGAACTGCTACTGCACCTGAGCGGAAAAGCGCGCGCCATTTTGACCGGCGAGCGCGCCGCGCTGAATTTCCTCGCAAGGCTCTGCGGCATTGCCACGCTGGTTCACCAATTCGTGGAGAAGATAGCGGGTACGTGTGCGCGGATTCGCGATACTCGAAAGACTACCCCGGGGCTGCGGCTGCTGGAAAAGTACGCTGTAAAAACAGGCGGAGGGACGAATCATCGGATCGGTTTATACGACGCGATTCTGCTGAAGGAGAATCACATCGCTCTGGCCGGAGGCGTGAAAGCAGCTCTGGACCAGGCAAATGCCTACGCTGCCCTGCATGCGAAGCCGAGCGCACTTACGGCGTACGAAGAGGCCGTTCCCGCGCGCGCTACGGATACGGTTCTGCCGATTCAGATTGAAGTGCGTGATGAAGATGAGCTGCGTGAAGCACTTTCTGCAGGCGCGGAGTCCGTCCTCCTGGACAACATGTCGCCAGCTGCCGCCAAAAAGTGCGTTGCCGTCGCGCGCCAGCTGCAACCGGAATGCATCGTGGAGATTTCCGGTGGCATAACGCTGGAGAATGTTCGGGAGTACGCGGAGACCGGCGCCGATTTTCTTTCGTCGGGATCGCTTACCCACTCCGCTCCCGCGACCAATCTGAGCTTGCTTGTAGACTCCATCGAGGACAAGTAAGCTACCGCTACATTTATGGCTTCCACTTCCCTGCCGGGCGCTACCGATAAGCGGCTCGCTTCCCTGGTCACTCTGTTCGCGAACAACGCGACAATTGCCATCAGCGGCGCCCGAATTGCAAGCGAGATTGGCGTCTCCCGCTCAACAGTATGGCGTTGGATTGAACAGCTCCGCGAAGTCGGCGTTCGCGTGAAGGGACGGCCGCACACCGGCTATTTTCTCGAACGCGTACCGGACATTCTGACGCCGGAACTCTTGCGCGAAGGGCTGAAAAGCAGCTTGTTCGGAAAGAGGATTTACCATTTTTTCCGCACCGATTCGACCAATCGCGTCGGGATAGAACTTGGCTACGCGGGTGAACCGGAAGGCGCGGTGATCCTCGCGGAGGAACAGAGCGCCGGCCGCGGCCGCGCGGGAAGAAGCTGGCACTCGGAACGGGCGGCGGGTATTTACGTAACACTGTTGCTGCGGCCGAAAATCTCACCGATGCAGGCGCCCTTGCTGACCATGATGGCCGGCCTTTCAGCGCACGCCGCAATCGCGGCCCAGACCGGATTACGGCTCGACCTGAAGTGGCCGAACGATCTGATGCTGAACGGCAAAAAGCTGGGCGGAATCCTGACCGAGATGCATGCGGACACTTCGTTGGTGCGTTTCGTAATCGTGGGGATCGGCATCAACGTCAACCAGGAGAAGTTCCCTGGTGAGCTGAACGAGATTGCGACGTCCCTGCGCGTCGAAACCGGCAAGAGTCAATCCCGTCTGGATCTGTTGGCGCGTTTGCTCCGCGAATTTGAGAGCGATTACAATCGTTTCTTGCGCGACGGCGCGTCATCTGTCACCGGGCGCTTCACGAAAGCCTCGTCCTACGCAGTGGGAAAGAAAGTGCGCGTGACGAATGGAGCGGAAAGCTTTACTGGTGTAACGGCGGGTCTTGCTCCCGAAGGCTTGCTGCAGGTTGAGCGCGAAGACGGCAAGGTGATGATAGTGATTGCCGGCGACGTTGCGGAAATCAAGTGAGTGCCAGCCACGATGCTGCTGACTATTGACGTAGGCAATACCAATACCGTACTAGGCGTATTTCGCGGCGAAGTACTGATCGCTCACTGGCGACTGACCACGGCACGCATGCAGACTGTGGATGAATACGGCGTGCTCATCCGCAATCTTTTCACATTGAAGGAGCTCGACCCGCGCGAAGTGCAAGGCGTCATCGTCAGCTCCGTAGTCCCACCAATGAACTGGACGTTGGCGCAAATGTCGAAATTATATTTTGAACAAAAGGCGATGTTCGTCGAACCGGGCGTGAAGACCGGCATGGCAGTGCTGGTGGACAACCCTCAAGAAGTTGGCGCGGATCGGATCGTGAACGGCGTTGCGGCGTTTCACAAATACGCGGGGCCCTGCATCGTGGTGGATTTTGGCACGGCGATTACGTTCGATGTGATTTCGGCGAAGGGCGAGTACGTGGGCGGAGTGATTGCACCGGGAATCGGTATCGCGTCGGAGGCGTTGTTCGCGCGTGCCGCAAAATTGCCTCGCGTCGAAATCAAGGATCCAGGAAAAGTGATCGGCAGTAACACGGTCGCGAACATGCAGGCCGGTCTGTACTACGGCGCGGTGGATATGGTGGACGGCATGCTAGCGCGTATGAAAGCGGAGCTTGGCAGCAAAGTGAGAGTCGTTGCGACCGGAGGGCAAGCCAAACTCGTGGCGAAAGGCTCCAAACACATTGAAGAGACGAATGAGTTTCTGACGCTGGAAGGCTTGCGGCTCATTTGGGAGAAGAACCAGTCCGGCGACGCGAACAAGAAAACCGAACGCAAAGTGGCCCAATAGGGCGGCCATGGACGGCTGGAACTACTTCAATTACTTCACAGAAATCGAAGAATATTTTTGGAAGAAACGCGGCTCACACCTGCTGGTTTCTCCCTTGGACTGGGCCATCATGGAAACCTGGCAAAAGGCGGGCGTGCCTTTACAGGCGGTATTCAAGGGAATTGATAGCTCGTTTGAGAGTTATGGCCGATCGCGACGGGGAGCCGGCAAGCCACTGAAAAGCCTGGCGTACTGCACTGATGCGGTGCTGGAAGCCGCGGAAGAAGCACAGGAAGCCGCGGCCGGCAAGACAGCGAGCGCAACAGCAAAAAGAAATGCCGAGCCACTTCGGCGAGAAGAATTGAAAAGCTATTTTTCTCGCAACATGGGAATGCTTCGGGCTGCCGTCAGCACGTACCGCGAAGATCCGGCACTGGTAAAACTTTGGGAAGGGGTCATGGGCGGGTTGCAAATCTGCGCAGTTTTACTGGAGTCGCCGGTTTCCCTTGACCTGGAAGACCTGGAACGCCGGCTGACGATTCTCGATGAACGCATTCACGCCGGTCTGCTTTTGCACGCCAGAGAGGAGACCATCCTGCGGATTCGCCGCGAAATGGACGGCGCACTCGCGGCTTACCGGCGTAAAATGAAAGCCGAGCAGCTGGCGCTTGTGGAAAAACAATACTTGCAGAAGCGGTTGCTCGAAGAATTTCGCATCCCCCGGCTGAGCCTTTTCTATCTTTCGTAAAGGCGCCTCACGCGATTTATTTTGGAGCGATGATTCGCTGCTGTTCCTTTTCTGCGAGTTATGGAGAATAAAATAGCGACTATGTCAGAGGAATTACAGTTATTGATTGAAAAGATGGTGTACGGAGGAGACGGTTTGAGTCACGCCGACGGCAACACCGTGTTTGTGCCGTACGTGCTGCCGGGTGAAGAAGTAAAGGCGGAGACGGCCTCGCGCAAAAAAAAACTCGTATGGGCAAAGCCGCTGGAAATCGGCAACCCTAATGCGGCTCGCGCAAAGCCATTTTGCCCGCATTTTAGCGTTTGCGGGGGATGTCATTACCAGCATGCGACCTATGACGCGCAAATACGGCTGAAGCTGGACATTCTGCGCGAAACGCTTTCGCGCATGGGCGGTGTGAACTGGGAAGGCGAAATCCAGACCCACGCCGCCGAACCGACGCATTATCGCAACCGCGCGCAGTGGGCGGTACGCCTTGCCAACCCCCGTGCGCTCGGTTACTACCTGCCGGAAAGCACTACCATCATGCCGGTGGATCGCTGCGACATCCTCTCGCCAGGGCTTGCCGATGCATTTTCTCGGCTGCAGGAGATCACGCGCGCCGGTTCCCTACCACCGGAAGTTCTGGAAATCGAAGCTTTTGCCGATTCGACCGATCGCAAAATCGCGCTCAATGTGGCGTTCAAACAATTTGCGGCCCCGGCGGCAGATCTCACTAAGTTGTTTCGCGAAGCGGTTCCCTCGCTTGAAAGCCTACTCCTGCTGGACCAGAAGACCAATCGTTTTGAGCTTTCTGGCCCGGGTTATCTGGTTCATCGTGCCGGCGGGTACGACTTCCGCGTGAGCCACCTTTCCTTTTTCCAAGTCAACCGCTTTCTGATCGAGGACCTGCTGCGCACCGTCATCGTAGGAGCGACGGGTGGCCTTGCACTCGACTTGTACGCGGGGGTCGGATTTTTTGCTCTTCCCCTGGCGAAGCAATTTGGCCGCGTGGTCAGCGTTGACGCGAACCTCTCCGCCACGCGAAACCTGCGCGAAAATGCTGAGAATGCCGGCGTTGCGGTGGTTTCGCAAAATGAGCATACCGAAGAGTTCCTTAAAAAGACCTCTGAGATCCCCGATTTTGTGGTCTTGGATCCGCCTCGCGTTGGATTGGGTCAGGCGGCTGCACAAAAGCTAGGAGATTTAGGGCCCAAAGAGATTGTCTACCTATCGTGTGATCCTTCAACCCTGGGCCGCGACTTAAGCGTTTTGCTGCAAACGGCACGATTGCCAACCAACCTTCGAGCGCCGGCCCATAAGTATGAGATTGCATCCGTCGATTTCTTTGACTTGTTCCCGCAAACCTTTCACATCGAGACGCTGGTGCGGTTGCGGCGGATGTGAGGAAGCTGCCGGCCAGCGCAATGCTGAGGCATGGTGTGCAGTTGATGGAGACGGGAGTCGATCGCAACACTCCGCTACGTCAGGCACAGCCTTCCTTCGACCTGGCGGTGCGGAAAAAGCCGCGGAAAGCGCAATCCTTTCCGAAAACGAACCGGACGTGCTGCAAACCGATATTCTAAAATTGGCCACGCCGGCAGCAAGACTCTCCCATGCCGGGCCTTCAGGATGCAGCGCGACCGGCGGCTGGCGTTATTGCCGCCGGCGAGGGAAGTCCCTACGGCATCCCAGCTGGCGCTTCTCGAACGACTGCAGCAAGGCGGTGCTCCGGCGTTGCGCACAGAGCAGAAGGCGTGATTCGCACTTTCGACTGATGGAAATCGTTTCGAGGTTTCTTGCTTTGGGGCTTATCCGAACGCACCGCATGGCTGACTTCAAGCCAACCTTAGGCGCCAGATGACGAGAAGAACCAAGAGCAGCACCAGAAACCCAGCTGCAGCTTCATATTCATGGTTTTTTTTGTACTGAGCGAAGGAAAATTGGCCCGCGCTCGCACCCGGAACGTTCGCGGGTATCAATCGCGGCAAGAACAGAGGCACGGCATTCGCGTAAGCCTTGAACGCGGCGCCGTGTTGAATAGAGAGCTCCCGCTCTTCGCGGCGCATCACCACGGTGTATACCACGGCGAAGTACGCCAACAGAACGAGCGCCGAAATCCACGATCGCGTCGCCAGCGCTGCGCCTAGTGCGAGAACCGAACTGCCCAGGTAGAGGGGATTCCTCGTGTAAGCGTACGGGCCGGTAACCGTGAGTATAGATTGCTTGTGAAGGTAGCCTGCGGCGCGGGCTCGAATCCACAGGCCCAGGAGGCCAACCAGCGCGCCGCACGCCACGCTCCGCGGAGTCGGTCGCGCGAACCACAACACAAGAACCGCCAGCAGGTATCCGAGCCGCACGCGCCATCGCGCGAATAAAGCTGCCGCGTCACTCATGCCGATTCACGCAGCCCGCGCAGCGCGCCCAACACCTCGTCGACACTAATGTGCAGCAAGGAGGCGTCAGTCTCAGTTCCACGTTTATAGGTCGTTTCCGCGCCTTCCCAGCGCAAAACAACACCGTTGTGGCGATACGGGCCGTTGCGTGCCGGATCGGTCGGGCCAAAAATCGCCACGATGGGTGCGCCCAGGGCGTCGGCGAGGTGCAGCGGGCCGGTATCGCCTGCGACGACCGCGCTCGCATTTTTGAGCAGCGCCATCAACTGCCCCAAATTCCCGCCATACGCCGTGGGCCGCGCGCGCTCCGCCGCGGCAATTGTAGCCGCAACCAGGTCTTCTTCACCCGGGCCCCTGTTGATTACGCAACGCAAATGCAATTCGTCCAGAATGCGCAAGGCCAGCTTCCCGAAGCGTTCAGCGGGCCAACATTTCGACTGCCAGCCGCCACCGGGACTCAACACGATATATTCAGAAATCCCCTGTTTCCGCAACGCATCCTTTACCGATGCGCTGTCTTCCGGCGTTATTTGTATCGTGACCTGCGCGGTACGCTGTTTTGCGCCAGCTCGCAGCGAAAGCTCGCCGTTCTGATCGGCTACGTGCAACGCCGTATTCACGCGTACGCGCTCGGTGTACAGCAGCGGAACGCCCGCCTCCCGAACTGTCTCCGAAGAAAATCCAATCCGCCGAGGGACACGCGCCAGAAACGGAATGGAAGCCGACTTCCACAATCCTTGAAAGTCAATCGCGGCGTCAAGCGATTGCTTGCGAATGCTATAGAGGATGCCCCGCAGCGACGCCCAGTCGCGCGTATCCACCGTCCACACTTCGTTGGCGAGGTTGGCCGCACGCACCAGCGGTTCCCATTTTGGATGCGTCAACCACACAATCTCCGCATGGGGAAACGATTCGCGCAATCCGCCGACCGCCGGGAACGCGTGCACGATGTCGCCCAGCGAACTGAGCCTCACGACGAGGAATCGCGGTTCAGCCATCTGGCGCCTGGCGCACGCTTTGCAAAAGCTCGCGCGTCGAATGCTTCTTCGGGTCACCTACAATCGCCACGCGGATGCCAAGCTTATCGGCTATCGCGCGTTCTGGGACCGTCTCCGTCGTGTAGTCGGTCCCTTTGGCGTGGACATCCGGACGCAATTCGGTCAGCAACGATTCCACATTCGGCTCTGAAAAAATCACCACGTGGTCCACCGCGCGCAGCGACGCAACCAGCAGCGCCCGTGCGTATTCCTCAAGCACCGGTCTTCCCGGACCCTTTAGCCTGCAGGCGCTGGAATCGGAATTCACTCCAACGATCAGTACATCACCTTCCGCGCGCGCGCCCTCTAGATAGCGGACGTGCCCGACGTGCAGCATGTCGAAACATCCGTTCGCAAACACAATCTTCTTCGAGCGCGTCCGCAGATCCTTGGCGATATTCGGCAACTCTTCGCGCTCTACGATCTTTTCGTGGGCTGGTCGCATTTACGCTGCGCTGCCGGAAACCTCACCGCGGATTGCCGTCAGCAGTTCTCCACTCGTGACTACTGCTGTCCCCCGTTTCATCACCACAAGGCCGCCGGCGATATTGGCAATGTGCGCAGCCTCAAAAGAACTCGCGCCGCACACTAGTGCCAGTGTATATGCGGCCAGCACGGTGTCTCCGGCTCCCGTGACATCCACCGCTTGGTCGCTGCCATGGACTGGAATGTGCGAAACCTTCTTGCCTTCCCTTTCGAAGAGCGCCATCCCATCTTTTCCGCGGGTCACCAACAAGGAATGCAGGTTCATTTGCTTGAGCGTCGTCAGTCCGCGCTTCTCCAGTTCTCCGAGGTTTCGGCCAATGGTCGTATGGTGCAGCGCTTCGAGTTCCGCTTCATTGGGAGTCGCCGCGGTGATTCCACTCCCCGCATAGGCGTCAAGCCGGTAGCGGGCATCCAACGTAACTGGAATCTTCCGCTTCTCGCTCCTAATCGCGTTGCTCACCGCCACGGGCGAGGCCACTCCGAATCCGTAGTCAGAAATCGCCAGCCCATCCGCCTTTCCTAGCTTTCGCTGCAACTTCGCAGCAACCTTGGCCAGCGTTGAATCCGGCGGGGCGCAACCTGGCTCGCGGTCGACGCGCAGCACCTGTTGCGCAACGGTATGCGCCCAACCCGCCAGAAATCGAGTCTTTGTCGGGGTGTTCCAATTCTTGGCGCGAACGATTCCGCTGGTTTCGATACCGTTCTCGCAAAACTGTTTCGCCAGTGCCTCGCCCACCGTATCATCGCCGATCACCGTAACGGGCGAGACTTGCGCGCCCAGTGCGGCGAGATTGTTGGCCGCGTTGGCTCCTCCGCCTGGTACCACGCGCGTCTCGCGGTGCCTCAAAATCAATACCGGCGCTTCCCGGGAAACTCGCGAGATATCGCCAAACTGGAATTCGTCCGCCACGAAGTCGCCGAACAACACAATTCTCTTCCCCGCAAATCGTTCGACAATCTCGGCCAATGCCAACAGATCGACGGAACCATCCGCCAGACTTTTCTTCGCCGCGCTCATCGTTGCATTTCCATCAAAATCCAGTCCGCCGCCTGCGAAAGATCCTTCGCCACAAAATCCGGCTGGTGCGTCCACTTATTCGCGTGCCAAGCAACTTCACCTTCACCAAATCCCGTTCGCACTAACACGCTCCGGCTCCCCGCACGACGCGCCGATTCCACATCGCCGCTGCGGTCGCCCACGACAAATGACTTCTTCAAGTCCAGCTTCAACTCTGACGCTGCGCGCTCCAACATGCCCGTTTTCGGCTTACGGCAATCGCATTCGTCAGCGCCGACATGCGGGCAATAATACACGCCATCCACCCGCGCACCTTCCGCCGCCAATTCACAAATCATTCGATCATGAACCTCACGGACCAGCGACTCCGGAAAATATCCGCGCGCCACGCCCGACTGATTCGTCACCACGACAACCGGCAGTTGCGCTGTGTTCAGTCCCCGGATCGCCGCCGCCACGCCGCTCAACATACGGAATCGGCTGATGTGATTCAAGTAGCCCATTTCTTCCAGAATGGTTCCATCCCGGTCCAGAAAAACCGCTGGCCGCAATGCCCCAAAGTCATACAGGAGACACCTCCGCGAGGGCCCTCAGCAAGGGTTCCCTAACCATGTCCGTCCGAACCGCCGTCATACAACGGTGATCGGTCGGGCACCGTCGCAAAAAACACGGGCTGCAATAAGGTTTTGCCTGGACAATCGCGCAGCGCGGCGTGACCGGCGCAGTGCCGAGGGGATCCGTAGGTCCAAACACCGCGACAACCGGCAAACCGACCGCCGCCGCCACGTGCATTGCTCCTGAATCATTGCCCAAAAATGCGCTGCAGCGCGATAGCAGCGCCGGCAATTCCGCGATTTGTGTCTCGCCGGTTAAGTCCAGCGCCGGCTGCGTCAGCCCAGCTTGAATTGTGGCCGAGACTTCGGTTTCGGCCGCCGTCCCAAACAAAACGATGTCGGCATCGCGTTCACGCCGTATTTGATTGAGGGCTTGGGCAAACCGCTCCGGCGGCCAACATTTTGCCAAACCGTAAGAAGCGCCCGCGCCTACCGCGATCCGTACTGCCCCTGCCCTTGCACCCAGGGCACGCAACTTCTCTTCGGCTTTCTCTAGCCGTTCGGCGGTCACAGATAAAGAGATTTCCAGTACTTCCGGCAAGCCTTCGAGCCAACCCGCGCGCCGCAGCAACTCCAGGTAATAAAATTTCTCATGCGCCGGTATCTCCGAAGCCTTTGGCACAGGTATCGCCTTCGTTAAAAGAATTCCTCGCCCATCACGGCGGTAGCCGATCCTCTGCGGAATTCCTGCGCGCCAGCTGATCCATGCGGCATCGAATGCATTCTGCAAAAGCAGAGCCGTATCAAACTGCTTCGACTTCAGCGCAGCCGCAAGCCTCTCGCGCCCACGAATTCCTGCATGCTCCCTTTTGCGGTCGTAAATAATCAATTCGTCCGCAATGTCCTGCCCGTCATAAATCTGCGCCACATACGGCAGAGCCAAAACAGCAATGTGCGCCTCCGCAAACAGCCTCCGCACCACTTGCAGCGCCGGCAAGGCCATAATTGCGTCGCCCACCCAATTCGTTGCCCGAATCAGCAGCTTCACAAACTTCTTCCTCGGCGTTCTTTCAAAATTCGGTCCAGAACCGGAACAAACTCACTCTCGGAACCGAAGAACAGCTCCATCACGGCAACATACACAGGCATGTGCTCGATTCGAGTGTATGACAGGTTTTGCTCATCCTTTTCTGTTGTCACCAGGCCGATCGCTCCGGATTGCTTCGCCATTGCCAAGAGCATTGCGCCGTCGCGCAAAGAATACTGATGATGATCGCGATATTCCCGCTGCCCGCAAACTGGAACGCACCACCGTTTAAGGTCGGCAAAAAAAGCCTGCGCGTTACCGATCCCGCAAAACGCAAAAAACGGTCCAGCACCGATTGCACTTAAATAAGATGGGGCGGTTCGCTCGCCCAGCCGCCGAAATCCCAACAAACGCGTCTGCGCATAAAACAATTGCCGTTCGTGCGAATCGCTGGCTTCGATCGGCGGCCCTTCAAACCGGCGCGTAACCACCAGCAGATCCGACCTTCGACACGCGCTGATGGGCTCGCGCAGACTTCCCGCAGGTAACAGCCACTCTTGCGTTAATCGCTTCGAGCCGTCCAGCATCACGATGTCCACGTCGCGTGCCAGCTTCCAATGTTGGAAGCCGTCGTCCAGCAGAAAAACATCGACAGGCTCCGCTTGCTCCAGTTTGCGCCCTTCGGCAAAGCGGTCTGCGCCTACGCCGAATCGTACTCGCCCATCCAGCCGCCGCTTCAACAATTCAATCTCGTCGCTCGTTCCCGCGCTGCCCCGATATCCACGGCTCAGAATCGCGACACGCTTCCCTTCGCCCACGAATTTTTCTGCCAGCCACAGCACCATGGGGGTCTTGCCCGTGCCACCAACGGTCAGGTTGCCAACGCTGATCACTACCCCATTGAGCTGCTTCTGCTGCAAAATACCACGGCTGTAGAGGGCCGTCTTGCAGCGCACTACCCAGCCATACACCCATGATAACGGCCACAACAAAATCCGGATTGGCAGCGGCCAGTCCATTATCCCGCGGCATGCGGGTTGTCGAGTTCCGCGCGAATCGCCGTTACCGCTCGCTCGGTCGCACCTCGGCTGTCTTCTACCAGCCGCCGCGCCGTCTCTCCCATTTTTTTGTTCCGCTCCACATTGCGCAACAATTCAATCCAGACAACCCCGGCATCCTCGGGACTCCCCACCTGCAGCGCCGCTTCCGCTGTCACAAACCGTTCCGCCATTTCGGCGAAATTTTCCATGGATTCCCCGAACACCGGCACCTTCCCAAAGGCTGCTGGCTCCAGAATATTGTGCCCGCCCGATTCCACCAGCGAACCGCCTACGAGCACTCCGTCCGCCAGACGGTAAAGCGACGCGAGCTCTCCGATGCTGTCCAGCAGCAGCACCGCCACATCGCTGGCCATTGCGGTTTCGCTGCCACTCGCATGCTGGCCTGACGGCGACGTCACTCGTAGATTCGATCGCCTGATCCACTTCTGATGCGAGTCTTCAATGAACTGCGCCGCCGCTTCAAACCGTTCCGGCTTGCGCGGCGCCAATACCAGCAGCGCTTTCCGATGCTCTCCCTGCACCACGCCGAATGCAATCAGCGCAAGCGGTTCTTCCGTTGCCACCACGCTGCCAGCAACAATCACCGGCCTTCTGCCGTCCCTGGCGATTTCTCCCTCCAGCCAGTCCGCCAGTGGGGTAGTTTTCGGCAGCTCCAGGTCGTACTTCAGATTTCCTCCCAGGTGCACGTTGGCCGCCCGGGCGCCCAGCGCCTTCACCCGTTCGGCATCCTTCTCGCTTTGCATCCAGAAGCCGGCGGCGCGTCCCAGCGCGTCCTTCCAGAATGGCCGCAGATAAAATCCGAACAAAGTCAGCCACGATTGCGACCGGGCAAACGACCGGTCCGAAATCCGCCCGCTGATGAACAGCACCGGAACATTGTTCTCCGACGCCACCCGCAAAAAGTTCGGCCAGATTTCTGTCTCCAGCACCACAACCAACGCCGGCTTCACGGCCGTCAGTGCTCGCCGTACACAAAACTGCCAATCCAGCGGAAAATAAATCACCGCATCCGCGAACGGCATACGCTCTTTGGCCAGCCCCTGCCCGGTAATCGTCGTCGTTGAAACCACCAGCGGCCGACCCGGAAACTCCTCCTTAAGCCGCCTCGCCAGCGTCACGCCGGCAAGCACTTCGCCCACCGAAACCGCGTGTAGCCAGACCGCGCCCGGCCTCTCCAGCGGCAATCTTTCCAGTGCCGGAAATGACAGCCCCAGCCGCTCGCTCAAGTTGGAAAGGTATTTTTTGCGACGAATGCCCTGCACTAGCCAGTATGGCGTCAACACAATCGCGGCAAGCCCCAGCAGCAGGCTGTAAACGAGATACACTCCGCAAGGCTCCGGTCTGACCCGTGGGCGCAGGGCAACCCTGCACACTGCCCAGGAATCGAAGGCGTCGAGATGCAAAAAGTCTATTATACCCGGTTGAAGATCGCTTCCTCGGCGGTGATCTCTGTAGCTCTACCGTGGCTGATTTTCATACTATCCGCAAGGCCGCCGGCGAATGCACAACAGCAATCCACGTCGAAGCCCATCATCACCGCCTCGCTCGATTCGCACGAAGGTCTCATGATCGCCGCCGATCCCTGGCTCGGTGCTGAACGCTACAAACAAGCTTTTCCCAAAAAGTCGCCTTACGCCGCGGGGATTCTAGCCATCAAAGTCACACTCCGCAATGACTCCGCCGAAAGCATCAAGGTCCGCATCGAACGCATTCGCCTGAACATCACCTTCGACGATAACAATCGCCAAGAGCTTCCCGCACTCACTTCCGAGCAACTTGCCGACGCCGTGCTTCATCCGCGCGCGAAGGATCCGTCCAGACCGCGTATTCCTCTCCCTCTACCGAGTTCCTCCGGCGGCCGCGATAAAAATTGGGAACAATACCAGAAGCTTGCAGAAGACGCCGGCCTTCACGCCAGCGTCATCGCGCCTCACTCCACTACGGAAGGTCTCCTCTATTTCGACCTGCAGAATCAGTTCGATCTGCTTGCCAATGCGCACCTGTACATTCCGGACCTTCTTGCCCTCGAAAAAAATCAGGCGCTGATGTATTTCGACATTGATCTCAGCAGATCTGACTCGCACTAGCTCGCAACGTTTCGCTGGCAAGTCACAAAACTTCTTTGCAGTTTTTCTCGGCAAATTTTCACAAATTTGCGCCACCTCTCTCCGTCCGTTAATATCGTTGAGTAATCTTTCTTCGATCACCCAGATGCAAGACCTTCTCAACTCGCTGAATGCGGAACAGCGTCTCGCCGCGGAAAGCACCGAAGGGCCCGTTTTGTTGCTCGCGGGGGCCGGCACAGGCAAAACTCGCGCCATCACTTTCCGCATGGCCGGCCTAATCTCCCGTGGCGTTCCTGCTGAGTCCATCCTCGCGGTCACCTTCACAAACAAAGCCGCCGAGGAAATGCAAAACCGCGTCTCCGATCTTCTCATCCGTGGCGGCGTTCCACCCGAACGCCCCTGGCTCTCCACTTTCCATTCTCTCTGCGCCCGCCTGCTCCGTCGCGAAGCCGCTTCCGCCCGACTCCCATCCAATTTTTCCATCTTCGACGACACCGACCAGCTCGCCGCCGTCAAGCTCGCGATGGGCAGTCTCAACCTCGAAGACGAAGAGCTGCAGCCGCGCGCCATCCTCAGTCAGATCAGCTTCGCGAAGAATCACGCCAAAACTCCGGAAATGTTGCGCGCCGAAGCTTTCACTCCAGATATGCGCCACGCCGCCGACGTTTACGTGCAGTACGAAAAGATCCTCGCGCAAGGCAAAGCGCTCGATTTCGACGACCTGCTTCTCCGCTCTGCGCGGTTGCTTCGCGAGGCGCCGCAAGTCCGCGAAAAATGGCAGCGCCGTTTCCAATACCTCCACGTGGACGAATACCAGGACACCAACCGTGTGCAATACGATCTGCTGCGTCTTCTGGTCGGTCCTCACCACAACATCTGCGTCGTGGGCGACGAAGACCAGTCCATCTATCGCTGGCGCGGTGCCGATGTCTCCATCTTGCTAAGCTTCTCCCGCGACTTCCCTAACGCCAAAGTCATTCGGCTCGAGCGCAACTACCGTTCGACGCAAAGCATTCTCGACGCTGCCGGTGCCGTCGTTAAGAATAATTCCGAGCGTCTGGGCAAAAACTTACGCGCGGAAATTTCCGGCGGAGCCAATTTACGCTACTTTGAAGCCCGCGACGCCCAGACCGAAGCCGAATTCGTTGCCGAAGAACTCCGCAAGCTGCTGGACGAGGATTCTTCGCATACTTGCGCCGTCGAATACCGTACCAACTTTCAGTCCCGAGCCTTCGAGGAAGTCTTCCGGCGTCGCGGTATTCGTTACAAGCTCGTCGGCGGTTTCAGCTTTTACAAGCGCGCCGAAGTGCAGGATGCTCTCGCTTACGTTCGCCTGGCCATGCATCCCGAAGATGACATCGCGTTCCTTCGTGTGCTCAACCTCCCTCCGCGCGGGATCGGCAAGACCACGCTGGAATCTCTCCGCGAGCTCGCCCGTAAAAACGACACCCCGTTCTGGAACGCGATGGAAGACTTGGGCACAGCCAACGCCACCGGCCGCGCCGTCACTCCGCTGCGTGCTTTCATGGACTTGATCGCCAGCCTGCAAGCCGCCCTTCAAGAAAAGGAACCCGCTGACTTCATCCGCTTCGTCCTCCACGAAACCGGCTACATGGCCATGCTCCGCGACCGCAACACTCCAGAAGACGTCGCCCGTATGGAGAACCTCGAAGAACTCACCCGCGCTGTCGCCGAAAGCATGGACGCCGGCGAATCTTTTACTGATTTCCTGGACGCCGCCGCGCTCGTCAGCGACGCTGACTCCTTCGAAGGCAAACCCGGTGTCACCCTCATCACGCTTCACAGCACCAAGGGCCTCGAATTCGATCACGTTTTTCTCACCGGGATGGAAGAAGGCATCTGTCCGCACAGCCGTTCCATCAACGATGGCGACGCCAAGGCCGTCGAAGAAGAACGCCGCCTCGTATACGTCGGCATGACCCGTGCCCGCAAAACGCTCACCCTAACGCGCGCCGTCTATCGACGTGTTTTCGGCAACGAGCAGCAGATGCGCGCTTCCCTACCCTCGCGCTTCCTGGCCGAAATTCCCCCTGAATCGGTGGATACTGTGCGTGGCTCCATGGCCGAAATCGGCCAGACCCGCCGCTATGAACCTGACCCAGAATATTCCTACTCCGCCGAAGAATTTCTGCGCCGCGTGCGCCGCGGCAACGCGCCCGCCGTTCGCCAGCCATCGCCGCCTCGCGCACCAAGTGAGCCGACTTTCGGTCGACCGGCGCGCCGCGCCTCGTCCGATCCGCTCATCGGCCAGAAAGTTCGCCATCCCGAATTCGGCGTTGGCACCATCATCGGCGTCGAAGGCGAGGAAGAAGACCGCCGTCTCTCCGTCACATTCCCCGGCCGTGGCACCAAGAAATTCGTCGAACGCTACGCGCAGCTCCAGCAAGTCTGACCGCCTCGGTTGCGCCTCGCCGCCACTCACGATAAAGTGTGGCTCGCACTTCCTTGGAGACACGAGTGCCGTCAGTCCTTTTCCGTCGAAAGAACATTGATCAGCTCATTTCCGATTGCGAAGGCGCCGAACTCCGGCTGAAAAAGTCTCTCGGCTGGCTGAGCCTCACATCTCTCGGCATCGGCGCGGTCATCGGCTCCGGCATTTTTACCATTGTCGGCACGGCCATCGCAGGCCAAAAATTCCAGACCTCCTCCATCCTCAACGTCCCACTTCTGCAATATCTTGTGAGCCATTCGTCGTCGTTCGGTCGCCCCGGTGCCGGTCCCGCCATCGCACTTTCCTTTGTTCTCGTCGCCATAGCCTGCGGCTTCGCTTCCGTCTGCTACGCCGAGCTCGCGGCCATGATTCCCATTGCCGGTAGTGCGTACACCTACACCTACGCCACCATGGGCGAAATCATCGCCTGGATCATCGGTTGGGACCTGATTCTCGAATACGCAGTCAGCAACATGGCGGTCAGCGTCGGCTTCTCCGCGCACTTGGTCGATCTGCTCGACTGGTTCGGCGTCCATCCCGATCCCAAGTGGATTTCTCCGGCCTATCTTCCCAGTGGGCTCAGCGATCTTTCCGGCAACATGATTTACGGCCCCGGCTGGCATTTCGGCTTCAATTGGCCCGCGTTCATCATCGTCATGCTCCTCACTGCGGTCTTGGTCCGGGGAATCCGCGAATCCGCGAGGACTAACAACATCATGGTGCTGATCAAAATCGCCGCCATTCTCGCGTTTGTTACCTTCGCGTCGCGCTTCATTCATCCCTCCAACTGGCATCCGTTCTCGCCCAACGGCTGGCCCGGTATTCTCACCGGCGGTTCCATCGTTTTCTTCACTTACATCGGCTTCGATTCCGTCTCCACCGCCGCCGAGGAATGCAAAAGTCCGCAGCGCGACTTGCCGCGCGGCATCATCGCCACGCTCGTCGTCTGCACGATCCTCTATATCGGCGTAGTCGTCGTACTCACCGGATTAGTCCGCTGGGACACGCTTCTCGATGACGCAGCTCCTGTAGTCAACACCCTCAAGAAGCTAAATATTTCCGGCTTGCGTCTGGTCGTACTGATCGGCGCTCTAATGGGCATGATTTCCTCTCTGCTCGTTTTCCAGATCGGGCAGGCGCGGGTGTGGTTTGCGATGTCGCGCGACGGATTGTTCCCGAAAATCTTCAGCCGTGTGCATCGTAGCTACCTCACACCGGATTTCTCTACGTGGGTCGCGGGATTTGTCGTGGGCGTTCCTGCAGGACTGCTGGACATCGGAACCCTGGGCGATCTCGCCAACATTGGAACACTTTTCGCTTTCGCGCTGGTTGCCGCGGGAGTGTTGATCCTGCGTTATCGCGAGCCGGAACGTCACCGAGCTTTCCGTGCACCGGGCGGGCCGCTGGCTCCGGTCTTGACGATTTTTACCTGCTTGCTTCTGATGGCGGGCTTGCCGATCATGAACTGGATTCGTTTCTTTGTATGGCTGGCCATCGGACTTGTGATTTACTTCACCTATAGCCGGAAGCGCAGCACGCTTCAGGCACAACCGGCAAAGTAGCGAAGGCGAAGGCGGCTTGAATGCTCCGCAGACTGCGGCTTTGGTTCTCTCTCGCGCTGATCATTGCGCTGTGGCCGTCGTCCGCCTTGGCCTGGGGCAACAACGCCAATCGCCTGGTCGTCAATCGCGCGATTGACACCCTTCCGCAGGAGATTCGCCCCTTTTTCGACGCGAATCGTTCCATCCTGCTTCGGCACGTCAACGATCCCTTCGGCACTCCAGAGAAATTGCTCACTCCCGCCGAGCGCCACAACCAATTCCTGTTTCTCGACAAGTACGGCAGGTTTCCATTTGACACGCTGCCGCGGAGCTACAAAGCCGCCGTCGCCAAATTCGGCAAATCCAAGCTGGAATCCAACGGCTTGCTTCCCTGGCAGATTGGTGTCTACAGCGCCAAGCTCACCGACGCCATGCGCGAAGGCAAGTGGGAAGACGCCAAGGTGTTTGCCGCCATCCTTGCCAATTATGTTGCCGCGGCGCACGATCCCTTCAATACTACCGACAACCATGATGGACACCTCAGCGCGCAAAATGGCATCAACGAGCGCTTCGGCGCCGCTCTCGTCGATCGTTACTCTTCCTATTTTTTCATGCGCCCCAACGACGCCACTTTCGTCGCCGATCCCACCGACCATGCCTTTGAGGCCTGCTTAAGCTCGCACAGTTGGGTGGAAACGATTCTTTACGCCGACCGCGAAGCCCGCCGCGGCCTCAATTCCTACACCGACGAATACTACGATCACTTTTACAACCAGGCCGGCGCTATCTTGATCCGCCAGCTTTCCGAATCCGCGACCGACGTCGGCTCTTATTGGCTCACCGCGTGGAAAAATGCTGGCCAGCCCCAGCTCCCCCACTAGGACGCTCCGTATACCAGGGTCCCTCTGTACCCTCAGTCTGGGCGTCGGTGTTCTCTATGTTACTCTTCGGTTTTGCTTCCCTTTCGACGATCTAAGCGATGCTTTCCGATTCGATCCGCCAACTCCCGAAAGCTGAATTGCACCTTCATCTCGAGGGCGCCATACAGCCCGCCACTGTATGCACGCTCACCGCGCGCCACCGTGTCACCACTGCCGAAAGCGAAGTCCGCCGCCGTTACAACTACACCAACTTCGTAGGATTTCTGGATGCCTTCAAATGGGTCACTTCTTTCCTCCGCGATTCCGCCGACTACGCACTCATCACGCATGATCTGTGCGAAGAACTGCTCCGGCATCGTGTCGTGTATGCCGAGGTTACGCTTTCCGTTGGCGTCATGCTTCTCCGCAACCAATCTCCTGAAAGAAACTTCGCTGCCATCCTCCGCGCCGCCGAAGATTTCGAATCACGTGGATTGACGCTGCGCTGGATTTTCGATGCCGTCCGCCAGTTCGGGCCTGACGCCGCAATGCGCGTGGTCCAGTCCGCAAAGAATTGCGCTTCGTCAAAAATCGTTGCCTTTGGGATTGGCGGCGACGAACTCAGCATACCCACAAAAGATTTCCTGCCAGTTTACGCAGCCGCTTCCGCAAACGGCCTGCATCGCCTGATTCACGCCGGCGAAATCGGCGGCCCGGAACGAATCCGCGAAGCCGTCGAAATTCTTCGCGTCGAGCGCGTTGGCCACGGTATCGCTGCTATCCAGGATCCTTCTCTCATGGACCTGCTCGCCGATTGCCGCATCCCCCTCGAAATCTGCCCCATCAGCAATGTCCGTACCGGCGCGCTCGCACGCCAGTTGGATCGCAACAGGGCAACGCTCCAAGACCACCCTCTTCCGCAGCTTCTCCGGCATGGCATTCCTATCGTTCTCTCCACGGACGATCCCGCTATGTTCCATACCGACCTATCCGGCGAATATGCCGCGGCAGAGCAAATGGGCCTCTCCGAATCCGAGCTTCGCCAGCTCGCTGCGGCCAGCTTCGCCCACGCCTTTGATTTCTCGTCGGCGCATTCCCTTTGATAATCGAGCAACGGGAGCTATCTTCCGCAGACGCTCCCGTTTTTTAGGGCCTAGCACTTCATGTACTTCCAGTTGCGCTGTTTGCCTTGCGCGATCCACTGGACAGCCTGCTTGACTCGCTTCTCTTTCGTCTCTGAGCGCTTGGCTTCGGCGATCCACTCGGCGTATTCGCGGCGGCAGCTTCGGCTGAAGCCCGCAAAGGCCCTGGTCGCCATTTTGTTCTTCTTTAGGGCGGCGGTGAGCTCCAGCGGAATGTGGACTGCGCGGGGCTTGGCCTTTTGGGAACGTTCGATGGATTTCGTGCGTTGACCGCTGTCCACGAGAGCGCCAGCTTGCCGCATGTAAGACAACAGCATGCGGACGGGCGGTAGGGTTTCCAAGCCGGTGATGCGGCCGAGCGAGCCCATGGCTTCGCTGGACTGCAAGCCGTCTTTGGCAAGCGCCTTTTTCATTTCGGGCCCCCAGAATCCAAAGGCGCAGTGTCGCTTGAACGCGGCCATGCTGGCAAGAACGACGCCCTGCTGCACGAAGAACGGCATGCTCCACTTGATGGATTCAGTGACACGCGGGCAAGCCTGGTGCATTAACTTGCGCAAATGAACCAATACGGGCTGCGCAAACGGCGCAGCCTTCTCGATATAAGCATCCACTCGGGGATCAAATTGTCCTTCCATCGTCGAGGCCTCCCTGTTTTTCACAGCAATATACACAAGGCTCCAGAATCTCGCCAACGGAACGAAACACGGCTTCTCTGTTACACTTTTTGCTTTCCTTTTGCCGGAGGGCGCCGTGGCTCGTGCGACGAAGACTGTAAAACTTTCGGCCTCGCTGAAGAAGCGCGCGGCCAAGATCAAAGTGGTGCTGATGGACGTGGACGGAACGATCACGGACGGGAGCGTTACCTTGCTTTCGCAGCCGGACGGTTCGGCTCTGGAGATCAAGAGCTTTGACGCGCACGACGGCCAGGGTATTTCGCTGGCTCGCACTGCTGGACTGCGCATGGGAGTGATTACGGGCCGCGAGAGCCCAGCGCTCCGCCGCCGCATGAAAGAGTTGAGCGTTGAGTTTGTTTACGAAAAGCAACCGCACAAGATTGCGGCTTACGAGGAGATTCTGAGAACGGCTAGCGTGACCGAGGACGAAGTCGCGTTTTTGGGCGACGATTTACCGGACCTGACGGTGATGCGACGCGTCGGATTAGCCGTAGCAGTGGGCAATGCCGCGCCCGAGGTAAAGCACGCCGCCCACTACACCACAACTCGCAATGGCGGAAAGGGAGCCGCCCGGGAATTGGTGGAGCTGATCCTCAAATCCAAAGGCACTTGGGACGAGCTTATTGACAGGGCGCGCGCGTAGCTTTTTACAGTACTAGGTACGGTTGTTTTTTACCCCATCCGCTCCTTGCTTGATTCAACGGCTCCTTCGCTTGACAACCAGTAACGCCGGTTGCAGACTCTCCGCATTCTCTGAGCACTTTGTTAGGTTGGCAAACGCTGTCTCGAAGCCATTGGAGCTCAAATGAAAACCAATTATCCCGCCGTCGTGGTCTCCGCGGTCGTGTACTGGCTTCTTGGAGCGCTGTGGTTCGGTTTTCTATTTACCAGGTCCTGGATGGCATTCGAGCACATCAGCGAAGAGCAAGCGCGCAGCATGGGGCCAACGGTAGCCCCCTACGTCATCAGCTTCATCTTGAATCTACTCATTGCCTACGTGTTGTCGCAGCTGTGCCTCTGGCGCAACGCGACGACCGCCGCTCGTGGTGCCGCTCTCGGTATCCTGCTGTGGATTGGCCTCGTCGGGCCCATCACTTACACGACGTACATGTATGAAATGCGCCCCTGGCAGCTGTTCGCTATCAATAATTTCTATCCACTGGTCGGACTAGCGCTGATGGGCGCGATCCTCGGCGCCTGGACAAAAAAAGCGGCCTAACCTCTCGCGTCAGGATTGTTTCTGGTTCACCTCGGGGCTGGCAGGACCGGCAGCAGCAGGGCCGAACCATGCTCGCCGCCACGATACACGCGCTGCGTAGCCTTCTGAAAGTCCTCCGGCTTCGCTTCCGGAATATTCACAAATTTTTGCGGGTTCCGGTCCACCAGGGGAAACCACGTGCTCTGAATCTGCACCATGATCCGGTGACCGCGCCGAAATGTATGGTTGATGCTTGGCAACTCGAAATCGATTGCGGTAGGTTCGTTCGGATTCAGCGGTTCCGGCTTCTCAAAACTCTTACGAAACTTCGCGCGAAACGGCTCGCCGCGCACGAGTTGCTGGTAGCCGCCCATGTGAACTTCCTGCGGATTAGGGTCCGGATCCGGATAGTCCCTCGGATACAAATCAATCAACTTCACTACAAAGTCTGAATCGGTCCCTGAGGTCGAAACCCACAAGCGTGGCGATATGGGACCTGCAACCGTGACATCTTCCTCCAGCGGGTCGGTTGCATAGACCAGCACGTCCGGCCGCTTCGCCGCAAACCGCTGGTCCGCGTCCATGTACGTCTGCGGAACGCCGGTGGCCTGCGTTTCCACAAACGGTACCGGCCGGTTCGGATCGCTGACGTATTCGTCGAACGAGCCGCGTGGCGCATCTTTTGACGTTGCATCAAAGGAAAGCTTGCCGCCGGCGCGAAAATACAGCGTCCTGGTCTGAACACTCTTCGGCGGCCACGCATCGTAGCGCCGCCAGACATTCGTTCCCGTCTCAAAAACCAGGGCCGTCGGCAGCTTGGGATCTTCGGCATCTTTAAGATACTGTCTGAAAAATGGCAACAGCACCTGGTCGTTAAAATACGCCGAGCTCTCCGCTGCAAAATTTACCGCTCCAAGATGATCGCCTTTTGTGCCCGCCCAGCCACCGTGTACCCATGGACCTTCCACGATCTTGTTCGGCACCTCGGGGCTCATCGTGGCGACTGCGTTGAAAATTTTGTACGGCCCGACTAAGTCTTCCGCATCGAACAATCCACCCGCCGTCAACACCGCGCAGTGTACGTTCTTCATGTGCACGGAAATATTCCGGCTCTTCCAAAACTCGTCATAATTCGGATGCTGCACTTGATCATCCCAATAGACATTCGCATCCATCATGTGCAGTTTCTTGGCATTCGATAGCGGCCCCATTTCCAAGTAGAAGTCGTAGCCGTCGTTCGTTCCATAGTCGAAGTCGCGCCAGTGCTTCGGTGGAAATTCCAGCCCGGTTCGCGGCTTGAAAAACACATAGAATCCAAAATTCGCGGCCAGCATGAACGCGCCGTTGTGGTACGCGTCATCCCCAGCGTAAAGGTCCGTCACTGGCGCTTGAGGCGAACACGCCTTCAACGCCGGATGGGTGTCCGGCATTCCCGCCGCCACATAAAATCCTGGATAGGAAATGCCGTAAATTCCAGCTTTGCCGTTGTTGTTCGGGACATTCTTCAACAACCACTCGATTGTGTCGTACGTATCCGTGCTTTCATCCACATCCTTCGGGCCTTTCTTCACCTCCTTGTGCGGCGTCATCTCGATAAATGTTCCATCGCTCTGGTACCGCCCACGCACATCCTGGTACACAAAAATAAATCCGTCCTTCACAAAACCCGGCGCCGGGCCCAAACGCTTCGGATAGTTGTCGGGCCCGTACGGCCCCACGCTGTACGGAGTACGCTCAATCAGGAACGGGTAAGTCTTTGTCGACGACGCATCCTTCGGCACATAGACCGACGTGAATAACTTCGCCCCGTCCCGCATTGCAATCCGGTATTCGTGTTTCGTGTAGTGCTCGCGAATCTCGGCAGCGCCTTGCTGATCCTGTTGTGCGAATTCCGTGGGGACTGCCGCGCCCTCGCCGTCACTTGCAAAAACCTCTCCGCCGCGTGTGCTTGGCCACACCGCACTCAGCGCCAGCGCTGCAATCCCGGTCATGCACAGCTTTTTCTTCATGCTCGTCATCAGTGCGCTCCACTCCATTGGAATTGCTCATTTTGCAAACGCATTGGACGATAGCCTTGGCTTTCCCCGCTGTCAACGCGCCCGTCCGGCATCGTTTCTATGTTTGCCTTTTCTAGTCTTGACCTCGGCATTTCCCAGCGGTACTCTCCGCTCTAACCTGACCCCCACGGAGCCCCACCCTTCTTACGCGGCTCCCACAGTTCTTCTTCGGAGGTACCCATGATCGCTCGCATCGTTACCTGCACGGTTCAACGCGCTAAGGTCAATGAGTTCCGCGCGCTTCTCAACGACAAACTGTTGCCGCTGGTGCAGACGCAACCCGGCTTCGTGGAGAACATCGAAGCTCTCGATCCAAATACCGGCCAGTTTAGTTGCACCACTCTGTGGAACTCCCGGTCTGATGTCGACAAATACGACAACGGCGTGTTCCCGGAAGTCGCCTCAAAAATGAGCCCTTTGCTTCAGGGCAACCCGACGGTACAGACGCTGCCGGTTGAGAACTCTTCGGCGCATCGCGTGCGGGCCGCGGCCGCGAGTGTGTCGTCCAGATAGGCCGCGCCTACCCCGCACAGCAAGGGCGGAGCCCCGCTCCTATCCACCACGTTGAGCGCCTCCCGTGCTCCGCCCTTCATTGGTCCCCGCGCGGTGCCACTACCTCGCTCTCAAGCGCCATCGGAATTGCACCTGGTCTTGTAGTGCGTAAGGCCGCTTCCGGTTCTGGCGCGCGCTTGCTTTATAATCTTTGTTTACACCTTTCCACGCGAGGCCGCTGAATGGTGCATCCCTGGCATGACGTTTCTCCCGGCAAGGAAGTTCCCCGGGACTTTCAGGCCGTCATTGAAATTCCGCTCGGCTCCAATCTGAAATACGAACTCGACAAGCCCACCGGCCTGCTCAAAGTCGATCGCGTCATTCACTCCGCCGTCTTTTATCCGGCCAACTACGGCTTCATCCCGCAGACTTACGCCGAAGACAACGACCCACTCGACGTGCTGGTTCTCTGTCAGGAGGCGGTCCAACCACTCGCTCTCATCAAGGCTCGCGCCATCGGCGTCATGACCATGGTGGATTCCGGCGCCACCGACGACAAGATCATCGCCGTGGCTACCAGCGACCCCGAATTCAGTGAGTATCTGGAAGCCCGCGATCTTCCGAGCCATCGCCTGCTCGTCCTCAAGCGCTTTTTTCAGGACTATAAGCAACTGGAAGGAAAACAGGTCCAGGTCGAGGAAATTCGTCCCGCCTACGCCGCCATAAGCATCATTGAACAATCTCTAGCGCGCTACCAGAAGCACCGCGATGAACTGCTTTCAAACGAAGTGATTCCGACTCACAATCGTCGCAAGACCGATAAGTAGTAGAAAAACATTATTTCCGCCCGCGCCCGACCGCTGTATGTTTGTGCGCACGTTTTCCGAGGTACCTCGCGGTGAAGAAAATCTTCATGTGGATTGGCATTAGCCTGGGCGGATTGCTCCTGGCGGCATTCATCGCGCTTTCGGTCATGGCGGGCGGCCCTAAAGATGCTCTTTACATGGTCCGCTACGCCCTGCCCCACATGCACCGAGGCAATCTGAAAGTCGGCGATGCGGCGCCCGACGCCAAGCTAATCGCCTTAAACGGTTTGGACACTTTCCACGTTCGCGAGCGTGGCTCCGGCAAACCTCTCGTCCTGGTTTTTGGCAGTTTCACCTGACCACCCTTCCGTCGCCAGGTCGGCGACATCGTGCAGATCTTCAACGACTACAAAGCCCGCGCTGACTTCCTGACCGTTTACGTGCGCGAAGCGCACCCCACCGACGAGTGGCAGATGAAATCCAATGTCAAGGACGAGGTCTGCTACGCGCAGCCGCGCAATCTTTCGGACCGCTTGGCTATCGCGAACGATTTCACTAAACGTTTCAAATATCCGGTTCCCTTCGGCGTGGACGACATGAATAACGCCGCCAGCAAAGCTTACGCTGCATGGCCGGAACGCCTCTACGTCATTGATGAAGCGGGAAAAATCGCATATCGCGGCGGCATGGGCCCGTTCAACTACAACCCGGCTGAAGTCCGCGCTTGGCTCGCTGCCCGCTACGGCGAGGTAAAACATCCGGAAGAAAAGCCGGCTGACGGCGATCCGCAAAAGGCGCCGGAGACGCAGGTAGCCAAGCCCGAATCCAAAAGCTGATTTTCTGCGGATCGCACGGGGATCAAAAGGCGGAGCCCAACAACTTGAGTCGAACTCCGCCGTAGGGGTTACGATCGCTTGGGGAAGCGGTCGTCAGAACACGAACTTAAGGGTGTTGCTGTAGCTGCACCTTAGTCGCCTTGCTATCCTGTGTCAAGCCAAAAATAACGATATTCTCAAGGCTTCCGGGAAGCCTCGGGGTGTCCACGATTACTTCGTCTCCCCGCCACTTCCTCCCGACTTGCGATACAATACCGCCGCATACCCAGCCGGGTCGAACGCCACTATCCGCGCTGCCAGCAACCGAGCATGAAGGGCAAACGCGCGCTTCCCAAACGCGAAGCACAAGTTACGCTGAAGTCGGTGGCCGAACATCTCGGCCTGACCCCTGGAACTGTATCGGCGGTGCTGAACAACTCCGCCGCTTCGCAATCCATTCCTGAGCGAACTCGCAGCCGCATCGTCGAAGCGGCGCGCAAGCTCAATTACCGCCCGAACTTCATGGCGCGCTCCTTGCGCGTGCAACGGACATACACCATCGGCGTGATCTTGGAAGAGATCGGCGACGGCTACGGTTCCACCATTGTGAGCGGAGTGGAAGAATTTGTCCGCGAGAAGAACTACTTCTTCCTGACGGTTGCGCATCGCCACGATGCACAGCTGCTGCAAACTTACTCGCAAATGCTGTTGTCGCGCGGCATTGAAGGATTTCTCACGGTGGACACCGTTCTAACGGACGTCCCGTCGCTGCCGACGGTGGCCGTCGCCGGACACCGCAAACTCGAGAATGTCACCAACATTGTTTTGGATCATCGCCACGCAGCAGAGCAGGCATTGCAGCATCTGAAGGATCTCGGACACAAACAGATCGCTTTTCTGAAAGGTCAGCCGGAAAGCGCGGACTCGACAGTTCGGTGGGACGCCATTTGCGAAGTCGCCAAAGAACTTGAGATTGAGATTAATCCGGAACTCGTGGTGCAGCTAACGGGTCTCGATTCCACGCCGGAACTCGGTTATCCCTTTGGCAAGGAACTGGTGGCGCGACGAGTCCCCTTCACGGCGCTGTTCGCCTACAACGACATTTCGGCCATCGGGGCGATGCGCGCGTTTCAGGAAGCCGGTTTGCGCGTGCCCGAAGATGTTTCGGTCGTTGGATTTGACGACATCGTCCACGCATCCTTCTGTCTCCCGAGTCTTACTACCGTGCGCCAGCCTCTGAAGAAAATGGGGCGCATCGCGGCGGAAACGTTGCTTTCGCACATTGAGGGGAGCGCAGAGCCGAATGGAGAAATTGCCGTCGAACCTGAACTCATCGTTCGTAAGTCCACGGCCGCAGCGCCGCTACAAACCAGAACCACGGGCAAGTAAGGAATGATCCTCAGGCACTAACGGCGGGCCAGGGCGAGAGTGGCCTTGCGCTGTTGCTGGATCAGAAAGTCCTCGTAGGGTCCCTTGAAATCCTCGATGTGGCCGTGATCGAAATGCCACAAGCGCGTCGCAACTTCGTCAATGACATCATGGTCGTGCGTAACCAGCAACACAGTCCCGTCGAATCTCTGCAGGGCGATGTTGAGTGCGTTAATGGATTCCAGGTCCAAGTGGTTGGTCGGCTCGTCGAACACCAGAAAATTGGGCTTCTGCAGCATCAAGCGGCAAAAAAGAATTCGAGCCGTTTCGCCGCCGGAAAGCGCTTTGACCGGCTTGCTGGCGTCTTCGCCGCTGAAAAGCATTTGGCCCAACAGACCGCGAAGCTCTTGCTGGCCGGCCAGCGTATCCCACTGCGCCAGCCATTCGAGAATCGTCAGGTGGCCTTCGCTTTCCTTATCCAGCGTGTGCTCTTGCCCAAAGTAGCCGACAGCAACCTCATGCCCCCAACGGACGGTTCCCGCATCCACCCCGAAATGCCGCTCGGACTCGTCGATAAAGCCCGGCGCATTGCGGATGAGCGAGCGGATCAGTGTGGTCTTCCCCGCTCCGTTGCGCCCCAAGAGAGCGATCTTTTCTCCGCGCTCAAGGTTCGCCGAAAACCCCTCGATCACTTTCAGTTCGCCATAAGACTTGCGCAGCGTCTTGAATTCCAGCGGATGGCGGCCCGAAGGCTTCTTCATGTCGAATTTGATGTACGGACGAGCGATATTGGACCGCGCGAGCACTGTGGTTTGCAGCCGCTCGATTTCTTTTTTTCGCGAAGTGGCTTGCGCCGAGCGCGTACCGGCGCCGAAACGCGCAATAAAGTCCTGCAGTTGCGCGATTTTTTTCTCGCGCTGGGCGTTTTCCGATTCGATGCGCTCGCGGACCGAGGTCTTGGCCATCACCATATCGTCATAGCCGCCCACGTACATCAGCACTGACTCGTAGTCGATGTCAGCAACATGCGTGCATACGCTGTTCAGGAAGTGACGGTCGTGTGAAATGATGATCAGCACACCCTCATACGCGCAGAGATAATCCTGCAGCCAGTGCACCGAATCGAGGTCCAAGTGGTTGGTGGGTTCGTCCAGCAGAAGCGCGGCTGGATTGCCAAAGAGCGCCTGCGCAAGTAACACGCGAACTTTTTGTCCGCCCTGCAGCTCTCCCATTTTCCGCTCGTGCAGTTCCGCGGGCACGTCCAAGCCATCCAGCAGGATGGCTGCATCTGATTCCGCCGTGTAGCCGCCTTCTTCGCCTACAATGCCCTCAAGCTCGCCAAGGCGCATGCCGTCAGCGTCGGTGAGTTCGTCGTGCGGCTTGGCGTACAGCGCTTCGCGTTCCTGTAGCGTCTCCCACAGAGCTGTGTGGCCCATAATCACGGTATCAATCACGCGATAGTCGTCGAAGGCGAACTGGTCCTGACGCAGAACACCAAATTTCTTCGGCCGCGCAACATTGCCTTTGGTGGGCTCTAGCTCGCCCGTAAGAATCCGCATCAACGTCGACTTCCCGGCGCCGTTAGGGCCAGTAATGGCGTAGCGGCGGCCCGCCATAAAGGTGCAGGTCACGTCATCAAAGAGAATGCGCGCGCCGTACCGCATGGACACGTTGTTAACCGAAATCATAGGCCTCTATTTTAACGTGGAATACCCCGACTCGCCGAATCGAAGGGATGGCATGTTGCCAGCTGTTTTACGCTTCGCCGCACGGTCGCCGCGGGATCCTGTCCGATCACTCTGCTTTTGATGCGGCGGAGGAAGGGGTAGAAACCCTGAGGTAGCGGCTCGCAAAGGCCAAAAACGTGGGCCAGTTCGGTCCGGCCGTGTGCCCTCCGGTGTGCTGACGAAACGCAATCTCCCCGTCGATGAGTGAAGTCTCGATCGGGGGAAATTCAGTTGTGCCGAGATCCTTCTTCCCCAGTAATTTGTAGACAGGTCCGGCGCCGACCGCACCCAGGAACATTCCCTTCCCGTCAATCCACCCGCCTTCTCTTTGCGGCGAACCGCTGCTGAGGAACACCGGCCGCGGCGCACACAGAGCAAGCAACTCATGTGCATCGACCGGCAAGTCATCGGGTGTCACCGGCCCGGCATATTTCAGAAAATTCCCTGCCATCCAGTGATACTCGCTGGTCGCCGCAAGATTTTCCACCTGTTCGCCAAACTTACGGCGCAAAATCTTTGCGCCGCCCTCTCCCGACGAAGCGATAAACCCGATCGCAAAACGCGAATCGTACGCCATCGCCACCAGCGCCGCCTTTCCGTACCGTGAAAGCCCTTCAATGCCAACTTGCTTCGCGTCAACAGTTGTGTCCGTCTCGAAGTAATCCAGCGCGCGGCTCGCGCCCCATGCCCACGCCCGCAACGCTCCCCAATCATCTAGCTTGCGTGGCTGCCCTTGGTTCGCCAGGCCTATGATCCCTTCCATCAGTCCATCACCCTTATCAGCCTGCACGCTCGTCGGAATCAGCGTCGCGTACCCCCATCCCTCCGCCAGCACCTGCTCCTGCCAGTTCGGCCCCTGGCCCACAAAATCCGCCCACTGCTCAGCCGTGAGCCGCGACCGGATCGCCTCCATCATCTTGGCGCTCCAGCCGAGCTCCATCATCACGGGAACCGGTCCCTGTGCATTCGCGGGTGTTGATAAAGACAGCTCAATATCCACGCTTATTTTTGCATAGCCCGTATTGTCAACGTGTCCTCGCAGATTTTTGTTAATTACTGCGACTCCGCCCTTGTCTTCTCGCGTCGTGCCGATTATTTCCCATTTCACCTTTGGCGTGTTCTTCGGCTCTCGCCCGAACACCTCACGGTCGAAATCCTCAACGATTTCCGGCCGCCGCACCTTCCACCACGTTTGCGCGTCCGTAACTCTCTTTCCATTTTTCAACACCAGCGGGTCCGGGAGTGTGTAGGGCGGAACCTTAGACTCGTCCACGTTCGCCGCATCCGGAGCCTTGGCATCGCCGTTTGGCCCTCGCCGCAGCGAAGTAACATGCAGCAGGTCCATCAGCCGCTGATGGTCCTGCTCAGCCGTTAAGCGCGCCGGCCCGGACGATTGATCATCCGCGGTCTGCGCCGCGATCTTCGGCCCCCCGATTGCACAAACCAGCAGAAGCGCCGGCACCATCCTGGTGCGCCGTAAAGGTTCACAATTCGCGACGCGCATTTCCCCTCCGCTTCTCCTGCCGCAGGAGCGCCCTTTTATAATGTCGATCAGGGCCTTTCGGCCCGCGAAATCTTATGAAAATCGGTCGGAGTTAACATACGCAACGGCCCGGAGCGGCGAGGTCGAAAACGCAATGGAGAAGCTGAGGCCGATATAATGTCTGATCCGGAGCTCTCTCCTTTAAAAAGGGATTCTCAACCCGAACTCTATCCGAGTTCGGGCGAGAGCCGCTGCTTCCTTTTTCTCGGGTTTCAACTAAACGCGGGGCATCCTCTTCGGCCACGGCGCTCAGGAAATCGCCCTCCCAATGACCCGGTATGGCGCGGTCGGCAACTTCCGTGGGCCTTTTCCGATGGAGATGGCATCTGCGATATTTCACCGCGCGAATCTCTAAAGATGCGAGTGCGCTGCGAGCGGCGTATGCGGCACTTGGAAGCCAGGGTTCAGTCTATGTTCTGGCTCACCAAGCAACCCTACACTGCAACTAAAAGCTATCAACATGGCGATCGCACGGAAGCGACTCTTGAAACTTACGCTAGATATGCGGCGCCCAGCCCTGCTCGTAGTCGCGTCCCCACATCTTCATCGCTTCTGCATCTCCCTGAATTTTTCCGTCTTTCGCATCCAGATGTAATTCTCGGTTAACCTCCCACGCAATATTGGAGAGTTGCAGCATCGTGACGGCAACGTTCCCGACTGAGACCGGGGCATTCAGCTTCTCACCTTTGCGAATTCCCGCTATAAAGTTCGCAAAGTGTTCGTCGGTCATCGAGTCAGCTCCGATTAGATCGGCTGATGAGGTCGGGTTGCCGGCCTTGAACTCTTTCATCCTGTTTCCTTTAAAATCGTAAATCTCATAGCCATCGCGATCCACGACGACTGTTCCAGTCGTGCCCATGATTGCCGAGCCGCGGTCACGCCCGTAATATTTCATTCCCTGGCAGCTCTTGCCTTCCCAGGTGAGCATCTTATCCTCGTACTCGAAGCTCGTCACCAACGTGTCATAGAATTGCCAATCGTCTTTAAATTGATATCGGCCTCCCGAGGCAGTCACTCGCTTCGGATAGTCAACGTCCAGGGCCCAGCGGCAAACGTCCACCTCGTGCGTTCCGTTATTGAGCGTTTCGCCGGTGCCATAATTTCTGAACCAGTGCCAGTTATAAGGTTGGATGTTGTCCCTATACGGGCGGCGCGGCGCCGGACCCTGCCACAAATCCCAGTCCAACTGTTCCGGGACCGGCACCTCCTTACCAGTTCCGATGGACTTCCGCACATTGCTGTACCAGGCTTTCGCGAGATACGGTCGCCCGATCGCTCCGCCATGAATTTTTTCAACGATCTCAATCGTGTGCGGTGAAGAGCGCTGTTGCGTGCCCATTTGCACGAGCTTTCTATACTTCTGTTCCGCCTCGACCAACATCGCTCCCTCAGCCGGATTATGGCTGCAAGGCTTTTCCACGTAGACATGCTTTCCGGCCTGTAACCCGCTGATGGCCATAGGAGTATGCCAATGGTCAGGAGTAGCTATCGTGATCGCGTCCACATCCTTCAGTTCGAGAATTTTGCGAAAGTCCTTCGCCTGCGTCGGTGGTTCGCCCATCTCGCGCTGTACCGCATCCGCAAACCTTTTCAAAATGTTGCTGTCTACGTCGCAAACATGCGAGATCCGAGCGGCACTCCGGTTCGCTTTCAAAGACGAGAGGTGTGCGTAGGCGCGCCCATTCAATCCAATCACCGCGAAGTTAAGACGATCGTTGGCACCGGCGATACGCTCATAGCTCTTGGCCGTGGCCCCGATAGCCAGACCAGCCGCGCTTGCTGCTGTTGCCTCCAAAAACTCGCGCCTTGTAAGCATGATTGCTCCTTTAAAACTGCTGCCAGGTTTAGCTAATTCTCGAAGCGCCCGCGGTAGGCCCACAATCCTAAACCGGGATTTGGAATAAAGTAGATATCCTCACCCGCTACATGGTTTAAACCCTGCTGCAGTTTCTCCACATCATATTTTTTCGTAATCGCATCCAGATCTGCGTACCGGAACCCCGCATTGCAGATCTCTTTTTGGCTAAGCCCTCCAGGACAGTAAGTGACGGTGAAGCGTCCCTCGGATGATCCATGGATGAGGTGGGCAGCCGCACTGAGATTCGCGGCGAGCTCCGGGGAATTCCCGACCGCCTCCAAAGTAGCTGGGGTGCCGAAATATCCGTGTTTGCGGATGAGCTTGTCAATAGCCGCATCCTCTCCAAACTCTCTTACTCCAGGAGCGAGAATGATGAGTTCGGCGTCATCGGCAAGCGCCATGCGAGTTCGGTAAATCGCCTTGTTCCCCAGCCAAGTACTCTTCGCTTCATCCGAATTCACATACACGATCGCCTTTTTTATTTCGCTGTCGAGTAAAAACACGTTGACCTTAAGGCTCAGTTGCGAAGCTCGTTGGAAGCACTCGTAATCGTCGCCTACGAAAAGCCCTTTTACGGACAATTGCCCGTCTTCGTTTCTAGCCACGACTGTTAATACATAGACGACCGGCAGGTGTTGGAGGAATTGTTCAGCAGCATAGTTCAGTACTCGCCGCACCGGATTGTCTGCTCGTCCCATAATCCTTTCCATTCCGTAAACGGCGCCTAGAAAATGACTACGGTTGATGCTGTCCGGTCCGCCAGTGCCAATGAGGATGTTCTTGTTGTAGTTGGCCATCCCGATCACTTCATGCGGAACCACCTGCCCGATGGACAGGATCAAGTCGAAACCGCCTTCGATCAGCATCCGGTTAATTAGAACCGGCCAGGCGTAGTCGACCTTACCTTCCGACTGCGAGTGCACATACGCGGAGGGCACTTCCCCGAGTGCGACGGTATCCTCTCGCCAGTTGTGTGCGTGGAACAGCTCGAAGGGTATAGTGCCGAACATTTTGCTAACTTGGCATGGCGTCATGGCAGCGTGTGTTCCCACCGCGGGTAAAATCGCAGCCAGTCGCTCCTTGTAAAATTCCCATGCGTATCTTGTTAACTCGCCAGCTCTGGAGTGGAAACGAGTCAGATCAGGGGGAATCGCTAACACGCGCTCGCGCTGGCCAATCGCTCGCAAGGCATGGAACAGAGCATTCTTCATATCAACAGCCGAAAGGTCGCTTTGCTCACTTCCAATCTCGTAGAACAGACTCATAATGGAATCGGCTCTCTGCTCTCCCCCTTAGGACGAGGGAGCAAGGTTTGACGGACACTGTGAACCGCCATAGCGATTCCTGTGGGTCTCATGAAACAAAATGCTCCGAAAGCGTTTGGTAAGACCATTTATGGCGCCTATCGCATTCGCTGACCGCTCTTACAATCTGTAAGCTTTGCGCGCGAGTCCGCCAGCGAGTTCCACTGCAACCTCCAATGCTTCGTCTTGGTCGAGTCGATGCTCAACCACCAGTCGCGCAAGAAAGGAACAATCGACGCGGCGAGCCATGTCGTGCCTCGCGGGAATCGAAATGAAGGATCGGCTGTCGTCATTGAAACCGACCGTGTTGTAAAATCCGGCAGTTTCGGTGGTATTTTCGCGAAAACGCATTATCCCCTCTGGACTGTCGTGGAACCACCACGCAGGACCCAGCCGGAGACACGGATAGTGTCCGGCAAGTGGGGCAAGTTCTCGGCTATAAGTCGATTCATCGAGAGTAAACAAAATAATCGTTAGACGAGATTCGTTGCCGAAGCGGTCTAGCAGCGGCTTCAGGGCCTGCACGTAGTTCATTGGCACGGGAATGTCCGCACCAGCGTCGCGTCCAAAACGTCGGTACACACTCGCGTTGTGGTTGCGGAAACTGCCTGGATGAATTTGCATGACGAGCTTGTCATCCAGGCTCATTGCCGCCATTTCCGTGAGCATTTGAGCGCGAAATAGTTCGCGGTCTTCCGGACCGCCGGACTCAGAAAGAATTTTCTGATAGAGCCGCGCCGCCGAATCCCGGTCCAGATCCGCGGTGGCCGCCGTTGCGTGTCCGTGGTCGGTTGCTGTGCAACCTAGGGCTACGAATTCCAACCGCCTTTGACGCAATGCGGAGAGATAACCTTGCCAACTACCGGTGTCCGCGCCGGTTATCTGCCCCAGACGCGCAATGTTTTCTTTGAAGTTTGCAGAATCAGGGTCGACCACCGGATCAGGCCGGAATGTCGGGATGATCCGACCTGTGAAGCCCGATTCGCGGATGGTTACATGATGCGAAAGAGAGTCGAGGGGCGAATCGGTGGTAGCCAGTACGTCAATTCGAAATCGTTCGAAGAGCGCGCGAGGACGAAATTCCGGCTCTTTCAGTTTATCCGTTATGGCGTCGTAGTATTCGTCAGCATTTTCAGGTGTAAGGCGCTTATCCAATCCGAAGAGATTGTGAAAAGCAAAATCCAGCCACAACCGTGTCGGTGTCGCACGGAAAAGATAGTAGTAGTTGGCGAAGATCCGCCAAACCTTCCTGTCATCGCCAACATACAGGTCCTCAAGTGGAACTCCTTGGCTGTAAAGCATGCGAGAAATGTAGTGGTCGGGGGTGACGAACAATTGAGCGGGATTTGGAAAGGGCTCGTTTTCCGCGAACCAGCGCGGATCAGCGTGGCCGTGCGGACTAACAATCGGCAAGTTACGAATGCCGTGATAGAGGTGCCTTGCGACAGCGCGAGTGCCGGGATCAGATGGCAAAAGTATGTCTTCGTGGAAGAGCGTCATGGACTCCACTTCCGCAGAGACGCTTCGACAATCAGAAGATTCGTGAATGATTTAAACTCCGGAGTAAATTTAGAATTCTAAGAAACACGAAAGGCCGTGCACACTCCTCACGCTGCGTTCAAGAAGCAGATCATCAAGCTTACAACAGCAAGCGATGTGGCGAACCTAAGGACCGGGATGTTGAGGAGCACCAAAATATTGGTGCTCGGTCGCCAGCAGTTGTTGCTCTGATTCTTCCATAGGCCTAGAAGTTGAATTTTAAGCCAAGCTGCAGTACACGGCCCCAGGTAGCGCTAGTAACATGGCCGGAGCTGCTGCTGCCCAGAATTGTGCCGTTCGCGGTGCCTCCGTTGGGTGTGAAGGAAAGTATTTCGCATTATGCATCGGAATTGCCTGTGCTAGCGGATAACGAAGAAATGTTCCTGGCAACTTCTGCTTAGTCTCTTGACCTCTAGCGGTCTATGACCTTTTAAGGCTTACCGGGCGAGCGGTTTGGGTCAATCCGCTTGCCCGGTAAGCGTAACTGTGGCCGAGCATCGCCTCGACTTAGGAGGTCGGGCCGTTGAATAACTTGCACGAAACAGCGGGGTGCCAGTTTACGAAGGCGCCGTTAGGATTTTCCTTCCACGCCCATACGTGCAGCGTATAGAACGCCTTTAGCCCGAAACGATTGGGACTCT
The DNA here is from genome assembly GCA_035607085.1 of Candidatus Eiseniibacteriota bacterium. Classification (GTDB taxonomy): domain Bacteria; phylum Acidobacteriota; class Terriglobia; order Acidiferrales; family UBA7541; genus Acidiferrum. The sequence goes on along the minus strand of DATMZI010000036.1, from coordinate 20,658 downwards.
CGAAATAGTGGAAAAGCTGTCCCATTAGCTCTGGCGGACCTGGTTTGTGTGCCTTATCGCTATCCCACTGTTGCGCATCCACCAGGAAGTCAGCACCGGTCAATTTGAGGCGTCCGTCCTCGGTTGGCTCGTAGAGAATGATTTGGGGCTTGGCGGGATCAATTGTGCCCTTGCCTACCAGCTCCATGTTAATGAAATGGAGCCCCATGGCCCCCTGGTCGGGTCCGCTCACGCAGCCGAAACTAAGGGCATACCCTTCTCTCTCAGCCTCTGCCACATCCTTGAAGCGTTCGGTCGACTCCCGGACCATCTTGACGAGAGTGCTTTGCTGGCTCTTCTGCTCCGCCGTCAGTTCCTCTTGTGCCTGCCTTGGGTGGGAGTGGCTATCCTGAGCCAATGCGAACGGCGGCCACACGCAGAAAAGAGCGAGAGCACTCATCTCAAAATATTGCAATTTCGTTGCGAATTTTCTGACTTTCCTACGCAATTGTAGGGCACTCATAGGCACTGTCTCCTTTTGGTGATCGAGGATCATGTTCCTTGCTGCTGGCCTTCAGGCCGCGAGAATCATGCCTTGAGTAGAGGACTATTCCGATGACCAGCGGATACTGTTTGCCTATCTTTTGTGTATCGCCGCAACTTACTGATTCGGCGGCGGATCATGTCACACAAAGTTTCTCTGGGCCTTAGCTAATGGTGTCCCCGGTAACAGAATTTTGTCTATGCTCTCGCGCAAGCCTTACTTCTTCCGAATTGGATCGCCGGCCTGAGTTGCCTCGTCGCTTTCCTTCTGATGCCTGTTTTCCGGTTGCGTCTCGAGGAGAAAATGATGTTGGAAAAGTTTGGCCAGCCCTACCGAGAATGGATGGAAAGGACGAAGCGCCTTATCCCTGGGACTTGGTGAACTACGAAATGAAGATACTGGCTTGAGATCATGCCCTGATCACGAGCAAACCGGAAGGAGAAGTGGTTTTGGGCCCATTTTGACTTGTACAGTTTGCGCGGTGGATTCATGTGGTATTCTTCGGCGAATCACTCTGATCGCCCAACAATTCTGCGAGTTACTCTCCCTCTAACGTCAAATGCACGTCCTTCATTTCCGTGATTTCCGTGATGACGATCGCGTGCGTCCCGTTGCGCTCAAACACGATCCCGTTCACCCGCACATATTTGCCCACGAAGGGCATCAGCTTCTGCCTCTGATCGTAATCCGGCATTTTGTCAGAAATAGGCAGATACAGGTCGCCATCCTTGGTCAGGATAGCGAGCGGCGAACCAGCCCTCACGCACCCCAGCACGCACTCCATACTCAAGTGAGTCGCGTTTCCATCGAGGTTCTGAATGGGGCATGCAATGTCTCGAACTAAGCCCTCAATCGTGGCTTTCGATCTATTTGCGCGGGAACCTTCCATGGACGTTTTCTGTGGAGGCTGGTGCGCTGCCATCATCGACGCAACACTGCCCCCGGCCAATAGGCAGAAACGCAGAATTCGGTTCATCCGTTCTCCTTTTCGTCAGGGATCCACTTGCCAGGTTCTTGGTGTCGCGATTCTACTCCAGACTTCGCGTGGGCAGAATCCTGCGGAACGGTTAAGTCTGCTGAAACAAACGAGTTGGCGGAAGCGTGTGAGAGTCGAACTCTCACTTTAAATTCCTAAGCCTCGGCAAATGATGACGTTGCCCGCTTCCGCTTAGCTCCAATTGGAGTCCAATTGGAGCTAATGTTCGGTTGAGATATGGGGGGCGGGTCTTCGGTAACGGTCGCGGCCATCTTTTCTGCTGAGGTCGGCTTCTTAAAGGCGCGACTTCCTGAGAGCATCTCGTACAAAATGGCGCCAAAGGCGAAAATATCGGTGTGATAATCGGTCCTTTCACCGCGCACCTGCTCCGGTGACATGTAGCTTACAGTACCCATCACCGCCCCTGATTCAGTCCCTGCGGTTATCGTTGACGTTCCAAGCTCCGAACCCTGCCAAGGTTGCGTCAGTTTGGCGAGGCCAAAGTCCAAGATTTTCACGCGTTCATCCCGAGTGATAAACAAGTTTTCCGGCTTTAGGTCTCGGTGCACGATTCCTTTCTGATGCGCGGCGTCAAGACCTCGCGCGATCTGCACTCCGTAGTCAATGGCCCTGCGTACCGGAACGCGGCAACGTTTGATTTGCTCTCGAAGAGTCTCCCCTTCAAGCAACTCCGAAACCAGGTACGGAGCGCCCTGGTGAACGCCTAACTGATAGACCGCGAGAATGTTCGGATGATTCAGCGCCGCTGCTGCTCGGGCTTCCTGCTCGAATCGGCGCAGGCGGTCCGGGTCGGTGGCGAGATTTGCCAAAACTTTAATCGCGACATCTCGCCCCAACTGCGAGTCGCGCGCACGGTAGACTTCGCCCATACCTCCGGCGCCCAACAGGGCGAGGACTTCATAGGGCCCGAGTCGCGTTCCGAAAGACAGGGACATGCAACTGCGCGATTATAGCTCGCTGCGAAGACCCTGGTTGGCTTGTCGGTTACCTTTACCTTTGGATTACTTCTCGCTGCTCGTCAACCTGACTCCGAACCCAGCCACTCCAGGTCGTGAGCGCTATCGCCGATTAACAACAAGCCCTATAGCAATAGCAACTCTTGAGGAGGCATAGTTGCCCGGCCTTCGACTCATGCGTCAGAGCGAGCCGCCATCACCAACCAATTACAGCAATTTTGTACACGAGCAGAATGACCACGGCCGCCAGCGCGATCCAGACGGCCAGCGTGTAGCGTCGGAAGAAGTACAAGGTCACTCCTGCCCAGCAGAAGCAAGCAGCTATTAAGGCGCCGCCAACATACGGCGCAGCGACTGCGGCCGAGAAGCTCGTGCCAAGGACGTGCCTGAGCCGGAAGAACTCACCTAGTGTCCTTACCACGATGAGAAACTGAACCGTGATTCCTATCTGAGCCCAGCGTTCTCTAATCACGGGGGATATTCTAGCTGGGCGAGCAGCGCTTGGCGACAAATCGCCACTGCGCTCACTATACTGGGCCAGGTCACTTCGTGCGTGGTCGGCAACCCTTACCTAATCGCGTTACGTCAGAGTTGCTCGTCACTCGGGAATAGGCACCCAAGAACGTGCCTGAGAGTATTGCGTGCTGACGGGAGAGGGTGTACGTTACCGTGAAGTCGGAATGGGAATCCCGGCTTCCAGGTACCGGGCCCTCAGCGCGAGAAAATCTCCACGTCGATTCGACGGACCGGGAATCACAAGAAAGGATACAGTCCATGCCCAATCTTTCAGGCTCTTTCTCCGGAAACATCCGCACGCAAACGATTATTTTGGTGCCAGACAAACCTGACCATTCTCTCAGTGTGGCTGAAGTTTCTGGCACGCAGAAAAGCACAGATCCTAAATGGAACAACTCCGTGATCAACTACTGGGCAACCACAGACGCGGTTGGTGTTCAGGGCCTCCAGCGAGGCTATTTTGTGAACGACCACGGCTCGGCGGGCCTCGACCGCGGCACTTTCGAAGGTAGCGTCTCAGTGGTCGGGGGACAAGCCGTCGTCGAAGGTAAGTGGCAATACTCTGGCGGCGAAGGCAGTTTCGCAGGCATCACCGGTGGTGGGACATTCAAGACGAAGCTCACGTCGGCCATATCTCTCGAAGCCACCTGGGAGGGTGCCTACGAGCTAGCTGGTGCCCGGGCCAAGGCCGTTTAAAGCAAAGCAATTGTCCTTCATTGCGCGAGGCCGGTGCTCCACACGCCAGGCCCCGCGATCCCGAATTTGTATGGCTGATTCATATCCGCCCGCCTCGTTAACATCTCAACCCTAGGCGCGATCCTTATCCACGAACCATTTCAGTTCCGGACGGATTGTCGGCAACCCTTCCGTTACCCGATTATGGAAGGATTGCCGGTCAGCATGACACAATCACAGCCGCAATGACTCCGCAGCTCTGCTCTCTGGTCAGGTGTCACGAGAGGGGCCTATGAAGACGGCGTTGTACGGGCGGATCTTCTTTGGCGCGTCGGCGGTGCTGTTCGGCGTCATCGCACTGATGTGGCACGATGCCGATACCTGGCAAAACTTGCAACAGATCTGGAGCCTGCCTTTTGGCACGGTCATCGGCGGGTGTCTCATGATTGCGCAACTTGCTGGTGGGATTGGGGTGGTTTACCCGCGCACTGCGCGCTTGGCTTCGGTTGTACTTTGCGTTGTCTATTTGTGTTTCTCGCTGGCCTGCGTCCCTGACATCGTTGCTGCAGCGAACATCTATGACAAATACGGCGGGAGCTTCTTCCTATTCTTTTCCTTATTCTGCGGCGCAATTGCGCTGTATGCCGCGACGGAAACCAGTGCAGCAAAAGCGGTCCCGTTCGGCCGAGTGGCGCGCCTTGGACTCGGCGTCTGTGGCATTTCCTTTACTCTTGGGCAGGCACTCCTTCTTCGTGATACAGCTCACCTGGTTCCAAAGTGGATTCCGCCCAACCAGATGTTTTGGGCGATCCTTACGACCGTCGCGTTTGGACTCGCAGCAATTGCCATTCTCATGAATCGCCAGGCGCGGCTTGCAATGCGCCTAATGACGCTCATGCTGGCACTCTTTGGCGTAATGGTTTGGGTTCCGCACTTGATCGCTCACCCAAAGGCGCATTTCAACTGGTCCGAATGCGTCCTGACTTTCCTTGTTACAGGGGCTGCCTCGGTCGTGGCTAATTTAAAGTCTTTTTGATTTAGGCTGTGTTTCCGCGCCGCTTCCTCAGACAACCGCCGCCGGTGCTGTTTCCTGGTTTCTTCGTGTATGGTCGGCAACTCATACCTTGGGATTACTTCAGGTTTGCTCGTGATGCGCCAAGAGTCGGATAATGACGGGCACTCTCGTAGAGGATGGGAGTCGAGCCGGCGGATACATCCGTCCGATTCACAGCACCGTTTGGACGATGAGGGCCTACCACCCATGAATCTTCACACCCGTAAGAGCCGTCGCCAGTTCATCATGGGGGCGCTCGCTACGACTGGAACGCTGGGGTTGACGCCAGCCTTCGGTCAAGTCGGAAACCGTGACATACGCCAAATTGATTCGGACGCTCTCAAGAAACTCCGCGCACAACTGAAGGGTGGCCTCATTCTTCCAACGGACTCAGGTTATGAGGCAGCGCGACGCGTCTTTTTTTGGAACCCCGAAACGGAGAGACGACCCGCCCTGGTTGCACGGTGTGTCCACGCCGATGATGTCCGGTATGCCGTCGAATTCGCTCGTAGACATGGACTGGAAGTCGCTGTGCGGGGCGGGGGCCACAGCCATATGGGCTGGGGCACCTCCAACGGCCTCGTCATCGACCTGACCGGGATGAACCGCGTGACGATCAACGCAGCCCAGCACACTGGCCGCATCGATGCGGGAGTGTTGGGTGGCGAAGTCATGCGGGTCGCGGGACGCTATGGGCTTGCTCCGGTACTCGGGGAATGCCCGGGTGTCGGAGCTGCCGGGGTAACGCTCGGTGGCGGCTTGGGCTGGCTTTCCGGACTTCATGGGGCGTCCTGCGACAATCTGCTTTCCGCTCGTATGGTTACTGCGGACGGCCGAATTCTGTCTGTTGATGCGGAGCGCAACCCAGACTTGTTGTGGGCCCTCCGCGGCGCCGGCGCCAATTTTGGCGTCACGACAACCTTGGAGTGTCGCCTCCACTCCGCTAGTCCCATCACGTCTGGCGAAATTTACTACCCGGTTCGAGAGGCGCGACCGGTCCTACGATTCTTCCGCGACCTCATGGCCGCAGCGCCAGATTCGTTTCAAGCCGAGCTCAACCTGACGCAAGGGGAGCGCGGCGTGTTCGTCATGCTTTGTCACGCCGGTGAGAGGGCCGAAGCGGAGCGATTGCTTCGGGCGTTCCGAACGGTCGCCACTCCTGCGAAGGATACCGTCAGGCATCAGGAATTCGCTGAGCTCGCAGGCATATCGCTGACGGGCGGACCTGATACGAACTTCAGGTGCGTCGCGACCGTTTACCGGAATGAGTTGTCAGACGAGGTGATGGACATAATCCTCGACCGCCTTTCTCAGGCACCCCTTGAGACCGTGCTGGCTATCGCTCATTACATGCACGGTGAGGTTTGCCGGGTAAAGCCGGACTCAACGGCGTTCCCGCTTCGCCAATCAGGAGGGATTCACATTCGTATTAACTCAGATTGGAAAGATTCGGCCGACGCGCAGCGTCTCATGCTTTGGGCCGACGAAGCGCGTCGGCTGCTTCGGCCCTCGTCTGGCGAACGGATTTATGCCAACTACCAGAGCCATGCCGGCAAGGGCACGCCTGAGGCCGTCTTCGGCAGCAACTATTCGCGCCTAGTCGCCCTCAAGAACAAATACGACCCCACCAATTTTTTCCGGCGAAACTCGAACGTTGAGCCGAGGCAGGCGTGAATGAGGAGAGCTGCTCCCTGTCGTGAATGGGACCACTGGACCTCGAGCGTTGTCATCCAGCGCATTCAGGTTGATGTACGAGCGAATCTGAATTGACTCCGTCTTTCGAGTTCCGGGAGTATGGTCGGCAAGCCGGAAGTAATGGCGCGAATCGGGCTCCTGGAATTGCTTCCGCATAGCACTAGCGTCAATCGGGCGGAGCCGTGACAGGTGTCTCCCGCCTCACGGCGGTTGCCGTGTCCAACAGAGTGGGACGGTCCGGGTTGACAATCAACGGCAGCACGCATGGTTTTGCTGAGTTTCTGTTTAAGCATACTTCCTGGTTCGCTCACAATGGCCAGCTGGGCCACTCTGAACTTAGTTGAGATATGCTTTCAAAATGACGCCTCCTTCAGAGTCCGAGGTTAGGCCGTCCACCATCCTCGTAGATGTACAGCTGCAAAAGACGGCCGCCGAAGAGCACGATGCGTCGCTGCAGGAATTGAGGCAACTGGTTGAAACGCTGGGGTGGGATATCGTCGGAACGCTTTCGCAGAGACTGCAGTCCCCTACGGCCGCGTCTCTCATCGGGCCGGGAAAACTGAATGAGCTAAGCGAACTCGTGAAGGCGCCGAGCAGGGCCGAAAGCGTGGTGTTCGATCACGAACTAACCCCCACACAAGTCAGAAACATGAGAGAAGCGACAGGCGTGGAGGTTTACGATCGACCGGCCATCATCCTCGAGATTTTTCATCGGCATGCTCGCACCAAAGAAGCGCAACTTCAGGTGGAGTTGGCAAGACTCAAGTACCTCGCACCCCGCGGGCGCGTGTCCGGGGCCAAAGAGCGAAGGCGAGGGGGACGTGGCGCGCGAGGGGTCAGCGAGTCCTTTCACGAGATCGAGCGCCGGAAAGTGAGGGACCGCACCAGCGAGCTGCAACGAGAGCTCAGAGCGCTCCATCGCAAGCAAGTCGAGCGCCGGCGTCATCGCGAAGGTTTGCCCAAGGTCGCCATCGTCGGCTACACCAACGCCGGAAAGTCTTCACTCATGCGGGCGCTCACTTCGAGCGAAGTGCTCGTCGCTAACCGGCTCTTTGCGACCCTGGATACCACCGTGCGAGCGTTGCACCCCGAGACGCAACTCCGGATTCTCGTTTCCGACACGGTTGGTTTCATTCGAAATCTTCCCCACGATCTGGTGGCCTCATTCCGGTCGACTCTCGATGAAGCGCTGGACGCCTCCCTTCTGCTCCTAGTAGTGGATGCGGCCGATCCCGCGGTCCGCTCCCACATTCAGGTGACGAAAGAAGTGCTCGAACGCATTGGGGCGGGAAAGCTCCCGTCTCTGGTGATCCTAAACAAGATCGACATCGTCGATTCTTCGCGAAAGGCATTGCTAGAGAAAGACTTCCCCGAGGCCATTGCGATGTCTGCGCTCAACACGCAGGACATCGAGGCACTTCACTCTCGTCTCGTCACTCTCTTTCTCGATACCATGACTGAGGTGGAGTTCGTCGTTCCCTACGGCAAGGAGGGTGTGCTCGCCGACATTCGCAAGAACATCCACGTGCTCAGCGAGTCGTACGAGGAAAAGGGTGTTTGTCTCAAGATCAAGGCGAACCCTGGCACCCTTACCGCCTTGAAGCAACGGCTCGATTCGTAAGAACTCCCTCAGAGCGTCCAGGCTCGTGGCCGTTCACATCCACGCGGCGGCTTCCCGAGGCGTTTCTCTGAGCTAGCCGTTTTCGACGCGCGCTTTTATATCGGAGTACGCTGCGTCGATGAGCTCGGTTGGCGCTGCGGCGTTTGTGGGCGTTTCCAGTCTCAGCTTCACATGGAGCATGAACTTGCCGGTGCCTTGCAACAAGCGGGCCGGATCGGGCAGCGCTGCGCCGTGAAAGAAACCCACGTTAACGTGCGAAGAGAAGACATTGACGTAGCCGAAGGGCGCATCTCCCAAACAAGCAACCAGACAACCGTCATGCAAGAGGTCCCGGACTTCGTCCCCGCATTTTCGCATCACGCCAAACCAGTGATGCGCGATGGCTCCCAATTCACCTGCATGCTCTCTCATCCAAGCATCGATGGCGGGAGCCCGCTCGACAGCGCCGTTGTGAAGGTCTCAGCGGGTTCGCACAGAGCGTCGACGAACGTATCATCCCAGGCGGAGCGGTTCCGGATGTCACTGAAAATACGATGCAGTTCGGCATCAGTCCTTTCGAGCCTTTGCAGCATCGCTTGCGGAGAGCGCTGCGATTTGGGAGGGCCGTTCCTATCCATATCGGCTCCGGACAGCGCGGCGGTCCAGACCTCTTTCGTGAAGACAATGTTTTCTAACAGCTGCCTTAGAGTCTTATTCGACTCCCGCCAGGGCAGCAGCTCTACGACCGTGGTCAGCGGCCGATCCAATTGTTCCTCTGTCAAAGTACCTGCGTATTCCAACAAACGCCGCGTGTGCCAAGAGTCGTTGCCTGCAAAACGATCGAACAAGTCCATGTCTCTTCCTCCTTTTGTTGAGGAACCAAGGGCAAAAAAGTGAATTTTGTTGGACGCCGGCAAGTGGAAGTGCGGATCACGCATGCGCCGGTAGAGGCTGGGAGAAGTCCGAAAAGCTTTTCGGAACGCGCGAGTAAACGCCTCCAACGAACCGTAGTTGGCGTCCAGGGCGACGTCCGTGACCGACATTCCGGTGTGCGCCAGTTGATATGCGGCTCTTTCCAACAATAGCCGCCGTCGCATGGCACCAGGAGTTTCTTCGACCACTGTTCGGAACAACCTGTGGAACTGAGCGCGGCTTTGGTACGCTTGGCGCGCTAGATCTTGCGTTTTCGCCCGAGTGTCCAGGGAGTTCGCAACAATTGTACAGAGGCGGTCTGCCGTGTCCTGACCATCCGCTTTATGCATACGTCCGGTTCCTCATCTTGAGCGAATCATAGACAAGAGATGACACCTGCCGCCTGATAGTACGTACCAATCTTCTACCCTAGAAGGCGGACCAAAGCGAATAGACATATAGATACTCGACGCCGGGCTTGCACGATTACTCCCGACAACGCCGCGGGGCAAGCCTTATGCGACTCCTACGGAATGCGCTTGAGTTCAGGGGAGTGTGGTCGGCAACCCTTCCCTTGCCGGATTACGGAAGGGTAGCCCGTCACCCGGGAATTTATCGCGGTCAGGAAAGGATTTCATTCAAAGAAACATCCAGACATCATTCGCGCCCTACGGTTAGCGTGCCAATTCGTCCCGGTAGACCACACCGTCCTTCATCACAAAACCGACCCGTTCCAGCACAGTGATATCACGCAGCGGGTCGCCGGGTACCGCAATAACATCAGCCAGCTTATTGGCAGTTATCGAGCCCACCCGATCTTCCCAGCCCATAATCTCGGCATTGAGCGATGTGGCCGAAACAATCGTGGCCATTGGCGCCTCGCCCAATTTCACACGTATCGCGAATTCCTTGGCGTTCTGTCCGTGGGGAATCACCTGTGCATCTGTTGCAAAGCCGATCGGCAACCCAGCCGCAAGCGCACGCTTGAACCCGGCGTAGCCGATCGCGCGAACGTCGCGTGCGCGTTGTCTTTCACTCTCCGGGATTGGATTTGACGCACCACTGCGGTCGATCGCCTCATATGTGTAGAGTGTGGGCACGTAAAATATCCACCGATTCGAAGCCTTGAGTAGTGACACTGCTTCGTCGTCAAGATACGATCCGTGATCCACGGTTCGAACGCCGGCGCGAATCGCCGCCTTGATCCCATCAGCGCCGTGCGCGTGCGCCGCCACTTGCTTGCCCCAACGGCGTGCCTCCACCACTGCGGCGCGAATTTCTTCGTCCGAGTACTGTTGCGCCACTGGTGAAATGCCCTTCGAAAGCATTGCCCCAGTCACAAGAATCTTGATGAAGTCCGCACCATTCTTGAGATTGGTGCGCACCGCCTCTGTGACCGCGCTCGGCCCATCCGCGAGATTTCTAACGATCGGAACGTCAACATAAGTAGAAAACTGTCGCGCATCCCCCGCTCCTCCCGTCGAGGAAATGTAAGCCCCTGCCACCATCATCCGCGGGCCAGGCACAGCACCTTCATCGATCGCGCGGCGCAGTTCTACGTCCACGTAGGGCCAAGCGGGACCCATGTCGCGGCAGGAAGTGAATCCCGCCAGTAACGTAATCCGGGCGTTTCGTGCGCCCCATAACGCGTCACGGGGCGGGGTCGACTTTGTCAGCGCATCTTCCCAGTGCACGCGCTCGTCGCCAGTCAGGTGTGTGTGTAGATCGATCAGTCCCGGCAGCAGTGTTGCATCTCCGAGTTCGATGACGCGAGCGCCGGCCGGAACGCGTAAGTTCGAGCCAACCTCAACGATTCGCTCGCCTTCAATCCGGATCATTGCGGGCTGCAAACTCGGAGCACCCGTACCGTCGATCAGTCGCGCGGCCCTCAGAATCGTGATCTGCGCAGATGGTGCCTGCCCGATAGTTGTCGCCGCAGGAATGAAACACAGCACTAAGGCGATCAGCCATCGCTCCAGCAGGCCAGCACAAATCGAGTGGTTCATCATCCTGTCACCTCGTACCAACCGATGGGCATTGGTCGCGCAGATTGTACACGAGGCTTTGGCAGCCCGACGTTTTGCCGCAGGCGTCGCAGTTTAGCAGCTGATAGCGAACATTTGGGCCCGGGGATCGGGACGAGTCGCAAGGTGGTTCGATAACGCAGTAACGAGAGAAAGTTGAGGCACCCAATTAATCCCGGTTAGTCGGCAACCCTTCCACAACCGCGCACCCAGCTCAAGGATTCGGCTCGATGCCAATGCGATCATTGACGGCTGATCGAATCCGCTGTTTGCAGCCAAGGTAGCGTTCGGTCGTTTGCACCGAAACGTGCCCCAACAGAAATTGGATCTGCTCCAACTCGCCTCCCGAAGCATGGCAGAGCCGAGCACAGGTGCGTCGCAGATCGTGTGGCGCCAACTTCGCCACGCCAATGCTCTTGGCGGATTCCTTCACAATGTGCCAAACCGCCTTCACCGTCATGCCATCTCCCCATGTCGTTCCTACTTTGTTGACCCGGCGGAAAAGCCAGGCTATTTGCCAGTCCAGCGGCTGAAAATGAGTGCAGCGTTTGTACCGCCAAACCCAAACGAATTCGATAGAGCATAGTCCACCGACGCCCTGCGCGCCGCATTCGGAACGTAGTCCAGGTCGCACTCCGGATCGGGTACTTCTTGATTGATCGTCGGAGGCAAGATCTGATCGCGTAGCGCCAGCACGCTGATGCCTGCTTCGAGTCCACCTGCACCACCGAGCAAATGTCCGGTCATCGACTTCGTCGAACTCACCGGAACTTGCTTCACCCGCTCTCCAAATAGCCTTTTTAGCGCTCGCGTCTCGATGACGTCCCCGATCGGCGTCGACGTTCCATGCGCGTTCACATACCCGATATCTTCCGGCGCGAGCTTTGCGTCCTTTAAGGCCGTGCGCATCACGCGATACGCCCCGTCGCCGTTTTCGGCCGGTTGCGTGATGTGACAGGCGTCGCCCGACATTCCGTATCCAACAATCTCCGCGAAAATCGGCGCATTCCGCTTCTGAGCGCACTCGAGCGCTTCTAAAATCAGAATCCCCGCGCCTTCGCCCACGACGAATCCCTCACGTTTCGCGTCAAACGGCCGGCTCGCGTGCCGCGGATCATCATTCCGGGTCGAAAGCGCCTTCATCGACGCAAAACCCCCAATCCCCATCGGCGTGATAGCCGCTTCTGCCCCGCCGCAGATCATCATCTCCGCTGTGCCTCGCTCGATAATCTTGAACGAATCGCCTATGGCATGCGCCGAAGCCGAACATGCCGTCGCCGTCGCCGAATTCGGACCGCGCGCCCCATATCGAATCGAAATGTGTCCGGAAGCCAGGTTGATAATTGCCGAAGGAATGAAAAAGGGCGAGATCTTCCGTGGTCCGCCCTGCATTAGCTTGATGTGCTCACGCTCTATCATGTCGAAGCCGCCGATGCCCGAGGAGATGTAAACCCCCACTTCATCCAAATCAGACTCCTCTGGTTTCCAGTCTGCCATCTTCACCGCAAAATCCGCGGCGGCCAGGGCCAGCTGGATGAACCGGCCCATCTTCTTCAATTCCTTTTTGTCAATCCACTGGAATGGGTCGAAGTTCTTCACTTCGCCCGCAATTCGGCAGTCGAATCGCGCGGTGTCGAAGCTTGTGATGGTGGCAATGCCGCTCTGCCCGGCCAGAAGATTTTTCCAGCTTTCCTCCGTGCCGACTCCTGCAGCACAGACGAGTCCAACGCCTGTTACAACTACGCGGCGAGTCAATTGTATTTACTCCCTTGATGAAGTTGCGCTTGGAAGGGCAACCTTAGAACCGCGGACACCGAAATGCGAATCGTCATTCTTTCCAGCATTATTTGGCCGCTGCCCTCAGCGCGATGGCGTTCTCACAACGTGTGCGACGCGCGCAGAAAGACCCACTGGCAGCAAGTCGTCACATTTCCATGGCATTAGCCCGGTTGACGGAACTCGAACGGGAAATGATCTTGGTTTTCGGGAGAGTCATGACGAAATGCCGCCTAGCCTTCGCCGTCTGTGCCAGATTCACCTTGCCATCGGAGTTGCAGCGTGTTGGATCAGCTCGTTCCGATTCGTCAACCCCAGGAAATGCAATATCCAGGCTATGCAGGTCTGGACGCTGAGTTCGGTAAGGTTGAGCTTCGTTGCGATGTCGCGATCACTGAGGCCTTTGCCCAAGCGATAAACTGGGCCCAACGCTCCGACTCTTTCCCAGAAGACACGCATGAGGTTAACCTCCGCATCAGATTCGTCGAACGGTACTGCGGTGCACTAGACTAGCGCCGCGCCGCCGCCGACAGCCGCGGCCTTTGGCGGACGCTCAGATTTGCCAGGCTCGCCCGGGCCGACGTTTGAACTACAATCTCAATCCTAAGATGTGCGGTGTCGTTTTTCTGTTCATTTCGGAACACTCTGAAGGCAAGCGTGGCTCCGCGCACAAGGCTGGGAAAAAGCCGCCAAACTACGGATACCATAGATCGTTCGGCAGGCCGAGCCGGGTACGCCAATGTGAACGCGAAAAGAAATGCGAAGCCCGTTCCTCTTCTCGCAGTTTGCCAAGTTGTACAAGAAGGCCCGAAATGCATTCTTCGAAGAGACTGAGCGCAATTCTTATGTGTTCCTCGCCCCTAGCATCCCGGTGGGTATGGCCTGGACATGACAAATTCGTGTGCCGCTCGCCAAAAGAGAACTGGGTCTCATGCTGCCTCTACTTTGAGAAACTAGCGACGGCGGCTGCCTCAGTGCTGTACACCTGGAACACCGTCATCAATTTAGTTAACTGCAGCACTTTTCCGAACTTACGGCCGAGATTGCACAGTCGCATCGCTGCACCCTGAGTGTTGGCGCCCAAATGTGCGGCGACCAAGGCCCCCAGCCCCGAGCTGTCGATGTAGTCTATGTTTTTCATATCCAGGACAATTTGCTTCTTTCCTTCGGCGATCAGGCTCTTCACTGTCTCACGCACGGCGTCGCTTCCCTCGCCGAACACTATGCGGCCGTACAGCGTCACCACGGAGACGCCATCGACTTCGCGATTTGCCACGTTTGTCACGACGATTTGGTGCCTCTACTTCAGTGCGCCGGTCCGCGCGGGAAGATCCTTCACTAACGCAAAACCATTATTTCTCGACGTGATGCCCATCTTGCGAGATTTCGTCGTCCAACTTTTTTAGAAGATAAGGAGCGAGGTACGGTTTCAACTCGAACTGCTGAACCCGAGTTAGGAACTTAAAGCCTCTTATCATCTGAAGGCATGCTGACGAGCCGCAATCACAGCGAAAACTATCGTGCAATTCATACTCGGTGGCGGCGTAGTTGACTTTAACTTCTTCGCCCCTTTGAATGTCCCTTAGTGCCCTCACGCAGAGGGAGCTGAAATCGAGAAAGCTATTGGGTTCGCAACTATGGTTTAAGTATCCGACAGTCTCGTCCCTGCCGAAGACATGTTTCTTTTCGCCGATTTGCAAGGACCTTCTGGTTGGCGACAAAAAATAGTTTTCTCCATTCAAATCAATAAGAACCTCGTTCCTATCGATCGAAACGAGGGCGAACAGACCCTTGTTCCCCTGGGTCATCGCAACGTCTAGCTTGGGTGATCGAGTCCGCATGGGCAATCTCATCTGAGGGCCGCAAGTCTCAGGGTTTGCCTGGTCGAGCACAGGCAGGAGCTCATGACCAAAAACGTTGTCGGAAGAACTGGTATTTTGCGTAGCCATAATTGCACCATCTGCTTGATGCCCCATGCTGGAACAAGACTGCGCATAAAGCTGTTCTGTTCGGGACACCCATTTCGGACGAACATCTCTGTTCGTCGGCGTCTGGTTGAAATAAGAAGGCCGCTTTAAGAGGTCGCACCGCAGGCGAACATCGTACCCCAGCAATAGCCAAGAATCGCTGAACCCCGCTACTAAGTTATCTAACTGAGACCATTCCATGCGGTCTTGACTTCGAAACTGGGCCGTATCACTTTCTAAACTAAACTCGTCAACCATCGCCCTGACGAGAAGAGGCTGGCAATGTCGCCAGCCCCCCTCGACTTCGTCTTCGGTCCCGGTCTCTTCAACGGGCCCCTGCGGCAGCCGCCATGGTCGGCGTTCCCACACTGACCTTGATCTGCTTCGGCTTTGCTTCCTCGCGCTTCGGGATGCTTAGCGTCAGCACACCATTCTGATAGTCGGCTTTGATCTCCTCCGATTTAACGGAGTTCGCCAGCTGGAAGCTCCGGCTGAACGAGCCATACGCGCGTTCGACGCGCAGGTAGTTTTCCTCGTTCACCTTATTCTCAAACTTGCGTTCGCCGCGAATTGTCAGAATATTGTTCTCGACGCGGATGTCCAGGTCCTGCGGACTCACATCCGGCAAGTCCGCCTTCACGACCAGTTCGTGTTCCGTCTCGTAGATGTCGACGGCCGGTGCCCAAGGGGTCAAGTTCGACTCCTCTCCGGTACGTCCCACCCCATCGCCAAATACGCGATTGATCTGTTCCTGCAGGGTCGTAGCCCCACGGAAAGGTTGTTCCCAGCGATTTGCTATTCTCATTTCAATTACCTCATTAATTTTTGGGTCTGGTTTGGCCCAAGGCAATATCAGATAACGCGTGTCAGCTTAGATTGCCGTGTGGTTCTATTGGTACTCAAGCAGTTTGCGCGAATTAACTTACTTTGTCAACTCTATTCTGACAGTATTTGTGAAAGTTAACTACTTTAGTGAACCGATGCAGCTCCCGCTCGGCCTCATGGATAGCTCGTTTCTTTTTCCGCAGATGTTGCGGCGGAAAGAACAGAATCAGCATTGGACGCCGCATTTCGTGGACTATCTGTTTCTCGCCTTTAATACGAGTACGGCCTTCTCGCCGACGATACGGCGGTTCTGTCGCGCTGGGCAGAACTCGGCATGATGGTCCAGTCGTTGGTTTCGCTCACGATTATTGCCCTGCTTGCCGCGCGAGCAGTGAACATTCTCTGAGTTGCACTCTCGCTGGATTATTTGACATTCCATGGACTGGACCACGAGAGAGATTCGTGAGTCCGGTTGCCATTCGTACCGCAAAAAGCGCAAGAGCTGAATCATACGAATTGTCGGCGGTCTGCCGGCTGAATTTCCTCCCGGAATGTTTCTTCACCGCAGCCTTCATGGCAACACTATCCCTTCCAGACATACTTACCACAGGAGCAAGGGATCGTCTCCGTGGGAAGCTTCTTTCCCAACGGTTGTCGACAAACCGGACAATTTCTGCGCCACATATCCATACCCGTCTTTTCCCTAACCTAAGGGTCCTGTTTAGCAACATGAGTTTAGGAGGCCGGTTCTCGGCTGTCTGTCCCAATAGGCACAAAGCCCGTCTGTTCCTTTTTGCACAGCTTCTCCACGCTCGACGCGCTAGTCTGCTCAAGGGATACTGGTTCGCCTGTGTTCCCGGTTCAGTTGGGCTCGAGTCAAGAACGGAAGTCCTGGCCGAAATCGCCAAATGGAACTGCTCCTGGCATGTCCGGAGTTTCAGGATCACTTTCCGCTCGAGGTTGGAGAGAGGGAAGGCTAGCCCGTTGACCACGAAGAAATGTCGTCGAGAGAATGCGAGCTGGCTTGCGAGAGAGAAGGCCAGCGAATTCATCTTGTTATCTTTGTTGGCCGCCAGCAGCCTAATTCTAAGTAAGACGAGCGACGCGCTAGCCGGAGATGCGGCACCGGAGTCCGGCAGACGGAGCAGCTCTCGCGAGGCGCACTGGAGCGTATCGAGCGCTTCAGAACGTGTCGTCGGCGCCCGCTCCGGCGCGACAGGTTCCGTTGCCGGCCAAGATCCAGACCGAGGGTACACGCTAGCAGCAGGCGACCTCATCAGTGCGGTCGTCGAAAACGAACTGACGGACCGTGAGCAGTTGCGCAAGTGGATTTGCATGATCGAGAAGCGGGCCGGGAAGCAAACCCTAACCCAAGTGCAAGTAGAGACCAAGGACGGTCCGCTATACCGCTTGCTGGCGATCGACGGCACGGTGCTTAACCCCATCCAGCGGCAGCAGGACGACGCGAGGATTGGCGAGCTTATGAAAGATCCGCGGCCATTGCTGAAGCTAAAGCAAGCGCAGTACGAAGATGAGATCAAGCTCCAGAAGCTGATGAGCTTGATGCCGCAAGCCTTTGTATACAACTATGAGGGAGTCGAGGAAAATCTTCTCCGGATCAAATTTCGCCCCAATCCTGGCTACAGTCCACCCACTTACGAAGCTCGGGTAATCCATAGCATGGCCGGCACAATCTTGATTGATTCGGAGCACAAGCGACTGGCCAAAGTCGTGGGCCACCTTATGAATCGAGTGGAGTTTGGTTATGGGTTGCTGGGGCGAATTGACAGCGGCACACTGGAACTTGAACGAGTGGAGGTCGGCCCTCGGCTGTGGAAGACAGCGCTCATCAACATCCATTTTTCCGGACGAGTAGCAATATTCAAGACAATCAACAAAGACCAGTATGAGCGTCGCTCTGATTTCCGCACGGTCTCCAGCGATCTCAGCCTGTCCGATGCGAAGGATCTGCTTATTTCACGCCTTTTGCCACCTCTTCAGTTTCTATCAGCGGCCGAATAATGTAATAGACGATGTACCGCCCGCTCCAGCGGGGGAGAGTATCCTGGCCAACGCCCGACGTGGCCGGAATCCTAAGTGTTCTGCGTGCGAGAATGGATGCTGTCTTCGAATGTAAATGATCACTCGCCAGATTCTCGCCATCGCAGCGCCAACAGTAGCCCGAAGTGTGCGGCGCTGGATCTTCCACCTCGGCGGATTGGGCTTTATTCCGCTCGGGTTGCTCGACAACTCCTTGATTCCGCTCCCGGGAAGCATGGATGTGCTGACGATTGTCTTGTCTGCACGCAAGCAAGGGCTGTGGCTTTACTACGCCTTGATGGCGACGATTGGTTCGGTGATCGGTGGCTACGTCACCTACCGACTTGCTCGCAAAGGAGGAAAGGAAACGCTCGAACGCAAGTTCCCGGCGCGGACGCTCGAGAAGGTCTACAGGATATTCGGGCGCTGGGGCTTTGGGGCTATCGCCATCGCTGCCCTGCTGCCACCGCCGGTGCCCATGGTTCCATTTCTCTTTGCTGCAGGCGCAATGCAATATTCCGTGGGGAAATTCCTGGTGGCGCTGGCGGTCGGCCGGGTTGTCCGATATTCCTTCCTGGCGTTCTTGGCGGCCCAATATGGACGGCAAGTGCTCACGGTCATGTCGCAACTTGGACATCCGGTCCTCATCACCGTTATCGGACTGATTGCAGCGGCGATCGCGGCCCTCATTTTCATTCTTGTAAGGAACCACAATAATCGCGGTAGCGACAATTCCGCCACGCGCACCTGAGTTATAGGGCTCCTATTTGTAATCTGGTCAGACATTCGTTTTCTGCGCGAATGCACCATGAGGGCAATCAAAGTAATGTTCCTTATTGCCGCCATTTGCGGCATCAGGATTGGCGAAGTCACGGCTTTGAAACGGAGCAGCCTCGATTTTAAGAGGAAGCTCATTCACATCACCGCGGCGCTCGATTACGCCACGAGAAAAGAAACCACGCCAAAGAGCAGCAACAGCGCTGCCCCGCTCCATATGACTGCGCTTCTCGAGCAGCACCTGCGCAATTGGGTCGAGAAGCACTTTCGGCCAAAACCCAAACGGCTATCTCTTCCTGAACTCGAAGGGCCGGCCGTATCCCTCAGACAATGTGGTCAAGTACGGGATACACCGTGCGATCGCAAAGCTCGGTATCCAAACCAAGAAGGGCGTCCATGTTGGGATTCATTGTTTCCGACATGGCGTAACAACCGAACTACTTGAATCCGGAACGCCTATCCATATCGTCACCCGATCTGATGCGGTATGGAGACTCGAAGGTGACCGTCGATCACTATGCACACGTCGTTGGATCCGCGGAACGTGCGGCTGCCGAGCGGCTGTCGCAGAAGATCGGACTCCAATTGGAGCCAAATTCCGAATTGGAGCTAGTTTTAAACGGTTAAGTCTGCTGAAACAAACGAGTTGGCGGAAGCGTGTGAGAGTCGAAACCACCACCTGCGTTGATGCGATGTTAACTTGTGTGTTTTCAGAAGTCCTAGAACCAGCAGAAACCGTAGAATCAGCCAAGTCAGGCACGCGTACGGCACACCAATGGCTTATCCTAGAATCATGAGACGTACTTGCAGAAGCTGATCGACGGTAAAATGAAAAGCCCCAAAGCTAAGCGTTCTTCGAAACCAGGTTATTCCTCGAACACAAGCCTAGCAATCGATGCAGCGCAGGAGTACGCTATGAGCAAAATAAAAGCTTCTGGATACTCCCGTGTTAGGTCGTACCAGCCTCTGGCTTCCAGTTTGTCGAAACCTCCAGAGATTTCCAAATATTTCGATAGGCGCGGAGTCTACGTAGACCAATCGGGGCATCGCTGTCGTGTTGTCGTCAGGGTCGCTGTCTTTAACGAATACGACCAGTTGCGGTTCCTGATTTTGCCGCACCTGGCGTGGGTTCCAGCCGACCGAGTCAAACTGGATTAGACTATGAAAACTGCTGAACAAATCCAAGATCATTTGAACCGTGTAAGACAACAAAGAGAATTTTTCGAAGCGGAGAGTCGGAAACCTGACGTAACGGCTGAACATTCTCAAAAGCACTCGCAAATAGCGCAACTGCGGTGGGCAGAAGAAGTTTCGCTGTTGTGGGTGCTAGACAGGGAAGTTAAAATTCCACCTGTCTGGGGAATGGCAGGCGGCTGCAAATCGCGAACGTCGGGCTGGTGAGCAGCCACACTGCGAGCACAACTGGAGTCATTTTCCACATGATTTCAGAGTTTGTCATTGCCTAACCCCACTTTCAGCGGACAACAGACCAGTCAGTTTGTTCTGTTCGAATTCGGTTCGGAGTAATCATCCGCGAACAGGTGCTTCCAACTGTGGTCTTCGGTCATCCCTACACGGTGCGGAAAAGAAACCGCACAGTTTTTGACACCGCAAATCCAAAACGGCTCAGAATTATCCGCCATGTAGGTACCTAGATATTTTTCTGTTTCCATCGGAACACATCCTCTGCTCGGGATTTTACCAGAATATAAATGTAGGCGGCACAATATGAGGCTGGTCGTCGTGGGCACGTGAGAGAAGTTATCCAATCTTCCGCGTCCCGATAACAAGAGCCAAAAGCATGCCCATCGTCGCAAACCCGATTCCTGGAGACGCGTTCGTCAACTTGGCGGATATGGTGTGCGGCGACTGAACCGCCCAGTCAAACGAACCTTGGAGGCCACGGAATACCATTGCCGCACCCAGCAGCGTCAGCACAGTCGCGAGTACCAACACCCCAAAACGCAGATGATATTCCGCTCTAATCCTGAGAGCGTTGTTGGATTGGGTTGTGTATGCCACGGCTGTCTCCGCTTCGAACTGGACATTGGAGCAGGTTGAAAACCTCCCCGTACCTAAGCCCAGTGTGAAGTTTGACAACGACCGAACACAAAATCCACTGTACCTTTGGGTAGTCTTAGCACAGGGGCGTGAATTGCCCCACCTGGACAGCGGGAATCTTCAAATACCCGCATAAAAATTGGTGTGATTTCATGGAGGCGCGGGTGGGAATCGAACCGTCAGGTGCATTGAAAACGCGTAAGTTACTGATTCCGCATTCCGACAAAAACTACAGAATCGCCACAAACGCGCAAGTGAGG
>DATMZI010000026.1:0-45112 GCA_035607085.1 Candidatus Eiseniibacteriota bacterium | reverse complement strand
CAATGCGAATGGCATTGCCGTTGTATGGTATTTCGATGTGCATGTTAAAGTTTGTAAAGTGTATTATTTGGGTTTGGTGTTGTATTTGTAGTACGATATTGCGTGTAGGTAGTAGTGTGGATTGGGAGCAATGTTCTCCTTTGATCTGGGCAGCCTCGAGTCAGCGCGAAAGTTTCTGAACCAGGTGAAGGTGTGCTCACTTGCGGAGAGCCTGGGCGGCGTAGAGTCGCTCATTTCTCTTCCTGCACTCATGACCCACGCATCGATGCCCAAAGAGGTGCAAGAGCGCATCGGCATCACCGAAGGGTTGGTGCGATTGTCGGTCGGCATTGAAGACGTCGAAGACATTATCGCCGACCTCGACCAAGCCCTGCTATATGTCTAAGCGCAGAGTCGCGAATCCTTTTACGCGCGTTCTGGCGGGGTGGATCCTTCTAATGGCGTTGTGCTGGGCGCCGTCGGCCTCCGTATTTGCCGCTGGGAAATCGGAGATCAGTCCGCCGCTCCATACCAGCGCCTACGAAATTCGGGATGCCGAGAACCGCATCGTACGGCTTACCTCGGTCAACTGGTATGGCTTCGATCAAAAAGAATTCGTTCCGGGCGGTCTTGACCACGCTCCACTCGGCAAAATCATCGAACAGATCCGCGCTCTCGGCGTGAACTCCGTCCGCCTGCCGTGGGCCAACCAAACCATCGAGAACAGTCCTGTCGTTCCGGACTACGCCGTCAGAGCGAATCCGCAATTTCGCGGCAAACACGCCATGGAAATCATGGACGCGGTCATCGCTGCTCTTGCTAAGGAGCGCATCATGATTGTCCTGGACAATCACGTCAGCCGCGCCGAGTGGTGCTGCAAGGACGGCGACGGCAACGGGCTCTGGTACAACGACGACTACCCTGAAGAAAACTGGCTGGCCGACTGGCGCGCCATCGTCTTGCGCTACAAGGCGCAGCCGTGGGTGGTGGGCGCTGACCTGCGCAACGAGCTTCGCAGTGGTGCCGCTTGGGGCGGAAACGATCCCAAACTCGATTGGCACGCCGCCGCCGAACGCGGCGGGAACGCGGTCCTCGACGCCAACCCGAATCTTCTGGTGATGGTCGAGGGGCCGCAGTATTCCACCGACTTCACGGCTTTCGCCACCCTGCCACTCACGCTGAAAGTCCCCAATCGTCTGGTCTATTCGCCACACGCGTACGCGTCCGCTTTGCACGGCTTCGCGAGCTATGAGGAGATGAAGCAGGCTTATGACACGCGCGCTGGCTTCCTGCTGCATAACAAGCCCGAGGTTCCGTTGTGGGTTGGCGAATTTGGCACCTGCCAGACGCTTGACTGCGCCGCCAACAGCCAGTGGTTTGTCTGGTTCGTCCAATACTTGAGGGAAAACAATCTGAGCTGGGGCTACTGGCCGCTGAACGGCACGCAGTCTTCGGGTTATAGCCGGACTTACGACGCCTTAGAAACCTACGGCCTTCTCACGGCCGACTACCAACACTTGGCTGCCCCGAAACTTCTCGCTCTATTCCGCACGATCGAGTAAAGCAAAAACGGCTATGAAACGCTTTCGATCAGCCACTGCAAATAGCCGCGGGAGCCGCCGGCTCCTCGGATCACGAGGAACTCCGGCACCTCGTAACTATGTAACCGGGCCACTTCCTTCTCGAGCGCGCTGAGCCTGTGGTTCATAGTCTTGATCACCAGCAGGAATTCCTTCGCCTTCTCTACGTTTTCTTTCCATCGGTAGATCGATTCCACTGGGGCAGAGGCCACGTTCACGCAAGCCGCCAGCCGTTTGGCGACCACCGATCGCGCAATCTCTTTGGCCTCGGTGCGATTTGCGCATGTGACGAGAACCACTCTTACGTTCGTCCGTGCTGGCATCAGGTCTTCTCCTGTTTTGTGCTATTTGCAGGCTGTGCCGGAAGGGCTACACTAGCCCCCATTATGAACGCTTCTCCAGGTATGACGGCTTCGCCGATCAAGTTTGGCACTTCCGGATGGCGAGGATTGATCGCCGACGATTTCACATTCGCAAATGTGCGGCTGGCGGTGACCGCCATCGCCGAGCAGGTAAAAGCCAAAACCGCCAAGCCCACAATTTTGGTGGGATACGACACGCGATTTTATTCCGAGGAGTTTTCCGCCCTGGCCGTGACGATTCTGCGCCAGCATGGCGTTCGGCCGCTGCTCTGCGACAGCTTCACACCGACGCCTGCGATAGCGTACGAAATTCAACGTGCCAAGCTGGACGGCGCCATCAACTTCACGGCCAGTCACAATCCGGCGCAGTACCACGGACTAAAGTTCTCTTCATCGGATGCTGGACCGGCCCTGCCAGAAATTACCAAGGATGTTGAAGCGCGAGCGGCCAAATTATTCGCAGCCGGTGGCATTGCTCCGGTGAAAAGCGATACCACCGGGGCCGAGGAAACCAACTTACACGCCAACTACGTGAAACGTCTTGGCGAATTAGTGCGCTTCGACGTGTTGGCCAAGGCGAAAGCCAAATTTGCTGTGGACGCCCTCCACGGATGCGGCGCCGGCTACCTGAATCAAGTGCTGGCCGATCACGGTGTTCCGGTAGAAACGATTCGCACGGATCGCGACGTACTGTTTGATGGTACTGGCCCGGATGTCAGCGAGGAAAATCTGGCTCCGCTTCGCGATCTGGTGCTTTCTTCCAAAGCGACTGCGGGACTCGCCACCGACGGCGACGCGGACCGTTTTGGCATCATTGATTCCGACGGCTCGTGGGTGCAGCCCAACTTGATTCTGGCGCTGGTGTACGACTACCTGGTGGAGTCAAGAGGATGGAAAATGCCCGCGGCGCGGAGCGTCGCGACCTCAGAACTGGTGGACGCGGCGGCAAAGTCGCATGGGCAAAACACGTTCCAGACTCCTGTTGGATTCAAATACATTGGCCAGCTCATTCGCGAGGATAGAATCGCACTAGGCGGCGAAGAAAGCGCCGGGCTGACGATTCGCGGCCACGTGCCGGAAAAAGATGGCATTCTGGCGTGCCTGCTGGTCGCGGAGATGCTTGCAGCGCGCGGGGCGTCAATCAGCGAGCAGATTCAGCAGCTCTTCAAGAGAGTCGGGCGGAGTTTTGCTCCGACCCGCGAGAATTTGCGCCTGACCGACGAACAGAAAGCGGCGGCAATCCAGAAGTCCAAGACCGACAAACCCAAGCTGCTCGGCCGCAAGGTAAAATCGGTGGATCGAACCGACGGCGCGAAATTTGTATTTGACGACGGCTCGTGGATGCTGCTGCGCCTTTCCGGTACTGAGCCGTTACTGCGACTATACGTCGAAGCGGAAAACGCGGCGGCATCGGCTAAACTGGTGCGGGAAGCGACCGACTGGATTCTGAAAGGCTGAAGAATGGCTCCACAAGACAGATTGAGCCTGTTGTGGACGCAATATGGCAGGGCGCTGCTGGGCATTTGTGTCTTTGGATTGTTTTTGCACGACATTTTCGGAGCTCATGGCTACCTGGCGATGCGGCGCACCCAACAAGAGATCGAACGAGTGCAGGGCGAAATCGCTCGCCTGAACAAGGAAAACACCGAGCTGTCGCAGGAAGTAAAAGCGCTGAAGTCCGATCCGCACAAGATTGAATCCATCGCTCGCGATGAGCTGGGTCTCGCCAAGCCTGGCGAAGTGATCATCAAGATTCCGAAGTCGGAACAGATACAACCGCCCGCAGCCAAACCATGAAGATCAGGTCGCGAGCGAACCCTCAAGCTGCGAAGCGGATGGCACACGGGCTTTCCTGCCTTTCCATCTGGTTCGCAACCACGACAAACCAAGCATCGCGGAGAAGATAGCGATCAGCCCCGCAGTCGCTTTCGCGATGCCGCACTGTCCTTTTGGCAAAATGGAAAACCTTCCATACACAAATTCGATGTGTACCCAATAAACCAGCAACGAAGTCTTACCTAACTGCATGAGCGGACTGAACGCCACACGGGCCAGTCCCCAGCGGCACCACGCATAAGCCAAAAATAAAATCATCAACAAAATTCCGCAACGCATCAAAAAGAAGTTCGGGCTGGTGTGCCAGTAGTCGTAAGCGCCGAACCAGCGCATCGGCACGCCATCGAATAACGCGGAGAGCCCACAAATTGCGATACCCGCGGCGCCCAACAGGGCAAAGCTCCAAACCTCCAATTTTCTAGCGAGATCGGTGAACATCCAAAAGCCGACCGTCAAGCCCGCGAAGGCAAACGCCACCCACGGGAATACAGGAAAAAGCCACGGCTGCGGCCGATCGAAAACGTGCACGCCGTTGATATACGATTCAACTGGCCAGGGAAGAAATTTCGGCCGCCAAATCGTCCACAAGGCGGGAGTCGCTGACGCCACAGCGGCTGCTGAAGCGATTGCGGCCGCAAGACTCCTGCCTCGCGCTGCCGCAGCCGAGCCGCCGCCGGCGAACCAGCACACGGCTCCCATCAACATCATCGAGATACCGAGGATATTCAGGATGTCCACGCGGAAAAGGTCGGTCCACGGCGATCGCGGATAACCAAGCGCAAATTCCTGGATGCGAAACAAAATGCCGAGGCCGAACACTTCGGCACCGCGCCGTATGGTTTGCTTGGCAATCTGGTCGCGCGCGATGCCTTGTTCGCGCAATTTCTCCGTGACGAGCGCCACGGCAAGACCCGCCAGAAAAACGAAGAGCGGAGCGGGCAGCGTTCCACCGACTCGTGACCACTCGAAAAAGGTTGTCTGGCGCGCTGAGGCATCCAGCCACGAGTCATAGCAGTGCGTCTGGAACATCACGACGCAGGCGAGGCCACGCATCCAGTCAATGTAGTTCAGTCGTTTGGTCATCGAGTGACCTGGAGATAAAAGTCATTACGATACAATACTTGCTTGACGACCACACGCCAACTGAGCGCGGGACCACTGCTGGCTCTGGCCCTGCTGCTCACAGTCATGTTGGCATTTTTTGCATCAACAAGCGGCCACAGCTATTGGTATGCCGAGCGATCGTTCCTCGCCACGCTCGTCGTCTTCGCGGGTTTTGTTTCCGCCATGCTGCTGTTCGCCGCGCGTGGCATAGCGGACGGCTTCCCGGCGGTCGCGGGTCCTGGTGCTCCCTGGCTTCTGGGTTTAGTGCTGTTCTTTCTTTTCCTGGTGTACGCCCTTGGCACGGGAACGGTTTCGCTCTTGCGCATTGCCGCCGCGGCTGCGTTCTTCTTTGCGCCGCTCCTGCTTCTGTCGTGGACGCGAGGAGCCGCGCCGGGCTGCTGGCAGGACTTTGGGACCATCGGCGGCATCTGGGCCGCTGTGAAATTCGGGCCATCGCATTGGTTATGGCCATATCCCGGGGGCCGCCTTGCATACATCTTCACCGTAGTCGCAGCCGTCAATCTGGCGATTGCCGGTTTTTTACTCTTGCGGCGTGTCAAAAACGTCGGCTACGACATCGGCTGGGGCGGCGGCTGGACGATCTATATCCTGGGTCCGCTGACTCTGTTTGCGTGCGTTGCGGTGCCACTGGGACTGCAAATTCATTTTATCGCCTGGGCGCCACGATTGAGCGAATGGAAGTCTTTCCTTCCACTTTCCATCGGAATTCTCTTCTTTACCGCATGGCCGGAAGAGTTTTTGTTCCGGGGGTTACTGCAAAATCTGTTATCGCGTGCCAATGGCGAAACCAGTGGATGGTTCGCGGCTTCGATCGTCTTCGGTTTTTCGCACATCAGCAATCTGCATTTTCCGAACTGGCGTTATGTACTGCTGGCATCGATTGCCGGGCTTTTCTACGGCTGGACATGGAGGAAGACCGGATCTATTTTTGCCTCGGCGCTGCTTCACGCCGGTGTGGATATTCTTTGGCACTTCCTATTCCGCACGGTGTAATCGACAAGGTTGCGATGCGTCCATTCGCAAGCTGCGATTGCACTGCTCACGGACCATCCGTAGACTCGCGGTTCTTATGAAACGAGTCTTCTTTTTCGCGGTGCTGGTTTTCTTCTTTGCTTTAGAGGCGCGAGCCGACAAACCGAAGTCGCTGTTTTATCTGACCGGCGATTCCACGTCGATCCATTCGTTTCTCGCCCACGCGGATCAAGTAGATCTTCTGGTGCCGGCCAGGTACAACGCCAACGCCGAAGGCTTAGTATCCGGTGGTCCCAATCCGCTGGTGATGGAAGCAGCGAAGCAGCATCATGTCCCGGTGATGCCCCTGCTCGTGAATGCGGGTTTTGTGCAGACGGAATTTGACATGTTTCTTGGCGATGCTGCTGCGCAAACGCGCATGCTACACGCGCTGATTCGTGTCTGCGAAGAGAATGGCTACATCGGGATTCAGTTTGACTTTGAAAATGTCCGCTGGATCGACAGCGATGCGCTTTCCGCTCTGGTGCGAGATGGCGCTGCCGCGCTGCACCGCGAAGGCTTGCAAATTTCTATCGCCGGAAGAAACGGCCTTTTCCGCGTGGCTCTATGAGAATTGGCGCGGTGCCTATGACCTGAAAGCCATTGGCGAAGCCGTTCGCACCTACGGCGCAAAAATCGAATGGGACGCGGCGGATCGCACAGCGTGGTGCTACATCAATCGCAGCGACATGCGTGAGTGGATTTTCTCTACGGACGTGCGCAATTCAAAGAACGATATGATTTGGTCCGCGACCGTGGCTTGCAAGTTTCTGTTCCTGGGTTCTTGGAACGGAAGATCTGGCTATCTGGGATCTGCTGCCCTCGCACAGATAACCGGCCCATTGCCGTATCTGGCGCGCACTTACATCCGCGTTCGTTGACAGTGGTGAAAGTGTCCGTTACGCTTTTTTGTTCGCGGAAACGTAAAATTCCTACTGAGGAACGACTGAGAGCCGCATGGCTGAAGAAAAACTTCCCACACGAGCACAGGATTTTTCCGAATGGTACAACCAGCTGGTGCTGAAGGCGCAACTGGCAGACTACGCGCCGGTGCGCGGCTGCATGATTGTGCGGCCATACGGCTGGGCGCTTTGGGAAAACATTCAGCAGGCGCTCGATTCGAGGTTCAAGGCGACGGGCCACCAGAATGTGGCGTTTCCTTTGCTGATTCCGAAAAGCTTCATCGAAAAGGAAAAGCACCACGTGGAGGGATTTTCGCCGGAACTGGCGGTGGTGACGATCGGCGGCGGCGAGGAACTGGCCGAGCCGCTGATTTTGCGGCCGACTTCAGAAACGATTATCGGGCACATGTGGTCGAAGTGGATTCAGTCGTACCGCGATTTGCCGGTGCTGATGAACCAGTGGAATTCGGTGGTGCGCTGGGAGCTGCGCACAAAATTGTTTTTGCGGACGCTGGAATTTTATTGGCAGGAAGGGCACACCGCGCACGCGACGCAGCAGGAAGCGATGGACGAGACGCGGCAGATGCTGGAAGTGTATACGGATTTTGCGGTGAACGAAGCGGCGATTCCCGTGATACCGGGAGCGAAATCGGACGCGGAGAAATTCGCGGGCGCGGACGTAACGTATTCGATAGAAGCGATGATGGGCGACGGCAAAGCGCTACAGTCGGGAACATCGCATTACCTGGGGCAAAATTTTGCGCAAGCGTTTGAAGTGAAATATCTGGACCACAGCGGCGTGCAGCAGCATTGCTGGACGACGTCGTGGGGACTTTCGACGCGGTTTATTGGTGCGATCATCATGGTGCATGGCGACGACCAGGGGCTGGTGCTGCCGCCACGGCTGGCGCCGTACCAGTGCGTGATTGTGCCGATTTTCAAGAATGATGAAGAGAAATCTGCAGTGCTGAGCGCGGCGAAAGAACTGAAGGCGCAACTGGTAAAAGCAAAAATTCGCGTGGTGCTGGATGAGCGCGAAGGGCAGAGTCCGGGATGGAAATTCAACGATTGGGAGATGCGGGGCGTGCCGGTGCGCGTGGAGCTGGGCCCGAAGGATGTGGCCAAGCAGGCGGCGGTGCTGGCGCGGAGGGATCGCCCCGGGCGCGAAGGAAAAATTTCGGCGGCGCTGGCGGAGTTGCCTGCGACGATTGAAAAGTTGCTGGAGCAAGTCCAGCAGGCGCTGTACGACAAGGCGCTGGCATTTCGGCGGGCGAACACCCACGCGACGGCGACATATGACGAGTTCAAGAAGGCCGTCGAGACGGGATTTGCGTTTGCGGGCTGGTGCGGCAGCGGCGAATGCGAAGAAAAGATCAAGGAAGAGACCCGAGCTACTATGCGGTGCATTCCTCTGGACCAGCACTCTGTGTTGGGAGCGGGCGGTGCGGTCGGGAGCGGTAAGTGTGTGTATTGCGCGCAGGTGGCGAAGGAACGTGCGCTCTTCGCGCGGGCGTACTGAGCGGGCGTCTGTCGACTCTGAACTGGCAAGTAGGAGAAAACCCGCTCGCCGGAAGTCTGTAGCGCTGCGGCCGTTGCGGACGGAGCAAGTTGGGATGCACGCCGGGTGTCGCAGGAACGTATAGCAAATAGCCTCTCTGGGAAGTCTTTCTGGACAACTTTGCGCAACGACCATTGGCAGCCGCCGCTGTTTTCTGTAAGGATTCATTCTAAACAAGATAGGGACGCGTGAAGGTTTTTTGGGTTCTGGCGGACGGCCCCGAGACGGAAAACAGCGGAGTTTACGGCGAGATGAACGCGCCCTGGTGGAACGGCTGCGCCGGGGTAGCAGGAGGCAAGAATTGTCTCCGGAAGTTGACTACTGGCTCTTGGGAAAAGCAAGCGTGCACGCTACAGCCGGTATAGTACGGCTTGGGCTCTATCGGTCGTAATCCGCTGAAGACAAGGCGGGTAGTGGAGAAATGCGCCGGTCCCAGAATACCGAAGGCACTGGCATCAGGCGTGCGGCTTCTCATCGGTAAGTGTCCCCTGCGGTGAACTGTCCTCCTACCGCGACAGGTTGTTCCCAAAACTAAAGACGACAAGACCTGTCTGGCAGGCCTGTGCCGAATTGCGTCTCTGAGAGGTCACTTATGAAGCGCCCAGCCGCTGCTTTGCTTGGATGCGTGGTCCTTCTTTTGTTGCTGACAGCCGTTGGTATCGCGTCGATTCCAACCCTGCAAACCGGTACGTGGCACTCGATGGGCTTGATGGGTGTGGCACGCAGCGGGGCGGCGGCGGTGCTGCTGAAGGACCATCGCGTGTTGATTGCCGGAGGGGATGACGGAACTGGGGCCGTGACGAGCGCAGAGGTCTTCAACGCCGACGGATCATTTTCCGAGGTGAGCGCGATGGGGATGGCGCGCGCGAAGCATGTTGCGGTGGCGCTGGCGGACGGCCGAGTGCTAGTGGCGGGTGGCGAAGGCGCGGGCGGGGGCACGACGAACTCGGCGGAGATTTACGATCCCCTTTCGGATTCGTGGACCGCGATTGCGGGAGGGATGTTGGAAGGGCGGGCCGGCGCGACGGCGACTTTGCTGAAGGATGGACGGGTGTTGATCGCGGGCGGACGGAATGGAAATGCAGCGAGCCAGAGCGTGGAAGTGTTTGATCCGCTCGCCGAGCATTTTGAATTTGCCGGCAGCCTTTCGGCACCGCGGATGTCGCTGGCGTCGGCGATCTTGCCAGACGGTCGAGTGCTAATGGTGGGTGGATCAAATGGGAGTGCGGCGCTGGCAACAAGCGACATTTTTGATCCGGCTGCGAATACGGTATATGTGGGGCCGGCGATGACTTCGCCGCGCGAGGGGCACTCAGCAACAGCGTTGCTGGATGGCAGCGTCCTCGTGGTGGGAGGAAATAACGGGTCCGCGGATTTGGCTTCGGCGGAAATATACGACCCCACGACGAAGAGCTTTGCGCTTTTGGCGTCGGCGATGGCTTCGCCAAGGCAGGATCATGCGGCAATTCTTTTGCCGAACAACCATTCCGTGCTGATTGTGGGTGGCACTTCAGCGGGGAATGAGTTGAATACGGCAGAGACGTTCACACCGTGGACGGGGATTTTCGCGGCAACGGGCTCGGCTGCGGTGGCGCGACAGCAGTCGGCGGTGAGCGCGCTGAATCAGGATGGATTGTTGGTGATGCTGGGCGGAACGAGCGGCGGGACACCGGTGAGCAGCGCGGAGCTATATGGATTTGCGACGGTGAAGACGGATGCGGCGGACTACCCGCCGGGGAGCGTGGTAACGATTACGGGAACGGGCTGGCAGCCGGGAGAGACGGTGACTCTGGGGCTGGTGGAATCGCCGCTGGTCGATACGCATCCGGTGGTGACTGCGATAGCGGACGGCCAGGGAAATATTGCGAACAGCGAGTTTTCGCCGGATGAGCACGATGTGGACATTCGATTTTATTTGACGGCGGTAGGGAACCAGTCGGGGTACCAAGCACAGAATACATTTACCGATGGTAACGCGACAATTTCCGGCAAGGTTACGAGTAGCGCGACCGGAAATCCCATCCAGGGAGCGACGGTGAGTTGCACTGCCTTAACTGGATGCAATATCACCACTTCGACCACAACCGCGGCGGATGGAACCTACTCGTTTAAACCGTCATTCGCCGGGAATGGGCCCGCGACGATTTCGTTGACCGCGTCTGCGACGGGTTTCAATAGCGCAACGAGCGCCCCAATCAACATCCAAAACAACGCACAGGTGATTACTGGAATAAATTTTGCGTTAAATCCATCTGTTGTTCCCACCACGACCACGGTAGCTTCGTCTCCGAACCCATCGGTTTTCGGCGCGTCGGTCACGTTTACGGCGGATGTGCATGCGACTTCCGGGTCGTTAGCTCCAAGCGGAACGGTACAGTTCGTCGTGGATGGAGTGAGCTTCGGCTCTGCAGTTGCCCTCGGAGCTTGCAGCCCGCCAAACAGCACGGACGCGTGCGCCAGCGTGAGCAACTCTACATTGACCGTCAACGGTGGCACGGCGCACACGGTGTCTGCGAACTACCTGCACACCGGCGTATTCGTGGACAGTACTGGTGCATTAGCCGGTGGCCAAACTGTTGGCAAGGCGGCGCCTGCGATCACCTGGAGCAGTCCGGCGGATATCACATACGGAACCGCGTTGAGCGCGACGCAACTGAATGCGACGGCTGCAGTGCCGGGAACGTTTGCGTATACACCGGCGGCGGGGACGATTTTGAACGCAGGCGGAGGTCAGGACCTGCATGTGGATTTCACTCCGACGGATAGCACGAACTATGCGACCGCTTCGAAGGACGTAACGATCAACGTCAACAAAAAGCAAGTGACGGCTAGCATCACCGCGAACGACAAACCGTATGACGGAAATACCACGGCCACGATCAACGCCTGCACGATTCCGGACAAAGTGGGAAGCGACGACGTGGCCTGCACGGCCAGCAACGCGACATTCGCATCACCGAACGCGAGCAGCAGCGCGCAGACGGTTACCGCGACCGTGGCGCTGACCGGTGGTGCGGCAGGGAATTATATGCTGACGAGCACAACGGCGACGACGACGGCGAAGATCAATATGAAATCCGCGACTCCAAGCATCACGGCGGATGACAAGGACTATGACGGAACCAATGCGGCGACGATTCATTGCTCGGTGGCCGGAGTGCTGGCGGCGGACACTGCAAACGTGACGTGCAGCGGAACGGGAACGTTTGCGGACGCGAATGCGGGGCCGGCTAAGGCAGTAACGTCGAATAATTTGGTGCTGGGCGGTATCGCTTCGGGCAACTATGTGTTGTCCACGACGAGCGCAACGACGACGGCGACGATTCGCAAGGTGGACGCGACGATCAACGTGAGCGGCTACAGCGTGGCGTACAACGCGACGGCGCATATGGCGACAGGGACTGCAACAGGAGTTGGCAGTGTCGATTTGAGCGCCGGGCTAAATTTGACAGGAACGAGCCACACCGATGCAGGCGACTATCCAGCGGACGCTTGGACATTCACCGGCGGCCAGAATTACAACGACAAGAACGGCACGGTGCACGATCACATTGACAAGGCGAATGCGGTGATCGACGTTACGCCGTATTCGGTGACGTATAACGGCGCAGCTCACACTGCTACCGGGACCGCGACGGGAGTGGGAGGCGTCGATTTGAGCGCCGGGCTAAATTTGACAGGAACGAGCCACACCGATGCGGGCGACTATCCAGCGGACGCTTGGACATTCACCGGCGGCCAGAACTACAACGACAAGAACGGCACGGTGCACGATCACATTGACAAGGCGAATGCAGTGATCGACGTTACGCCGTATTCGGTGACGTATAACGGGGCAGCTCACACCGCTACCGGGACTGCGACGGGAGTGGGAGGCGTCGATTTGAGCGCCTGGCTAAATTTGACAGGAACGAGCCACACCGATGCAGGCGACTATCCAGCGGACGCTTGGACATTCACCGGCGGCCAGAATTACAACGACAAGAACGGCACGGTGCACGACCACGTTGACAAGGCAGACGCGACCGTGAGCGTGACTCCTTATAGCGTGACCTACAACGGAGGTCCACATACGGCGACGGGAACGGCGATTGGAGTTGGAGGCGTTGATTTTAGCGCGAGCTTCAACTTTACCGGAACGTCGCACACAGATGCGGGCGACTATCCGGCGGATGCTTGGTCCTTCTCAGGAGGAATGAATTACAACGATAGGAGCGGGACGGTCCACGATCACGTCGATAAGGCACCAGTAACGGCGACGGCGGGAGGCGGGACAGCAATGTTTGACGGAAATACGAAGACTCCCTCGGCCTGCGTCGTGAGCGGGGCGTACACCGGGGATTTGGCGTGCACAAATAACCCAGCGAGCGTGGGGCCGAATGCGGGTACTACGGCGATCGCGGCGATGGTGAACGGGACCACTCCGGGCAATTTCCAGATTGCGTATGTGCCCGGATCGTTCACGATCGACAAGGCGACTTCCACAACGACCATGACGTTTGAGCCGGGGCCTTACGTTTATCGCGGCACCGCGTTTACGGCGACTGCGACCGTGGCCGGTGCGGGCGGATTGAATGCTGCGGTAGCGCCGGTTTCCTACAGCGGTGACTGCGTAAACGTGACGGCGCCCGGGTGCACCGGAACCGCAACGTATCCCGGCGACGGAAACCATATCGGGAGTACGGGGAACGCGAGCATCGCGATCACCCCTGCGGCGCCGACAATAACCGTTACAGGCGGAAACTTTGTGTATGACGGGAATCCGCATCCTGCCACGGGAGCCGCGAAGGGGATCGGAGGCGTGGCAGTGCCTGGGAGTTTCGCGTTCACCTACACGCCGCCGGGAACGGCTGCAATCCCTGTAAATCCTGGGTCGTATTCGGTCATTGGCGTGTTCAGTAGCAGCACAGCGAACTATACAAGCGGCAGTGCAGCGGCCGCGATCACGCTTAACTACGGCGTGTGCAGCGCGGCGATTGGACCGGGCAGCGTGATTTTACCGCCGATCAACAGCGATGGGAGCAGCGTATACCCGCGCAAAGGCGGGAGCACGATTCCGGTGAAGTTCCGGGTGTGTAGCGCCTCGGGAGGGGCCATTTCGAATCCGGCGGCGGTGTTTGCCGGCACGGGCGGCTCTTTGACTATGCTGAGCGCGGTGCGCGGTACGATCGACAACATCAATGAGACCACCGGCACCGACATACCAGACGTGGCGTTTCGTTGGGATGCTTCAGGGCAACAGTGGATCTTCAACATGGGGACGAACAATCTGTCGTCCGGGAACACGTACTTGTACCGCATCAACCTGGCGAATGGTTCCATTCCATTCGCGATCGGAGTGAAGTAAGGCTCCCAGAGGAAAAGCCTGCATCTGAGTCGCTCTTTGAACAAGGAGGGCGGCTCAGTTGTTCTTAGGAGTGGTTAAGAAGGCCGGGACGACGCGGGCGAAATCGGCTATGGCGACTTCGGGCTCGGCAATGTCCGGGTGCCAGAGTTTTTCCCACTCAAAACAGAAATAACCTTTGTAATTAATGGCGGCTAGCGCCTGCATTTGGCGCTGGACCGGCACGCTGCCTTTGCCGGTGAGGACGTAGTGGGCTTCGCCGTTGACCTCGACGGAGTCCTTCAAATGGGTGTGTTTGATCCAGGAGCCGAGTTCGCGGACAGTGAATTCGGGTTCTTCGTGACCGTCGACAAAGGTGTGGTGGGCATCCCAGAGCAGAGCGGCGTTGGGATGATCGGCTTCGATGAGAACTTGCTTGAGCAGCGGCGAGGTAACGAAGTCGCCGTGGGATTCGATAATGACTGTGACGTTGTGGGGCTTGGCGTAAACGGCGAGTTCCCGCATGCCTGCGGCTACGCGGCGGATGCACTCATCCTGCGGACCTTCGAGTTTGTTGCCGTAGATGCGGATGTAAGGAGCGTCCAGTTTTTCGGCGAGGTCGATGAAGCGCTTGGCGTCGGCGAGGCTTTTGGCGCGCTTGTCAGGATCGGTGTGATGCATTTCGGAGGAACTGCCGAGGTCAGAGATCTTGAGCCCATGAGCGGCTATAGTCTTTTTGGTGCCGGCGATTTGGTCGGGGGCAAATTCGGGTCTGCTGGGAAGATCGAGATCGCCAAGGATGCAACGGATTTCTACGGCGGAGAAGCCGTTTGTGGCGGCGAAGTCTAGGATTTGCGCGAAGGGCCATTTGGGGCAGCCTAGAGTGGAGAAGGCAAGTGGAGGTCTGGGAGCGTCGAACGGAAGGAAAGGAGGAGCGGCTGCGGCCAGGGCGGCAGTGGTCAAGAATTCGCGTCGAGTGATCTTCATAGTGGCCTCGTGACGAGGGGAAATTCTAACACTGAGGGGGTGGCATTTACCGCCCGAGGGTTTGCTCGCGTTGCCGACGCCGCCGGCTGAAGTCCGCGCTACCAAAAGGGGGTGCCGGGGAGGAAACACCTGTACGGAGGGGTTATTGATAGAGAAAAAGGCGAGGTGCTACTTTCGAGAGGTGCAGTGGGTCTGTTGACGCCTGGTCTTGCCGGCGCGCGGGAGAGAGCCAGTGGTTCGTGCGGAACAAAAAACGAGTAGACAGCGGTCGCAGCGGGGCGAAGGTAAGCTGAAGGCCATTATCGTCACGGCCATTTTGCTGGTGGGTGTGCTGGCGGGAGTGAAGGTGATTCCCCCCTATGTGGCGGAGTACCAGTTGAACGACAAGATTCAAGAGATTGCTCGGTTTGGGATAGTGGAACACAATACCGAACAGCAGATCAAAGACAAGGTGTTTAAGACGATTGAGGATTTGGAGATTCCGGCAACCAAAGACAACATCAAGGTGACCGCGGGAAGTTCGCGGGTAACCATCTTGGTGGACTACACGGTGCCGGTGGACATTCTCTTTTACCATGTGGATCTGCATTTCACCCCGAGCAGCGAGAACAAGTCGCTGACCTAGTTGTCGGTCATACGAAGCCGAGTTGATGTGGTGGGTGACGCATTTTTAGGTGCGCCGGGTTAGGGTGTGTTTAAGGCGCTCCAGACAAGACCCTGGTTTCAGGACTGATGAGTGGGCGCATTGAAAAGCTTTGGCAGAGCGATGGCGAGGCAAAGGCCGAGCGGCCTGGAAGCATCCCAGATAGGGAACAGACAAGGAACTGTGGCTTTGCTAGAAGGCTGCAGTAAGAGACACTAGTTTCGTGGGCGAGCGGCGCACGTTCGGCTCACTTTTTCAGCCCGTTGGAGAGACCTTGAGGATCCG
Organism: Candidatus Eiseniibacteriota bacterium; assembly: GCA_035607085.1. Taxonomy (GTDB): domain Bacteria; phylum Acidobacteriota; class Terriglobia; order Acidiferrales; family UBA7541; genus Acidiferrum. The sequence continues at coordinate 29,521 of DATMZI010000026.1, read as the reverse complement.
CATACAAAAGGGATTCTGGACGTCGAAGTACGGCCTAACCCTGCTGGGTGTGGTATTTGGCTGTGTTGTGGTAGCGGCGAGCGTTTTCGGCTACTACTACGTGAAATACGGGCGGATGATCGAAGCCCGGCTTTCCGGCAACATTCTACAAAACACTACACAGATATTTTCGGCTCCGGAAGAAATTTCGCCCGGGCAGGCTTGGGGTCCGGATGACCTGACGACGTATTTGCAGCGAGTTGGGTACCGGCCAGAAGCGGACGAAACGGCGCTGGGACAGTACACGGCGAACGGAAACGTAGTGGACATACGGCCGTCGAAGCTGTCGTTTTTTGCCGGGACCAATGCGCTGGCTGTGCAATTCAACGGGAAGACCATACGAGCGATCCGGCCATTGGGCGGTGGCACGGAGATGGGCGTCGCGGAAATCGAGCCGGAGCTGATTACCAACCTCTTCGACAGCGCGCGAGAGAAGCGGCGGGCGGTGCGGTACGACGATCTGCCTCCGACGCTCATCAACGCGATTTTGTCGGCAGAGGACAAGCGATTTTTCGAGCACCCGGGATTCGACTTCATTCGAATCTTCGGAGCGGCGTGGAACGATTTGAGGCACGGGACTCATTTGCAAGGTGCGAGCACGATTACCATGCAGGTGGCGCGGACGTTTTTTTTGAGCACGGATCGGAACTGGCGGCGGAAGCTGGCGGAAGCGATGCTGAGCTTCGAACTGGAGCAGCGATTTTCGAAGCAGCGGATTTTTGAGATGTACGCGAACGAAGTGTACCTGGGCAACCGTGGAAGCTTTGGTATTCGTGGTTTTGCGCAGGCCAGCGTAGCGTACTTCGGCAAGGATCTGCGACAGCTTTCGCCGGGAGATTGCGCATTTCTGGCTGGAATTATTCGGGCGCCGAACTATTATTCCTCGGCGGACCGGCGTCCGGAACGCGGCGCGCAATCACGCGACCGGGTGCTAACGCAGATGGTGGAGAACAAGTACATCAGCGAGGCAGATGCGCAGGACGCGAAGAACACGCCGCTCAAGATCGTGCGAACGGCGATGACCTCAAGTGAAGCACCGTACTTCGTCGACATGGTGAAGGATCACCTGCTGGACAAATATTCCGAGAACGACCTGTTGAGCCAAAACTACCGGGTGTACACGACGCTGGATCCGGCACTGCAGCGTGCGGCCGCCGCGGCTGTAGAAGCTGGCATGAAAAATGTGGATGACCTAATCCAGAAGAAGTACGCGAAGAAAAAGGCGGTGAAGGGAAAACCCGCGGGCAGCAAGGAGATTTTGCCGCAGGTGCAAGTGGCGCTGGTCGCGATGGACCCGAAGACCGGGGAAATTCGCGCACTGGTGGGCGGACGAGATTATGGTCAGAGCCAGTTGAACCACGCGATTGCGCACCGGCAGCCGGGTTCGGTCTTCAAACCGTTTGTGTATGCTGCGGCGTTCGACAACGCGGTGGATGGAGTGCAGCCGGTGGTGACTCCGGCAACGACGATTGACGACGAGCCGACGACTTTTGAATTTGATGGACAAGAGTACACGCCGAACAATTATGGGGAAAGATTCATGGGGCGGGTGACCGTCCGCGATGCGCTGACAAATTCGCTGAACGTAGCGACCGTGAAGGTGGCGGAGCTGATCGGGTACGGAAGGGTGGTGCAGATCGCGCGCCAGATGGGATTGGGAAACAACATCAAGGCCACGCCTGCGGTCGCGCTAGGCGCTTATGAAATGACGCCTGTGGACGTCGCAGCGGGCTATACCGCCTTTGGACAGAGTGGCGTGCGCGCGGAGCCGCAGTTTCTGCATGAGGTGGTTAGCGCCAGCGGAACGATGCTTGAGAAGACTACGCCAGAGACACACAGTGTGCTGGACCCGCGAGTGGCCTACCTGGTAACCAGCTTGTTGAAGGATGTCTTGAACAAGGGCACTGGCGCTACGGTGCGGGCGCGAGGATTCAGTTTGCCGGCGGCGGGGAAGACGGGAACTTCGCGGGACGGCTGGTTTTCCGGATTCACTTCGAATCTGGTGACCGTGATCTGGATTGGATTTGATGACAATCGCGACCTGGGATTCGCCGGCGGCCAGACGGCGGCGCCGATCTGGGCGGAGTTCATGAAGAAGGCGACGTTGCTGCCGGGCTACCGCAATGTGAAGGATTTCGACATGCCGGAGGGCGTACAGTCCGTGATGATTGACCCGGAGTCACTAGAGTTGGCGACTTCCAGCTGCCCCAGTACGCGAGAGGAAGTGTATGTTGGCGGATCGGCGCCGACGCAGTTCTGTGAGCTGCACGGCGGCGGGCACGGGATTATCTCGTCGGCAGGTTCGGTGCTGTCGCATATTTTTGGCGGGGGACAGCCTAACCCGCCGACTGATCCGGCAAAACCGAACGGCACTGGGGCGCCGGGAGAGACGAAAACGATTATTGGGCCGGACGGGAAACCACAGGAGGTGCCGGCTGCGGACAAGGATGAAAAGGATAAGAAAAAGAACCCTTTGAAGAAGATTTTTGGTATCTTTGGGGGCAAGAAGAAGGACTCCGACAAGCCGCAAAAGCCGCCGGAGAAGGGAGAGTCGCCATGACGCTTTACAGGATGGCGGTTCCAGCAGCTGTGCTCCTCGCAAGTTTCAGCCTCACCTCCGCAGGGCAAATCACCGACGACACACCATCTGCCGCCAATTTCGCCGCCCCGGTGCAGACGCCCGCCCAGGGTGCGCCGACGCCTGGAGCGCAGACGCTGTCGCCAGAAGAAATGGCCGACATTTTGATGGCGCGGAAGGACTACCGCGAAGCGGCGGTTTCATACCGCAAGCTGGTAGAGCAAAATCCGCGCAACGCGATTTACTGGAACAAGCTGGGTATCGCGCTGCATCAACAGGAAGACCTGGGAAATGCGCTGAAGTCATACCAGCAAGCGGTGAAGGTGGATCCGAAGTACGCCGATGCGCAGAACAACATCGGAACGATCTGGTACCAGCGTAAAAAGTTCGGCAAGGCGATTCGTACGTACCAAAAGGCGCTGAAGTTGCGGACCGATATGGCGGTGTTGTACAGCAACCTGGGTTATGCGTACTTCGGCGACAAGAAGTACGAAGAGTCGATTGGGGCGTTCCGCCAGGCTTTGGCCCTGGATCCACAGTGCTTTGATCGCAACTCGTCACGCGCGGGTTCGGTATTGCAAGACCGTTCGGTAAACGACCGCGGGAGGTTCTACTTTCTGTTGGCCAAGTCGTTCGCGCAAGCCGGAAACGTGGATCGCGCGCTGGTGTATCTGCGCAAAGCCAAAGAAGAGGGCTATGGAGCGATGAACGACGTAAAGACCGATCCGGCATTTTCGGCGATGGTGAAGCTGCCGGAGACTCAAGAGATCCTGCTGCCGAAGACCAGCGACTCGACGCTGCCGTAAAAAGGCCCCTTTTCGATTGTTCTTGCGGTTGCTGTAGTTATGGCAACGCGAGCTGTTCTGGCGCAGCAAGCCTTTCCCGCTCTGCTACAATTTGCGCATGAAATTGAACTTCGCGTGGGCGCTCTGTCTGGTTGTCGTCGTGGCGGCTGGAGTAAGGCCAATGTCCGGGCAATCCGCGGGAGCGGGGCGTCCCGTGGTACCCCCACCGCAGGGAATATTCCTAGTTTTTCCGTTTGAAAATGAAGGCGCGAATGCGCGGCTGGACTGGCTTTGCGAGGGGCTGGAAGAGCTGACGATCCAGCGGTTGTCCTCGGCCGGCCAGAAAGTATTTACGCACGCCGCGAGGATGGCAGAATTAGATCGCTACGGGCTTCCGTCAAATGCGCAGTTCAGCCATGCGACGATGCTGCGGATCGGCGCGGACCTGGATGCGGACTTCGTGGTCTTCGGCAAATTTTCGTCGGATGGAAAGGTGTTGACGATTGAAGCGCATGCGTTGCGGGTGAACCCGACAAAATTGTCGGACCCCGTGCGCGAAAGCGGGACGCTGGATTCCCTGATGGAGCTGAACGCCAAAGTGGTGTGGAAGATGTTGGCGGCAAACGACAAGGGATTTCCGATCAACCTAGCACAATTCTCCCAATTGCAAAGGCCCCTGCGGCTGGATGCATTTGAGCATTATGTGCGCGGTCTGTTGGCTACTGATGATGACGGCAAAGTTCGGGAATTGCGCGAATCGGCAGGTTTAGACCCGGATTGGGCGGATCCTGCATTCTCGTTGGGGCAAGCGTATTTCTCGCGACGCGACTGCGCGTCGGCACTGCCGTGGCTGGCTAAGGTGCCTTCGGAGAGTTCGCTTTCCTCCGAGGCTATGTTCACGACCGGAGTTTGCCGGTTGCAGCTGAATCAGCCCGACAAAGCCGAGGAAACATTTGCGGCCTTGCAGAACAATTTGAAAAATGACCTGCTCGCGGGTGCGGAGCTGCCGGAAGTGCTGAACAATCTGGCGCTGGCCCGGGCGCGGCGGGGCAATACGACTGCCGCGGCTTCGGGGTTATTGCGGGCGCTTGATCTCGATCCGGACGAGGACGATTATCCGTTCAATTTAGGCTTGCTGTATCTGCGCGGGAACGATGCGACGACGGCCGTGAAATATTTTCGTGAAGCTTCGGATCGGGAGCCCGAGAATCCTGAGGATCGCGCCATGCTGGTCTATTCGCTGGAAAAGACGGGCAACAAGGCAGAGGCTGCGCAAGAGCGCAATTCGGCGATTGAGACGCTGGGGCCGAGTTCGCTTCCTCCTGTGAAGCCGGAAAGTTTCGCCAGGTTAGACCGAGTTTCGACGGAACTGGATGTAACGACGCTGCAGCTGCAGATTGCTTCGCACGATACGAATGGCAGCGCAGCCGGTAGCGCGAATTCATCGGCGGTCAGCTCGCCGACCTCGTTGGTACGGAAGGGCAGGCAAGAGCTGGCGACGGGACGCGTGGACGCCGCGGAAGCGGATTTCCGCGCGGCGCTGGCAGCCGCACCGAATGATCCCGCCGCGCACCGCGGCATGGCGGAAGTGCTACGGCGCAGATCAAAGCGAGCGGAAGCAATTCAGGAATTGCAAGTGGCGCTGTCGGAGCGGGATTCGGCGGTCGATCGAACGACGCTGGCGCGAATTTATCTGGAACAGAAGAAGCCGGAGATGGCCAGGGCGGAATTGCAGAAAGCGCTGAAGATTGCGCCGAATTACTCGGAAGCGCGGCAATTGCTGGAGCTGCTGCAGAGCGGAAGCGAAAAGGCCAAGACGGCGACACCATGAAACTGACGCTCAATTCGCGGCCGGCGATTCGCGCATTCGTTTTTGCGATTGTGGCGATTTTGACGCTGGCGTTGTTCTTGCCCACAGCGAGCATTTCGGACGAACAGCCCACGCGACCGCTAGTAATGGGCCTTAATCTAAACGGCGAGGTCGAGCCGGTACTGGCTACTTATATTGACGAAGGATTGGCCGAAGCGGCGCGTAGAAACGCGGTGCTGGTATTGATCTCGATGGATACGCCGGGCGGGCTCAGCGATTCGATGAAGGACATTATTCAGCACGTGCTAAGTTCACCGGTGCCCGTGGCAGTTTACGTGGGGCCGACGGGGTCGAGAGGAGCATCGGCGGGATTTTTCATCTTGATGAGTGCGGATGTAGCGGCGATGGCGCCGGGAACGCGCACTGGTGCAGCTTCGCCGGTGATAGCCATAGGCGGGTTCACGATCGGCGTGGACGAAGTATTGCGCAGAAAGATCATGAACGACGCGATGGCGTTTCTGCGGAGCTATTCGGAAAAGCGCGGGCGGAACGCGAAGCTGGCGGAAACGGCGGTGACGGATGCGCGAGCGTTTACAGAAAAAGAGGCGCTGGACGGGAACTTGATTGAGTTTGTGTCGACTTCGCCGGAAGAGCTATTACGCAATTTGGACGGACGAACGGTCACCCGGTTCGACGGGAGCAAGACGACGTTGAAATTGACGAACTATCAGCGGGCGGTCTTCGAATTGTCGGCGCGGCAGAAGTTTCTGTCACGAATCGTCGAGCCGGATATGTTTTTTCTTTTGCTTATTCTGGGCACACTCGGGTTGTACGCGGAATTTACGCATCCCGGCGCGGTGATTCCGGGAGTTGTAGGAGCGATCTGTTCGGTTTTGGCTCTGTATGCGATGCATCTTCTGCCTGTGAATATAGCCGGAGTGTTGCTGATCCTGACCGCTGTGACGCTTTTTGTACTGGAGGCGAAGTTTACGAGCCACGGTGTCTTATTGCTGGGCGGAGTGGTGGCGATGGTATTCGGTGCGATTTTTCTGATTCGGTCGCCGTTGACTTCAGGCGGGGTAAGTTTGGGGATGGCCATTGCCGTGACGCTGCCGTTTGCTGGCATCAGCGTATTCTTGATGCGGCTGGTGCTGCGCTCGCGCAAATGGAAACCGGCGGCGGGCGTGGAGGAGTTGCTCAGCGAACAGGGAATTGCGGTGATGGGTTTGCAGGGCGGAATCGAGGGGATGATCCGGATCCACGGGGAATCGTGGCGCGCGACATCAACGCAAGACGTCGCGCCGGGCTCCTCCGTGAAAGTTTTGCGAATCGAAGGGTTGAAGTTGCATGTTGCGCCGGTCGCGCCGGAAGGCCGGGCGGGAAGTTCCTGATGGTTGTGACGGTGTCGTGTGGCGCAGGAGGCGCATGATGAACATCGGATTAGTGAGCATTGCGGTGGTGGTATTTTTTGTGCTGATCTGGATTCGCAATTCCATTTACATCATCAAAGAGTGGGAACGCGGCGTAGTGCTGCGGCTGGGCAAGCTGCTGCCGCACGCGAAGTCGGGTGGCGTAAATTTCGTATTTTGGCCAATCGAGACCCTGTATCGACTCAGTCTGAGGCTGGAGACGCTGGACGTGCCACCGCAGGACATCATCACCCACGACAACGTTTCGGTTAAAGTGAACGCCGTATGTTACTTCCGCGTGGTCGATGCGAATCTGGCGCTGTCGCAAGTGGCGAATTATCAATACGCGACATCGCAGTTGGCACAGACGACGTTACGGAGCGTTGTGGGGCAGTTTGACCTGGATGAGATTTTGGCGCAGCGGGACAAAGTTAACGGCAAACTGCAAATTATTCTGGATCAAGACACCGAGCCTTGGGGCATCAAGGTAAGTAAAGTCGAAGTAAAGCAGGTGGATATTCCCGAACAGATGCAGCGGGCGATTGCGCGACAAGCCGAAGCCGAGCGCGAGCGGCGGGCGAAGATTATTCACGCCGAGGGCGAGTTCGAAGCTTCGCAAAAGCTGGCCGATGCCGCCAAAGTGCTGGAGACGCAAAAATCGGCGATCCAGTTGCGGTACCTGCAGACCTTGACCGAGATAGGTGTCGAGAAGAACACAACGATTGTGTTTCCGCTGCCCATAGATATCATTAATAGCTGGGTGGAAAGTTTGGGAGGACTAAAAAAGTAGATGGGGGCAGGCAAGCGATCCAGCGCGGGAGAACGGGTACTGGAAGGGCGGCATGTGATCGGGTTGTTTTTTCTCATGCTGCTTTTTTCGGGCGTGTTTTTTACGCTTGGATACGTGATGGGAAAAAACCAGCTGGAAGGGCAGGTGCGCGCGGCTTCAACGCACGGCTCTGATGCTGTGCTGCCGCTTAAGCAGGATCCGCCGAGACAAGGAAAGAGTCCCGTAAGCACGCCGGATAATTCTGTCCCAACCAGCGATACAAGTACGACACCGCCCAGCTCCGAATGGGAGTTTTACCATGCCGGAGAGAAGAAAGCTCCCAACGATCATTTGAAGGCGGCCCCGTCGATTACTGCTGCTCCCGCTGCTCTGCCCAAGACAATTGCTGCCAGCGCTAAGACTCCGGTGCAGCCGAGCCCCAACGGAAGGGGCGGTTCGCCAAATATCCCGAAAGGTGCTTATCTGCTGCAGGTTGCGGCGGTGCGGTCGGAGGCGGACGCAGTTTCGCTTGCCGGCGAATTGCGCAAAAAGAAGTTTCCGGCGTTCGTGCAAACGCCGCAGGGTGATAAGTATTACCGCGTGCAGGTCGGGCCGTACGGCGATCAGAAAACCATGCAGACCGCGAAAAAGGGTCTGGAAACCTCGGGCTTCAAAGCCATCATCAAGCACTAATGCCGGGGGGCGCGCGGCGATTCTGGCTTTCCTCTGACTCGTCGCCAAGTTACTCAACTCCATTTCGGCTCGTGATTTCCGCCATTGCTGGCGCGGGCCTTTCCTTATCGTTCACCTGGATGTACTTGCCCGTGTACGCGTGGGTCAGCGTAGGCGTGCTGATGATGATGGCTTTTCGTGCGAAGCCGCGCGTGGCGTATTTTTGCGGGCACCTGCATGCGGTAGCGTTTGTGCTGACCTCCGTGCCATGGATTGCGGAAGTGCTGTCGGTGCATGGCGGGATGTCGCGGCCTGCAGGGTGGGGTGTGCTGCTGCTGATCGCCACGGCCTGGGGAGTTCTGACCGGTGGGTTTGCTTGGAGTGTGAATCGAATTGCGCGAACCAGCGTTGCGCAGGCGTGCCTCGGCGCACCGTTCTTGTGGGTGACGTTCGAGTTTGCGCGAGCGCACCTGCCCGAAGTCAGCTTCCCATGGAACCTGCTGGGGTATTCCGCGGCTCAAAATTTGGCGCTGGCGCAGGTGACCACGGTTACGGGAATTTACGGGCTATCGTTTGTGATGGCCGGGTTTAACGCTTTACTGGCGTGGGCCGATGCGGCCAAGACCGCGAGTTTGACGAAGCGGGCGTGCTGGATTGGTGCTTCGGTAGTGTCGCTGATGATCGCCGCGTTCGTGGGGCAGCGGATGGTGCCTAGGCCGACGGCGAATCATTTTGCTCGGGCAGTGCAGCCAAACTTTCCGGAAGTTGATTCGTATCCGCCGGATTGGTTTAAGAAGTATGCAGGCGACATGGACGAGCTAGCGGAATTGAGTCTTGCACAGTCGTCGCATACGACGGATTTGATTGTGTGGCCGGAAGCGCCCGCGCCGTTTTCCTGGCAGGACAACCATTTTTCGACGCGCGCCTCGAGTCTGGCGATTCGGGCCGGACATCCGTTTCTCGCGGGCGTGATTGAGTGGAAGAGCGAAATGCTTACCTCTGGGCACATGGGGCAGGCGCCGTATAACAGTGCGGTGCTGGTGGATCCGCAAGGCCAGCGCGTATTTGTTTATGACAAGCGGCACCTCGTGCCGTTCGGCGAGTACGAGCCATTTCCGCTGATTCATCGGGTGGTGCAAAGCGTTTCGGATGAAGTCGGCGGCTTCCACAAAGGCACGGCAGCCTCGATCGGTTCGTTGTCAGACGGGTATAAGTTTGGCGTGTATATTTGTTATGAGGCTATTTATCCAGGTGAGATTCGCGAGTTTGCCGCGCATGGCGCAAATCTGCTGATTAATATTTCGAATGACGGTTGGTTTGGCAAGTCTGCCGCGGCGGAGCAGCATCTCCGCATGGCGCGCGTACGCGCCTTGGAGAACCGGCGCTGGGTACTGCGTGTCACCAATAGCGGGCTGACCGCGGCGATCGATCCCTACGGCCGCGTGTACCAGACCATACCGCCTGATGTTCGCGGATCGGTGGATTTGCCGTATGATTTTCGAACTGACACCACGCTATACACGAGATTCGGGGATTGGTTCGCTTGGATGTGCGTGCTGGTTTCGGTTATTCTGCTGGCCAATACTTTTCGGAAGAAAACATGATTCTTGAAGACCTGCAATATCGCTACGAAGGTTTGAAACAGCGTATTTCGCTCGTGCGGAGCTATCTTTGACGCGCCGCATTTCCGCGAACAACTGAAGTCTCTCGAAGACAAGATCGGGCAGCCAGATTTCTGGGGCGACCAGGAGAAGGCTCAGGGTGTGCTACGCGAGCGGAAGCGAGCCGAGGATCAGATTGGCGCGGAAGCCAAGCTGGATTCCTTGGTGGGTGACATTGAGACGTACATTAACCTGGCGCATGAGGAGAGCAATGCTGCGCAACGTGAAGACTTGCTGAAGGAGCTGGATCGCGAATTGACCGGCGCGGACTCGTACATCTCTGAACTGGAGACGCGCACCCTGCTCTCCGGCGAAACCGATCACCTGAACGCGATCATGACCATCAAGCCAGGGGCCGGCGGTACGGAATCGCAGGACTGGGCTTCGATTCTTTTGCGCATGTACTTGCGCTGGGCGGAGCGCAAAGGGCTGGGTGCCTCGGTGTTGGATGAAACGGCGGGAGAAGAAGCCGGCATCAAGAATGCGACAGTTCAATTTTCGGGTGAAAGCGCCTATGGCTTGTTGGCTGGAGAAACCGGCGTGCATCGGCTGGTGCGTATTTCGCCGTTTGACCAGGCGGCGCGACGCCACACATCTTTCGCTTCAGTCTTTGTGATTCCGGAAGTGGACGACCGTATCGAGATCAACATCAAGTCCGACGATTTGAAGGTGGACACATTCCGGTCGGGCGGCAAGGGCGGCCAGAACGTCAACAAAGTGGAAACGGCGGTCCGCATTACGCACCTTCCGACCGGAGTGGTGGTGGCGTGCCAGATGGAACGCAGCCAGCACAAGAACCGCGAAATGGCTATGAAGATGTTGCGGTCGAAACTGTACGACCTGGAAGTGAAAAAGCGGCAGGAGGAGTCGGACAAACTAGACGAAACGAAGATGGACATTTCTTTCGGCAGCCAGATTCGCTCGTATGTCATGCAGCCTTACCGGATGATCAAGGACCATCGCACGAAATTTGAGGTCGGCGACGTGGATCGCGTCCTCGACGGCGACATCGATCCCTTTATCCGCTCCTATCTGATGGCCAAAAAGAGCAAGGGCAGGTTGACCGCGGAGCCTGAGGACGATGCGGAATAAACGACTCACGGCTTCGCCTTACCGTTTAATGCCGAATTTTGCCGTTCGCTGCTCCTATAAGCCACCTGAATTCAATGCGTTGCCTAAAAGCGTCGCGGAATGTTATTTTGGATAGTCGGGCTAAGTGCGTCCAGACGCGTTGTCGCGCGACAATTTAGCAGTCAAACCGAACTGTGCACGGGCATAGCAGCACTTCCTTGAGGATCGTCCCTAGTCAGACCTGACCGGAAGGAGACCGCTAACCCCAGAGGAGCGTTCGTTGAGCGAAGGACTACAGAACTACCTGTTTACCTCGGAATCCGTTACCGAGGGGCACCCGGATAAAATTGCCGACCAGATTTCCGATGCGGTATTGGATGAAGTTATGCGGCAAGATCCGAAAGGCCGCGTGGCGTGTGAAACGTTGGTGACGACCGGCCTGGCGGTTGTCGCGGGTGAGATCACTACCTCGGCGCACATTGATTACGACCAGTTGGTGCGCGATACGATTCGTGGAGTGGGCTACGACCGGGCGAAGTATGGGTATGACGGTGAGACTTGCGCGGTCATGTGCACGGTCAAGCGCCAGTCATCGGACATCGCCATGGGCGTGGACACCGGAGGCGCGGGCGACCAGGGCTTGATGTTCGGCTTTGCCTGCGACGAAACGCCCGAACTGATGCCCATGCCCATCCAATTGGCCCACCAGCTTACCTACAAGCTCTCCGAAGTTCGCAAATCCAAAAAGGTCGATTTTCTCCGGCCCGACGGCAAGTCGCAGGTCACTATCGAATACCGCAAAGGCAAGCCGACGCGTGTGGATGCCGTGGTCATTTCGACGCAGCACGGCGAATCGGTTTCGAACGATGACCTTCGTAACGCGGTTCTCGAACATGTGATCAAGCCGGTGGTGCCCGTCTCGATGCTCGACAAGAACACCAAGTATTACATCAACCCGACCGGTCGATTTGTGATTGGCGGACCCATGGGTGACGCCGGACTGACCGGCCGCAAGATTATTGTGGACACCTACGGAGGCTACAGCCGCCATGGCGGTGGCGCGTTTTCCGGCAAGGATCCGTCCAAGGTGGACCGCTCGGCCTGCTATATGGCCCGCTACATCGCGAAGAACGTTGTTGCCGCAGGCCTCGCGACCAAGGCCGAAGTTCAGCTTGCGTACGCAATCGGCGTTGCCGAGCCGGTCAGCGTGATGGTGGATAGCTTCGGCACCGCAACGGTCCCTGAACAGCGCATCACCGAGCTGGTTATTGAAAACTTCAAGCTCACGCCGAAGGGGATTATCGAGACGCTGGATCTGCGGCGGCCGATTTACAAACCGACTGCGGCTTATGGGCATTTCGGCCGCACCGGCCCAGGTTTCTCTTGGGAAAGGACGGACCGCGCGGATGCTTTGCGGAAAGCTGCCGGCGCGACGGCGGAAGTCGCTGCACGTTCGTAATTCCGATCAAACCGATTGGATGGCTCGTCTTGTTTGGTTTCCCCGCCTCGGCGTGCCATCTTTAATTGCTACCACCGGTAGTTTCAGTAACTTAATCAAGGAGCATGTTCGTGGCGACAGCTGAACTCAAGAAGGGCGACGTAAAAGATATCGCGCTGGCCGATGCTGGCAAGCGCAAGATCGAATGGGCGCAGCAGCAAATGCCGGTGCTGCAGCTGATCCGTAAGCGGTTCATCAAAGAACAGCCGCTCAAGGGGTTGCGTGTTTCCGCTTGCCTGCATGTGACTAGCGAAACTGCGAACCTGATGATTGCACTGCGGGACGGAGGAGCGGACGTGGTGCTGTGCGCGTCCAACCCGCTTTCCACACAGGACGAAGTCGCCGCTTCCTTGAATCGCGATTTCAACATTCCGACATACGCAATCAAAGGCGAGGATAACGAGACTTATTACTCACACTTGCGCGCTGCACTCGATCACAAACCGCAGATGACGATGGACGACGGCGCGGATCTGGTGACGATGCTGCTCACAAAGCGCACCGACTTAGTGGACAACGTTATTGCCGGCACGGAAGAAACCACGACCGGTGTGATTCGCCTGCGCGCCATGGCGAAGGACGGCACTCTGAAGTATCCGGTCGTCGCCGTAAACGATGCGCAGACCAAGCACTTTTTCGACAATCGCTACGGAACGGGACAGAGTACGCTCGACGGGGTGATTCGCGCCACCAATCTACTGCTCGCCGGATTGAAAGTGGTCATCGCCGGCTATGGATGGTGCGGCCGCGGTGTCGCCATGCGGGCTAAGGGTCTCGGCGCCGATGTCATCGTCACCGAAATCGATCCGGTAAAGGGAATTGAAGCTGTCATGGATGGCTTCCGTGTGCTCCCCATGGCCGACGCCGCTAAGGAAGGCGACGTCTTCATAACGGTCACCGGCAACAAGAATGTCATTCGCGCCGAACACTTCGAGCACATGAAGTCTGGCGCGGTGGTGTGCAATAGCGGCCACTTCAATGTCGAGATTGATATTCCTGCGCTGGAGCGTCTGTCCAGCGGCAAACGCGAAGTTCGGCCATTGGTGGACGAATATCAGCTGAAGGACGGTCGCCGGATTTGCCTGATTGGTGAAGGCCGTTTGGTCAACCTGGCCACCGCCGAAGGTCACCCGGCCTCGGTGATGGACATGAGCTTCGCGAACCAGGCGCTGTCTGCCGAGTACCTGGTGAAGAACTCCAAGGAGCTCAAGGCTCAGGTATACGTCGTGCCAGAGCATCTGGACAAGGAAATCGCACGGCTCAAGCTGGAATCCATGGGCCACAAGCTCGATAAGCTCACGCCCGAACAGGAACATTACCTTGCCTCTTGGCAAGAAGGAACCTGAGCCGCTCCTGAGTTGGTCCGCGTGGTATCTTGTGGGGGCACGGTTCTTCGTGCCCCTTCTTTTTTTGAGATTCAACCGGTGGCGAAATGTGGGATCTGACGGCAGCTGCTCTTGAGATGGCGAAGCTACGCGGCGCGACGTATGCGGATGCTCGGTTGATGCATCTTCGCCAGCGTGATCTGACGAGCAAGAACGGACAAGTCGGCACGCTGGCACAATCGGAGTCGATCGGCATCGGCATTCGCGTTCTTGCCAGCGGCGCTTGGGGATTTGCTTCGACCGATCGACTAAATCGCGAGGGCGTCGCCGCTTGTGCTGGCCAGGCTGTTTCCATCGCCAAGGCTTCAGCGCTGGCGAAACGTGGCGACGCAAAAATGGTTCCCGAGGAGCCATACGTGGACAGCTGGCAGGCGCCGTTGCGCAAAGATCCTTTCGAGATTCCCTTGGAATCGCAATTGGATTTGTTGCTACGGGCTGATGCCGCCATGCGGGCAATCAAGGGTGTTACGCTGACCGAAACCGACATGCAATTTCGCAAGATTGATTCGTGGTTTGCTTCCAGTATCGGTTCTCGCATTCATCAGAGAAAAGTGATTTCCGGGGCTGGGATCGCCGCGACTTCGTTCAAGGGTAGCGAAATACAAAAGCGCTCATACCCCAACAGCTTCGGGGGACAGTACGCTCTTGCGGGTTACGAGCTCATTGAGTCGCTGGAGCTGCTCCGCCACGCACCGCGCGTCGCCGAAGAGTCCGTAGCGTTGCATTCCGCTGCACAATGCCCCGAGAAAACCGGCACGTTGCTGCTTCATGGTAGCCAACTCGGTTTGCAGATTCACGAATCGGTCGGCCATCCTATTGAACTTGACCGCGTCCTTGGCCAGGAAGCAAACTTCGCCGGTACGAGTTTTCTTACTCTCGACAAACTCAACACGCTCAAATACGGTTCGGAAATTGTAAATGTTGTTGCCGACGCGCGCCTGGAACATGGTCCCGGTCTTGGCACGTTTGCTTATGATGACGAAGGTGTGCCCGCGCAGTGCACCGACATTATTAAGGATGGCTGGTTTCGGGGTTACTTATCCAACCGCGAAACGGCGAAGCTTGTTGGTCTCAATCGTTCTTCCGGGACCATGCGCACAGAAAGCTGGAATCGCCTGCCGATCATCCGCATGACCAATGTCAGTTTGCAGCCCGGTTCCGGCACGCCCGATGAGCTGATCGCCAGCACCGACGAGGGCATTTGGATGGAGACGAACCGTTCCTGGTCCATTGACGATCGACGCTACCAGTTTCAATTTTCCACTGAAATGGGCTGGGAAATTAAGGGCGGCAAAAAAGTTCGCATGCTGAAGAATCCGAGTTACAGCGGTATTACTACGGACTTCTGGAATTCCTGCGACGCCATTTGCGGCAAAGAATTCTGGACATTGTGGGGCACGCCAAACTGCGGCAAGGGCCAGCCGATGCAAACCATGGGTACCGGCCACGGCGCGGCGCCCGCGCGCTTTCGAAACGTTAAGATGGGCACGGCATTTTCGGGGCACTGAGCGATGGCTAAGAGTCAGAGGAGTGGAAAGGCTGGCGCCCTCTCGTCGTCGGCTGAATTGAAGAAGACCATCGACGCTGTGCTGCGCCTCGGGAAAGCAGCTGGAGCGGACGAAACCGAAGTCCAGCTGGATGAAACAGTCGATGCGCTTACCCGCTTTGCAAACAATGCGATCCATCAAAATGTTTCGGAGCACGGAATCACGATTTCGGTCAGGACGGTAGTCGATGGCCGCACGGCTCGCGCTACGACGAACCGACTCGACCAAGATTCATTGCGCCAAGCTGTGGAATCCTCCTTGCAGCTAGCACACAGCCAGCCTCCAAGCAGGAATCTTCTGCCGATGCCAGGCAAACAACGCTACCGCGCTGTGAACCGTTTCTCACGCGAGACGGCGGCTCTCGGTCCCGAAGTGCGCGCTCGGGCCGTAAAGCGAGCGAGCGATTTGGCCATTCGCAACGGGCAAGTGGCTGCAGGGATATTCTCCTCAGGACAGTCGCAGCTCGCACTTGGCAATTCGCGTGGTCTGTTTGCCGCGCACCGCCAGACCCACGTCGAGTTTTCCATCACGATGCAGGACGATCCGGCGGCGAGCTGGGCCAAGGCGAACGCCGGTGACGTACAAAAAATCGATCCGCCGGCGCTGGCCAATCGCGCCAGTGAAAAGGCCAGCATGGCCAAGGATGCTAAGGAACTAGCTCCCGGCAAGTACACTGTAATTCTTGAACCCGCCGCCGTGCTCGACCTGGTTGGCTTTCTGTTCTACGACTTCGCTGCCACTGCGCTCGAGGATCAGCGCTCTTGCCTCAACAAACGCGTGGGCCAGCAGCTTTTCGGAAAAAACATCGCGATCGTGGACGACGTCTACCATCCATTCCAGCTTGGCGCACCGTTTGACGGTGAAGGCATGCCGCGCCAGCGCGTTTCGCTGGTGGAAAAGGGTGTGCCCAAAAATCTTGTCTATTCCCGTGCCAGTGGGAAGAAAGCCGGCAAGAGGCCGACTGGACACGGTTTCGCTCTGCCTAATGAATATGGCGAAGCGCCGATGAATCTCGTTTTCGGCGGCGGCGATTCTTCGCTCGAAAAAATGGTCGGCGGCACCGACCGCGGCCTGCTTGTGACCCGCGTATGGTACATCCGCGAAGTCGACCCCTACGAAAAGATCATGACCGGCATGACGCGTGACGGCTTGTTCCTGGTTGAAAACGGAAAAGTGACCACCGCGGTGCGCAACTTTCGTTTCAACCAATCTCTCATCGAGTTGTTACAAAACGTTCAAGAAATGGGTCCATCGGTCCGTACCACGGCCGAGGAAGCCTTTGAAATGGTCGTTCCGGCCATGAAAGTGACCGGTTTCCATTTCACTGAGCCCACCAAATTCTGACCGTTTTCGTCGGGCTCTTCACGAAACCTCAGCAATCAGAAATTCAATATTGAATATCGAATTTCTGCGTTGTACAGAATCCTCCCCCTGCCTCTATAAACAAACATGGATCTGCCGTCCCATTGGCGCCAATGGCGGTCGAACGAACGTGTGCGCCCCAACTGGGGCCACCCGGACCATGACGCCTGCGGCACCGGCTTTATCGCTCGCCTTGGCGGGCCGGCGGGCCACGACATCATTGATTACGCCCTTACTGCGCTCGAACGTCTGACGCATCGCGGTGGCGTGGATGCCGACGGTGCCAGCGGCGATGGTGCCGGCCTGTTGGCGGCGCTACCCACGGACTTCTTCAAAGCTAAAGCCGCCGAGCAGGGAATCGAGCTTCCCGAGCAGTTCGGTTTGGGTTTCGCTTTTTTTCCATCTGACTCGGTCGCTGCCGCCAAATCCGCCATCGAAGCTGCCGCCGACCAGGAGCGCCTCCGGCTGCTCGGCTGGCGCCGGGTCCCGACCAATCCCAACTGCCTCGGGCGCCGCGCTCTGGAAACCATGCCGGAATCGTGGCAGTTCTTCGTGGCGCCGTTTCACGTCGGGCGCCACGCCGATCGCTTTGAGTGGCGCCTTTCCGTCGCCCGCAAAAAAGTCGAATCGCTGCTCCCCGCGCGATGTTACGTGTGTTCGCTTTCCTCGCAGACCGTGGTGTACAAGGGCCTCCTCACACCCTGGCAGTTCCCGCAATTCTTCGCAGATCTTCGCCAGTCCTCGTTTGAAACGACGTTCGTCATTTTTCACCAGCGCTACTCGACCAACACCCAGCCTGCCTGGAGCCTCGCCCAACCGTTTCGCTACGTCGCGCACAACGGCGAAATCAATACCATCGTTTCCAACCGCCGCTGGCTGCGCGCCAAGGAAAAGCAGCTCCGCGAAAAACTGACCGTCGGCGCCTGGTTTCAGGCTCTCGAACCCAACGTCAGTGACTCCGCCAGTTTCGATAACGCGCTGGAAGTAAAACTCCTGGAAGGTTTTTCTGCCGAAGAGTCCATGCTCGCGCTTGTTCCTCCGGCGTTTGAAAATGATCCCCTGCTCTCGCGCGACGTCAAAGGCGCTCTGTCCGCACTCTCCCAACAAAGCGAACCTTGGGACGGGCCCGCCGCGCTGATTTTCTCCGACGGTCAGTACGTCGGCGCCAAGCTCGATCGCAACGGCCTGCGCCCCATGCGTTACACCCTGACGCACGATGGACTCCTGGTCGTCGGCTCGGAAGCTGGTCTTGTCGACTTTGAAGAATCGCGCATCGCCGAACGCCATCGTCTCGGCCCCGGCGAAATGATCATCGCCAGGCCCGAATCCGGCCTGCTCCTTCGCTGGCGCGATATCCTTAAGCGTCTCGGCGGCCATCAGTCCAAACTCACGCCTCCGACCGTCCGTCGTCTCGACACGTCCGTCACGCCTCCGCCATCTGCACAAGTAGAAGCGCCGCGTCGCACCGCGGCCGCATGCGGCTGGACCGAAGACCAATTCAAGATTCTTTTTTCCGCGCTTGCCCACGGCAAAGAAGCCGACTGGAGCATGGGCGACGACGCTCCTCCCGCTTTTCTATCGGCATTGCCGCGCACCCTCTGGGATTACTGCAAGCAACGATTCGCCCAGGTCACAAATCCGCCCATCGATCCTCTGCGTGAAACGCACGTCATGTCGCTCGAAGTTCGCCTGCCCGGCAATGCCGCTGCGCCGGGCGGCGTGGTGCTGCCGGGCCCGATCCTCGCACAAGGCGAATTCGCCGATCTGGCCACGCAATTCGGTCCGGTGCAGTCCGTCAATTTTACATTTCCTGCCAACACGGGAGTCCCGGGCGCACGAGGCGCAATCGCCCAGTGCTTATCTACCCCTCTGGGTGGCCACGCGCGCCCGGGGCTCTTCCTCCTGTCCGATCGCGGCATCGCGGAGGACCGCACAGCGCTTCCGGCCCTGTTGGCGACGGCCGCCCTCTGGAAATCCATGGTGCGCGAAAATTTGTGGGACATCCCACTGGTTGTCGAAACCGCGCAAGTCTTCGACACGCATCACGTCGCACTACTCGTCGCCGCCGGCGCCAGTGCCGTCGTTCCGTATCTCGCGGAACAGTTTGCCGAAACCGAAGAGCCCGCCGGATTCAACAAGGTTCGCAGCGCCACCTACGCAGGCCTCCGCAAAGTTCTTGCCCGCATGGGAGTCTCGACGCTCGCCAGCTATCGCAATAGCTATTTGTTCGAAATTGTCGGCCTCTCCGAAGATCTCTGCGGCGAATTTTTTGAAGACGCAGCCGACTTCGCCGGCCAAAAGACACTCGACGATCTGTTCGCTGACTATCTTCGCATGCACAGTGAATCTTTCGCCAATTCGGGCGAAGGCATGCCCGATGCTGGCCTCTATCGTTTCCGCAAAGGCGCCGAACTCCATGCCAACTCGCCTGAAGTCGTCCGTCGCATTCACGCGCATGTCAAAGCGCCGCAAGCTGGGAAGTACCCGGCCTTCGAAGAACTCTCGGACAGCAACGGAGTTGTCTTCTTGCGCGACCTGCTCGACACCGTCGCCACAACTCCAATTTCCATAGACGATGTCGAACCGGCTGAGTCCATCCTCAAGAAATTCAGCACCCAGGCCATGTCGCTCGGCTCGCTCAGTCCTGAAGCCCACCGCACGCTGGCACTTGCCATGAACCAGCTCGGTGGCCGCAGTAACACCGGCGAGGGCGGCGAAGATCCCGATCTCTGGATCAACGAACCCCACGCTGCCAACAAAATTAAGCAGGTCGCTTCCGGCCGCTTCGGCGTGACGGCCGACTATCTGGTCCACGCACAGGAGCTCGAAATTAAGATGGCGCAGGGCTCCAAGCCCGGCGAAGGCGGCCAGCTCCCGGCCCGAAAAGTCACTCCGTACATCGCGCGCATCCGCCACGCCACACCGGGTACCCCGCTCATTTCTCCGCCTCCGCATCACGACATTTACAGCATCGAGGATCTCGCGCAGCTTATCCACGACCTCCGCGCTGTCAATCCGCGCGCGCGCATCGGCGTGAAACTCGTCTCAGGAGCGGGTGTTGGCATCATTGCCGCCGGTGTCGCCAAGGCCGGCGCGGACGTCATTACCATCAGCGGCCACAACGGTGGCACGGGCTCCTCACCGCTCACTTCGATAAAAAATACCGCTTTGCCTTGGGAAATCGGTTTGCGCGAAACCCATGAGACTCTGGTTCGCGCGGGCCTCCGTTCACGCCTCTCTCTCCGCGTGGACGGAGGTCTGAAATTCTCGCGCGACATCATCATCGGTGCGATTCTCGGCGCTGACGAATTCGGTTTCGGCACCGCTTCGCTACTTGCAATCGGCTGCGTCATGGCCCGTCAGTGTCATCTCAACACCTGCCCCGTCGGCATTGCCACGCAGGATGAAACGCTGCGCGCGCGCTTCACCGGCAAACCTGAAATGGTCATCTCCTATTTCCGCGCGCTCACCGAAGAAGTACGCAAAAAGCTTGCCGACCTCGGCGCCAATTCACTCAGCGAACTCAAGGGCGCCTACGAAACCCTCCGACCGCGTTCGCCAAACTACGCGGAAACGCCTGCCCTGGCGCTTGAATCCAACATGGCCTTTCGCGTTGCACCTCAGCAGGCCCCTGGCCTGCATGCCTCGCTCAGTGAAGCACCGGCCGCACAACCGGAAAGCTCGGAGGGCGAATCGCAGATCGCACCCATCCGCAACTCCGATCGCAGCATCGGCGCAAATCTCAGCGGCGAACTTGCCCGTTCGCGTGCCGCTGGTCACAGTTCCGCACGCGCGATCTCTCAACGATTCCGCGGCAGCGCCGGGCAGAGTTTCGGTGCGTTCCTCGGCGCCGGCATTGACTTCAGGCTGCACGGCGAAGCCAACGACTACGTTGGCAAAGGTCTCTCGGGAGGGACCATTTCCATCACTGCGGGCTCACACGCTTCCCGCCGTGGTGACGTTCTCGCGGGCAACACCGTTCTCTATGGCGCCACTTCCGGCCATCTTTATGTCGCTGGCCGGGCCGGTGAACGCTTCGCGATCCGCAACAGTGGCGCCCTAGCCGTTGTCGAAGGTGTCGGCCAGCACGGCTGCGAATATATGACCGGTGGTGTTGTCGTCGTTCTCGGACCGCTCGGCCTCAATTTCGGCTCTGGTATGACCGGCGGCCTCGCCTATATCCTCCGCGCCGAAGCCGAAGATGTTCTCCACCGCGATTTTGTTTCGACGGACGAGATTTCGGGCCAGGAAGAGTCCTGGCTCCGCCAGATTTTGCACCAACATGTCGACCGGACCGCCAGCCCGCGCGCGGCGCGCTTGCTTTCTCGCCGTGGACTGTTGCCCATGCTGCGCGTTCAGCCTATCCACCTGCAGAGTACCGTCGAGAATACCTGGCACCCGGTGCTGGGGAAGCTCAGCGCGAATCTTGCTATTCCCATCGAGACGCGCCAAGTCGCCGCTTCGCACGCGGTTTCCGTTTGATTTTTCTCATGCAAGGAGGACTGCTTCGTTTCCTGCCCGCGTTTCCGCTATAATCCGGGCACAATCGCCGCCTATGGACTTCGATCAACTTGCAACTTTTGTTTATGTCGCGAAGCTAAAAAGCTTTTCTCGGGCTGGTCAGAAAGTTTTTCGGTCACAGTCGGCCGTTAGCGCCCAGATCCGCCAGCTCGAACAAGCTTATCGCGCCAAGCTCCTGGATCGCTCCGCCAAGTCCGTCGAACTGACCCCGGCCGGTGAAGTTCTCTTCGACTATGCGGAGCGCCTGCTCCGCCTGCGCGACGAATCCGTCCAGGTAGTTGCCGATCGCGGCAACGTCGTTCAAGGTCCCGTCGTATTTGGCGCCAACGAGGCCACCTGCCTCTACCTGCTTCCGGACATCTTTGCCGAATTCCAGCGCAAGTACCCCCAAGTCCACATCAGCATCTACCGCAATTTCAGCCATAAAATTTTGCAGCGTGTAGAGGACGGTTCAGTGGACGTCGGTATTGTCACCATGCCGCTCAAGTCTCCCAACCTCAAAGTCCATCACATTTACAAAGACCGCATGCGTTTTATGGTCAGCGCCAAAAACCCTCTCGCCAACCGTTCTAAAGTCACTCTGGAAGAAGTCGCTGGCCAGCCGCTGATTTTTCCCCGCACCGGCTACACGCGTCAGGTTCTCGATAAGCTTTTCCGCCCCTACCGTTCCCGCGTTCACGTCGCCATGGAACTTCCCAGCATTGGCATGATCAAGCGCTTTGTCGGCGCCGACGCCGGCGTTTCCTTCATCAGCGAAAGTTTTGCCAAAGATCAGGTGAAAGCCGGGGAAGTTAAACTGCTCAGCGTGGATGGCGTGGACCTGTACCGCGAACTGGGCCTTGTCTACCGCCGCGACCGCAGCCTACCACGCGCCGCACAGGCCCTCATCGGTCTCATCCGCGAACATAAAAATCTCTCCGGCGCCCCCGAATCCGCGTGAATCTTAGGCTTGGTAGCTTAGACTTCAACTTGTCTTGAGCGCACGAAGGTTCTATGAAGGCGTATGCTCTCTGGTGACCATAGCACTAGCCAACTGCCGTCGCGAAGCAAATGAAGTTACCGAAGGATCTCAACCGCATTAACGCACAGGTGCATTCGGGGAGTACCGCCGACTTATTTCTCCGCCGAATACTTCGGCACATCAAAGCTCGTGCTGGCAATCGCTCGCGCAATCACATTTTCCTGTATCTGAATCAAGTCGCTCGCCGCGTACGTCATCCCCAGCATGGTCAACGCCTCTTTCCCGCGCCCAATCACCACCAGTGTTCCGGACCAGTCGTGTTCATCCGCCGTTCCGCGGTATTTGTATTCCGTCGCAGGCGACCCGCCGACCACCGTCTTCCGTTGCGAAATCAGCCGGTAGTTCGAATAAATCTCCTTCAGCCTTTTCTCCACGGAGGCCGCCGTTGCATCCAGCGAATCCTTCAGCTTTTCTTGACCCACTACCATCAATGTAGACTCGTTCGAAGTGCCCATCGCTACAATCGCGTTAGGCAACGCCTGCCGGGCATCCTCGATCAGCGACCAGCTTGGCGCTTTGTACATCCGAAAGCCGTGGGAAAAATTGGTGTACTGCATGCCCTGCACTTCTTCATGATTGGGCAGCAGCTCGGGCTCCTTCGGCGGGGCAGGCGGCTGCGCAATCGTCGTCGCCGAAGTTGCCGGCGTCGCATTAGCTTTGATCTGCGGCGGAGTCACTTTTTCTAAGTTCCCCGATGCGGGAAGGGAAGGCCTGATGGGCGCTTCCGAGATTTTTGTCTCGCCAAAGGTATCCACGGCCGTCTTATCTATAATTGCAGCGTTCGCCGTGCCTTTTTCCTTGGTCTCGGTAGGCTTGCTCGTTCTTGCAGGCGCGGTGGCCGCTGGTTGATTTCCAGCTATGCCCGTCGGCACAATCGAAGCAATCTTGTCCTTTTCCACCAGCACGAACCCGAAGTCCGTCTTCACCCGGAACATGTTGTCTTCATATCCGACGATTACGCCAGAAAGCTTCTTGCCGTCCTTCAGCTTGATCTCATCGCCGAATGCGTAGGACGCTGTGGCGAACAACGCCGCAGCTAGAAGGAATTGCTTGGCGGGAACTTGCATAACTGCAGTATCGCCCCCAAATTCGAGCCCGCGCAAGCATTCGAAATCTAGAGGTGCCCGCCCCGTTAACGAGGCCTGCCTTCGCGGGCATTGCGTTCCGGGTTCGGCCAGTTCACCTTAGTTTCATTCGATCTCGAAGGTTACGTTGTTAGAGTGAGTAACCGTCCCGGTTTCTTCTTGAGGCCGACTCACGGCTACAGAATAAACCCCAGGCGTCGTGATTTTGTAGAGAGCAAGGTCAATCGGCAAATCAAACGGAGACCCAGGAGCGACACAGCTATTACGATCGAACTTCTGCTTTCCACCGCTGGAGTATCCCTAGGGAAGTTGCTTGCCTTTAATCCAGTAACCAAAAGCCGTCGTCCGGACTTCGCGACCACCTTTTGGTTGGCAACACATAAAATGCCTCATCGGCGGTGTTGTTAGCCTCGGTTCTCTAATAGATTTCGTTTTCACTTAATTATCGATGCTCTCCAGAAACAGGAAGTGGAAACGAGGCGCGGCCGAACGTAAGGCGGCCGCTACCGCAAACTCGAAACTAGATACTGTTTTTGGTATGCGTTACAGAATTTTGTCTAAACTTTCGATAGTTTCCTAGACTTTAGATATGTAAGTACAAGCATATAAACGAGTTCTGCCGGGCCAACTCAAACTCCATATGGAATGAAGTTTGCAGTATCTCGCCTTTAGTTGCGGTCGAAGCTTGTTAACAGTAAATCAGGAGCGTAATGGGCATGAGGAACAAATTTTTATCTGGTTTGCTCACTGGCGTGATTGCGATCTTATTGGGGTTAGCGGCAGGTATTTCCAAAGCTCAAACCAACGATGGGTCGCTGCGCGGTGATGTAACCGACAATCAGGGCGCTACTGTTGCCGATGCTAAGGTCAGCGCCACAAACCTAGCGTCGCAAGTCACGTACAATACAACCACGACTTCTTCCGGCGTGTACGTCTTCTCGAATCTGCCTGTCGGGATTTATTCCGTGGCGGTTGAAAAAGAAGGCTTTCAGAAGTACGTTCGCACCTCTGTCCAGGTTTTTTCGAACCAGGTCACAGAAGCGAGCATGCAATTAGCAGTCGGCAGTACTTCCACTACTATCGAAGTCACCGCTGGGGCGGACCTGGTTCAGACCAGTACCTCTCAAATCAGCAACGATTTCAATTCGAAGCAGGTTACCGAGCTTCCGAATACCTCGCTCGACGGGTCGCCTCTCAGTCTGGCTTTGCTGGCACCTGGCACCACAGGCCAGGGCGCTGGTGTATTGGGTGAAGGCGGCTCCATCGGCGGCGCGCGCCCTCGCATGAACAGCTTCAGCATCGACGGCGTGGACGACAATCGCCTTGACGTTACGGGCCATAGCCAGCCGGTTATCGCAGATTCCATCGCGGAATTTAACTTGATAACTAACCAATTCGCAGCCGAGTATGGCCATTCTGCCGGCGGTCAATTCAATGTCATCACCAAATCTGGTGGAAATGCATGGCATGGCGCCGCTTTTGGCTATAACCAGAATCGTCATTACAACTCTCGCGATAATCTGGACAAAGTCGCGGGCCTGGATGAGCCCAGCCGCTTTGATTACAATCGCGTCGGTGGCGACCTGGGCGGACCAATCATCCATAACAAATTTTTCATTTATGGTTCCTACCAGCGTATTTGGGAAGGCTTGGCAACCGCCGCAGTGCAGCAATCGGCACCGACTGCCGATGGTCTCGCTACACTCAAGTCTTTGGCGGCCGATTCTGCGGTCGTTGATGTTTTGAATCAATTTCCTGTTGCGAGCAGCGCGTCGAGCAGCGAAGTAGTAGTCGCTCCTGGATGCCCGGCGGGCGGATGCGTCATTCCATTCGGATCGATTTCGCCTCGCGCTCCGAATTTCCTCAACCAACACGATTTTATCGTGAACGCCGACTACAACCAAGGCAAGCACGCCATTGGTTTTCACGTCCTCTACGACAAGAGTAGACAGCCGAACGTCAACGCGGACACACCGCTGGACCAATTTACCGGTGCCACGGCTAACGACGTACGCAAATATCTGTTCAAGGATACTTGGACGATAAACGACCGCTTTGTGAACGATTTCCGAACCAGCTTGTCGCGCTTTGTTTTGGCTTTCACGGTTCCGACTGAGTTTTCCAATTTTCCGAACGCGGAACTCGACGCCGACGGATTGAACATTGGACCCCAAGGCTGCTCGCCGCAGAGCAATATTATTAATACTTACCAGGTCCTCGATAACGTCAGCTACGTTCGTGGCAAACACACATTCAAAGGGGGCGTCGAATGGCGTCACTGGATCGCTCCGGGCAATTTCTTGCCGCGCGCCCGTGGTGAGTGGGATTATGCGGATATCAATCAGCTCGTAAACGACTTCGTTCCCAACGGTTCAAACGGTGCGCTGCGCGGAGCTGGTTCGGGCTTCTTCGCAGGGAATCAGAACGCCATCTACGGTTTCTTTCAAGACGATTGGAAGGTTACGTCTCGCCTTACCGTCAACCTTGGACTCCGTTATGAGTGGAATGGCGTGCCGCGTGACGACGGATTACAAGCCTTGAACTCTATTTCGACCCTACCCGGCGTTTTTGGCTTCGTTTTCAAAAAGCCGGACAGTGACAAAAATAACATCGGGCCTCGCGTCGGCTTCGCCTACGACCCCTTCGGGAACGCGAAGTGGGCGATTCGCGGCGGTTTCGGGATCTCTTATGACGTAACGCCGCAAAACTTTCCATCGATCAGTTTGCCCCCGCAGCTGCAGACGGAACAAAATCCGATTCTTACTTGTAACCTCGCCGGTGCTCCGGCGTGGTGCGCCAATTTCGATCAGAATGCCTATGCAGCCGGCAAAAATACGGGCCAGGGATTCTTGGCTGGTGGCGGATTGCTGCAAGTCAATGTACCTTGTACAACTCAATTGGATTGCCGGTCGTCGACCGGTTCCACCATCCTCCCGATCGTCGAGCCTAAGATTCTGACCTGGAGTTTGGGCGTTCAGCATCAAATCGGAACCAATTCCAGCATCGAGGTTCGTTACCTCGGTACACGCGGATTGGAACTGCCCATCCAGGGACGCATGAACACTCAGACCGGCTTTAGCGCAGGTCTCGGTGCCCTGCCCACTTTCTTGAGCACGTCGGATATTCCTGCAACGGTAGCCGGCGGTCCACGGCTTTCGGACTGGGATACTTTTGAAGGTAATGCCAACGATTGTCCGACGACTGGACCTTCGCCATTCATTCATGGAGCGGACGGCTTCTGCGGTCTCGTTACGGGGTTCCCACCGCGTGCCACCAGCGCCTATCATGGCGTGTCGGTGGACTTCAATCACCGCGTAGGTCATGGCTTGACCTTGCGTGCCAATTACACATTCTCCAAGAACATCGATACGGCGACGAATGAGTTGTTCAGCACCCGCGTCGACCCCCGTCGCGCACAAGACTGGCAGAATGTGAACCAGGACCGCGGACTTTCATCGCTTGACGTTCCTCACAAACTGGCGCTTTCGTGGGTCTACGAGGTCCCTAAACTTCACAGCGGGCACAGCTTCCTAAATGGGCTAGCCAACGGCTGGCAGTATTCGGGTACCTTCCTCGCCTTCAGCGGCCAACCGATTACAATCATCAATGGTGGCGACGCTAACGGGAATTTCGACAATGCCGGAGACCGGCCTGTCTTCAATCCCGCTGGCGTGGGAAACACAGCCTCTGATATCGGCTTAGTTTGTGCCGACGCGGCAGGAGTTACCTCAACAACGGCAACCAATCCGCTATGTTCCTTTAGCAATCAAATTCTGGATGACACCACTGTGGTCGGCTACTATGCCCTCGATCCGACGGCCAAGTATGTGGTCGCTGGGCTCGGAGCCGTCTCCACCCTCGGTCGCAACACTTTCCGTTCACCTGGCGTAAATGTCTGGGACATGGGCGTTTCCAAATACATTCACTTCACCGAGCGCTATTCTCTGCAGCTGGGAGTTCAGGCTCTGAATATATTCAACCATCGGAACTTTTCCCTGGCTCAGCCGAGCGTATTTGAACCTCTGGTCAACAATGCTCTCAGCACCAGCTATAACAACATCAATGCGTTTTTCGCCTCAGGAAATACACAATTCCTGAACTCGCATCAGTTCAGCGGCGGGGCGCGCAACATGCAGTTAGTAGTGAAGTTCATTTTCTAAACTTCAGCCGTATCCAGTTGTATCAAGGAGGGGCCTGTTTACAGGCCCCTTTTTTGTTTCTTGATCTTTAGAATGGATCGCGTCAACGTTTACGTTCAGGCGCACCTATGGGACGTTCATTTAAAAGCGGTTTCCAGCGGACACTGATTCGATTCGTGTCCTTGATACTTTCTGTCCCTGCCGTCGCAGATCTTGCGATCGCTCAAGATGCGCCTCACTCCAACCACGCTCACATCGGGTGGATATCTGCCGAGATTCTCGTGCGTCCAGTTTCCCTGCGGCGAGGCATTGGACAGATTCACGAACGGGTTTCCACTTCGTCTCGGCAAGCGCAACTTTTCTATGATCAGGGCCTTGCGTATTTACAGTCCTACGTATGGATCGAAGCGGCCCGATCCTTTCATCAGGCATTGCGAAGCGATCCCCGACTGGCAATGGCCTACGTGGGTCTCAGTTACGCATACTCGCCGATGGATTTCGCGGCGGCCACCGACGCCCTTGCCAAGGCACAATCCTTGGCGATCGACGTGTCTGACCGCGAGCGCCGCAGAATACAGATTCGCGGTCAGCAGCTGAAAGCCATGCAGGATTCCAGAAATCCAGGTGCGTTCACCGCATTTAAACAATCACTGGACGATGCTCTCGCTGAATTTCCATCCGACGAACAGTTCCTGCTGCTCCGTGGAAACGCGGAAGAGCCGAACCCTTTCGGAGATGGTCAAGGTTGCGTGATCGGCGCCATCGGCTTCTTTGAACGAGTCCTGCTGACAAGTCCCGATAATTTCGCTGCTAACCACTTCCTGGTTCACTGTTACGAAAACTCAGGCCGCCCCGAACAAGCTCTCCAGTATGCCCGTGCCTATGTGCGGCTCGCTCCGGAAGTACCGCACGCACACCATATGTACGGACACGTGCTTCGCCGTACGGGAGGAATGCTTGAAGCAATTACGCAATTCGAAATCGCCGACAGCTTAGAGCTCTCCTACTTCAAAAGAAATAATTTTGCGCCGGCCATTGACTGGCATCATCCCCACAATCTTGGCTTGCTGGCGTCGTCTTATCACTTTCTCGGAAGGATGAAAATCGCTGAGGGCTATTACCGACGGGCGGGAGCTCTTACCGCGCATTCTGATTTCGACGCCTTCAATCGCAAAGATTTGTGCGAGTTTCTACTCGATCGCGGCCGCTATTCTGAGGCGCTTGACGCTGCGCATACCTTGGCAAACAGTGCCTTTCCGCTGGCCCGAGCGACTGGCCATAGTTTGGCGGGGACCGCCTTGCTGGGGCTGAACAAGCCCGCCGAAGCGGGGGCCGAATTGGAACTCTCCGAGCGGCAAACGGCCGCTCTTCCGGCAGCCGAAACGTCCGCAGCCCTGCTCTATGTGGCCATGCTGCGCGCCCAGATATTGTTGACACAGCACAGCCCGGAAGCCCAGCCTCTGCTACAACGCATCGCGAAACGTATCAGTGCCGAAAATGGTCCGGACGCTTGGATTCAAGGTCTATATGAGCTAGAGCGGCTCAACCGTGCAGCGCGAGCGATCGGCGACTGGCAGGTGGCTGCCCAGTTCGCAAACTTAATGATCGATCGTGCCCCTGAGTATGCTGGTGCGCACTATGCAATGGCACTCTCTGCCGAGCACGACGGCGATACGCAGCGAGCCTTGACTGAGTCTTCTTTGGCCGCAAAGGCCTGGGCGAACGCGGATCCTGATCTGCTCGAGATGCGCGAGCTCCGCAACGCTGGCGTTCGAAATGAGCCTCATCATAGCCGCTAATCAGAAGCTCCAGCATTGCCTCGTCAGCATTGGTGATGTTTGTCTACCAGCGCAACCAGCAGTTCGACGCCGCCGTGCTCTTTCTCGCGCATCCTCGAAAGCAAAATGCTGAGTGCAGGACGACATCTGGCTGGTTAGCTTTATGGATTATGATTTGGGCTACTTCGATCTGGAGACTCGGGTGCTTGAACCATTCGACAATCCGTTCGGCCCGAAAGTGTTGGCGGTCTCAAGCGATCAGCGAAACACCCCGGTTGTAATCTGACGAACAGGGGGTGATGCATGAGAGGAGGCCGCCGTCGGTTATTCACGGACTCCCAGTGTGCCGAGCTCTGGCGCATGTATAAGGCCGGCGAGTCGATTCTTGGCA
>DATMZI010000011.1:0-29787 GCA_035607085.1 Candidatus Eiseniibacteriota bacterium | reverse complement strand
TTGCCCATGCCGGGCTCTGCCGCCAAGGCCGAGAAACCTCGTCCCGATTCGATTCCGTAGAAAAGCGCAGCGAGCGCCTCTCGGTGCCCCTCACCCAAGTAAAGAAATTTCGGATCGGGGGTGACACCAAACGGCTGCTCGTGAAGGCCGTAGTACTCCACAAACATGGCGCTGTCGCGAAAGGCCCCAGGCTGCTCTAGTTCGAAAGATTCAACGTTTGCTCTGCCCATGGCTCATAACCTGACCGCTGCCGCGCAACTGAAATCCGCTCGACGACGGCCGAATCGATTTCCACCGCCGCTGACCTGCCCAGCAATTCGATGGACAAAATCAGCCGGCTAACGTCCCTATAGCGCCGTAGAATGCCGCAAACACCAGCCAGAGGGCCGCGTGTAACCCGAACGCGATCGCCCTCGGCCAAAAACGGATGCGGTTGGAGCGGCATCCCATTCTCAACCGCGCGGCGAATTGCTTCGATTTCTTCGCCGCTAATTTCCGCTGCCGTATCACCGAAGGAAACTAGTGAAAACACTCCGGGCGTCGACAAAATCTCGAGCCGCCTGTCCAACCCTCCCGTGAAGAATACGTACCCGGGAAACACTGGCATTTGAAGCAATTTGTCGCGATCTTTCCATCGGCGCAGCACTGTATATGTCGGATGGAAAACGCGGACGCCCTTTGCATCAAGGATCCGCGTCACGGCCGCTTCGTGTTGATGCTTTGCGGTCAGCGCAAACCAGCTCCGGTCCGATAGATTGGTTGCTCTTCCGATATTCATTGCGCTAGCGACACAGAGCTTCGCCCTGTGACTCACATCTCCTCAACTTCCCAATGTGAATACTGACCTCATCTCTGTTTGTACCGGGCTGGAAATCCCGTTTCCGTGCCTTCGCTGCCGTACGCGATTTTTACTCTCTAAGCCTTCTACTGTGCACGTACAAGCATGACGCCAGTTAACCCAGCGAATAAGATCCTGGTGTCGGGCTTTTCCACTGCGCGTGCCCTTCCATTCTCAGCGGCTTGCCAAAGGTCAAAGCCAAGCGGGTCTTTCGCTTTCATAATTCCTTGCCGAGGAATTTCTAGTGTCCGCCCGGCCTCTGGTTTGTTTAGGTCCTCCATAGCATCGGATCTTTCGCGGCGTTTCAGAGGATGTCAGTATCTGGAACATGTCCGGGCCATCCTCCCGCTTCGCCTAATGTTCACCCTAAGGTATGATTCGCCGCGTTCACAACTCATTTGGTCTTGCATGCACGCCGGCTTGCTCGTTCGATAGCTTAGGATCTCGGCCGGAGGGCGCAAAGAATCTCAATGTCTCCTTACAAAGCGACTCGACAGTGTTCTCCATTGAGAGAGAAATCTTTCCGGTATTTGATTGTATGCGGGGTGCTGGGGCTGGAAATCGTCTCTCTACATTCCGTCTCGGCCTGTCTCGCACCCTGGTGACAAAACTCTCTATTGCGCTGGTTCATTTGGCATCCTGCATGCACTCCGGCAGTAGGGGAAACAAATGACTCACGCTAGGCGAGGATTTCCTTCTCCTAGTAACACGCGAGAGGACACTAATTTACGGGGGACTAGTACATCAATCACTGCACCTTGGGCGACTCGATTCCAGAACCTTTTACACCCTTGCATGAAAAAAAGAGTTAAGGCGAAATGGTAATTCGCAGTTTTGTATGGTTCTTGATTTCAGTGAAACGTCCAATTCAAATGGAACACGAGGTGAGTTTTTTGGACCATCGTTCGAGGTAGCACATTTCAGTTAACCCAACACGTCGCGTTTCCCTCCGGCCCTTGTTAACCCACCGCCCAGCTTCACCAGCCCGCGCCCACGCCAACAATTTCACGCGGAAGGACCGCTATGCAAAAAGCGAATGGCAACATCCCGCAGATTTCCGTCTTGGTCGCGGAGTCTTGCCCAATGAATTGCGAATTGATGAGCACCGCTCTAGAGCGTTACAAGCAACGTCTGACCGTCGTAGCATCCGCAACCGATTCCGGCGAACTCCAGGTTGCCTACGAACAGCAACGGCCGGACGTATGCATCATCAGCGCTCAGCTTAAAGAAGGCGCCAATGCAGGATTCAGCGCGCTCCGCGAACTGCTGGCGAAATTCAAGGACGCACGCGCAATCCTTTTGCTGGACGTTGCCGAACGGAATTCCGTTATAGAGGCCTTTCGCGCCGGTGCGCAGGGCGTATTTTCTCGCGAACAGCCCTTCGACATTTTGTGCAAGAGCGTCCACAAAGTTCACGAAGGCCAGATTTGGGCCAGCAACGAGCAAATCCGTTATCTCATTGACGCCCTGGCCGCCCCGCCGCCGCCTATTACCAACGCGAAAGGTGCGCCACTGCTGACTAAACGCGAGCAGACGCTCGTTCAGCTTGTCACCGAAGGTCGCTCTAATAAGGACATTTCACGCGAGCTGAATTTGAGCGAGCACACCGTCCGTAACTATCTGTTTCGGATCTTCAACAAACTCGGCACCTCATCGCGCTTGGAATTGGCTCTCTATGCAATCAATCAGAGACAAGCCCCGCGGGAACCCGCGCTGTCCGAATCCGCTAGCACGGATAGCACCGCGGCTTGACCGCTGGCATTTCAAAGGGCGGACTTTGTCAGTAATTGCACGGCGGCGTCAAACGCACTCTAGATTCCCGTGGAGGCTTTCTTGGCGTGTATTCGGTCCTGCTTTCCTGTGATCTCTGGTTTCTGGTGCCGAATCGGGCTACACTACTCTGCACATCGGCTCCTGCGAAATCTCTGGGCGCATGAAACGTTCTAATACCTTTTCTTTGCCTGTCAACGTGCAGGAACGTCTCGGCAGGCTCACTGCAAAACGCCAGGAGATCGTCCGTCCCGTGCTCGAACAGCCGCGCGGTTTCGTGCTGCTCAGCGTGCGCGATATGGCCAAGCGACTCAAGACTGACCCGGCTACCATCGTCCGCATCGTCCGGGTCCTCGGCTTTGCCAATTTCCGCGAATTTCAACAGCATCTGCACGATCTCTCTATCGCTTTTGCCACTTCCGCTGACACCATGCCAACCGGCGACTCCACTCGCGTTGGTCTCCACTCCTATGTCGCCGATTCCATCGAACGCGACCTCAAAAATCTTCACGCGCTAAAGAACACTCTGAATTCAGTTCGTCTGGAGGAACTCGCAAAGCGAATCTATACGGCGCGTAGAATCGTCATTCTCGCTGGCGACCTGGCGGCCTTCTTGGCCGAATACCTCGAATATCAGCTGACCCTACTGGGTCTGCCCACCTTTGCTGCCACCTCCGCCGGGCGAACTGTCCACCTGGCTCGTTCATTGACAAACAGCGACTTGGCCATCGCTATCTCTTTTCGGCGCGGTCTGAAGCAGACCGTCGAAGGCGCCAAACTTGCGAAGGATCGCGGCGCCCACTTGGTGGCCATTACCGATACCTTCCTCTCTCCGCTTGCCCGGATTGCTCACGAGACCTTTCTCGCGGGTATCGAAGCCACTTCTTTCGGCGCTTCCTACGTGGCACCCGTGGCTCTTCTTAATTCACTGCTTGCAACCTGCGGCCAAATCCGCTCCTCGGAAACCCTCCAGATTGTCCGCGAAATCTCTGAAGAGCAACGCCATGGCTACCGTTGGTTCCACGAATAGATGTCTCCTTCTTTCCTGAAACAAATGTTGCGTTTTTTACGTCCAATCCACACCCTTTCGGCCACGGTTGCGGTTGCTTAGCCCAAAAGGATTGTTCATGCGCGTCGACTCCATTATTTTGCGCAAGTTGCAGATGCGCCTAAAGGCACCGTTTGAAACCAGCTTCGGGGTCACTCATACCCGGCCGGTGCTGCTCGTAGAAGTTCAGAGCGACGGCATCTCCGGCTGGTCCGAAGTTACCGCCACCGAAGGCCCGTTCTACAATGCTGAGTCGGTGGACATAGCCGCTCTCGTGTTGCGCGAGTTTCTCATGCCCCGCGTCCTCGGCAAATCCTTTGTCACGGCCGCACGAGTACGCGATGCCTTCGCCGCCATTCGCGGACACGAAATGGCCCGCGCCGGGATCGAAAACGCAGTGTGGGACATCGAAGCACAGCAGCGCGGCCTGCCGCTCTGGAAGTTGCTCGGCGGCACACAGCAAGAAATTTCCTGCGGTGTCTCACTCGGCCTGCAATCCACACCGGAAGAACTTCTGGAAAAAGTCGCCCCCGAGCTGGCGGCTGGCTATCAACGTATCAAGATCAAAATCAAGTCGGGCAAAGATCGTGAGTTCATTGCCGCCGTGCGCAAAGCGCATTCCGACATCCTTCTTTCGGTGGACGCCAATTCCGCTTATACGCTCGATGATCTCGAGCACTTACGCAGCTTCGATGAATTCAACTTGCTTATGATTGAGCAGCCGCTGTGGTGGGACGACCTCTACGCTCACTCCAAACTGCAAAAACAGATCAGAACGAGACTTTGTCTCGATGAATCCATTGCGCATCTGCGCGACGCCCAAACCGCCGTCGAACTGGGTGCCTGCGGGATCATCAACGTGAAGCTGGGCCGTGTTGGCGGTTTTTCCAGCGCGCGAGACATCCAGGCTTATTGCCTCAGCAAAAACATTCCTGTCTGGTGCGGAGGCATGCTCGAGTGCGGCATCGGGCGCGCACACAACATCGCCGCATCCACCCTTCCCGGCTACACATTGCCAGGCGACATCTCGGCCAGTGCTCGCTATTGGGTCGAGGACATCATCGAACCCGAAGTCACCGTTACCCCGCAAGGCACAATCCGCGTCCCGCAATCCCCCGGTCTCGGCTATCATATCCGCCACGACCTCATCGAAAGATGGACCGTTGAAAAGCAGACGTTTCGCGCCTCCTAAGGCTGTTCATTCAGACACTGGCTTTCTCAGCCTCCTGATGGCGCTGTTGTTGGTTTTTTCTCCGCGCGCTTTGTCCCAGAACTCCGCCACGACGGGCGCAATGTGGCGGGATCTAATTGGCACGTATAAGGAACAAGCGACTGAAAAAAGATTGCGCGTACTGGAGAAGGACGGACGGCTCATCTGCGAGTCGGCCGACGGCTTGTCCGTTACTTTGTTCCATCTCGTCCAGCCGGCTCCCGGCGACCTGTTTCAGGTCGAGGAAACGAATGCCCACCAGCAAGTCAGATTTTTGCGCGACACCTCGCAGCGGGTAACCGGCGTTAACTTCCTTGGAGATACTTTCCTGCGGGAGCCTTCCCGGGGCCCCTCGTCAACACCCGCGGCGGGCATCGCAGGCGAAGCGCTTCGTTCTCCCGTCCCCTTTCCAGGCCCAGCGCCGACGCATTCGGCACGGGACATTGGCAACAGGACGGGAGATTTTGGAAATCAGAGTGAAACTGACGTTTTCATTTTGTTGGAACGCACTGGCCGTTTGTATTTACGGGACTCGGCGGGAACGGAACATGCAATCAGTCCCCTTGCTTTTACCAAAAAGGGCGACCAGACGTCGTTTACTTACGTCAGCAGCGAATCCGACGCCTGGGTGCTGGCCTTTGAGCAGTACAAAGCCGATCCGATTTGGCAGGTGTTCACTCATCTCGGCCCCTATCACCGACTTCCGTATTCAGTGCCCACAGGGAGTCCAAACGTTGTCAGGGTTAAGCCGACGCGCCCTCTCGCCGAAATCCGCAAGGAGGCTCTAGCCGCTACGCCGCCGGAAGAAAAAGGACCATCCCGTAAGTCCGACCTGGTCGAACTGGCGGCGCTTGATCGCGATATCCGTCTTGACGTCCGCTATGCTACGACAAACGATTTTCTCGGCATGCCGGTATATACGCAGCAGCGCGCATTCCTGCAACGGCCTGCGGCCGAAGCGCTGCTCCGGGCCTTGCACAAGCTTCAGCCGCTTGGCTACGGTTTGCTCATCCACGACGGCTACCGCCCATGGTACGTCTCCAAGATTTTCTGGGATGCGACGCCCGCCGACGGCAGAATCTTCGTTGCTGATCCCGCGCAAGGCTCGCGCCACAACCGCGGATGCGCCGTAGACCTTACGCTGTATGACCTGAAAACCGGCCAACCCGTTGAAATGACTGGCCTCTACGACGAAGTGTCTCCCCGTTCTTTTCCGGATTATCCCGGTGGCACTTCGCTGCAGCGCTGGCATCGAGATCTGCTTCGCTGGGCCATGGAATCGGAGGGTTTCACGGTATTTGAATCCGAGTGGTGGCATTTCGATTACAAGGACTGGCGGGAATACGCCATTGGCAATATTCCATTCGAGAAGCTCAGCGTGGGGAAAAATTGAGCTGCGGAGGCTGAAGGCAATCCCTAGTTTCTCATTCCGAGCCGGACGGCAACCACGGAGGCGGCTTTTTCTGTCGTGGCACGTGGGCTACCTGCGTTGGTTCTATGGCACCGGGAGCGCAAGCAGCCGGGCGCCGTAATTTTCATTGTACCGGCAGCTCTGCGATCGCTGCGCCGTCTTTGCGCGGATCCGACGCTCCATAGTTAACGCCGCTGGAGAAATCGCGCAGCACGGCTTGTCCACCGCCAACGTTCGAAGAGAACGTTCCGCGCAGAACAATCTCATGGCCCAGCGCCTTTAACTCGTCACGGGTCTTTTGCGAGAAGCGATTTTCCAACTGCACGTCGCAGCCGGTGAATGTGGTCTTCGTAAACCGCGGAGCTTCCAGCGCCGCCTGAATGTTCATTTTGTAATCCGCCAGATCCACGACGAATTGCACATGCGCTTGCGACTGGTTCCATCCACCCATGATTCCAAAAGCGACTCGAGTGTCGCCCTTCTGCGCGAATGCTGGAATAATCGTGTGCAGCGGCCGTTTACGACCTGCAAGCGCGTTCGGTGATTTCCCGTCTAGCGCGAACAACCCTCCACGATTGTGCAGAACAAATCCTGTTCCTTCCGCGACTACGTCCGAACCAAACGCTGAATAATTGCTTTGAATCAGCGAGACCATGTTGCCGTCCCGGTCGACAACAGAAAGGTAAGTAGTGTCATTTCCGACCGGCATCTCTCCACCGATTACGTCGCAATGGGCGCGTTCACCGATTTGCTTGGCGCGTTGCGCGGCCCACTCCTTGGACAA
Source organism: Candidatus Eiseniibacteriota bacterium (assembly GCA_035607085.1). GTDB lineage: Bacteria > Acidobacteriota > Terriglobia > Acidiferrales > UBA7541 > Acidiferrum. Next base: position 22,726 of record DATMZI010000011.1, on the reverse strand, counting down.
TAACTTCTCCACCGGAAGTTTCTGCCCGCGGGGCTCGCCGATGTACCTTGTCAAATCAGCGTAAGCGAGTTTCTTGGCTTCGATCATCAGGTGCAATGCCTTTGCCGTGCCGAATTCATGGCCCTTTTGGCCAAGCCGTGTGGTCTCGAGAATGTTCAGCATTTCCAGCGCTGCCAAACCTTGGCCGTTAGGCGGCAGTTCGGACACCGTCCACTCACGATAGGTCGTGGAAATCGGCTGCACCCACTCTGCCGAAAACTGGCTCAAATCGTCGGCAGTCATGACGCCGTCGTGTTTCCGCTCCGCGGCCAGGATCTTCGCGGCGATTTCCCCTTTGTAAAACGCATCCCGCCCGTGTGCGGCAATTTGCTGCAGCGACCTCCCGAGATCTTCGTTCCTAAAAATCTCACCCGTTTTTGGTGCACGATCGCCGGGCAAATATAACTTCGCGGCCGCCTCGTTCGAACGCAGCGCATCCACTTCGCCTGCCCAATAGGACGCGGTTATTTCCGGCACAGGGAATCCGTCCCGCGCCGTTGCGATGGCCGCGGCTAAATCTTCTGACAACTTCTTTCGGCCAAATTTGTCGGCCAGTTTCTGCCAGCCCTCCACGGCCCCAGGCACAGTGACGCTGTTGATACCCGTCTGCGGCATCTCCTTCAGTCCCTGCTTCTGCAGAAACTCGATGGTCAAGCCCTTGGGCGCCCAGCCACTGGCATTCAGTCCGTACAACTTGTTCGCTTTTGCGTCGTAAACAATCGCGAAGAGGTCGCCGCCGATTCCGTTCATCATCGGCTCGACCACGCCCATCATGGCATTCGTCGCGATGGCCGCGTCAACTGCATTCCCGCCGCCCTCTAGAATCCGCACGCCCGCCTGCGACGCCAGCGGCGATTCCGATGCGACAATGCCTCCCTTGGAAATCACCATGGAGCGCGCCTGACTTCTGTCCTGCGCGCTCATTGGGTGAGCCGAGAAGGCACCGCCGACGGTCATTACAATCGTGCCTTGCGTCACGGTCAGCAAAAAATTGCGTGGTCCCTTATTCACTGTTTCACCTGCCTGCGATTTCTCTGTGTCATTCTGCCGGGTGGGACAATATACCTGCAACTCGCTCCGGAGGAAACTTTCCATTTTCCGCGGGAGTGTTTACACTCTCTTCGGTCGGCACCCAACCTGTCAGCGCCGCCCTTCTAAGAAATGTCGGAGAGTCCGCCTTGCCTTCGGAAAACCTCAAGCCGACCGGCCTGTCCCAACCAGCCGAAAAGCAGGCTCGCGAGGAACTCGATGCTCGAATCGATGCGTTGCTAGCTGGTCGCAATGCCGATCCGTTTGCTCTTTTGGGTCCTCACCGGGTACCTTCCGGCTGGGCCATTCGCGTTTTCCTCCCTGGGGCCTCCGAAGCCACCATCGCCTTCAAGAATCCCGCACATTCGCCGGCCAAGATCGCAGATGCCGTCAAACTCCGCCCTGAGGGGTTTTTCGAAGCTGTTTGGCCTTCCGACCAGCCAACCGCTCCCGAACCCGGCAGCTATAAGATCCAAGGCCGCAGCCAGTACCGTGATTCGTTCGAGATTTTCGATCCTTACGCATTCCCTTTTTTGCTTACCGATTTCGATCTGCACCTGATGAGCGAAGGCCGCCATTACGACACCTACGAAAAACTCGGCGCACACCTGCAAAGCCTGGCAGGAATCGCCGGAACACATTTTGCAGTGTGGGCGCCGGGAGCGCGCCGCGTCAGCATTGTGGGCACCATGAATGGCTGGGATGGCCGCGTACACGTGATGCGTCCGCGCGGCTCTTCCGGCATCTGGGAGCTCTTTCTCCCGGAGGTCGGCGAAGGCGCTATATACAAGTACGAAATCATCGGCCACCACGGCAACCTGCTGCCGCTGAAAGCCGATCCCTACGGGTTTCGCTCCGAGCTTCGCCCGGACACCGGCTCCGTCGTCGCCAATCTCGAAACGCATCAGTGGAACGATTCTGCATGGCTCGCCGACCGCGCCAGGAAAAGCTGGCTTGATTCCCCAATTACCGTCTACGAAGTTCATCTCGGCTCCTGGAAACGTGTTCCCGAAAATCAAAATCGCTGGCTCACTTACCGCGAACTGGCCGACCAGCTCATTCCCTATGTAAAGGACCTAGGGTACACACATATCGAATTGCTCCCCGTCATGGAGCATCCTTACGACGGCTCCTGGGGCTACCAAACACTCGGCTACTACGCTGCGACCAGCCGTTACGGTTCACCCGCCGACTTTATGGAATTTGTGGACCGTTGCCACCAAGCTGGAATCGGCGTGCTTCTCGACTGGACCCCCGCACATTTCCCGCGCGACACACACGGTCTCGCTCAATTCGACGGCACCCATCTTTTCGAACACGCCGATCCACGCCAGGGCTCGCATCCCGACTGGGGCACCCTGGTCTATAACTACGGCCGCAATGAAGTACAAAATTTTCTGATCTCCAACGCGCTTTTCTGGCTGGACAAATATCATATCGACGGCCTGCGCGTGGATGCGGTCGCATCCATGCTCTATCTCGATTATTCGCGCAAGCAGGGTGAGTGGATTCCCAACCGCTACGGTGGCCGCGAAAATCTGGAAGCCATCGCGTTTTTCAAACGACTGAACGAAGAGGCTCATGGCCGTTTCCCGGGAATTCTGACGATTGCCGAAGAGTCCACTGCTTGGCCCGGGGTCTCTCGTCCCGTCTATCTGGGTGGACTTGGCTTCAGCCTGAAATGGAACATGGGCTGGATGAACGACACTCTAAAATATTTTTCTTCCAACCCGATTTATCGCAAATACGAGCACAACAAAATCACCTTCTCGCTTATTTACGCCTTCAGCGAAAATTTCATGTTGCCTTTTTCTCACGATGAAGTCGTCCATGGGAAAAATTCCCTGCTTCACAAAATGCCGGGCGACATGTGGCAACAGTTTGCCAACCTGCGCCTGCTCCTCGCCTATCAATACGCGCACCCCGGCAAGAAACTGCTGTTCATGGGGCAGGAATTCGCGCAACGCAATGAATGGAGTGAAGCGCAAAGCCTGGATTGGCACCTGCTTCAGTGGGATTCGCACAAAGGCGTGCAGCAACTTGTTCGCGATCTAAACCGGCTCATCGCCTCCGAGCCCGCCTTGCATCAAGTGGACTTCGACTGGCACGGCTTTGAATGGATCGACTGCAACGACAGCGACGGCAGTGTTTTGTCCTTTATTCGAACCGGTAAGAACGCGGACGATCTGATGGTAGTTGTGTTGCACGCGACCCCGGTCGTCCGCGACGGCTACATCGTCGGCGTACCTCGGGCCGGCTATTATAAGGAAGTCCTGAATACCGACGCCGGCGTGTATGGTGGTTCGAACGTCGGCAACATCGGCGGCCAGCAAGCTGCCAACGATCCCCGCCAGGGACGTCCATTTTCGCTCTGCCTCACCCTACCGCCTCTTGCCGCAGTCTTTCTGAAATTCACGCCTGCTTAGAACAGTCGCGGTGCCGCTGCTGAAAAGCCACTTTCTTTTCTGGAAACAATCAGGTCTTTTGTCCAAAACGCTTCTGCCAGGGCCATACACTGGACTCCAGGTTGTTCAACTCTGACGGAGCCCACAATGAAAACTCTCATTCTGCGGTTGGGCCTCTCTGCTTTAGGCGTTGCCGCCACTCTGCTGTGGTGGACTTATCACGACAAACATTCCAGCGCTCAGTCCATGAGCCATATTCCGGCCAAGGTCGGCGATGGCGGCAACCAATTGGTCGTCGAAGCCGAAACTACCACCCCTTCTACTCTCCGCCTCAATTTCGAAGATCTTCGCAAGCCCGCGGGCCAACAAATTCTGCTCGATGCTTGGGAGAAAGTACCTGCCGGTCCGCACAGTTGGACCGTCGACATTCCCAGCGGCATCGGCGGCTACATTGAACTTGAAGCGGACCATCCTAGTCCCGGCGATACGCTTACCCAGCGCGTTCGTATCAACGGGCAAGAGGTGGACAGTCAGTCCGAGCGGCTGGACAGTGGGCTGCAACCCAATACTGCTTTCTTCGTACAATTTCAGCGCGACGACTTCGGCATTTCCGGCGACGTTCCGCATCCATGATGACCGTGGATTTCGCGTCGCATTGACTTTCCAGCAACTCGCCTCATCTTATCCAGGTTGCTGCAACTGCAGCGAGTACCATTAGAAAAGCATGATCTCCGGCACCTCCAGAACCTGCTATCTTCACGTTCGTTGCCCCTATGGCGACTACGAAGACTGGATCGCGCTCAGCGGCAGCTCCGATTCCCTCGAACACCTCCTCACAGTGCCTTGCACCTTCGAGTGCCCTACCCACGGCGTCCAATCGGAATTCCCCCTCGAGGGTTCCGAGAACCGGCCAAAGTCGGCTTCCCTGTCAAAAACCGCACCGGGCACACGGACCGCCGGCTCCAAGAAGTCACTACGCTCCGGCGAGCGCAAGCCTTTCCATGTGCCGGTCTTCGTTTATGGATGGAGCAGCACCATCGGCTCCTTCCACGAAGACACAACCACGCTGATGTTCAACGCCAGCGGCGCCCTGGTTCGCCTGCTTACACCGGTTGCCCTCGGCGAAAAGCTTTTTGTGGTGAACAAATTCACTCGCGAGGAGCAACAGGTCAAAGTCGTCTTCCAGGAGCCGCACCATGAGCGCGGCTATAGCGTGGGGCTGGCCTTCCAGGCGCCGGTTCCCATGTTCTGGCGTAAAACGCGTCGCGGCCCGCGCGCTCCACAATCGTTCCGCGTCGTCGTCCGCGGCAAAGACCGTAACGGCAACCCGTTCGCGCAAAGCTCCAACACCGTGGATGTCAGCGAAGATGGCGCGAGGCTTGACGGAGTCGCCTATCTCACCGCTCCGGGCGACGTCATTGAAGTCAAGCGCCGCTGGCACGGCAAAGCTCGCTTCCGCGTCGCATGGATCGGACAGGTCGGCACGTTCGAATCCAACCAAGTTGGCGTTTGCACTCTCGATCCGGGCCGCCTACCCTGGCGCGTCAAACAGGAGCACGCCAACAAACCGAAAACACTGAAGTAGCTGTATCGGTCCGCCCCTGTACGGCCTCCGGTTGCACGCCATTTCACGCCTCCGCTACACTTCTCGGGTGCCCGAACCGCCTGCCTCTCAAGCGCCCGTTCCACTGCATGCACTTCCCCCCGACAGTGAGTCCCTCCCTTCACGCCTCAAATGGTTCAACTGGTCCGCCATCTTTTTTGCAATTCTGCAAAGTGCGTGCACTGCTGTCATCGCCATCAGCGGCGTTCGCGTGGCTATTGGCCTTTCTGCCCTGGCTGCGGCCGCTGGCATCCATGCTCCAGCAAAAGGATTTCACCAGGACGCCATTCGCATCCCCATGATGCTGCTGGCCTTCGTCGGTTCGCTGATTAATCTTTTTGTAGTCTGGAAAATTCGCAGTCTGCGCAAAAAGCCCGCGTCACAATGGCGTCAGAAACCGGTTCCCGCCGCTAAGCTCCGCGCCGAGGCGTTTCAGATCGCCGTTTCGCTGCTCACCCTCGCGCTGCTGGCTGCCGAGTGGATCACCCACCCACTGATACACCGGGTGCCGTGAGTCGTTTTCCCTGGTCTTTCAGCCCAGTTATCCTGGTGAACTTCCCTGCCTAGCGTGTTGGAATCGCCGCCAGTCAAAATGCCATACAAATAGTAGTGATGTTTTGGAGTTATTGCACGACGACTTCGTCCCTTAGATCTGCTCCTTCGGACCGGGAAACAATAGCCTCACCTTCTGCTGAACCGCTCCATTCTTTCCTGAATCTTGCGCTACTTCATTTCCTCACGACTCGTCATCTCGACTTACTTCCTCGCTCCCCAATTCCATCTCGAGCCGCTCATGCAACCGCTCGCTGTATCCCACCGGCAACTCAAACGTTCTGTTATCCGCCGTCAGCACCAGAATATTTCGCGTTGAATCCAGCACTGCCGAGCAAATCTCGCAGTGTTCCAGGTGCCGCTCAATGTCTTCGCGAACTTCTGCCGGCACGCTCCGGTCAATATACTCGGAGATGTGTGCCCACACGTGCTTGCAGTTCAGCTCCATGGCATTTTCCTCCAGAATCCTCTGCGCTCCGGAGCCGTGGTCTTCTTCAAGTAGGGCGCCAGACTTTTCTGCAGCATCATGCGCGCCCGATGCAGTCTCACTTTCACGATATTTTCATTTACTCCTAAAGCCGCAGCCGTTTCCGCAACATTCATCTCCTGCAAATCCCGCAGGGTGAACACTTGCCGGTAAATGCCCGGCAAGTCTGCCACCGCTTTCTGCAACGTCGCGCGTAGTTCCTTCCGCTCCAGCGCTTCCGATGGAATTTCTCGCCAGTCCGTCAGTTGCGCCGGCGTGTACTCCCCTTCTTCACTGTCAATGGTTTCATCCAGCGACTCTTCCTTCGCGCGCTTGGCTTTGCGCAGCTTTTGCCGCGCCTCATTTACTACGATCGTCACCAGCCAGGTGCTGAACTTCGAATCTCCGCGAAATTTCGCCAGATTGCGGTAAGCGTTTACAACCGCGCTCTGCGCGCACTCTTCCGCGTCCGTCTCATTTTTCACGATCGAAAACGCCGTCAGATACAACATGCGCTCGTAAGGCCGGATCAGGTCGTGAAACAGATCCTTCTCGCCGCCAAGAACGCGTGCGATCAGCTCCGCTTCGTTCCGCTCTTTCGCCGCTCCCGTTGTACCTGCCCCCGTCATCGCGATGTCTTCCGCCGCTTCTTTCGAGCCGCCGGGCTGCCCAGCTTCGGTCCATCAGAATTTTTCCAATTTCGCGACTCCAAAGATCGCATGAAACCGTTCGCAATAGATAGCCACCGCTTGGTATTTTTCCACGTCCGCGGTACTCGGCAAATCGTAGTTCTGGTCGCCCTGGTTCCCTTTGAGCGATCCTAGTTCCACAAAGTCCAGATCGCCTGGTACGATCACCTTGGACACCGCCGGTTCCTCCGCCTTCACCAGCACCACGTGTACATCCGGCCCGTTCGAAGTCGCAAAGTCCGTCAAGCGGAGATACTGCTTACCGCTTCCGTCTTTGTAAATCGTGGCCCGCCCGTTCGTCGCGTGTTCCCTGGTCTCCAGCTTTCCCGTAAGAACCGGCTCCGCTTCGCCGCTGACTCCCGCCGGCGCTGCCTCGCTCACCTGCTGATTGATAAACAGTTTCTCCGGTCGGAACGCCCACCAAGCTCCAACGAGCACCAGTGCTGCCAGCGACGCTGCAACAGCTTTCATTCTTGTGCTGTTAAGACTCTTATCGGCTTTCATCATCATTCTCCGTTGTCCGCAAAAAATCGCCGGACAGCCTCTTCACTGGCCGGCGTTCCGAGCAATCCCTGGTTAGAATTTTTCCAGCGGCGCCGCGCCGAAATTCGCATTGAACCGCTCACAGTAAATCGAAACCGTCGTGAACTTCGCCAAATCCGTTCCCGCTGGAATTTCATAATTCTGATCGCCTTCGTTGCCTTTCAACCTGCCCAGTTCCACCCGCTCCGTGTTGCTCTTCGGAAAATTGGCGTCGTCATTCGCGTCCTTCGTCGCCACCAGAATCACGTGCACATCAGGCCCGTTCGAAGTCTTGAATCCCGTCAACCGCAGCAGCACCTTCCCATCCGCCTGCTGGTAAACCGTCGCGCGCCCTTCTGTCGGGTGCACCTTCCCGTGAAACTTGCCGGTGTAGAGAGTCTTCGCTTTCTCCCCGTTCGTCATCCCGTTATGATTCACGGAACCTTGCTTCGGATCCTGGTTCATGGAGTCTTGCTTCATGTTGTCCTGCGCCATCGCTGGCGCCGCCGCAATCCCCGCTGCCAGTAATCCCGCCACAAATCCCGCTTTCATCATCCGAATCATTTCTTGTTCTCCTTGATCATTCTTCTGTTTGAGGCCGGAGCTTAGGGAGCGCCCAACCCTCCGCCCCATCCGAGTGTTCCAACGGGCTGAAGTTACAAACTATCCCTCGAACGTCGGAACTTTTTCTCCAGCCCATGCGTAACTTTATCCAGACGCGGACATCCTGCTCTCGCAGCTGTCCATTCCAGCCGTCCTTGCAGGAGGAGTTCATGAGTATTCTTTCGAACCGCCTTACCCGCCGCCCGGCTTCGATCGCCCTCGCCGGCACAGTTTTGCTGGCCCCGATATCTCTGCTCGCATCCGCATTGTCCGCCCAGGAAGTAACTGTAACCTCTTCTTCTTCAAGCACTTCCGAGCGCTGGTTGCACGTCCGCGTCATTGAGAGCAACCACAAGGGCGAAACCGTCCGCGTCAACGTTCCCCTTGAAATGGCTGAAAAAGTCCTGCCTGCCATCAATAAAGACCGCCTGCACAGCGGCAAGGTTAGAATCAACGACACCGAGATGAACGGCGTTGACCTCAAGGCCCTGCTGGATGCAGTCCGCTCGTCAAAGGACGGCGAATACGTCACCGTGCAGGGCAACGACAGCGATGTCCGCGTCGCCAAGCAGGCCGGCTACATGATCGTCCACGTCACCGAGAAGAGCTTCCGCAACGACAAGTCCGACAAAGCCGCCGACAAGTCAGAAAAGTCCTACGAACGCTCCCGAGTCGACGTCAAGATTCCCATGAAGGTAGTCGAAGCTCTGCTCTCGGCAGGTAAGGACGAACTGGATCTGGTCGCAGCGCTGCGTGCGCTCTCCGCTCATGGCGGAGACACCGAGCTCGTCTCGGTCAAAAGCGACGACTCGACCGTCCGCGTTTGGCTCGACTCCAAAAACGTTTCCGACTAATCGCGACGAAATCTAGGAAAGGAAAACCCTGGGGACACGCACATGATGATCCTGGCTAAGCTCGCTCTGGGCACCGCCTCCACTCTGATGATCGCTGGCATCTACACGTTCCGCGAAGGCACCGTCCGCGTCGACGTTGACGAGCACCGCGCGGGCGGAGCGCATGTTCACGTTTGGGCGCCCGCGGCCATTGTGCCGATGGCGCTGCACTTCGTACCTGACGATAAAATCTGCGAGGCCGCCGAGCACGCCAACGAGTGGGCTCCGCTCGCCCGCGTCGCCGCACGTGAACTCCGCAAATATCCGAACACTACGTTTGTCGAAGTCGAAGACGGCCAAGACCACGTCAGGGTCAGCACCGTCGGCGCCAAGATTCAGGTGGACGTCACCAATCCCAACGAAAACGTGCACGTCACCGTTCCGCTGGCCATGGTCGAGGACGTGATCGCACAAATCGCCGCTCGCCAGCCAGCGTCGTAATCTACTGCCTCATCTCATTCTTCTTTGGCAGGTTGAAAATAGATTTCCTCAAACATCTGATCCTTTTTCCAGCCGGCGCGCTGCAGAATCCCGCGACCGTTTTCCACCATGTTCGGATGGCCGCAGAGATAGCCGGTAGTATCTTCCGGTTTTAAGCCCCACGCATCGATGTACTTGCGAATGAGATCGTCCACGCGGCCCGTCTCGCCGCGCCAATTGGCGTCCTCCCAGGGGCGGCTGACGCTGGTGACGTATTTGAACCACGGAGCTTCCGCGGCGAATTTTTCCATTTCATCACGGTAGCCAAATTCCCAGGAGCGGCTGCCACCCTGTAAGCAAAAAAGTTTGTGATTGCCAGGCATCGGAGAGTGGCCGGCTTTCCAGTCCCGGTAGAGCGTGCGAACGTAGCTCACGAACGGCGCGAGGCCGGTTACCGTGGCGAGGAGCAAATGGTTGGTGCGGCCGCTGCGCAGATCCAGAGTGAAGCGGCCCTTGGCGATTTTGCGGCAGAGCAGTTTGTCTCCCGGATGGAGTTTGTAAAGATGCGGCGTGAGTTCGCCTTGCGGAACGAGCTCGATGAAAAATTCCAGCCACTCCTGCTCATAAGGCGAAGAAACGATCGAGTAGGCGCGCTCGATGCGCTTGCCATCGTGATCGACGCCGAGTGTAGCGTATTGGCCTGCTTTGAATTGGAACGGACCTCCGGGAGCGACTTTGACCAGCCACAAATCCTCAGAGAGATCGCGCCGTTCCACAACCGTTGCTTCGTAATGCTTGTCGATCGCCGGCGCCATGCGGATCTCGTTCATTCGTTCTCCTCGGTAATTGTTCTGCTTCGATTGTAGGCCTCATGGTTTTCATCGGCAAAGAGAGGTTCTCGTTCCGCGAACAGCGCCCGGAATGACGACTACGCGCGACCGTCACGGGTTTTGCTGCTGCTGTTGTTGCATGTGCTGCTGCATCATCATCTTGGGATCGAATTTTACCGGAGTGCCGTTGATTTTTGTTTTGGCGTCAGAGATCACTTTCGTGAGCACCATCGTGCGGCCGCTTTCGACCGACTTGACCATGCCCATCGGAGAGATCTTCGAACTCACCCAAACATCACCTTTCCCGTCGTCGTCAGTCCAGTGTTCGCAGGAAAAAGTGCCAGCGGGGACAGTGATCGTTTCCGTGCCGACCGAGTGCCATTTGTCCATCTTTTCTTCCATGGCCTCGCGACCCGCCTTGGAGTGTTCCATATCCATTTCCATCGGCTGCGTCGAGCCGGGCATGACAAAGACCATTTTGTGGAACTTGAAATCCGTGGGCGTGACCAGCATCTTGCCGTACATCAGGTTGCCGTCCGCGTCCTTGCTGTGGCCGACTTCCATCCAGTAGGCCTGCTCAGTCCCGACCATTTCCTTGTCCACTACATACATTTCCATGTGGCCCTTTTTGCCATCCTTGTCGACGGTATCGTAGGCAGCTCCCTGACCGACCACCGGATGAAAAATGTTGGCAATGTTGGGCCGCTTGATGGGACTCATGCCAAACTGCGCCGATGCAACATTGATACACAGGGCCGAGGCGAGAAGAAACAGGGCGGTGCGTTTCATTAGGTGGCTCCTTTGAAGGTGCGCGTAGCGGAACAAAACTTTAGCACAGCGAGAGCCGGGAACGAGCACATCAACGGATCGACTAGGCCACAGGCCCTTCGCACAGTCACAACGCAAGACTTCGGGCCCTCGGCCGATTCGCAAATCCAGAAACCAGCCCCGACGCAATCCCCATTCCCACATACCAAAACCCATTCCAGTCGAACATCGGGAAGCCAATCACACCTCCGGCGATGGCTCCACAGACCATGCGCCATCCATAGGTGCTCATGAAAGAGCCCGACTCCGTCACGACTTCAGGCATCCACAGCTCAATCGCAGCGAGCAAGCTCGAAAAGATCAACCCGAGCAGCAGTCCGAAGACGCTCGCCACACCGAGACCAACCGGAATCCAGAACAGATAGAATGCATACCCGCTGGGGGCCCCCGGTTCCGCGATGGGAGGCACCCGACCCAGAGTCATCGCCAGTCCAACCAGCAGACCAATGAGCGCCCATGCTGCCGTCCATCGCATCGTGGTAAGCAGAATTGTTCGCAGCCAGAACGGAATTGGCATCATCCGCCGTAATCTTGATTTTGGGAAGCCGGGAGAACCTTGTGCGCCGAGTATAGCACCCGCATGGTGCTTACTGCCGACGCGGCCGTTTGGGGAATGCAGAGTCGCCTCCTCCAACCAAAGCACACCTCAAAACAAACCCCACGCATCCAACGAGCGAAGCAAGTCAACAATGCAACCGCATGGAGGCTCAGCATGTACCATGTTCGTCAGGAAAACTTGCCTTTTGTCGGCAGCTCCCATGAATTTGTCGGCGCCGATCACGGCGACGTCAGGGTTTCCGTCTTTTTACTCAGCGCTTTGCCCGGCAAAGGTCCGGGCCCACATCGGCATCCCTACGATGAAATCCAGTTTGTACGCGAGGGCCGCGGAGTCTGGACCGTCAACGGAAAGACCTTCGAAGGAACGGCCGGCGATATCTTCGTCATCAAAGCCGGCGAAATTCACGGCTTCAAAGCCATCGGCGACGGCCCACTGGTGCAGGTCGACGTCCATCTCAGCCCTCACTTCATCCAGGAAAACTTGCCGTAGCTCCGCCGCGAGTCTTGGAAAGTCTGGCACCCGGTCTCGATCCAATCAGGCAGCGCACCGATTGCCTCTCATGGCCGCCGGAATGAGCACTTGAGGTCAGCACGTATGGTGCACACAATCGTTGACGGGACATTTCGGCTTCCGAGTACTAGCCAGACGCGAGCCGCAGCTCGGCGACGCGTTCACGTTGGCGCGGACGATCCATTTGCAGAGGGCCGGCTGGCTCGACGGCGCCAACCGCGTCGCCTCATCACTTCGCTCAGAATCTCGACTTCGCCGTGGCGGCCGAAGCCGACGTGCCGACTCTCCGCGCTTACGCGCATGCTCGCGGCAAGTACAAGCTGCGCCTCCTCTGCGCCGGCCACAGCACATTTAAGTGGGCCTCAAAACGCCAGTACCGCAGCAGCTTAGGTCTACTGCATTCTTAGTTCCGTCCGCATCCAAGGATGAATACAGCACTGGAACTTGGTGGTTGCCCCAGTTGGCAGAATCGTGCTCCCGGCTGTCGGACCCACCTCCGTCGTACCCGCTCCTACAAATATGTTGCCGGGACCCGCGGGCTTGGGGATGAGCCCACCCAGCGTAGCCGTGGCGCATTCTGGCGCAGGGACCGGATTACCGGAGAGTTCGTTAAGAGGCGCGACGAAGCCGCCGCCAAAATTCTCGACCTTGGTGAAAGTGTGCGTCTCTCCACCTCGGTTCTCCAATGCCAGAACGGTTCCTTCATCAACGGTTCCGGCCGCTGGATCGAAATGCCACGCGCCGGCTTTCTTAGCCGACGTAAGCTCCCTGATGAACTGCGCAAACGTAATGTTTCCGTCTCCGACACACGTTCCTGGTCCGGCCGCGGCGTTGAATGTCGGTGGGTCGCATTTGTCCTTCATTCGCACTACCAGCGACTCCCCGGCAATCAAAACCACAGAAGATGCCATGGAGATCGTCAGCAGCGCCGCCGCAAGACACAGTCTCCCTCTATTCATGGGTTTCTCCTTCGTTTGCAAAATTTGACTTAGCATTTCCATCGGTAGGAAAGTCGGGCGGAGCTCAGTTATTGCTCGTCTTCATCGTGATCGCTCTGCCGCACTTGTCCGCGAATCTCGCCAGGCTGCGATCGCACCGTATGCACGTTCACGTACGCTGCCCCCTGACGAAGCGCCTGCACCACCTTGGCAAAGTCAGCGCCAGGCGTGATGCCCTGAGCGTTCGGGCCAATCACGTTGGCTGCGGTTAGGCTGCCGGTCACGGTTCCGGAAGTGGTGCCTTGACATGGCGGCGGGTTCGGAGTTCCAGCAGGGGGACCGCCGGGCTGGCCTGATGCTGGACCGCAAAGGAAAACCATGATGCCAGTCGCTTCTTTGGGAAAGCCGAAGTGAATGTGCGAGAAAAGTATCGGCGCCTGCAAATCCTCGTAGGTCACTCTGTATGTGAGGGTGGAACCGTCAGAGCTGAGCTTCGCGGAGAAAGATCCGCCCGCCTCTGTGGCTACCGGAGGAACCTCGCTTAGGCCCCGCAGGCGGGCGCTGAACGAGTTGCCATCGTCCTTTGCGGCTGCCAGTGCGAGGCCGAATGCGGGAGCGAGCAACGCTACCGATAGAAACCTCTTTATATGCATGAGCATCTCCCTTTACGCCGACTCCGGAAGAGTTCTCGAAAGGTTGTGCGGCGCGAAGCTATACCTAGTTGGAATTCCGGACCAGAATATAATCTTGCGCTGCGACCGTACGGCGGCGTCTCCTGCCTGTCAAATCAAGATTGAGTCACGGAAAGGTCTTGTTCCTGTCAAACCGGGCTTGGCCGTAGTGCCGGCATTTTGGAGCGCTTGCGTCCTTAGTCCGATCCTCGGCACCGTTAGATGTATGATGTTGGCGATGAAGCATGCGGGGGAAGAATCACGAATGACCAAAACGACGGATGCAAATGCGCGAATGCAAAGGCCGCTGGGGGAAGTGGATCCGGCGATAGCGGGATTGTTGCGCGAAGAGGCCCAGCGCCAGGCTACCGGACTGGAGCTGATCCCCAGCGAAAACCTGGTGTCCGAAGCGGTGCTGGAGGCGATGGGCTCGATCTTCACCAACAAGTACGCGGAAGGGTATCCCGGCCGCCGCTATTACGGCGGATGCGAATTTGCCGACAAAGTCGAGCAGTTGGCGATCGATCGCGCAAAGGAATTATTTGGCGCGGAGCACGCCAACGTGCAGTCGCATTCGGGGACGCAGGCCAACGTCAGCGTGTATATGAGCGCGCTGCAGCCGGGCGACACCGTGCTGGGCATGAACCTCTCTCATGGCGGCCATTTGACGCACGGCCACCCGCTGAATTTTTCGGGGCGCATGTACAAATTCATCGCCTATGGGGTGCGGCAGGACACCGAGCAGATTGACTACGACGAAATCGACCGGCTGGCCGCGGAGCACAAGCCGAAGATGATTGTGGCGGGGGCGAGCGCCTATCCGCGGGTGATTGATTTTGAGCGGATGGCGAAGGCGGCGAAAAGCGTGGGCGCGCTGCTGTTTGTGGACATGGCGCACATTGCGGGGCTGGTGGCGGCGGGAGTGCATCCAAGTCCCGTGCCACATGCCGATTTTGTGAGTACCACCACGCACAAGACGCTGCGCGGGCCGCGCGGCGGGCTAGTGCTGTGCAAAGCGGCGTTTCAGAAAGAATTAGACAAGCTGACCTTTCCCGGGCTGCAGGGCGGACCGCTGGTGCATACGATCGCGGCGAAAGCGGTGTGCCTGAAAGAAGCGATGGAACCATCGTTCAAGGAGTATCAGCAACAGGTAGCGAAAAACGCGAAGGCGCTGGCGGCTGCGGTGGCTGCAAAAGGGCTGCGCGTGATTTCTGGGGGTACCGACAATCATTTGCTGCTGGTGGAAGTGCATCCGCGCGGGATTACCGGAAGCGACGCGGAAAAGGCGCTGGACCGCGCAGGAATTACCGTGAACAAAAATGCAATTCCGTTTGATCCGCTCCCACCCATGAAAGCGGGGGGCATCCGCCTCGGCACTCCATCCATTACAACGCGCGGCATGAAAGAACCAGAAATGGTTTTAATCGCCGGCTGGATCGCCGAAATCCTAGGCGCAATAGGGAATGCAGCCACGCAGACAGGAGTAGAGCAACGCGTGCGAAAAGAAGTAGCCGCAATAGCCGCCAAATTCCCGGTCTATGAGGCGAGGCTGAAAGATGCTTCGCGCGCCGAAGCCCACTCGGGGTAAACGCTACGAAGCTAACTCCAGCGAGCGGAGGCGCACGTTGGAAAGGAGCGGCACCCCCCATTTGTGAATTGCGATTTCGCTTTTCGATCTTCGCTTTTCCAACTTCCGGCTTTCCTTCACAGAGTCGGCAGCTGTGATTTGCGAGCTGCTCACTCGAGCTGGCGAATTTTGCGCGCGAACTGGCAGAGGAAGCGGTCGCGGCGGAAAATCTCCATGCGATTGATGGCGAACAGATCGACCCGATCCTTCGGCCCATACACTGTGGAGAACGCACAGGTGTGTCCGGCGTCTTGGATGACGCTCTGGACTTCCGGCGTGTAGTAACCGGCGGGATAAGCGAAGGTCTTGCAGGGCTTCTGCAGCAAGTCCTCGAGATAGGTTTTCGCGCTCTCGATTTCGTAGCGCGCCTCGCGCAATGTAATCTGGTTGAGCAAGCGATGATTCATGGAATGCGAACCGAACTCGATGCCCAACTTGCTCATTTCCAGCATCTGATCAGCGGTGAAATGCGTGCGCGGCGGTTCACCGGCCGGCAGAGTTTTGCCGTTGGTTTCGCCGATGCAAGAGGGAACAACGAACATAGTGGCGCGAATGCCAAGTTCGCGCAGGACAGGAAACGCGTTGATGTAATTGTCAGCGCAGCCGTCATCGAACGTGATGGCCAGGCCGCGTGGCGGGAAGGCGGAGTTGGCGCGGAAATATTCGAGCAGTTCGGCTGCGGTGTAAAACGTGAAACCTCGCTTTTTCAAGTGCCCCATCTGCCGGGCAAAACGCCGCGGCGGAGTGAATCCTCCGCGCACGCGCGATTCCGGCGAGGGAAAATCGATCATATGGTATTGAATGATCGGAACGGTGAGTGGCGCAGTCAGTGCGGCGGACGGCAGGGCGCCGGGCTGCAGTGCGGCGACTTTGCGGGCGGCGTCTTGCTGGGCGGAATTAATTTTCGGCGACATTCGGATCCTCGAAAATGCTGACGTCGGAATCAGCGCGGGTAAGATACCAATTTTCAGGCCGGTAGAGGACGTCTGGAAATTCACGGGAGCTGGCCATGAAGCGGGGTGAGTTGGCAATTCGCCAGAAGCCGCGCGCTTTTAGGCGGGCTTCCAGTCTGGCGTCGAGAACGTCGGTGACCAGGCTGCCGGCGCGACGTGCGATTGCCAGTTGCACTGCAGCGCCGAGAAGAGCGTCAATTACTTCATCCTGGTTGCTCGCGCCGTAAACCAAATCGCTGATGGCAGCTTTTGGCGGAGGCGCGATTCCCTGCCCTTTGCGAAAAAACATTGCCGCGTAGCCGACCAACTTTCCTTTTTCAAAGAGTTTAAGGACTTCGAATTTTTTGCCCGGCTGCTGCAGAAACTGCCAGCTCAGGAACTTGCGTTCGCGACGAACCGCTACCGGCCACTGCGTCGATGCCCTTTCCCAGAGCTCGTCCATTTCGGGGCCAAAGGTGGTATCGTGGCCGATCTCGTATCGGGAGGACCGCTTGGGAGGGCGCGGAACAATCCTGAGCGGTGAAGAAAGAACATCCAGCGCAGCACGCAAAGGAGGAGGCGTTTGTGCGGCGCTGCCAGCGAACAGCATGCGGTGATAGCGATGGATGCCGCCCAGGGCTTTCCAGCCCAGGCTGGTGAACACCCGCGTGGAAGCTTCGTTGATGCCAAGCGTAATCATCGTGGAATATTCTTCGCCGGCTTTAAGGACGAGCCGCTTGCCGAGCCCCTGGCCGCGAAATTCGGGGAGCAAAATGAATTCGAGAATCCAGATGGCTTTGGTGGATGCAGAGCCCGCTTTCAAATCGACGGGGATGGTTGCCACTTGTCCGACAATTTCGTTTTCGTTGGTCGCCACCCACAGTGGCAGGCGTTCGGGATCAGTGTGCGGATTATTGAGAAAGTACCATTCGAGGTAATCGGGCAGCCTTTTTCGCTGTTCATCGGGATAGGCGAGTTTCAGGAACGAACCCAGTTCCGACAACTGTTCGCGGCGCAGTCGTACGATTTCAATTCCCATGCGCACCGAGCTTGTCGGCATCCGCCGATGTAGTCATGGCTTCAATTTTCATCGGAATCGCGTTCGTCCGCCATACTACCATCGACGGCGGGACGACTCTGTATGGGGCGGTGGCTCGCGTCATCACTGAACTTGGCTGGCTGGTTCTTCAAGCATTTCCTGGTTGCATGCATCACCGACTAGGGTGCACCGGACGGTTTTCAGTCATTCGAGCTGACCGTCAGCCGCTCAGGCGACACCATATCACTTCGAGTCGGTACCGAACTGGATCGGCCTCAAAGGGGTCTCAACTAAGAAGAAGGGGTAGCCTGTCGATGTTCGACAAATTTTCCCAAGAATTGCCTGAAGCGTGGAACCCTGCGGTAGAAGCCCAGCATCAGTGGAAGGCTTCCCTCTCAACACTCCCAAAACCCGTCTGAAGAACAGTCCTGGTACGTTGTCGAATGAGTTCAGCACCTTAACTTTGACCCCGATGCGGCTCTCAATGTCGGTCAACTCTCCAATATTTTTTGGCGCTGAAGGTGGCGGTGCGGAGATCGCGGAAAGCAAGGCTGATGCGTTGGGAACAGTTTCCGCGCCCTAATTGTTCTGCGCTGACGCGGCGCTGGAATCGTCGCTAACGAGCAAAGTCAAGAGGCGAATGATTTGCTTCTGCTCGCGTTCCTGTTCGCGAGTGGAGTTCGTGTTTTGCGCGAGCTCCGCGAGCCGGGCCGACAAGACTTGCAACGCAACTTCGCGCTTGACATAGGCAGCTTCCTGGATGGGACTCATCACCCAGCCTCTTTTCGTCTTGCCGAATTCGAGAGGCTGTTCCTTCCAGCGAAGCTGCGCGCCCGTTTCCGTATCCCGAGGAACGCCTAACGATTCGATCCGAAGGAGCGCAGTTCCGCGCTTGCCCTTGATTTGTATTGCCGAGACGCGTACTTCGCGGTAAACGAGTACGGGTTTGCCGAGACTGTTCAGACTGCGCGTGCGGAGGGATTCACCGGAATCCTCATTCATTTCGACAAATGCGGCGGCGACTTCGTCTGGCGAAGGATTTTTTCCGGCTACTTGCAGAACGATCTCTCGAGGAGTAGTCGGTGAAGTGGAGGTTTCGGTTTCAACTGCGGGGGCAGCGTTCGACGCTAGCTTTGGTAGTCTGGAAGACGGTGGATTCTCCGAACTGGCGGACTGAAGAGGTTGCTGATCCGCGTGATGCCTAGCTTCGAACGTACGGCCAGTACGGATCGGTTTCTCGGTCATATAGCGGAAGAAACGAGCGATACCACGCGACCGCCAGTAGGGCGAGTCATAAAACTGCGTGTCGGGACCGGAACGCACGGAGCTGAAAAAAGAATGTTCTTTGGGATCTATAACGATGCCGACATGGCCGCGCCAAACAACTAGGTCGCCCGCTTGGGGCGCACGCACGCGCGTGAAATTTGTGCTGCCGACGTAGAGTTCACGCGAACTGGCGTAGTCGTATGGAAAGCCAGCTTGTGCGTAAACGTCGTGAACCAGGTGGGAACAGTCCCTTTCTGATTCGGAATTGGCATCTACCGCGGGAATGGTAGCCAGAATCTTACGCCCCTCGTTTCTGGCGATGGGACGCGGTCCGGGCCTTTCCGCAGTGGCTGGCCGGATATTCTGGCCGAGCGCCGCCGAGGCCGTCGCGAGACACAACGCCACCAAGATGAATCGACGCGTCATTTTGCAATTCTCGCAGATCGCGGCGAAGGCCGAACTGGCCATGCCGCGAAGACAACACCGTCCGACGGTACAGGTCTCCTTTGACGTAGGGCTGGAAGACGAAAAACGTGCAAAAACTTTGAGGCTGGAAACTACGAGACGCGGCACCGAACAGCTGTTACTAAGATGTCTGGACGATTCCCGAGGTTGTAGAGAGGTTGTCTCAGTTGGCCCGGGAATCATTTCTAGGCCAGGCCTTTTCTCGCCAAGTTTTTGCCGCTGGCGACGCGTCGAAGACGCTGCTAAGGCTAATCGGGACGATCATGATGCATGGCTTGAAACCTCTGAGGAAGTGGGTGCTAGGATCATCACATTATAAAGGACGCTCCTTTTGGCGATGGTAGCGGCAAACTGTTAGTCGCAGCGGAGGGCGACGATGGGGTCAACGGCGAGGGCGCGACGTGCCGGAACGTAGCAGGCGGCGAAGGCGGCGAGAGCGAGGAGGGTTGCGATTACCAGATAAGTCACTGGATCGCTGGCACTGACGCCGAACAGGAGGCTGGTCATAGTACGGGCGGCAAGGAATGCGGCTGCAGCGCCGATGACCAGGCCGATGCCGGCTAGACGCATGCCACTGCCGACGAAGAGGCGGAAGATATCTTCTCGCTGGGCACCCAGTGCTGTGCGCACGCCGATTTCGTGGGCACGTTCGGTAACGGCGTAGCTCATGACGCCATAAATCCCCACTGAGGAAAGCATGAGCGCGAGCGCGCCAAAAGCACCGACGAGCCAAAGCGTGAGGCGCCGCGTGGCAAGAGTTTCGGCGACGACTCGTTCCATTGGACGCATGTCGTGCACTGGAAGCTCCGGATCCAGCTCGGCAACGATGGATCGCACAGCCGAGAAGAGTGCGCCGTGGTCACCTCGGCTGCGAATCGCGAGTCCCACATAGGACGAAGGATTCTGCGAGAAGGCCATATAACTTTCGGCTTGGACCGGTTCGGAAAGGCCATTATGCAGAACGTTGCCAACAATGCCGACGACCTCAAGCTGCTTGTCGCCGAGAATCGTGATGTGCCTGCCGAGCGGATCCTGACGCGGCCAGGTGTCTTCGGCAAGTTTTTGATTGATGATGACAACGGGATTGGATTTGGCGGTGTCAGAGACGGCGAGCTCGCGTCCGCGAAGCAACGGAATGCCCATGGAGCGAAAGTAGCTGGGACTGACGGTGTGAACGCCCACGATAGGGCGCTGGGCGCGCTCAAAGGGAGGACGACCCTCGGCGGCGGCGATTCCGGTGGTCGTGTCATCGCCTTCGAGCGGAAGATCATTGGAGATCGCGACGCCTTCCACGCCCGGAAGAGCAGCGATGCGGGGGAGAAGCTGGTCGAGAAGCTGCGTGGAACGGACGTTTTCGGAGTATCGGACGCTGGTGAAGTTCATCCACATGGTAATTATGTGATCGGAGTTGAAGCCAGGCTTTACGTGCAGGATCTCAACGAAGCTGCGGATGAGCAGCCCGGAAGCGACGAGAAGGACGATAGACAAGGCAACTTCACCGACGACAAGGAGACTGCGGAGGCGGTTGTGAGCAACGCCCCCTGTTGAACCGCGGCTGCCTTCCTTGAGGAATTCTCCAAGGCTTTGCCGCCCAGCGGCGAGAGAAGGTGCAAGGCCAAAGACCAAGCCGGTAAGGAGAGACACCGACAGAGTGAAGCCCAGTACGCGAAGATCGAGTGATACCTCTTGAACGCGAGGCAAATCGCGAGGGCTCGCAGCCACGAGGAAGTGGAGCAGCACGGCGGCGAGAGCGAGACCGAGCGCGCCGCCGGAAAGAGAGAGGAGCGTGCTTTCCGTGAGGAGCTGAGAGACGATACGAAATCGTCCCGCACCGAGTGCCGAGCGGACGGCAATTTCGCGGCGTCGGCCGACGGACCGAGCGAGGAGAAGATTGGCAACGTTGGCGCATGCGATCAGAAGTACGAGAGCAACGACGCCGAGCAGGACGAGCAGTGTTTGACGCACAGGGCCGGTGAAGAGTTCGCTGAACGGAATTAGCTGAGCCGCGTGGCCCGTGGCCTCGGAGTGTTGCTGACGGATGCGGTCCATGATGCCGGAAATGTCGGCCTGTGCCTGTGACAGGGGGACGCCGGGTTTGAGGCGGCCAATGATGTTGAGGTAGTGGTTTTCGCGGTCCGTACTGAGTTTGCGTTCCCAATCCGCGAAGGCGCTGAAGATTTCCGGAACAATGTTTACGGGATTGACCCAGAGTTGAATACCGTTGCCGTAGCGGAAACTAGCGGGAAGAACTCCAATGATTTGCACGGATTGATTGTCGAGTGTGATGGTTTTGCCGACGGCGGCGCGGTCGCCGCCGAAATGGCTTTGCCAGAAGCCGTAGGTAAGCAAGGCGACGCGAGGAGCGCCAAAGGTTCCTTCGGCAGGGAGAAACGCGCGCCCGAGAATCGGTTGAACGCCGAGAAGCGAGAAAACAGGAGTCGAAGCGACCATTGCTGGGATGCGCTCAGCAGGGCCCAGCCCGGTGAGATTGAAACTCAAGCGATGAACCGCGGCCACTTCGGAGAAGGAGCTGTTCTGGGACTGGAAATCGAGGAAGTCGGCGGCAGAGAAGGGTGCTTCGGACAAATGAGGCTGCGACTCCCAGAACCAAACGAGCTCGTTGGGCTCTGGATAGGGAAGGGGACGCACAAGGACTGCGTTTACCACGCTAAAGATGGCCGTGTTGGCACCGATTCCGAGCGCGAGGGCGACGATCGCGACGAAGGTGAGCCCACGGCTATGGAAGAGCATACGCAAGCCGAATCGAACATCCTGGAGGATGTGGAGCATGGTTGGCCTCGTGGTCGAGCGTAACTCGGAGGATTAGACGATGGGCAGGGCAAACGGACAGGAGGATGGTCGGCCCGAGCCGACATGAGGGTCCGCCATTAGTACCCCATATCCCGGATAATCGTTCCTGTAGGCACACGGATGGGCCTGGAGCAGCAGCTCCGGCGTCGCGTTGGGGAAGCGCTTCAAGAGCATTGGCACGATGCTGTCCTTCCATGCGGCGTCGAGAATCGCTTCATGCGTCAGGACGGAATATCCCGAACAATTGGGGCACAGCATGTCCCAAAGAGCAGTCCGAGAATAATAGACCCAGATAAGGAAAACGACGTCAATCGACGGCGAGTCAGCATCTGAATCGATGATAGCAGGGACTTTTCACCAACTTGCTTGAAGTGTGCCTGATAAACGCCGTGCATGTTTGTGCTAGCTAAAAGAGGCCGGACAACATGGTCTCTACCTAGGCCGCTTCTCTGGACAGCGTTTGAAAGGCAGACCTCCAGTTCCTTTCTCTTGGGGCCGTTCTTCGGCAACTTCTCACTGACTGCGCGCATGTTGTTGGGCCGCTCTTGGATCGTCTCCGGGTCATCGACGAGTATTTTTCGAGACTGCTCTACGGGGTCATTCATCTTGAAGACCTCGATGCGAGGATATCACCGACGGGCTGTGTATCGGCATGGAGTTCCCAGGTAAGCCCCTCAGCGATAAAGCTCCTCGAAGTGCTTACCGACTTAGGCCATGGCCAAGTGGAGATAGATAGGAAGGTTTGGAACATGCCTGTGGAGCGGCCCAAAAACAATTAATGTCCGGTAACCCTAAAAGCGGGACGCAATTTAAAGGGCGCAATTTAAAGGGCGCCCCTTGTGGAGTAGGGTTTGAGTGCTAGCTCAACCGCTCCAGAGGAGGAACGCCCTTATGACCAGCACTAAATATATCGGCATGGATGTGCACAAGGAAAGTATTTCGATTGCGGTCAGAAATTCTGCCGGCAAGGTAGTGATGGAATGTGTCATCGAAACAAAAGCCAGCATGATTCTGCAGTTTATTGACGGG
>DATMZI010000008.1:0-77768 GCA_035607085.1 Candidatus Eiseniibacteriota bacterium | reverse complement strand
CCTCTGTCAGTTTTGCCCGCATGCTCCAAAAACTGTCCTGCAACTCGGTTGCTCCCATAAGTGAATTACTGCTTCTTAGAGCTATTGTTCGCGCTTCAGCCCCCGAAGAACCGGTTTTCTCCGGTTGTCACTTAGGCCTAGGGGTCGCCCCTTCGCTTCCAGCACTCCTTCGCGATGGCCCAGTCTTCCTGCGCGCGCAACACCAGTACGTGCACTTTTGACTCCTGCTTCGAGATCTCTTCATCTCCGCGGGAGGATTGGTTTTTCACCGCGTCCAGCTGCAATCCGAGAAAACCGAGATTGACGCACGCTGCGGCGCGCACTTCCGGCGAGTTCTCGCCAATACCGGCCGTGAACACCAGGGCGTCGATTCCACCGAGCGATGCCACCATCGCGGCGATTCCGGCGCGCAGGCGATGCACAAAAATGTCGAAGGCGAGTTTTGCGCGGGGGTTGCCTTGTTTCATCGCTGCCACGATCTGGCGCATGTCGGAAGACACGCCGGAGATTCCCAGCAGGCCGGACTTTCGGTTCAGCAGCTCATCAAGCTGCTCTCCGGTAAGCCCCTGTTCGCGCATCAGGAAAGTCAAGATGCCCGGGTCGACGGAGCCCGAGCGAGTTCCCATCATCAGGCCTTCCAACGGCGTGAAGCCCATGGTGGTGTCCACGCTGTATCCTTCGCAGATCGCGGCCAGCGAACATCCGTTGCCCAGGTGACAAGTGACCAATCGCAGTTCCCTTTGTTTCTTCCGCAGCAGCTGCGCGGCGCGTTCCGTACAGTAGTGGTGATTGATTCCATGGAAGCCATAGCGGCGAATTCCGCGCTCCGCCCAGGCATAGGGACCGGGATAAATCGCTGCCGCATCCGCCATCCGGCGGTGAAAAGCAGTGTCGAACACTGCAACCTGCGGCACCGCCCCGAGGATCTCCTCAACCAGGCGAATCCCTTCCAGCTCGATGCGATTGTGCAGCGGCGCAAACGCCGTCATTTTTCCGATGGACATCTTCACGTCAGCGTTAATCCGGATGGGCTGAGAATATTCTGCGCCGCCGTTCACAATCCGGTGGCCGACGACGCCTATCTCGGACTTATCTTTCAGGATGCTGTGCGGACCGGAGGTGAGCGTAGCGAACAAACGTTTGGTCGCCTCGGCGCGCTCCGCGCTTTTCACATTTTCCGTTCGTTCCTGCCCATCCGCGCCGCGGAGGCGAAGAGTTGCGTCGTCGCCCTCCCATTCGATTTTGCCTTCCCAAACAGGAGGCGGCGGAGAATCTGGCAGCGCTTCAGCAATCTCATAGACGCAGGATTTTTGGCTGCTGGAACCGGAATTGAGAACGAGAATCTTCATTTATTCAGTAGGGCATTCAGTAGGGCCACTTCCAGTCGCGGATTGCCGGCAGATCGTCTCCGCATTCGCGCACGTATTGCGAATGTTCCACCAGACTGCTGCGGAGGTGCTGCTTGAAGTGCGCGTTGCGTGAGCGAAGCCGTTCGGCGCGATCCGCTGCATCGCCGGCCAGATGGAAGCGGTCCAGTTCGTTGAGCACGGTCATATCGAAAGGCGTGGTGGTGGTGCCTTCTTCGCGGTAGCCGTGTACGTGGAAGTTGGCATGGTTCCTGCGCCTGTAAGTCAGGCGGTGAACGAGCGCCGGGTATCCGTGATAGGCGAAAATCACGGGCTTGTCGGTCGTGAAAATCGAATCGAACTCGCGGTCGGAAAGTCCGTGCGGGTGTTCAGAAGAGGTTTGCAGCGTCATCAGGTCCACCACGTTCACGACGCGGACCTTGATATCGGGGAAATGTTCGCGCAGCAACGCGACAGCAGCCATGGTTTCGAGTGTTGGTACGTCGCCCGCGCAGGCCATCACCACGTCGGGCTCTAGGCCCTTGTCGGTAGACGCCCAATCCCAGATTCCGAGCCCGATTGAACAATGTTCGATGGCGGATTTCATATCGAGCCACTGCAGCGCCGGCTGCTTTCCGGCAACAATCACGTTGACGTAGTTTTTGCTGCGCAAGCAATGATCCGCGACCGAGAGCAGGGTGTTGGCGTCAGGCGGCAAGTACACGCGCACGATGTCCGCCTTCTTGTTGACGACGTGGTCGATGAAGCCGGGATCCTGGTGCGAGAAGCCGTTGTGATCCTGCCGCCACACGTGCGAAGTCAGCAGGTAGTTCAGCGAAGCGATGGGCCGGCGCCACGGAATGCGCCGCGTCACCTTGAGCCATTTGGCATGCTGGTTGAACATGGAATCCACAATGTGGATGAATGCTTCATAGCAGGAAAACAGCCCGTGCCGGCCGGTAAGGAGATAGCCTTCGAGCCAGCCCTGGCACATGTGCTCGCTCAACACTTCCATTACGCGGCCATCCGTAGAAAGATTTTCGTCAGTCGGCAGTATGGGCTCCATGAATACTTTTGCGGTGGCCTCGTACAGCGCTTCGAGCCGGTTGGAAGCTGTCTCATCGGGGCCGAATACTCGGAAATTCTTTGCCTCGGCATTTAATTTCATAATGTCGCGCAGCATCTTTCCCAGAATACGCGTGGACTCCGCGAATTCCATGCCTGGCTTGCTCACTTTCAACGCGTAGTCGCGGAAATTCGGCATGGTCAAATCTTTGAGCAGCGATCCGCCATTCGCGTGGGGATTCGCGCCCATGCGCCGGTCGCCTTCCGGCGCGAGTTCGGCGAGTTCCGCGACAAGCTTCCCGTCTTCTTCAAAAAGTTCGTCGGGTTTGTAGCTCTTCATCCAGCCTTCAAGAATTTTCAAGTGCTCGGGGCGAGCCTTGAAGTCCGCCACGGGGACCTGATGCGCTCGCCAGGTATCTTCGACGGCTTTGCCGTCAACGTTCTTGGGGCCAGTCCAACCTTTCGGGGTGCGCATTACGATCATTGGCCAAGCGGGCATGGCCCGGTCCGGCGATTCGGCTTTGCCGTCGTTGCGCGCGGCATTCTGAATGGTGCGGATTTCGGCCAGCGTAGTTTCCAGGAGTTCCGCCATTTGCTGGTGCATCGCATTCGGTTCATGGCCTTCAATGAAATGAGGTTTGTAGCCATATCCGGAGAACAGTTGCGCGAGCTTTTCATCGGTCATACGGCCGAGCAGCGTGGGGTTGGCAATCTTGTAGCCGTTCAAATGCAGGATGGGGAGCACGGCGCCGTCTCGCGCCGGATTCAAGAATTTGTTCGAATGCCAACTGGCGGCGAGCGGGCCCGTTTCCGCTTCGCCATCGCCTACCACGCAAGCCACGAGCAAATCCGGATTATCGAGCGCCGCGCCATAGGCATGGGCCAGCGCGTAGCCTAGTTCGCCGCCTTCATGAATCGAACCGGGCGTTTCCGGCGCCACGTGACTGGGAATTCCGCCAGGAAAGGAAAACTGTTTGAAGAGCCTTTGTAGCCCATCTTCACTCTGTGGAATCTGACGATAGACTTCGCTGTAGGTGCCTTCAAGATAAGTGTTGGCTAGTAACGCGGGACCGCCATGTCCCGGGCCGGCTATGTAAACGACGTTCAAATCGTGATTTTTGATCAGGCGATTCAAATGCACGTAGATGAAGTTGAGACCGGGCGTGGTGCCCCAGTGGCCCAGAAGCCTGGGCTTGATGTGTTTGGCGCTGAGGGGCTCGCGCAGGAGAGGATTCGCGTACAAATAAATCTGCCCTACAGAAACGAAATTTGCGGCGCGCCAGTAGGCGTGAACCTTGCGCAACTCTTCGGGCGAGAGTGGCTGTTTCGATCGTTCTTTGGCTGGAGATCCTGCTTGAGAGGGGGAAGCCATTTTTGCAACTCCTTCTCCTCCATCTTAATCCCCGCCCGCGGGGCCGGGAACACCCATACGGCTGGGTTACAAAGTTTTCATTTGCGACCTGCCGGACGAAAGATCCCTAAGGGAAGCTCGGCCACCTGAAATCCGCGCGAGGCCGACACTGCACTAACGCCGGCCGCCTCAGTGTGGATTTCTGAAACAATGTGACGTGTGCGGTGCGCGCGTTTGCAAATGAGCTCCTCCTGCGCCATTTCGCAAGGCTTTCGGCGAACCAGCGAAGCAAAGGTTTGTTGCGTGAGCAACGTGAAAAACGCAAAATAGAGGTTCGATTAGGGTGCAAAAACAGGGGTGTTAAGCAACGCTGCAGGAATAAATGCTCCGTGCCCGACTGGGCAAATCTTTCAAAGAGGGAACAGTTGACACCGACAAAACGTCTGGTTGCCTATTTTTCCATGGAAATTGCTTTGCAGAACGCCATGCCGAGCTACTCGGGCGGCCTTGGTGTTCTTGCCGGGGATACGGTTCGAGCAGCGGCGGACATTCGCCTTCCCATGGTTGCCGTCTCCTTACTGTACCGCAGAGGCTACTTCACGCAGGTCCTGGCGGACGACGGCTCGCAAACTGAAGAGCCGGTGGAGTGGAAGGTTGCAGATTTTCTGGCCGAAGAGCCGGTTCGGGTTCAGGTTCCCCTCGAGAATCGCCGCGTCGAACTGCGCGCGTGGCGCTATGACGTAAAAGGTGTCCGCGGCTTCGACGTTCCCGTCTATTTCCTGGACGCTGATCTCCCTGCCAACCTGGAGCGTGACCGCAATCTTACGGGCAGTCTTTACGGCGGCGATCCCTACTACCGACTGTGCCAGGAAGTGCTGCTGGGCATCGGCGGCGTTCGCATGCTGCGCGAACTCGGCTATGCCGACCTTACGCGCTACCACATGAATGAGGGCCATGCCGCCCTGCTTACGCTCGAGCTGCTGGGCGAAGAAGCGGAAAAAGACGGGCGCGACTCTATTCGCGGCGAAGACATCGAAAAAGTTCGCAGCAAGTGTGTATTCACCACGCACACGCCGGTGCCCGCGGGGCACGACCGCTTTCCCATGGAGTTTCTGACGCGCGCCTTTCCGGAGCGCCAGGAATTTCTGGACCTGAAAGACGCTTCTTCGGCGGAGCTCCTTCGCCGCGTCCTGCAAGCGGAAACCGATTTTCCGGACTTGCCGCAAGCCGCACGCAGCGGCGCTTCCGTAAACATGACCTACCTCGCGCTGAGCATGAGCACTTATGTGAACGGCGTGGCCAAGCTGCACGGCGAAGTTTCCCGCCGCATGTTCCCGGGCGAGCGCATCGAAGCCATCACTAACGGCGTGCACGCCGCGACCTGGACGTGTGCGTCGCTTCAGGATGTTTTCGATCGCTACATCCCGGCCTGGCGCGAGGATAATTTCAGCCTGCGCAACGCGCTTGGCCTCCCGCCGGAAGAAGTGTGGTCGGCGCACCTGCTGGCTAAGCACGACCTCTTTGAAGAAGTACAGAAAAAAACCGGTCTTCGCCTCAATCCCGACATTTTCACGATCGGTTTTGCACGCCGCGCGACCGGCTACAAGCGCGCCGACCTTATCCTCTCTGACCTCGACCGCCTGCGTGAGATAGCGCGCAGCGCCGGTAGGTTTCAAATCGTTTTCGCCGGCAAGGCCCATCCCAAGGATGGCGGCGGCAAGGAGCTGATCCGCAAAATCTTCCGCGCCAAAAAAGCGCTTAAGAAAGCCGTTCAGGTGGTGTTTCTGGATAACTACAATATGGACGTCGGCGGCAAGATCACGGCGGGCGCGGACCTGTGGCTCAACACCCCACAATTTCCGCTGGAAGCGTCCGGCACCAGCGGCATGAAAGCAGCGTTGAATGGCGTGCCGAGTCTGAGCATTCTCGACGGCTGGTGGGTGGAAGGTTGCATTGAAGGCGTCACCGGCTGGGCCATCGGTGAGCTACGGCACAGCGGCGATGAGCGACTGGATAACGCCGCCGACGCCGAGTCGCTTTACGACAAGCTCGAGCACGTGATCCTGCCGCTCTTCTACAACGAGCGCAACCGATACCTCAACGTTATGCAGCACGCTATCGCTACCAATGGATCGTTCTTCAATACGCAGCGGATGGTTTCCCAGTACGTTACCGACGCCTACCTGCGCTGAATTCTTGTTGTTACTGGCCCGCCATTGAGGTTCCTCATCGCCTAGCGTCGCTGGAAACCGCTGTTAGCGGAACTCAATCGCAGCGGAGGGCCACCGCAGGTTGAATCCGTGTAGCGCGAAGCGCCGGAAAATAGCCGGCAATCAAAGCCACCACTATGAGCAGAAACATCACCGCGAGGAACGTGGCTGGATCGCTTGGTGCTGTGCGAAACAGCAGCGAGGCGATGACTTGGGAGACGACGATGGAGGCCATGGCGCCTACCGCTACACCGATTGCGGCCAGTTTCAGGGTTCGTGCTAGAACAATGCGCTGCACCAATGCCGGTGTCGCGCCGAGTGCCATGCGCACTCCGAATTCCTGCGTCTGGCGCGTGACCGCGTAGGAGATGACGCCGTAGATGCCGAGAGCCGCCAGCAGTAGCCCGAGGGCGGCGAACGCGGCGACCAGGAGCATAAAGAAGCGACGCGGAGAAACTGCGCGGTCGACGATGGTTCGAATGGGGCGAAATTCCGACGCGGGCTGTTT
The DNA here is from genome assembly GCA_035607085.1 of Candidatus Eiseniibacteriota bacterium. GTDB lineage: Bacteria > Acidobacteriota > Terriglobia > Acidiferrales > UBA7541 > Acidiferrum. Next base: position 71,288 of record DATMZI010000008.1, on the reverse strand, counting down.
AGGATTGAGTTCGCGCAGGGTGCGGAGGACGCTGGCGGCCAGGGCGGCTGGCGGCAACTTGGTGCGGACGACCAACTGGGCGCCGTTAGGGCCTTGCTGTGTGACGGGGTAGTAGATTTGCGAGCCTGCGCCGCCTTCGACGTGTTCTTCGTGGACATCGTCCACGACGCCGATGACTCGATCCTGTTCCGTGCCGCGCATGAGGATTTTGCCGACGGCATCTTCGCCGGGCCAATAGACGCGCGCGGCGGACTCATTGATCAGGACGACACGCTCGCTGCGGGGGCCATCAGACCAGGAAAAATCGCGGCCGTGCAGACGGGTACCCATGGCATGGATAAATCCGGGTGTGACAACGTAGACGAGCGGGTCCGGAAGTTCGCCTGGAGCGAAAGTTCTTCCTTGAGGAGCGGGAGTGTCCCATTCTCGGTTTGGTCCGAGCGGAAGGTAATCGGCCATGCCTGCGGCCTCGACGCCGGGTAGCGCCGTAATGCGTTCGAGAATTTGCTGGAAGATGATGCCGCGTTTGGTCTGGCTCGCTTCATCCGTGGGCGCACTGTCGTCGTAGTCCACTTTGATGGAGGCGGCGCGGTCGGGCTGGAAGCCCAGGTCCACATCGAGAACCTTCAGGAAACTGCGGAGAAGCAGCCCAGCGCTTACGAGCAACATGCACGCCAAAGCGACCTCGGAGACGACCAGTGCGGAGCGCAGGCGTTCATGTTTGCGGCCGAGCCCCGCACCCGGTCCGGAATCCTTGAGTACATCTTGAAGATTGCTGGTCGCCATTCTTAGACCGGGAAGCAGGCCGAAGATCATGCCTGTAATGACGGCGACAAGGGCGGTCCAGCCGAGCGCTTGGGTGTCGATCCGTAACGTACTGAGGAGCGGTAGAGCCAAAGAACCTTGCTGGGTTAGCCACGCGATCAGTGCCATGGCCAACGCTAGGCCGAGCACCGCGCCGGCGCCGGAGAGTACCAGACTCTCCAGAAGTAGTTGCCGGATGATACGGCCGCGGTTTGCGCCGAGCGCGCCGCGCAAGGCAAATTCCTTACTGCGGGCGGCGGTGCGCGCCAGCAGCAAATTGGACAGGTTTACGCCGGCGATGAGCAGGATGGCGCCTACAGAGGCCCACAAGGCGATCAGGGAGTGGCTGAGCCTGCCAGTAACATATTGCTTCAGCGGAACCGGAATCAGCGCGCCTTTGTAGCGGCCCAGAGTTTCCGGAAATCGCGTACTGAAATAGATATTTGGCGCGACGCGTTCTGCATCCTGGAGGGCATGAGCGGTTGTGACGCCAGGCTTGAGACGTCCAATCAGCGTGACGATGTTGCCCCAGTTGCGCTGCTGGTTGAGGTCGAGCGGGGTGAACAGATCCACTTTCGCGCCGGGAGAGAACACAGCGCCAAAGTCGAAACTGGCAGGCAACACACCCACGACGGTCACCAGAGTTCCGCTAAGCTCGATGCTTTTACCCACGATGTTGGAATCCGCATTGAATTGACGCCGCCAGTAGGCGTCCGCCAACAAAGCCACGGGATGAGGACCGCCGCGAGCCTCATCCGCTGTGAAGAGGCGACCCATAGCCGGCTGAACGCCGAGAACCTGGAAAAAGTTGCCGATGACATCGATGCCGGTGGCCGGCAGGGGTTCGCCGCGACCGGACAGACGAAGGTTGTCGGGAGTGGAAAATGCTTCCCACCCTGTGACGCCCTGGTAGGCGAGGCTCTGGTCTCGGAACTCTTCATAAGCATCAGCCGAGTAGGTGGCGCAAGAAAGGCCGCAGGAAGTAGGCGGCGGCGCGATCCAAACGAGCTCGTGGGAGTCCGGAAAGGGCAAGGGACGAAGCAGCAGCGTGTTGACGACACTGAAGACGGCGGTGTTGGCGCCGATACTAAGAGCAAGGATCACCAGGGCGATAATGGTGAACGAACGGTCTTTGCGAAGGGTGCGCAAAGTAAAGCGGAGATCCTGAAGTAGCTCATCCATGAGAGAGAAGCTGCGGGCTTCGCGCTGGTTTTCGCGCGCCTGCTGCGTGCCGCCGAAACGGATGCGCGCCCGGCGGGCCGCTTCTGCGGGCGACATGCCGCGTTGAAGATTTTCTTGTGTGGCGAATTCGATGTGGGAAACCATCTCCGCTTCGAGATCGCGGTCGAGTTGGGCCGAACGGAAGTAGGAAAGAAAACGTTGCACGAATTGTCGCAGTCGATGCCTCACGTGTCGCTCCCTTTTCCCAAGGCACGTTCTCCGAGCGCGAGGACGCGGTCCATCACACCGCTCAGGCGCTGCCAGTACGCGGCATCGGCAGACAGCTGCCTGCGGCCGCCGCGAGTGATGGAGTAAAACTTGGCTTTGCGGTTGTTGTCGGATGTGCCCCACTCGGCGGAGATCCATCCTTTCTGCTGCAGGCGCACCAGGGACGCGTAAATGGTGCCCTGATTGAGCAGCACAGCGTCGCCGCTGACCTGTTCAATGCGGCGGGCGATACCGTAGCCGTGCAGCGAACCCATGGCGGCCAGGGTCTGCAGGACCATGAGGTCGAGGGTTCCCTGGAGCAGGTCGAGCTTAGAATCGGGCATGCGACTACGCTCCTCTTGTGGCGGCCGCAGAACGGCTGGTTCCTGTGGGCAGGCCACAGGGGCCCTATCGGCAGCCCACAGGTACAGACGAAGGAGATGCGCAAAAAGTTTGCTGCCGTCCGTGAATTTCTTTTGGCCGGAAGTTACTCGTAACGGAGCGCGACCAACGGGTCCACCCGAGTCGCACGGCGCGCCGGGAGATAGGAAGCGATGAGAGTGACCAACAGGAGGAGGGAAAGAGCGCCGGCGATGCCGAGAAACTCAAAGGCTTTGGCGCTGTAGAGCAAGGAATCGATCAAGCGGCCCAATGCATAGGAGACCGGCAAGCCTAAAATGACACCGACGGCGATCAGGACCGCGACGTCTTTGAGCAATAATGCAACGATAAGCCTGGCGTCGGCGCCCAAGGCCATGCGAATGCCAATCTCGCGCGTGCGTTGCGCAACGGTATACGCCAGCAGGCCGTAGATGCCGATGGCGGCCAGAACCGCGGACAGAGCTCCGAAGATTCCGGCGAGCGCGGCGATGAGGCGATCGGTGGCAAACTGACGGTCGATCTGGCGTTCGAAGGTGCGGAGGTCGGCGACCGGGAGGCTGGAGTCGAGTTCGGAAACGGCGTGACGCACGGAGGTCGCGACCGCAACGGGATCTTGCGCGCTGCGTACGTAAAAGGTGAGGGCGCCGATGTTTTTTTCCTGCGAATAGGGAACGTAAACGAAAGGCTGAATCTGTTCCTTCACGCCGGAGTGGTGGCTGTCCTTCACCACTCCGACAATTTCCATGTTGAGCGGGCCCGAGCGGCCGCCAAATTTCATGTGCCGGCCCAGGGGATCGGTGGCGTGAAAGAAGGCCTGGCCGAAGGTCTCGTTGATGATGGCAACTTTGGGGCTGTCGGTGCCATCGGCGCGCGTGAATTCGCGGCCTTTCAGGAGGGGAATGCCGAGATTGGAAAAATGGCCTGGGGCGATGGCATTGCGCAAAGTATGACGCGAACCGGCTTCGGCGGGCGGTTCGCCTTCGACGGTGACATTCGAGCCGCGGTCGCTGTCGGCGATTAATGGTTCTTGTGCGGCGCTGACAGAGAGAACGCCGGGCAGAGCGGAAATGCGATCTTCCAGAGCGTGAAAAAAATTGAAGCTGCGAGTTTGGTCGTAGCCATTGAGCAGCGGGGCAACACTGAACTGGAGCACGTGGGAGGGCCGCAGGCCGAGGTCGATATGTTTCACGTTGTAAAGACTGCGCGCGAAGGCGCCGGCGCCGGTAACGAGCAGGAGAGCCACCGCGACCTGACAGACTACGAGCGCTTTGCGGAGGCGAGTGTGGCTGGAGCCGGAACCTAGCGTGCCGGTTTGCTCCTTCAGAGTGGAAACGAGTTCGACTCTGGTGGCGCGAAGAGCCGGCGCGACGCCAAAGAGAATGCCGCAGAGAAGCGTAAGAGCGCAGGCAAACAGGAGCACAGGCGTGTTGAGTGCGCTGGAAAGACCGGTGGCGATTCCATTTTCATCCGCAAAGCGTGCCAAAGCCGAACTGGTGAAACTTGCGATGAGCAAACCCAGTAAGGTACCCGCCGTGGATAGCAAGAGCGATTCAACGATCAGTTGACGGATAAGCCGAGCCCGGCTTGCTCCCAAAGACAGGCGCGCGGCCATTTCTCTCTGACGTACGGCGCCGCGCGCCGTCAGAAGTCCGGCGACGTTGGCGCAAGCGATGAACAGGACCGCGGCGACGAGGCACATCAAAGCGACGAGTTGGGGCCCGGCGGATGCTTCGAGAATGGGGCGGCCGCGCGCGCCGGGGCGGAGAACTAGTTTTTTGTCGAGGAACTGAGCTTTTTCGGTGTCGTTCCAACCGGTCTGCAGCGGCAGCTCGTCGCGAAGCAGCGCGCCATAGAGTGGGGCCAGGCCGACTTGTGCGCGTTGCAGGGTCATTCCGGGTGCGAGCCTGCCAATGAGCTTGATCCAGTAGTCCTTATGATCCTGGAATCCGCCAGGCTCAGAACTCAATGGCTGCGTGATGGGGATGAAAACCTGCGGCACGAAGCCGCGTTGGATGCCTTCGAACCCAGGCTGAACGATGCCTACGACGGTCATCGGGCGATTGTTGACGAGCAACGTTTGATTCAACAGCCCCCGGTCACCTGCGAAGTGATTCTTCCAGTATGCGTAGGACAGCATGACGACCGGATTGCCGCCCACGGTTGCGGAGTCGGCGGGCGCAAAAGTTCTGCCGAACGCGGCGCGAACGCCCAAGGTGTCGAAGTAATTGCCGGAGACCAGGTCGGCGTCGGCCTGTTCGGTGGAACTGTGAAAGGAGAGATTGACCGTAGCGGTGTCTTTCGCGGCGAGTCCCTGGAAGACTTCGTTGCGGTCGCGCAGATTGAGATACATCGGATAGGAGAAAGACTCGGCGCCGTCAGTGTGACTTTCGTCAGAGCTGACGTGTCCTCGCCGCGGACCGGGGTTATAAAGAAGTACAAGTTGTTCGGGGCGGGGCACGGGAAGGCGTTGGAGCAAGACTTGATGCAGAATGGTGAAAATGCCGGTGTTGGCACCGATGCCGAGGCCTAGGGTGAGGACTGCGACGCTAGTGAAACCAGGGCTTTTGCGAAGAGTGCGGACGGCAAAACGCACATCCTGGAGAATCGATTCGAGAATCGGGAAACCTGCGGCATAGCGATAGTTGTCTTTGGTTTGTTCAAGACCGCCGAGTTTGACCAGCGCCGTGCGGCGGGCTTCTGCGGGGCTCATGCCTGCACGCACATTGTCGGCTGCGTGCAGTTCGAGATGGCTGGCCAACTCGGCGTCGAGGTCACGATGGAGTGCGGATGTGCGGAACAAGCCACGGAAACGGATCCATATCGCGCGCAGTGGCCTCATGGGCATCGCTCGAGTTCCCGGGACAAATCCGCTTCCCGCTGTCGCGCCCGCAACAGCTCAGCCAGGCAAACGAACCACCCGCGAGGCTCTCTCACGATCACGCTCACAACGACGCTCATGACGACGACTCCGTCGCATCCAGGAATTTTTCCAAGATCGCGGTGGTTTCCTCCCACTCACGCGCCTCTTTCTCCAGTTGCTTGCGGCCGGCGCGAGTCAGCTTGTAGAACTTAGCCTTGCGGTTGTTTTCCGAGAAGCCCCATTCGGAAGCGACGTAGCCTTCTTGCTCCAGTTTCAGAAGGGCAGGGTAGAGCGTGCCGTAGTTTACCGACAAAAGATCGCCGCTGATTTGCTCGATACGCCGTGCAATTCCGTACCCGTGCAGCGGGCCCAGGGCATATAGGGTCTTCAGAACCATCAGGGCCAAAGTGCCTTGCCAGACGTCTTTCTTCGTCACGAACGCTCCTATGGGGGAACAATAGGAGCCTAATCCAATTCCTATGGGAAGGCAATAGGAATTGTCAGGCAGCACAACCAGCTAATGCGCCGCACGCGCGACAGGAATACGCTTCGTACCGTTCAGTTCGGCTTCTACGTCTGCGATGTTGCGTTTTGCGAAGTAATCGAAGAATTGCCAGGATCCGTACTTTTGCTTTACTTCGGGCAGCACAGCATCGGTGAGCGAGGCGCCCGTCTTGGCATCCTTTTTTGCGGCGGCGACCCATTCGCGCAAATCGGAAAGATAACCGCGGAAAGCGGCGACGTCGGCGGAAATGCCCGGATCACCGTGGCCGGGAACAAAGGTGACGGGCGATTCAGCGGAAAACTTTGAGAGGGTGGAGAGAGTCTCGAGCCAGGGCAGTGTGGAGGCATCGATCATATTGGGAAGGGTCTGCCGCCAGAAGAGATCGCCACAGAAAACGACCGCAGCTTTCTCCTGCTGAACAATGACAACGGAGTCGCCTCCGGTGTGACCGGGAAAAAACTCGACGCGGATCGGCGGAGCACCGACGCGGAGTTCGAGAGAGGAATCGTAAAGGATGTCGGGCGAGGCGAGATTCTCGACTTCGGATTTCTGTTCCGGCTTGATGTCCTTGCCAAAGAACTTGAGATTTTCCGTGTGAATCCAGGAGGGAACGTTGCGGTGAGCAACAATGGCGGCGCCTTCCTTGGCAAATACAGCGTTTCCGGCGACGTGATCGAGGTGGTAATGAGTGTCGACGACGAACTTGATCGGCAGTTTGGTGAGCATGCGGATTTCGCCCAGGAGGGCTTGCGCGGCAGGAGCGTTTTCGAAAGTATCCACAACCACGACTGCCTCATCACCAATAATGAAGCCGGCATTGGCGCCTGCCTCGCCTTTGGAGTTGTCGATGGCGGCGTAGATGCCGTGGCCCAGAGGCTTGAGGGTGAAGGGAAGCGACGCGCCGGCGGCGGGAGGCGTTTGTGCGAAGGCTGGCGTCAAACACAGGGCAAAGAACAACGAGAGAAGCATGGTTCGCATGGGGAACATCGTAAGGCGTAGGCCAGAAAAGCGAAAACAAAAAATCCTGATCAGGATTCGAGCCGCTCGGCGATTTCCAGAATCTTGGTGACGGAGTTCCAGTTGCGCCAAGTGCCCGCAGTTTGCAGGGCTTTGTCTACCCGAGCCCAGGGAAGTTTGGAACGGCCCATGCCATTGGGAAAATAGATGAACAGTTCACGCCCCATGAGGTGAAGTTCTTCGGGCTGAATGGCCAGCGCGGCGAGACTTTTTTGCGCGTCTTTCGCGGGATTGGCCGCGAGGAAAGAGACGTGGAGTTTGTTAGGTTCGATGCCGTTGCGCTTGGCGAACGGGTTTTTAGAAACCACGGCGCGAAGCTCGCTGACTGTGCGAACGATGATTTCGGGGCGGCAGGCGAATTTCTTTTCGATGGTTTGCTGGATACGGCTCGCGACAAGTGCGAGGTTACGCTGGTCGGTTTTGAAAATTACATTGCCACTTTGGACGTACGTCTGCGGCTCCTGGAACTTGAGCGAGGCGTAGAGGTCACGCAGCGCGTCCATTTTGATTTTGGCGTGGCCTCCGACGTTTATGGCTCGCAAAAAGGAAATCAGTACCGGCATGTAAGGCCTTCGTGGACGTAAAGGATTTAGTGGAACCAGATTACTACGCCGACTGGAGTGCGAGAACTGGGAAGACCACTATGGTTGACGCGCAAAATGCCGGAAGAGTGCATACGGGGAATTGCGGGCGGCCGGTGGCAACCGGAATTGACCTGAGATCAGGCGCGGAGGAGCGCTTAGAAAGAATGCGGCGGTTGCCGAAATTGTTACACGTCGCGGCCATTGGCCGGGAGTTCTGATTCCTGCAGGTTGATAGTTGCGAAGCACTTGATCACCCGGCGCAGTGGCGCAAATCGTGCTGAGCCACAACTACAAGTCGAGGCGGGCAATGTTTGACCAGGCCGAACTCCCACCAAGATAGACCGCTCGCGAACGCAGACCGCCCCCGAACGCGAACGGTCAGGGCGTCTCGCCAACGCCGCTACTCACAGCGCAAGGCCACCCGAGTCCCCTCCGCGGTAGAAAAGGCTCGGCAGAGCAAGAGTTGGCAGCACCCTCCAAAACTCAGGCATGAGGGATTTTGCTCATGGATAGGGTCTGTTATGTATGAGAAACGTCTTGTTGCCGGACTAGGAGGCGCAGCGGCGCGAGCCGCGCGAAATCTGACCGTTCTTTGCGCTGTTATTTTAGGGGCAGGCGGTGCGAACGCACAAAATCGGGCTTTGTGCCGTCGCCGCCCCGATTGGACAACACGGTGTCCGTGAGCGAACTGCAGATCCCGTCGAAAGCTAAGGACAGGTTTGAACGCGGGCTCAAGAGCCTGGAAAGGAACGACCCGCTAGGGGGCTTGAAACAATTTGCCGCCGCGATCGAAGCAGCGCCGAACTACTACGAAGCCTATTATCACAAAGGAGTCGCAGAGGCCCAGCTGGGGCGCAACCAAGAAGCGATGCATTCGTTTCAAGCGGCCGTCGATTTAAGCGACGGGCATTATCCCCGGGCGGAATTCGGCTATGCGCTCGCGCTCACGCGTGAAGGGCACGCCGCGGAAGCCGAGCGAATCGTACGACATGGATTGCAGGCTGCTCCCAACATTCCTGACGGTCTCGTCGTGCTGGGAGTCGTGCTGCTGGACTTACACCGAGTCGACGAGGCCGAGCAAAGCGCGAGGTCGGCACTGCTTTTGCATGCACTGGGCGCGGAAAAAGGGCATTTGATCCTCGCGGATATCTGTGCAGCACGCAGCGACTTCGCCGGGCAGTCCAGCGAGCTACAGGCATACTTGGACGCCAAGCCGCAAGACAGGCACCGCGATTCGTTGAAGGCCGCCCGAGACGCTGCGAAAGAACTCGCCAAAAGGATGGAAGGCGGGAGGTAATCCCGCTTAGCGAAGCAAGTTTTTGTAGAGGGCCATACCGACCGCGGCATCCATATTCAATCGTGCGAGAGCGGAAATCTCACGCCGAGTTTTAATGCCGCCAGCCGCGATGATGGAATGCGAAGTAGCAGCACGCAACGACGAAAAGTAGGCAAGGTTGGCGCCGGAGAGCGTGCCTTCGCGATCCACATCGGTGCATAGAAAGGCGGCGCAGAACGGTTCCAGCGCGGGCATTACGTCTGACGGCTGATATGCAACGGATTTGCGCCAGCCGTGCGTGGTGATGTTGCCGCGGCAGGTATCGAGCGCAATAACGACTTGCTTGCGGAATAGCTGCCGGCGCAACGAGCGCAGAAACCTTAGATTGAGTCTCCCTTTGGAAAAGGCGGAGCTGCCAATGATGACTTGCGCCGCGCCGCAATGAATCAATTGCCTGGCACGAGCAACCGTCCGGATACCTCCGCCAACACGAACTTTCATTTTGTATTTGCGGCGGGCACGTTTGCAGAGAGCTTCCACCAAGTCCTGGTTGTTTCCTTTGCTCATCGCGGCATCGAGGTCAATGATGTGTAACCAGGGGTAACGCTTGAATTTCTCAAGCTGCTTGAACACATCGGCGACGGCGAGTTCGCAGCGGCGGCCGTGAACGAGCTGGACAGCTTGCCCGTCAAGCAGATCGATACAAGGAATCAGCACGGGAAGCGGACCTCGATGCCCTGCGCGGCGAGGAATTGTTTGAGGGAGCGAATGGATTGCACGCCGTCGTGAAAGATGGAAGCCGCCAGCGCGGCGTCGGCAGCGCCTTCAGAAAAAACTTGCGCGAAATGTTCCGGGGTTTTTGCGCCACCTGATGCAATCACCGGAACCGAAACCGTGCGCGAGATAGCTGAAGTGAGACTTACGTCGAAGCCTGCTTGTGTCCCGTCGCGATCCATACTGGTGAGGAGAATTTCGCCGGCGCCCAATTCCACCCCCCGCTGCGCCCACAAAGGGGCGCTGAGTTTGGCCGAGTCGCGCCCTCCGCGCACGCGTACGTCCCAGTGTGGCGCGGCGGCGGATTTTGCAAGTTTGGCGTCAATGGCCAACACCACGGCTTGCGCACCAAATTCTGCGGAAAGTTCACTAATCAATTCCGGCCGCTCCACGGCAGCAGTGTTCACGGCGACTTTATCGGCGCCGGCGCGTACCACAGAACGCGCATCTTCGAGAGAGCGAATGCCACCTCCCGCGGTCAAGGGAATTGCGAGCTCGGTCGCTACCCTACGTATCGTTTCAAGGAAGGTCGGGCGACGATCCCGTGAAGCCGCGATGTCGAGAACGATCAGCTCATCGGCCCCTTCGGCATTGTAGCGTGCAGCGAGTTCGGCGGGATCACCGGCGTCGCGCAGTCCGACAAAATTGACGCCTTTGACGACGCGGGCGCCGTCGGTGTCCAGGCAAGGAATGATGCGGCGGGCCAGGCTCATGTGCGGTGGCTCATGCGGCAAGCCGGAGAAAGTTTTGCAGGAGCCGCGCGCCGGCGGCGCCGCTTTTCTCCGGATGAAATTGCGTCGCGAAGACATTGGCGCGCTGAAGCACGGCCGTGAATGGCTCGCCGTAATCGCAAGCGGCTACGCTGGTCTCGGCGGTCGTCGCGGCGGCGAAGGTATGCGCAAAGTAAAAATAGTCGGCGTCACTGATGCCTTTGAGAACGGGAGAGGGACTGAGAATCCGCAGGCGATTCCACCCCATGTGGGGAAGTTTAACGGTAGGAGGCAAGGACTTCACAGCGCCAGTAAGTACACCAAGCCCAGAAAGAGAAGGTGCCTCTTCGCTCGCAGCGTAAAGAGCCTGCAATCCCAAGCAAATGCCGAGAAACGGCGTGCCGCGCGACAACGACTCGATCAGTGGGCGGCGAAGATTTTGCGCGTCTAGCGCGCGAATGATGGCGGCGTAGTGGCCGACTCCAGGAAGGACAATGGCCGACGCGCAAGCAAGTTCGTCGGGCCGTGTGACTCGCCGAGGCGTGACTCCAAGCTTTTGCAAGGCGCGCTCGACGGAAGGAACGTTGCCGGTGCCGTAGTCAATGAGAGCGACGGTCACAACAGCTCCTTGGTGCTGGGCAAGACATTTTTCAGGCGGCGATCGCGGCTTACGGCGAAGCGCAACGCACGCGCAAAGGCTTTGAAGATAGCTTCGATCTGGTGGTGCGAGGAGCGGCCGTAGAGGCAGCGCAGATGCACGTTGGCGCGAGCTGCCTGTGCGAATCCCTGGAAGAAATCGTCGAGCAACTCAACGGCGAAGTCGCCGACGCGCTCAGTTCTTATTTTGGCGTTGACGACACAATACGGGCGGCCACCGAGATCAACGGCTGCGGCGGCAAGAGTTTCATCCATAGGCATCAGGAAATATCCAGCCCGGAGGATTCCTTTTTTCGAGCCGAGTGCCTTTTGAACGGCTTCGCCGAAAGCGATACCCACATCCTCGACGGTGTGATGCTGATCCACGTCGAGGTCTCCGTGCGCGTCAATCTTTAAGTCGAACGCGCCGTGGCGCGCCACCAGGTCGAGCATGTGGTCAAAGAAGCGGATGCCTGTCGAAACAGATGATTTTCCGCGCCCGTCGAGCTTCAGGCTGAGGCGAATGTCGGTTTCCGTTGTCTTGCGACGTATGGCAGCCGTGCGCGGCATCAAGTCGTCCCCTGATCTCTTCGCCGGCGCGAATTCCAGTTGCGACGGATCTCTCGTAAGAGCGTATGCATTTCTTTTGATGTTCCGATGGTGATGCGAACGAAGCCCGGCCCCATGTCCTTCGAACGGTCACGCAAGAGAATGCCTTTGCCTTCAAGTGTGGCGAAAAGCGCAGGGCCGGAAGGGCCGAAATTGGCGAGAAGAAAATTTCCCGAGCTGGGATAGGTTGTCGCGCCCAGTTCTTGCAAAGCCTTGGCGCAAGTTGCGCGCAACCTCTGCACATCGCGTACATAGCGGCGAATCGCTTTGCGTTCGCGCAGAGCCGCTTCCGCCGCCACGAGAGCGGCCAGGTTGACCGGGAACGGCGGCATGGCGCGCCGAACCGGTTCCAGCGATTGTTTTGCAGCGATCACAACGCCCAGCCGCAACGCGGCCAGGCCGGCGGCTTTCGAAAACGTGCGTGCGACGAACAGATTTGGGTGGCGACGAATCCACGGCAGCGAAGAGAAGCCGGAAAACTCCGCGTAAGCTTCGTCGAACACGACAACTGTTTCACGCGCGGCGCGAAGCAGCCGTTGCAGAGCTGCGGGCGGGACGAGCGTGCCAGTAGGATTGTTGGGGTTGGCCAGGAAAAATACTCGGGGCTTTTTTCCAAGCGCAACAAGAGCCTCTTCCAACGGAAACTTCATCTGACGGTCGTAGCGACACACGTCAATGCGCGCTCCGGCGATTTCCCCCCAGTAGCGGTACATGGGAAAGGTCGGTTCGCAAATCAGGATGTGAGAACCCGGCTCGACGAAGGTATCGAAGAAAACGCGCAGGGCATCGTCTCCGCCATTCGTAAGGAGAAGTTCGTCCGGGCGCACTCCGAGGTGCCGAGCGATGCGCGCCGTCGGCTTCTGATACTCAGGATACATGCCGAACTGCTGAGGAGTGAGACTCGCAAGCGCCCGTAGTACCGCCGGCCCACATCCCCTTGTATTCTCATTGAAATCGAGGCGAATTTTCCCAGCGCGCCCTTCGGCAGGCGCTTCGTAGGTTTTCCTGTTGAGGATAGCCTCGCGCACGGGCAGTCGAGTCTTCATCGGCGAATTCTCACGGCGTTGTAGTGGGCCCGGAGATTTTCGGCGGCGGCAAAGGTTTCCGCGCCGTCCGCGAGCCTGGCAAACCCGCTCGGCGAAATCTCCTGGACGGTGACGCATTTTACAAAATCAGCGGCGGATAGCCCGCCGCGGCGACGAGCCCAACCCGCCGTCGGCAGGACATGATTGCCGCCGGAGATGTAATCTCCAAGAGGTTGCGCGGCGCAGGGGCCCAGGAAAATCGTACCAGACGAACGAATTCGCTGAAGAAGCGATTGGGAGCCGGATGGAAGGCTCAGGTGTTCTGGCGCAAAACTATTGACGAAATCGCACGCGCCCGCGAGCGATTTCGCGATAAAAATTGCGCCGCCCGAGCGAATAGAGCGGTGTGCGGGATTGCCTGGAGCCAGTCCGCGAAGCTGGAGCGAAATTTCATCAGCCACTTTTTCTGCCAGATTCCGCGACGTTGTGACCAGGAAACTTCCTGCATCGGGCGCATGTTCGGCCTGGGCCAGGAGGTCTGCTGCGATCCACGCCGGATTGCCGCGATGCGCCAAGACCACAGCCTCAGTCGGCCCGGCGGGCAGATCAATGGCGCAGTCGGCGGAGACGAGCTGTTTTGCGGCCGTGACATATTTATTGCCAGGTCCGCAGAGTTTTTCGACGCGAGGGAGAGACTTGGTGCCATAGGCCAACGCAGCGATGGCTTGCGCGCCGCCGATTCGCGCAATCTCGCGAATGCCGAGAAAATCCGCAACGGCCAGAAGTTCGCCATTCGGCTTAGGGCATACCACAACGATGCGGGGTACCTCGGCGACCTGCGCGGGAATAGCGGTCATAAGCAGTGTTGAGATCAGAGAAAAGTGCCCGCCGGGGATATAGCATCCGACAGATTCGATGGGCTGCAAGATCTGCCCGATCCGGACGCCCGTTTCGACCGTTAATGACCATGGCACCGGGAGTTGCTGCTCCGCCACGCGGCGAATGTTGCGCGCGGCCTGGCGCATCGCGCGCAAAAAGTCGGGACTGACGCGACGCGCAGCGGCGCGAATCTCTTTTCGCGAAGTCCAGAGTGTCTGTGCGTTCACGCCCGGACCATCGAAGTTCCTGGTCCACGAAAAAACCGCAGCATCGCCGCGCCGTCGCACGTCATCGACAATCCGCCGAGCCACACCTTCTGCCTGCGCATCGTGCGACACTCGCGCGGCCAGCAACTTCTTTTGCAGGATTGGTGTCAGTTCCCGAATTCGAATTCGCATCAGAGCACAATCTTGTTCAAGGGATATTCCACGATGCCCTGGGCCTTAGCGGCTTTCAGTTTGGGCAAGAGCTGACGCACCACGGCTTCTTCGATGATCGTGTTCACTGCGACCCAGTCCGGATCACTCAGCGTGGAGATCGTCGGATTTTTTAGAGCTGGCAAGACCTGCAGAACTCTAGGCAGATCGTCACGGTGCACATTCAGCAGCAGTCCAACCTTGCTGGCCGCATCAATGGCTCCCTTTAGCATGAGGATTAGGTTCTCCGCCTTCTGGCGCTTCCATGCATCTTCAGCCGCTGATCGGTTCATGATGAACACGGTCGCGGATTCCAGTACGGTGTCTACGACGCGCAGGCGATTTGCGCGCAGGGAAGAACCTGTTTCGGTCACTTCCACAATTGCGTCGGCCAGTTGCGGGACTTTCACTTCGGTGGCGCCCCAGGAAAATTCCACTTGCGCATTCACGCCAAAGCGTCGCAGATACTGCCTGGTAAGCTGAACCACTTCGGTAGCGATCGTTTTTCCCTCCAGATCGCGCGGTTCTCGGATGGACGAATCCTCCGGAACGGCGAGCACCCAGCGGACGCGGGCCAGCCGCTGCTTTGCGTAAACCAGTTCGGCGAGCTCGTTCACTTCGGCGCCGGTTTCTACAACCCAGTCGTGGCCTGTGATTCCGGCATCGAGCGCGCCTGATTGTACATAGCGCGCCATTTCCTGCGCGCGCACCAGCAGGCATTCGATTTCGGGATCGTCAATCGCGGGTACATAACTGCGCGAGCCGAGAGTGATTTTCCACCCAGCGCGCGAAAACAGTTCGATCGTGGCGTCCTGCAGGCTGCCCTTGGGGATGCCAAGTTTCAGGTGAGGAGTGGACATGACTATGTGGCCTTGCCGGGGGCTGAAAACGGCGCCGGATAAACATCCGCTGGAGCGAATGTGTGCTCGGCAATTACGTGCGGCTCTCCGTCCGGACCGAGGCTGCGAAAAAAACAGCTGCGATAGCCTTGGTGACAAACGCCAGGGCCGACCGGATTGACGCGCACCAGCAGTGCGTCGGCATCGCAATCCACGCGAATATCGTGCACACGCAGGACGTGGCCGCTCGATTCGCCTTTCTTCCAAAGTTTGTTGCGCGAGCGCGAGAAAAACACCACCTCGCCGGTTCGCTGCGTCTGCTGATACGAAGCTTCATTCATGAAGCCGAGCATCAGCACGTCTCCGGATCTTTCATCCTGGATGATGGCTGGGACCAGGCCGCCTGATTTATCGAAATTAATTTCCATTCACGGCTCCTTAGCGAAAAGCGTTATAAAAACAAAAAACCCGCTGGGCTTTGCGCTGCCAGCGGGCTGAAGAGCGGTTTGGTTTAGCGTTTTGCTATCCACACCCGAGCGCGCGCGGCGAATGGCCGTGGTGATGATGCCGATGGATGCGGTGCTCGAAATTCATGGAGGCAAAAGAATAGGGGAACAGCGCCGGACGTGTCAACAACAATGAGTTCATGCGCGTGGCCCGGGCTTGGTAGTCGCATTCATGTTGAGCGTCATTTTTAGGTCTACAGCCACACCGAAGCGGCTCTTCGGCAGGTTCTCGATGCGTACAACTTCGGCCAGATACTCGCATGCGAGAGGGTCATGCGCCGAGGTATAAGGAAAGGTAACGAAAACACGCATCCCTTTGTAGTAGTTCGACCGGCGAGAAATAAAGTAAATGCCGTGCTTTGAGGCATTTGCGCTGACCGGCAAGTCCTCAAAGTGATCATCGCGCGGCTCCGATGGCCGCACCCTCACCTGTTTGCTGATTTTGGCGCGGCGGGTTCGGCGCAATTCAGAAACGGGAATTTCCGCCACCGGGCTTTCCACAGTCTTAAAATCGGGGTCGCTCATTGCATCCAGCTTGGAAAAAGAACGCTGTAACGTCAATGGTACACACCGAATCGGATAACAGCGGCCCAGGCCGCAGGGAGGCGCAATGCCAAATGAAAAGGTTAGAAAAGACGAACGCGAGTGGCGGCAGCAACTCACGCCAAATCAATACTTTGTGACCCGGGAAAAGGGAACTGAACCGCCTTTCACGGGCGAATACGAGGATGTCAAGACTCCGGGGGTGTACAAATGCGTCTGCTGCGGGGCGGAGCTGTTTCGTTCGGAAGCCAAGTTTGATTCGGGCTGCGGCTGGCCCAGCTTTTATGCTCCCAGCAAAGCCGAGGCCGTGGAAGCGGAGGCGGATTCTAGCCATGGCATGCTGCGTACCGAAGTGAAATGCAGCCGTTGCGATGCTCACTTAGGGCACGTCTTCGACGATGGCCCGCAGCCGACAGGCTTGCGATATTGCATCAACTCCGTAGCCTTGGATTTGGACGAGGATTAAATAATGCGGCAGCAGGTCCGCGAGGTTATGCTGCCGGACAGGAGCAGGCAACCAGCTCGGCAACCGGGTCGCGGTCCCACACACCCAGCAATAGCACTTTGCTGCCGTTGGGATATTTGAAAATGTAATAGACGCGGTCCACGCCGGAAATTTCAAAGAATCCGGGGCGGCGCGGATCGGGCCGTGACGGCGCTCCGACGCTGAGAAGTACGCGCAGTTCCGCGACTTCTTCCTGAGAATGGTTTCTCAGATCTTCCAGGATGGGCGGTTGTTTTGAAATGTTCATAATCTTCATGCGCTTTCCACCGGCCAGCTTGTTGCCTCACATAGTAAAGACGTTGCAACCCTGAAAATGTTTCATGCTTTCCGCTGGGAAACGTAGTAATTTATGCGATCAAGGTTGCCAATCAATCAGCCCGATCAGGTAAACGATTAACCAGCCCCTATTTCGACCTCTGGTACTTGCGTTAGCAGGTCGTTTCTTGCGATAGTTTTCGGACTATGTTTGTTCACCGGAGCGCATCATCGTGACGAAAACCGAGAGCAATCCCACGCGCGGACGAGCGCCATTCGTCAAAGATAAAAGACGGCGCCATCATCACTTTATGGTTACAATTCACTATGCCGACGGCGAAAAGTTCGGCCGCGTGTATACCAGCAAGGAAAAGGCCGATCGTTTTGCAGACCGGCAGAGGCGTTCGCCGGTGGTAAAATCTGTGCGCGTCTCGCAAGTATCCTGAAAGAAAGTTTGTGGAATGACGCTGCGGCGGGCTTGTGAGTTTCTGCAAAGGCGTGTTATAAATAGTTACCTCGAGCGGCCTTAGTATAATGGTAGTACGGAACCTTGCCAAGGTTCAGGCGTGAGTTCGATTCTCATAGGCCGCTCCATTCTTTCTACAAGCCAGCCACAATGCCTCTTTTAATCCCCCAAGGAAAATTTAGCTTCCGTCGTTCCGAATCCACAATCTAAACCGAGTTGTTTCAAACTTTACGGATGGTACCGGAATAGCCAGCGAGCCTACGGTCGTTGGTGAGCAGCGTTATCCCTTCAACAGTGGCCTGGGCCACGACGATACGGTCGAACGGGTCTTTTATGTGGAGGCGGCAGATGATTGATATTGACAGCGTGTTCGCTGGCGATTGGTAGTTCGCTATAGCCATTGTCCGACAACGCGCGACGCAACAACCTCGCATCCGCTTGAAAGTCCTATCCTTCCAAGGTGCGTTTAGTTGTGATCTTTCAGAGGCTGGCCGCACTGAAGAGGAGTTCGTTTCCGTATCCTCGATGAAGCCGCGCGCAGCTTTGACAGTCGCTGGGGATCATCCGCCGCCCAAAGCAACACCTGAGTGTCCAAAAGCAGCTTCACTCCCCACCACCAAAGAGCCGCTCGATTTCCGAGCGGCCCATAGTGTTAAAGTCGTCCGAAACTGAGAATTGTGCCCGGAGAAAGCCGAGTCTCCGCATCGGTTTGCCTGTGGGCGTATCGAGTGCCGTGACCTTGACCAGAGGCTACGCTAAGTGCCGCCAGTTCAGGTGTTTATAGATTTGCTGCCAACCTTGCCAAAGGGTTCAGAAGTGAGTCCGATTGTCATAAGCCGCTCCATTCCTTTCAAGCAGTTACGCAGTCGCCTCATTTTCGTTATTTTCCTAAACTGCTCAAAACCGCACAGAACTTGCTGTTTGCAGCGAATATCTCTCGCGGGGTTCTGAGTTTGCGAGACTCTCAACGTCACGAGTCACACTTATACCCAAGGACGATTCGCGCGATCCGGCGTGGTGAGTGCTGTTTGATCGTGTCCGCGCGTAATCGTCCTGAAGAGAACGTCGCCCAACATCGGATTTGTCCAATAGGCCGTATGAGCGACGATGGGAACCCAAGCTTGCCAATCGACCCGATTGTCTACCCGCCTGGCATCGCCATTGTTCGGGTCGGTAGGATCGTCGTAGAAATGCAAAGGAGCACTGAAGAGGTCCATCCAAGAATAAATGTTCAACCAACGGTCCGGACGGAAGTCATAGTCTCTAATCATCGGCTGCCACGCGGAGATAGCCGCATCCCTTAGCTCGTCGGTGCTCTTCTTGATGCGAAACAGATAGGCAATTTTGTCCAGTGGAGAGCCGAACGTGAGCAGTAACTTGGTTCGATCGCGAATATAGAGAGGCCCAGCGCTGGTCGCGCCCGGCTGGATCCCATTCAACTCGTCTTCGAGAAGAAGCTGATTCAGCAGGTCATAGGAAATTACTGATCCCAAGGAGTGGCCCACGACGATGATTTTCTTGTAGCGGAATTTCCAACCGTCGTGAAGCGGAGATTCATGAGCCCGGTCCGAACGTTCCTCCAACGGGGATTTGGCCGCATAGACGGCGCCCATGACGTTTAGAACGGTTTGCTTAATGGCATCTCGCAGTTGGTCAAACTTGCTAAGCTTGTGCGCGCTGACGTACACCGCTACATCCCCGATAAATTGGATGAGGAACCACCGGCAAACGAAGGCCGCTGCGATTGCGAGGGCCCAGATCGCCAGCAAGCCCCAGGGCCTGTTGATCGGCACGAATCGCAAAAGCTGGGAGTCCGCTTTGAAAAGTAGAACCTCGATTATCACCACACCCAGCAAAGCGCCGAACGAAAGGACGAGGGCGATCAAGTGGACCACGAAACGGAGGCCAACGAGAAAAGCGCTCTCCGCGGATAGTAGCTTGCTGCGGTAAAGCTTGGGTAAGACGACAACGGCGAGGGCGAAGACCACTAGACACAATTCGAAGCACGCCACGTAGGGAGTGAGAAAGTCCATAAGTTGCCGCGCTGCTTTGCCGGTGGTCGAGTTCGCAGCGGCGCCGAGGATGGTCGAAAAAAGCAGATGAATCGACTGCGTGACGGCCAAAAAATTGGCCAGCACCACCGGTACGAATAGCAGAAAGAGCGCAAAGAGGAGTTTCAGTGCCGTAAGCCAGCCTCGGATTGGGAAGTGACGCAAGCTTCCGAATGCCCAGCGGTCGAAGCGGCCAAAATGACGAACGAGGTATGCGAAACCATTGAACGCGCCCTCTCCGAGGAATTGCAGCACATCACGCAACGTGACTCGGCCTTCGGTCAATGGCGCCCAATAAGATTCATAGACATGCACGCTTTGCGCGGGTAGCCGTGGGTCCCCGCTTTCCACTGTCATTTCCGCGCGAACCAATTCTACAAGCCGCCCTTCCAGAGTTCCGAGCTTGACGACTCGCGTGGCGATGGGCTTGGCCGCTTGGCGTTTGCGAAGCTCTGCATTTCGCATCGCCAACACGATTGATTCCAAAGTTTCAAAATGTACTTGCTGGCCCATGCCGTGGTTCACGATGATCGCCCAGTCGGCGCCCGCTTCCTGAGTATCCCAGTCAGCTTCGGTCGGTAGTCTGCGCCGTAAAGGGGCAACATTGGCGTAGTTATTTCGGAACTTTGTCGGATCTGGAGTCTTTCGGCTGTCGGGTCCAGGCTCGGGATTCTCTGGCACGGTCTGCATTGGGGCGCTCCTCGGGAGGGAATTGCGCGAGAGGGTATCACAGATCGGTTTGTTCAGCAGTTACGAAACGAGAACATACAGGGCAATGTGGGAGAGGGCTCGGGATTGGAACGGATGGGAGCGCGATCAGTTTGGACACGCTGACCTTGAGAGCGCGAGCGAGCTTTGACCACTTTGTAAAAGGAAAAGGTTGCGCTTGCCGCCTTCAATTGGCTACATGTAATTACGGCGACTGTGGGCGAGGTCAGCGTGGGATTGTTGGCTTGTGCCGCGCCGTTCCGATGGGCCGTGACTCACTTTCAGAGTCGAACGAAAACACCCCGTCTTATGTGGTAAAATTCGACCTTGCCGAAGTACAGGCGTGAATTCGATTGTCATAGGCCGCTCCTTTCGTATTTTAACCGCTTAAATCAGTGATTGCCGAATACGTCAAAAAAGACCTCGAAGGCGCAGTGCTGTGCGGCGCGCTGTTCGCCGCAGCATGGCTGGCGTGCCTTTCATCTCCCGCGCACGCCCAGCAGACCGATTCGGCGAAGCCGGTCGTGGTGCAGCCGGGTGCGCCGGGCCAGCCGAGCAAGACGCTGCCGTCTTCCACCAGGGCAGAGCTGCCTCCACAATCCCCAGCCGACGTGGAGTTCATGCAGGGTATGATCATGCATCACGCGCAGGCGGTAGAGATGACGGCACTGATGCCTTCGCACACCGAGAACAAGGAACTTTTGGCGTTAGGATCGCGTATCAGCAGTTCGCAGACAGACGAAATCAGATTTATGAAGCGCTGGCTGGCGGCGCGCGGAGAGCCTCTGTCGATGACCATGCACCGGGCGACGCCGGAAATGCAGGGCGGCGACATGGCGCATCATTCGATGGCCCCCTTGGCTTTGATGCCCGGCATGCTCACTCCAGAGCAAATGGGAGCTCTAGGAAAGGCTCGCGGCGCCGAGTTCGATCGTCTGTTCTTGACGGGGATGATGCAGCACCACAATGGCGCGTTGACCATGGTGAAAGAGCTGTTCGATACTGCCGGGGCCGGGCAGGACGCCGAAATTTTTGGCTTTGCGACGGATGTGGACAATGGACAACGCGCCGAAATCAGGATCATGCAAAATATGTTGCAAAAGAAACGGTAGAGGAGAAACGATGAACCGAATGTCCGGTCTGGCATTTCGCTTGGCGTTAACCGCAATTTTATTTTTAGGCATCACCTGGATCCAGGTGCGAGCACAGGAGCCCGCCGCGGCGCCGCCCAAGCAGGAGTCCGCAGGACAGGGTGGCGCCAAGCCCGCCGCGGCAAAGGCTGATGCGGCCCAGAACGAGGACGGCGAAGGAGACGAGAACCCCTTTGCTCCTAAGCCGGCTCCGCCTCTGCCGCCGGGGATGACCGGCTCGGACCCCAACGACCCGCGCGCCAGCCTAGCGCCCGGCCTTTATGATGCAGCTGTGACCTCCATGGGGCTGAAACACCTGCTGCTGTTCAAGAAGCCCGATGCCCTTCAGTTGGGCACGTCTGAGGCCGATGATCCGAAAGTGCAGAAGATGCTGGGCCAGCTGGGCATTGGAGTTGTCTCAAAAATGCCAAAGCCTCTCCAACTGGTAATCGCGCAGCTGGCGTTCGCCAACTCGGACCTGGCTTTCCAGGGCAATCATCTGTTTCAGGGAAATTTTTATGGCTTGAACATCTATGACATTTCCAATCCGGCGAACGCGACGCTGCTGACCACTATGGTGTGCCCAGGCGGCCAGAACGATGTGTCTGTCTACAAAAATCTGTTGTTCATGTCCGTGGAAATGCCGAACGGCCGGTTGGATTGCGGCACCGAAGGTTTTCCGCCGAATCCTCCTCCGCCCGCGGGAGAAGAGAAGAAGCGCCGCCTTCCCGCGGCGCAAAAGGATCGGTTCCGGGGCGTGCGCATTTTCGATATTTCCGACATCAAGAATCCCAAGCAAGTCGCGGCGGTGCAGACCTGTCGCGGATCGCATACGCACACCCTGGTCACCGACCCCAACGACCATACCAACGTGTACATTTACGTGTCGGGTACCTCGTTTGTGCGCCAGCCGGAGGAACTGGCGGGATGCTCGAGTGAAAAACCCGACAAGGATCCGAATACAGCCTTGTTTCGTATCGACGTAATTCAGGTGCCCGTTGCTGCCCCGCAGGACGCGAAAATCGTGTCCAGTCCCCGCGTATTCATCGATCCACGGACTGGCGCGCTGAACGGCCTGACCAACGGCGGCAGCCATGGCAAGGGCAATGAAAAGCCGGAGGACACCGATCAGTGCCACGACATCACGGTGTATTCGGCGATTGGATTGGCGGCGGGCGCGTGCTCCGGCAACGGCATCGTGCTCGACATCAAAGATCCGGTGCATCCGAAGCGCGTAGATGCAGTCAACGATCCCAACTATTCGTACTGGCATTCCGCTTCATTTTCAAATAGCGGGGACAAGGTCGTCTTCACCGACGAGTGGGGCGGAGGCTTGGGTGCGCGGTGCCGTCAGAACGATCCCAACAAATGGGGAGCGGATGCGATCTTCCGCTTGAAGGACGACAAACTGAGCTTCGCAAGCTACTACAAGATGCCTGCCGCACAGGCAGACTCCGCAAACTGTGTTGCCCACAATGGCTCGCTGGTTCCGGTGCCCGGCCGCGATATCGAAGTGCAGGCGTGGTATCAGGGCGGTGTTTCCGTAGTGGACTTCACCGATCCGGCGCATCCGGCGGAGATTGCCTACTTCGATCGTGGTCCGATTGATCCGAAAATGCTGATCCTGGGCGGCGAGTGGTCGGCATATTGGTATAACGGCCACATCTACGGCTCGGAGATTGCCCGCGGTCTTGATGTTTTTGAACTGACACCGACCAAATTCCTGACGCAGAATGAAATCGACGCGGCGAAGACGGTTCAGGTGTCTGAACTGAATGTTCAGAACCAGCAAAGGATCGAGTGGCCCGCGAGCTTGGTCGTCGCCAAGGCTTACGTGGATCAATTGGAGCGTTCACAGAGTCTGCAAGCGAACCGCATAGCCGATTTGCGTAAGGCCATCCAAAGCGCAGAAGATTCGCACATGAACAAGGGAAAGCTGAAGAAGTTGGAGCGCATGGCGCCGTCATTGGAAAAAACCGCCGGCGCAGCGAGCCCGACCGACGCAGCGCGGTTACATGCCTTGGCGGAAATCCTGAAGCGGCCGACCGCTTAACGCCGCACGACTGAGCATTTTATTGCTTAATTTTTCCGTCCGCGGTTAGCCGGTCGAGCCAGCGCCGGGCCTTATCCGCACTGGGATCCTTGGCATGATTCTTAAGAAATGCGCGCAAGGCCTGGGCCGCTTCGTCATACCTCCCGACCGCGGTAAGCGACTGCGCGAGTAACAGCTCGATGTCCGGTGCCGAGCCGTGTGAGCCGTTTAGGGCGTCCTGCGACTCCTTCAACGCGCCATCGTAGTTCTGTTGATGGTAATAGGCCTTGGCGAGTGTCCAATGGGCATCCCATGCGCTCGCTTCGAGCTGGAGGGAGTGCTCCAGGACCGGGATCGCTGCTTCATATTTCCCCTGATCCACATAGGCCATGCCCAGAGCGGAAAGGGTCTTCGCATTGTTGGGATCGATCTGCGAGGCCGTCTCCAGCGCCGCTTGCGCCTTCGCAAAGTTGCCTTTTCTGAGATAGACCACTCCCTGCAGGTACAGCACGTCAGGGTGGTTGGGCGCCAGCTTCGCGGCTTCGTCCAGATACTTCTCCGCCTGGTCCAGTTTGTTGTCATTCAGCGCCTTGAGTGCCTTGTCGAAGCTCTCCTTGGCCTTGGGAGCCAGGATCGGCTTGCCGGGCACTCCGCTGGTATCAGCTGCGTTTGCATCCCGCGTAAGAAAAATCTCCTCCACGCTGGACACCGCGACGGTCAGGCTGATCTCTTTCTGACTTGGTTTGTAGCCGGTTGCTTCCGCGGCGATCGTGTAGTCGCCGGTGTTCACGATAAAACTTGCGTGACCCTTGGAAGTGGGCGTTTGCCCAATGAGCGCGCCGCTACGGTAAATCTTTACGATCCCAGGCGCGGTAACAATGTCTCCGCCGCGGTCGCGCAGCGTGACCGAAACTTCGGCTCGGTTTCCACGAACTGTGCCTTCATCGCTTACTGTTGCCTGCGCTCGTGCGCTCGCCTGAACCGGGACACACAAGGCGAGGAGTGCTAGCAGGCGATTGGCAATGCGGCACAAGACAAAACCCTTTGCATCAGCCATGGGAGTGACCTTAGGTGAGGCCTTAAAGAGTATGCCCGCGCAACGAGCACGTCAAGGAATTCGACCCTGCAAAGCAAAAACTACCTCGCGTCCACCTATTTCGCGTCCACGGTAAGAGTCGTCTCGATCAATTCATTCGAATTTCCACCCGCCATGATCTTAAAAGTTCCCGGCTCCACTACGCGATGCATGTCGCGATTCAGAAATGACAACTCGTCCGGCCCCAGCGCGAACTCGATCGTCTTCGTCTCTCCCGGCTCCAGGCTTACTCGCCGGAATCCGCGCAACTCCTTGACTGGGCGCGTCACGGAACTTACCTCATCGCGGATATACAACTGCGCGACCTCGTCGCCGCGCACACTTCCAATGTTCTTCACGTCCACCAGTGCTTTTGTGGCGCCCTGTGGCCCGATATGATCCGCGGAAATCCGCAAATTTTCATAATTAAACGTCGTGTAGCTCAGCCCCCATCCAAACACAAACAGTGGCTCGGTCGTCGAACCCAGAAACTCCCGTTTGGCCGACGGCTTCTGATAGTAGTAATCCGGCAACTGCCCGACTGAGCGGGGCACTGTAATCGGCAGCTTGCCGCCAGGGTTGTAGTCCCCAAACAGCACATCCGCCAGCGCTGTCCCGCCTTCCTGCCCCAAATACCATCCGTCCACAATCGCCGGCACATTGGCCGCAAGGTAGTTCACGGCATTCGGCCGACCATGCAGCATCACCACAACGACCGGCTTGCCCGTCGCCACCATAGCTTTCGCCAGATCGTCCTGATTCCCAAGCAGTTCCAGGCTGTCGCGATCACCCGCGTGCTCTGGCGCCCACGCTTCACGCGACGTTTGCTCGTTGTCTCCCAGCGCCAAGATGATCAAGTCCGCCTTTTGGGCCACCTTCACCGCTTCTTCGATTCGCTTTAGGTTTAGCGCCGGATCGCCGAGCACCACTTTGTCCGCGTCCCAGTCCGGCAGCGACTCGGTAATCTTGCATCCCTCGGCGTACAAAATCTCCACACTGCTGCCCACTTTGTCCTTCACGCCTTGGAGAATGCTCAGACCGCGTCCTGGTTTGTTGCTGTACCCGCCCAGGTGCAGATCCGCCGCGTTCGGTCCGATCACCGCAATCTTTTTGTATTTCGCCTTATGCAACGGCAAAACGTGGTCCTGGTTCTTCAACAAAATAATCGCCTCGTGCGCCGCTTTCAGCGCCAACTTCTGATGCTCGGCGTTGTTCGTGATTTTCTCCGCCGCCTCCGCGTCAACATATGGATCGTCAAATAGTCCGGTCAAAAATTTGGCGCGCAGTAAGTTGCTCACCGCGCGATCGATATCCTTCTCCGAAACAGTTCCTTGCTTCACTTGTTCGGGCAGCGTGTCGTATCCCGCCACAAACGGCAGGTCGATGTCCACGCCTGCATCAAGCGCCATGCGCGCAGCCTCCGCAGACGTCGCCGCCACGTGATGAAGACGGACCAGCTCGGCAATTCCGAAATAATCCGATACCAGCGCGCCGTCGAATCCCCATTCCTGTCTCAGGATGTCCTTGAGCAAGTGCTTGTTCGCGTGCGAAGGCACGCCATCGATCTCGTTGTAGGAGGCCATCACGGTTCCCACGTGCGCTTCCTGTACCGCCGCCGCAAACGGCTTCAGGAAATACTCGCGTACCACGCGTTCCGAATAATTTCCCGGTGCAACGTTCGTTCCGCCTTCCGGTTGTCCATGCACCGCAAAATGTTTTGCCGTAGCCAGCACATGTGCCTTGTCAATAGCTGGTCCAACGCCCTGAAATCCCGTAATTGCCGCCACGCCGAGCCGCGACACCAGATACGGATCTTCGCCGTAGGTTTCTTCCGTGCGTCCCCAGCGCGGATCGCGGGCCAAATCCAATACCGGCGCCAGACACTGCTGCGCGCCGCGCGCACGAGCCTCCGCCGCCGTTGCAGTGAACACTTCGTGCAGCAGGTCTGGATCCCACGACGACGCCAGCGCAATCGCCTGCGGATAGGACGTCCCCTTGATGGCCACATGCCCGTGCAAACACTCGTCATGAAACATTACGGGAATTCCCAAACGCGTATGCTCCTTCATCCATTTCTGCACCGTGTTGGTGAACTCCGCCATCTCCCGCGGACCACGCCCTTCGCTCGGCCGCGAAATCTGGCCGAGGCCGTCCTTCATCAAGACCGCTGCGCGCTCCGGCAGAAAATCTCCCTTCTCATTCACAAACATCGTTTGCGGATCTTTGTGAAAATTCTTGTTTTCCCACGCGCCTTCCATCTGCGCGACTTTTTCTTCCAGCGTCATGCGTGAAAGCAGGTCCGCCACCCGCTGCTCCACCGGCAGCTTGGGATTGCGATACGGCAGCGTTTCCTGCGCGAGTCCAGTTTCGGACACCACGCACAAAAGTCCGATCGCAAATGACAAACGGACGACGGCCCAAGCCGAACTCTGGCTGGTTCGCAAGTTCATCGTTTCTCTCCGCGCAAGATAGGTCGTGGAAACTGTGCAAACGGCTGCGACTATACCATGTCCGTTAACGTTTACGCTAAGCCTTTTCTTCGTTTTTGTGATGGCCAGCAGTGTGCGCCACCCTGAGTTTTACGGGGTGCCGGCGCGTAGCGTTCCTGGTGGTCTCCCTCTGCCCCGCGGACAACCTCAGACTGGCGACTACTCCTTCTTCGCCCCAACCATCTGCCGCGCCAAATCTCCTTCATCCTTTTCATGCAATTCTTTCACGCGCGCCATCTCTCGCTGCGCCTGCTCCGTCTTTCCCATCGCCTGATAGAGCCGTCCCAGCCTGTAATGCACGTCCGGCTGCGCAGGATCGAGTCTCTCCGCTCGCAGCAGCACCGCCAGCGCCTCGTCGTGTTTTTTCTGTCCAGTCAAAATCACTCCCATATTCACAAATGCCAGCCGCAAATTTCCATTCAGCGCTGTCGCTTTCTGCAACAGCGCCAGCGCCTTCTCCGAATTTCCGTTCCTCAGCTCGATGTCGCCCAGATACGCCATCGCCTGCGCATTGCCGCTATCCGCCGCCAGTTCCGTTTCAAACTCCTTCGCCGCTTCCTCATAGCGATGGCTTTTCCAGTACAAATAGCCCAGCCCGTAATGAACGTTGGGCGTTTTCGCATCCGCCTCCGCCGCAGCCGCAAACTCCGCGATTGCTTCCGGTGTCCGCGACAATCCGTCCAGCGCCTGGCCCATCAACATGTGCGTCGCCGCCGAGTCTGGATTCTGCCGCAGTAGCCACTTGAATTCATCCAGCGCGCACGAATATTTCTTCGCGTTCAAGCAGCTTTGCGCCAGCAGCCGATGCAGCTCCGCATTTGCCGGATCTGCCTTCGCTGCGATCTCCAAATGCTGCGCCGCTTCGGCAAACTTTCCCGTTCCGTAGTAGCTCAGTCCTAGCAAAGTCCTCGCTTGCTGATTCTTCGGATCGGCCGCCAACGCCGCGCGAAACGGCCCAATCGCGCCTTTTAGGTTGTCCCGCTTGAACTCCGCCAGCCCCCAATTTAGCTGCAGCCCGGGTAAGTTGGGATTCAACGCCGCTGCTTCCTGGTAAGCCGCCACTGCATTCGCATAGTCCTGCATCCGCGCCAAATCCAGCCCCAGGCTCGCCCACGCGGCCGTGTTGCGCGGTTCCACTTTCACCACGCCCTGCCAAACCGCAGTCGCCTCCGCAAACTTCCCCTCGCGCTCCAGCGCCGCCGCTTCCGCCGCGCTCTGCCCCCGCACCACACCGAAAGGGAAGAGAAGCACCGCCACACAGGCCACAGTTGCTAACCAACGGCTTTTTTCGCAAGGAGGAGGCATGCTCAAGGTTTTAGACGACGACAAATTTATCCTAGTCCAGCCAAAGTTGTCCCCAGCAAAAGACAAAGCCCCGCTCGCAGGGGTGTTTGCGAGCGGGGCAGGGTGTTGCTTTTCTTCTAGGAAACTCTAGAAGTACGCCTTGATACCAAGCTGCAGAATTCTCGGATCGAAGGCTGAGCTGAACCGGCCGAACGTATTAGAGACGCGTGTGGTCGGCAGCTTCGTGACCGGGTCGTAATTGAAGCTGACCGTGTTGTCCACGCCGTTGAACTGGGTGTGATTCCATGTGTTGAAGGATTCAAGACGCAGCTCGAGACGGCTGCCGCGCTCTTCGTTGAACCAGAAGCTCTTAAAGACCGAGAGGTTCCAGTTGTCGCGGCCCGGGCCGCGAACCGCATAATGGCCTAGATCGCCCCAGCTGCCGAGAGCCGGCGCCGCAAAGACCGACGGATCGATGTATTGAATTTGCTGGAAGCAAGCCGGAGTGCAGGTGACGGCTGCCTGAGGATACGAGATTTTCCCCGCCAGGTCAGGTCGATTGTTTGCATTGGGCACGCCGTTGTTGCTTTGTTTACCACCCATGTGAAGATCAACGGGTACGCCCGATTCCATTACAACAATTCCAGAAATCTGCCATCCGCCAAGCGTCGATTTCACCAGGCGGCTGGAGTGCCGGAAGAGTGGGATGTCGTAGATGAAGTTCACCGCAGCGTTGTGTGTACGGTCAAACCCGCTCGGGCCGGTGTCGTATCTCCAGCCCAGATAGGGATTGGAAGTTTGCGAAAGGTCCGCGCCGCCAGGGCCACGGGAGTCAGCTGCGGAATCGATCGCGCGCGAATAGGTGTAGAACGCACGCAGGTAAAGATCCTTGCTGATCTGCGAGTTCACGTCAAGTTGCAAGCCGTTGTAATGCGAATTAGCTTGATTCGTGGACATGTTGATGGAGTGGAAGCCAGGATTAGCCAAACCCGCCGCCAAGTTGTAGTTCCCGCAGGCGACTGTTCCAAAGTCAGCGGGAGCGCAAGGGTTGCCGTTCATGATAGCTGGCAGAGCTGCCTGATCGGGTAAGTTGGTTTCGATTCGGTAGCTCTGGAAGCGGTTCGTGTTGCCTACATAGGTCAACGACAGAACCGTCTTGGCAGTGAGCGACCGCTGAACACCGATGCTCCACTGATAGCTTGCTGGGAGCTTGTAGTTATCGCGGTCCAGTCCGGTAAGGCTTGCGGGGTTGATCGGGAAGGAAGCGGCTGTTCCAGTGGACAGTGAGTTCCCAGGGCTGCCGAAGGGGACTCCGCTGGGGCTATTCACGTTCAAGCTGAAGGGAATGTTAGGACCGGCATCGTACATGTCATTGCCTTGAATGCGCTCGTACATAATGCCGAATCCGCCGCGCACGACAGTTTTGCCGGAACCGGTCGCGTCGTAGGCAAATCCGAGGCGCGGTCCGAATGCGCCCCAGTGGTTGTCCACGAGGCCCTTCGGGATTCCGTTTTTGCCTGGGATGCCGATGCCGTTGAGGTAGAGCGGTACGCCCGCCAGAATGGAGTTCGGGCTGGTTCCAAGACCGGGACTTGCACCCGAGCATCCTGGGTCGGTTACCGGATTGGCGCTCCCGCATATTGTTCCGAAATTATTAAACGTTGCTGCGGCGTTGGCATCGTACAAATTGGGATAGAAGTTGCCCATCCGATTGTTGGCTTCGTACGTATGAGGAACGCCATCCCAGCGCAGACCGAGATTCAGAGTCAGACGGCGAGTGGCGCGCCAGTTGTCTTGTGCGTAGAAAGCCCAGGAAACGTTGTTCCATTTGCCGCTATCCTGCACCGCCAATTCGTTATATCCCTTTGAAGTTCCGAGAAGGTAATCGGCGAAGTCAGATCCGGTGTAGGTACCATCGAAGTTGTAGGAGCCCTGCGTTGTGCCGAAGAGATCCTGAACCTTCTTGTAGATCGCCCAACTACCACCGAACCTAAACTGATGGGCACCCTTCGTCCAGGAAACATCGTCGCGGATCTGATAGTCGTCCGCCTTGTTGACCCAGGGCCAGCTGGAGATTTCAAATTTCGCGCCGGTACCGCCGCCGAGGTCAATGTTGGGGAGACGATCAAGATTGTTAGGGCCGCTGAACAGGCGTGCACCTGTGAACCCAGCATCGCTGGCTGAAAGGCTCTTCAGGCCACCAGCCGCAAACGGAATGATATTGATGCGGTTGCCGTTATAGTTGAACGCTATCTCGTTCAATAACGTCGGGCTGATCGTGTGCGTTGCATGCACGACCGCACTATAGGACGGATTCCCGAAAGTATCTCCGACAGTCGGAACGTTGTCTCCGCTCCACTGGCTGGTCGAAAAGCCCTGAGAGACCTGTTCAGCGATGAAGTGGCCGAACACGGAAAATTTGCTGTTGAAGTTGTGGTCGATGCGAACCACTTCTTCCTTCAAATTCGTCGGGGTGTTTGCACCACCTCGGAATTGCCCTATGCCATTGGCAACGGCCGTATTGGGTGCCGGGAAAATGCCTGCGTTGATGAGCGCGGTGGAATTCGAATTGATCATGCAAGACGGAATCTTGTTGCCGGGGAATGCCGATCCCTGAACGATTCCCGCAGGAGCGACGCCACCAGGGCAGTTCTGGAAAAGCACGTTCGATGCAACTTGCGATGCGGACGGAACAGTGATCGCTGTGGACAACGAACTGAAGTCGCCCCCGTAGGTTGCCGGATCGGGAACGTTCTGGTTGGTTGACCCAGCCTGAATCAGCCTGCGCCACTCCATGTTGTAAAAGAAGAAGGTCTTCTTTCTTTCCGGATTATAGAGCTTGCCGAACGTAACTGGACCGCCGACGTTGAAGCCAAAGACATTCAACCGCAGCACGTCTGGGTGACTTGGTCTAAAGAAGTTATGCGCATCGAATGCGTCGTTGCGGTTGAATTCCCATGCCGAGGCATGCAAAATGCTGGAACCCGACTTGAGAGCCATAGTCATCGTCGCCGCCGAAGACAGGCCGTAGTCGGCGCTGTAGTTTGAGGTGAGCGCACGGAACTCGGCGATTGCGTCAGTCGAGGGAGCAATGCTCATGCCGCCCGCGCCGCCGCGGTCATCGTTTTCCCCACCGTCTAGCAAGTAAATGTTGTGGTTCTGCCGAAGTCCGTTGAACGCAACGTTGGCGTCGCCACCGACGGGTGTGTTTACATAATTATTGATTTGACTTGAGGCGCCAGGCGTCAATGCAGCCAATTGGTAAATGCTGCGTCCGTTGACGGCGATCTGCGACACCTGCTGGCTCGTAATCACGTTGCTGACTTCGCCGGAGTCGGCCTGCACTGCGATCGTGGTGGCTTCCACGGTAACAGTTTCCGAAGACGTCCCGACCTTCATTTGGAAGTCGATACGCAAACGGTCGCCGACCTGGACCACCACATCTTTTTGTTCTGAAATTTTGAATCCGGCCGCTTCCGCCTTCACACTGTAGTGGCCGATGGGAACGTCCGGCACAACGTACTGACCGGAGTCGTTGGTCGGAATCGTGCGCGTCCAACTCGTCTCGGCGTTGGTCACTGTAACGTTCACGTTGGGCATTACTGCGCCCGACGGATCCGTCACCGTGCCGACGATCGTGGCGTTCTGCGCCAACGACACCGCCGGCATTAGGAACAACAATAGGAACAAGAACGGCAGATATCTCAAGTTTCTGGACTTGAAAACACCTTCCGCAACCCCAAACAACTTCGCGACTGCAAATTGCATATTTTTCACCCCCGTGCCGGATAGGCACGCTTCGAGAAACCACTAACTTAACGTTCGACCGTAAACGTTAACGGTGCCGACGTTATATTATTTTTGCCAATGTGTGTCAACAGTATTTTGCGTCCTCCGTTCCCCGACTCTGTAACTTTTGACCTTAGAATATCGTTCATCTTGGCTTTCGCGGGGCTGGGCTCTACGGGCTCCCGCACTGCACACCCCGCTCCCGGTGGTTCCAGTACCGCCACTAGGACCGCATCCCCTTTAAGCCAACAAAGTTCCCGGTTTGTCCCGGCCGTTAGTTAATCGATTTAGCGTTGTGTTACCTTGCCGCGATGTGGTCGCTTGCCGCTAACGACCGCCCGGCCGGACCTAAGTCTGTTGGCTGCGGCGCCCCCGCTTCGGAGGCCGCCGTCTTGCCCCAAGCTCACCCGGGGAACGCCTCTAGGCGCGCGAAAGCCGTCCCGAAAACTGTAACGCTACCGGTCTTTTTGCCCTGCTCGCTTGAGGTGGGGTTCGAAGCGCCCGAATTGGACCGTCCGCACCTTGGGTCGCCGCTGGGTTTTCGAACGGGAAAAGCAACTTAGAGAAACTCCTGCGACAGGATCGGCCGCGATTCGACTCGCGATTCGACTGGCGATCCGTCGCTCGTCGGAGGAAAGAACTCGCCGCTGTGGATCGCCGAAAGAAATTTCCTCAGCCCGCCGCGATTTGAACTTTTGTTTCTTGCTGGTGCTCAGTACAATTTGCCCGGGTTTCAGGGTTGTTTTAAAAGCTCTGAGTGGATCAAAAAACGAATTAAATGACGAACATCGTCGTCGCCGTTGGTAGTACTCGCAAACCGAAACTGGCAGCTGTTCGCGAGGCGCTCAATGAAATCTCCGGTTTGCTTTTCGCCCATACGCAATTTCCCCCGGGGTCATTGGAAGTGGTCGGCCTCGAAGTTGCGAGCGGTGTCACGCACACTCCCTCTACTCGGGAAGAACTCATGCGGGGCGCTCGCTATCGCGCCGAAGCTGTTCAGTGCGTCGCAAAGCAGAACGGCGAACCCTGGAATTATTTTGTGGGATTGGAGGGCGGACTCGACCCCATCGAGGAAAACGGCGAACGCCGCGTTTTCCTGGAAAGCTGGGCCTATGTGAGTGATGGCCAAGGAGGGCACTTCGGCCGCTCCGGCTCGCTGGAATTGCCGGAGGCGCTAGCGGAAGAGGTCTTGCTGCGCGGAACGGAGCTATCCATAGCCATCGATCAGTTTGCGCAGCAAAGCGGAATCCGCGACGCGCAGGGTGCCTGGGGAGTATTGAGCGCCAACAAGATTAACCGTCAGGAGGCTTTTCGCGTGGCGGTCGTAGCCGCCTTCGCTCCATTTTATAACCAGAAGTTTTACAATAAGACGGTATCTCGTCATTCCGCCGTCGCACGATGAAGGAAGCGGAGATGGCAGCTTAGGTCTTTAACGCGAAACGGCAAGGAGCGCGCGTGGACATCGTCAAAGGCAACATGGGCTGGATCGAAGTGGTGGTCGGGCCGATGTTTTCAGGGAAAAGTGAAGAGTTGATTCGCCGGCTGCGGCGCGCCGAAATTGCGCGGCAGCGCGTGCAGATCTTCAAGCCGGCGATTGATGCGCGCTACGCGGCCAACGAAATCGTTTCGCATTCCGGGCTGGGCATCCCCTCTGACAACGTTGGGAAAGCCTCCGAAATCATGGAAAAGCTTCAGCCGCGAACGGAAGTGGTAGGAATCGACGAAGCGCAATTTCTCGGCGACGAAGTGGTGGAGGTTTGCACCAAGCTTGCCAACCTCGGCAAGCGCGTGATCGTTGCCGGACTCGATACCGATTACAAGGGCCGCCCGTTCGAACCCATGCCGCGTTTGCTGGCCATCGCCGAAGAAATCACCAAGTTGCTCGCGATTTGCGTTCGCTGCGGAAATCCTGCGGTGCACACTCAGCGTTTGGTCGAGAGCGATGAACTGGTCGTGGTGGGAGGTGGTGGTGCGTACGAGGCCCGCTGCCGGCGCTGCTTCGAACCGAATCCCGCGCAGGCCAGAAGCGAATCGCGCACCCATCTTACGTTCCGCCCTCGCGCCGTCGCCTCTGCCGCAGAATAGAGCGACGGATCGCGAATCTTGACAGCGGTTTATGCCGCTCCTCCGGGGTGAGGACTACGCAACGCTTCCGCGGTCTTTAACCTGTCCACCTGCGCGAACAGATCAGCAGCGTTTAACAGCGAAGCACGGCTGCGAGAATTTCGCAGCGCGGAGACTCCGCTGGCGCGCTATCCTTTCGTCATCGGAAAGACTCCGAAACGTCGAGAAATGAGGGCCGGGTTTCAGGGGTTTAGCATTTCCAAACCCCGCGACTACCACCCCGAGAGAAATATGCGGATTGAATCAAAAGCGCCCACGCGCGTGGACCTGGCCGGCGGAACCCTGGACATCTGGCCGCTCTATCTCTTTCATCCGGGAGCGGTAACCATCAATGCTGCGGTGACGCGCTACGCGAGTTGCGTGATCGAAACGCACTCGCGCGGCGACCGGAAAATCCGTCTGGTCTCGCGAGATACCAAACGGGAAGAGAATTTCGCATCATTTTCAGCGATGGTAAAAGCAAGGAGATACCATTTGCCGCTGCTCGCAGAGATTGCGAAGTTCTTTGCGCCCGAGGATGGTTTTACTCTTACCACGGATTCGGAGGCGCCCGCCGGAGCCGGCATTGGCGGCTCCAGCGCCATGGCGGTAGCCATTTGCGCGGCGCTCGACCGATTTACCGCCGCGGGCAAGAGCAAAGTGGACTGGATCCATATCAGCCGCGACGCGGAAGGGATTGTCATCAAGGTGCCGACCGGAACGCAGGACCACTATCCGCCGGCATTTGGCGGAGCGGCGGCGATTGAGCTGCCGCCAGGCGGCGAACGTCGCGTCGAGTTACGCCTGGACATTCACGAGCTTGAGCGGCGGCTGGTGCTCTGTTACACCGGCAAGCCTCGCCAATCGGGCATCAATAACTGGGAAGTTTTCAAGGCCCACATAGATGGCAAGAAGAAGATTCGCGCGAACCTGGAGCGCATCGCCGAAGTGGCACAGGCTATGCGCCTATCTCTGGAAAAAGCCGACTGGAAGGAAACCGGCCGGCTCATGCGGGAAGAGTGGAATTTCCGCAAGCGCAACCTTCCCACCATTTCCACAAGAACCATCGATCGCATCATCGAGAGTGCCCGTAAAAAAGGTGCCCTCTCCGGAAAAGTTTGCGGGGCGGGCGGCGGCGGTTGTGTGGTGATACTGATTGAACCTGGTGCGCGATCCGGCGTAGAAAAGGCTGTATCACAGGCGGGCGGCCAGCTCCTGCCTATGAAAATTGACCGTTCCGGAGTGCAAGTGACGGTCTCTTAGGGCTCCCTTCATACTCCGACCTGACAGCCACAGGCATCTATTCTTTGCGTTGCGAGCGTCGTAGAATATTGGAGACGGGCCTGGCCCCCGGAGCCTATGCCGAACGCGCTCGCCATTACCGCTATTTGCTCGACCTTGCTGCTCTTTGCCGACGCAGACGTGCCGCGGGCTATGGGCTTACGCAGTCCGGATGCCGCAACGAAACCCAACTTTTCCAGGTCCGAGATTGCTATTTTCCCGACGCTATCGCCTGAAGATCCGCAGGGACAGGCAGCCGCTCCGAGCCAACCTCGCAAGGACAAACTGCAGGAAAGCTCGAAGCTGGACCTGATCCGCTATGTTTCCGGGGAATTTGCCAAGGCCGCAAAATCGCTGCCGGCGGGCAAGGAAGGATTTTTGCAGTACGCCGACAAGCCGCTGAATCAGGAATTGCTGGAGCGCGCGGTGGCTACGCACGGAGCGGCGGTACGTGCCGGTGAAAACGCGCAGATCACCAAGCTGGAGTTTCGCGACCACACGATCGTCGTGGACGTAAACGGCGGCGGCCGCGGGAAAAAGCGCTTTCTCGATCGCCTGCAGATCGATATGGGTGGTTTGCCGACGATGCGGTCCACCAGCGACGTGCAGCAGGAAGGCGGTCCAGCGGGCGTGCAACCCGGGGCGGGCAGTACGCTGTTTCTGGAGTTCAACAAGAATATTCCCGATCTAACGCCTGAAGAATTGAAGCAGGTGCTGGCCCCGTTTTTGGATTTTTCGAAGCAGCGTTCTGCATCGGTCCTGTGGGTTGACACGCTGCCGCCCGACATAAAGAAGGCGATTCACGATCGCATCGCGAAAGTCGGCATGGACCGCGAGATGGTTGTCGCAGCGATTGGCAAGCCCGGCCACAAAGTGCGGGAGCGAGATTCGCAAGGCAATGAGATCGAGGACTGGATTTATGGGACCCCACCAGACAAAACCATGTTTGTACGGTTCATGGGGGATCGGGTCACAAGCATTCGGCAGTTCCCGCAGTAGCAAGAACGAAATATCCAGCACTTAGCTCTGCGCGCACGAGCGGCAATCGGCTAGCGGTGTCTACCGTTTGATAGTCTGGCCATTCGGATTTGCAATTTCGACGGGTTTCCGCTTCGCGACTCGGCCTCCAGCACGTGGATGAGCATCCGGACGCCTTCCTCGAACTCGTGGTGCGTGCGATGCGGACCCGAAAGCATGTTGCTCAGCCCAGAATGGAATTCCCTGGCTTGCGTTTGCCGGGCCACGCGTTCCAAATTGCCCGGCCGGATGCCGCCTCCGGGTAAGATCAAAATGCGGTCGCCTGCCTGCCGGATCAAGCGCGCAATCTGCGCGGAACCGTCTTCCGCGCGAGGCCGTCCGCCGGAAGTCAAAATTCGGGTCGCTCCTGTCGCGATGACCTGTTCCAGTCCTTGCTCCAGATCCTGCAGCTCGTCGAACGCGCGGTGGAACGTCACGGATAGAGGCTTCGCTAGATCTACCAATGTCGCGTTCGCATGAGTGTCCACCAGTCCCGAGTCGGTTAAGATTCCGAACACTACGCCGTCCATCCCGGCGGCCTTCGCCATGGCTGTCTCTTGCTTCATCTGTTGCAATTCCTGCGCGGAATAGCAAAAATTTCCGCCGCGAGGACGAATCATCACGAAAATAGGCGCTTGGATCAGTTCGCGAGCTTGCCGCAGGAGCTCTGCGTTCGGTGTGACGCCGCCCACGGACAGATTTTCGCAAAGCTCGATGCGATCGGCGCCGCCGCGGACGGCTGCCAGCGCTGCATCGAGTGATTCGACGCTCATTTCCAGCAGTGCACGTTTTTTCATGGGGGAATTTGGCTTCACTGCTTTTCGGTCGCCATGCGTCCGATAGGCGCGGCCTCCTCGGCTCCCGACAGCGTCCCCCAACCCTGTCGTGAAAGATTTGCGAAAATAATCCAACCAGAAATTCCGCTCACACCCAGGAGCAAAATTCCCAACAAGAATCGGTGAAACACCAGGTTGCCAATACCAAATAAGGCCGAATACACCATCACGCAGCCCAGAACCCAGTTGGCAAAATTTGTGACGAAGTCTCGCACCTGCGTCATCTCCGGGCACAGCTTCGCGATCGGCTTCCAGCCGTAAGCGCTTGGATGCACACGCTTGTAGAACGCCACCAGTTTTTCGGTAGGCTCGGGCTTAGTCACCAACGTTCCAATCAGCCATAGAACGGTGGTGACGCCTGCTGTGATCAACGTGGTCTTTGCCACGACTACCGCGCCGTTCCCGTCAAACTTCATTTTGGCCAGCACGAATGTCAGCACCGCTGCCCCGATGGTCGCAACGATTTCGCTCCAGGCATTGATTCTCCACCAGTACCAGCGCAGAATCAGCACCGCTCCCGTGCCGGCGCCGATACCCAATACGATCTGCCAGCCTTCGGAAATGGAAGCCAGACGGCTCGAGACGTAGCCGCCCACTAGAACCAGCACGACGGTAAAGACTTTGCCCATGTTGACGTAGTGATGTTCGGTCGCCTGTTTCACCAGAAACCGGCGATAAAAATCATTCACCAAATAGGATGTTCCCCAGTTGAGCTGTGTTCCGATGGTGGACATGAACGCCGCAAGAAAAGCGGCTACCATGAGCCCGCGCAGTGCCGGCGGCAGAAAGTCGCGCAGCACCATTACGTAGCCTTGCTGTGGGCTTGCCGCAAAATCCGCGCTGGGCGTCATTCCTCCGTGCGGCGAATAAAGCGCCATGGCCACCAGACCGGTCACAATCCAGGGCCACGGCCGCAGAGCGTAGTGCGCGATGTTGAACCACAGTGTCGCGGCCAATGAGTTCTTTTCGTCCTTGGCGCTGAAGATGCGCTGTGCGACGTAGCCACCGCCGCCGGGCTCGGCTCCCGGATACCAGCTGCTCCACCACTGCACGCCTAGAAACAATACGAAGGAAATCAGCGGAATGGTCCATACCGCTTCGCTGGTGAATCCGTGGCCGAAATCAGGAAAAAAGGCCAGGGGATTCGCGACCGTGGCTCCGCTCCCCGCCGTTGCATCGCTCACAACTTTCAAACGCAAGGCCAGGGCCTCGATTCCGCCGATCTTCGCAACGGCGATCCAGGCCAGCACGATGACCATGCCCATTTTCAGGACGAACTGGAACAGATCGGTGACCAGGACGCCCCAGAGGCCGCCGATGAAGGTATAGATGCCGGTGAAGGGAATCAGCACGAAGACGCAAATCAACAGCGCAGTGTGCCGCGGTTCGCCCAGCGTGTAGTGCAGCAGCACGTGATTGCCCAGCGCGAGCTGCCAGACTTTTCCTGCGGCAATCGCGGGCCCCATTAACACTGCGATGATGTCCACCATCGCGCGGGTCACCCAGCCCACAATGAAACAGTTCATCAAAAGCCCGAGGTAAACGGCTTTCAGCCCGCGCAAGAACGCCGCTGGCTTCCCCGAATAGCGCAGCTCAGTCAGCTCCACATCGGTCATGATTTCCGCGCGGCGCCAGTAACGCGCGAAAAAAAATACCGTCAGCATTCCGGTCAGACACTGATTCCACCAGAGCCAGTTGCCGGCAATTCCCTGTGTTGCGACCAGGCCCGTCACCAGTAGGGGCGTGTCGGCGGCGAAGGTTGTCGCCACCATGCTGGTCCCCGCGAGCCACCAGGACACATCGCGCCCCGAAATGAAAAATTCTGCCGTATTTCCGCTGGACCGCTGCCGGTAATAGATGCCGATCACCAGGTTGATCAGTAGGTAGCCTACGATCACCGCCCAATCGGTTGTGGTTAGCGGCATATTCCTCTCGTCAATAGCGGCGGCGTTGGGCGCAAGGCGCCTTCTTGGGCGTCTGGATGCGAGAGAATAGTGCTATAGAGCATTCAAATGCAAGCCCTTTTCAAAGGGATTCCGGGCGCCAAGAAGATTTGCGTGTCTCTAGATCAGGCCCATGGCGGCGAACGCGGTAAGAGAAGCGCAACCAAGGCCTACGCCGAGGATGGCGCCCGCGAGAACGTCGCTGAGGAAGTGCATGCCCAACACCACGCGGGAGACAGCGATACTTGCGGCCATGAAGTACAGCGGAAGCTCCACGCCGCGGTAGAAATAACTGAGCACCAGCGCGATGGCAAATGCGGTCATGGTGTGACCGGAGGGGAAGGAAAATTTGTCTGGAGGCAAAACCCTGGACCAGCAATGCGGCTCGAACTGGCACGGGCGCGGGCGGTGACTCAGGCGCTTTAGAATTTTGAAAACGCCGACGCCGACCAAGGCCGCGCTGCCTGCAGCGCCGACTGCAGCGAATCGCTGCGAGCCGCCGAATGCCAGCAGCACAAACGCCAACAAATACCACAACCAGCCATCGCCCAAACGCGTGGCCGCCATCATCCAATACCGGATCCACCGTGGGGCACGCCAGCGGTTCATGCGGCGCATCACGCGGTGATCGCGCCTTTCGATGAAGCCCCAAACCTGGCGTGCGACGGTCATGACCTTGTTCCGTCTCGTAGCGACGAGCCTGCTAGCCCTAACGCATCAAACCTGCTCGGCTCGCGTGTTCAAATCCCACAACATGCGCGGAACTGCGTCGGCATCTGCAAGATGCTTTTGCCATTTCTTGCAGAACAAAACTTCATTCATCCAGTGCGCCGCGGTAAATGCAGGCACCAGGACGGACAGCGGAAGCATCGCCAGGGTGGCCGGCTTCTCCTGAAACATCGCCGCCCCGATGCGATAAATGTCCGCAGTCAGCTTGGAGTAGGTTCCTTCGGAACCCTTCGCGCGACCGCGCCGCGCCCTGAGACCAGCGAAAAACTCGCCGACGGTACGGGCGCCGCGGACTTCCGTGTACGTCAAGCCGACTCCTGCGATGGTGTGTGAATCGCTGCCGCCAATGCCGATCTTGCCCACACGCTTGGCGAAGTTCTGTGCCTGGCGATTCGCTGGCCGCCACATTTGCCCATTACGTACCTCAAAGGCAGGTGCGTAGGAAGCGAACCAGTGAAAATCTTCGGCGTCGCGTTTGCCGGTTAAGCCGGAAAACAGATGATTCACGCTGAAGAATAATTTCTGCTCGGTGAGATACATCAACAATGCAACAAAACTGTTGCGGCGATTCTGAATCTCCAGGTGATCACGGTCGGAAAGGTGATACACGCCAAGGTGCACCAGTGTGCCGCTGGGCATCCGGCAGGTTACTTCCTCGCTTACGAAGAAATCCGAATGGCGGCGCAGGCGCTCCGCTGCGTCAATGGAGTCGTGATCGGTCAACGTGACGAAAGACATGCCCAATTGCTTGCAGCGGGCATAGACGTCGTCGGGTTGGTTGTAGGACTCCCTGCAAACCAGGTTGAGCAAGGGGGTGTCACACATCCCTGAAGCCATGGAGTGGACATGCAGATCGCATCGCATAATCGCATTCTGCCGGGCGGATATGAACAGACCGTGAAGAGGTAGAAAAATTTGAGTGAATGTATCCTTGGAACTTATTGAGCACAAATGACTTCCATAGTTATCCACATGGCATGGACCGTGCTCTTGTGTAGCGCAAAATTTTCGTGTAACACTCCCGTCATGTGCGCCGCCAAGAAGGTTCACGTCCTGTTTCACGATGCGGGAGGTGGCCACCGCAATGCGGCCGTGGCCTTGAAAACGGTCTGCGAGCAGCAGGATCGGCCGTGGGAACTGAACCTGGTGCAATTTCAGGAACTGACCGATCACCTGGACGTGCTGCGGCGCCTCACGGGAATTCGCATCCAGGAGCAGTACAACGCTTTGCTGCGCAACGGCTGGACCTGGGGCAGCCAGTATCTGCTTCGCGTGTTGCAATTGACCATCAGTATTTTTCACCGACCCATGGTGAATCTACTCGCGAATTATTGGCGCGAGCATCCGGCCGATTTGCTGATTTCGGTGATACCGCATTTCAATCGCGAAATTGCCGAGAGCTGGACGTCGGTTTATCCCGGACGACCCTTCGTCACCATTATTACGGACATGGCAGATTTCCCGCCCCATTTCTGGATCGAACCGGTTGTGGAGCAGATTGTGGTGGCGGGCTCGGACCGGGCAGCGCAGCAAGCCCGCGACTTCGGCAAGACCGAACAGAATCTATTCCAGGCCTCGGGGATGATCCTTCGCCCTGAGTTTTATGCGGAACAAAAGGAATCATGCAGCGCAATTCGTCAGGAGCTCGGGCTGGATCTGCAGTTACCTGCCGGGATTGTATTGTTTGGCGGGTACGGCTCGAACGTCATTTATGACATCGTTCAGCGGATTGATGCCGCGCGGTTGCCGCTGCAGCTGATTCTGGTGTGCGGAAAAAATGAAAGGCTTGCCGCGCGGCTGCAGGAGCAACGATGGAACACCCGGGTGCACGTCGTTGGTTTTACGCGCGAAGTGAGCCGGCTCATGCGCGCTGCGGATTTTCTAATCGGCAAACCCGGTCCTGGAAGCATCGCGGAGGCCATGATTTCGGGCCTGCCCGTGCTCGTGGAGTGTAATTCGAGCACTCTGCCGCAGGAACGGTATAACACCGAATGGGTCACGGAGAAGCGAGTGGGTGTGGTGATCCGGAATTTCGAGCGCGAGACTGTCGCGGCCGTACAATCGTTTCTGGCGCCCGGGAAACTGGACGAGATGAAACGAAATGTTAATGGGTTGCATAATCGCTCCGTTTTTGAGATTCCCGAATTTTTGTCCGGTTTGTTAAAGCAACGGGAAACGCGCGCCGAGGAACGGTCGTCGACCGCAAAAATTAATGCCTGAAGCCGAATTACAGGCTGGCACGTTCCGCGCGCGGAGGATGCGGCAAACGAGGACCGGCCCCGTGGCTGTCGGCGGGTTTCTTGAAGCGTGGCTTAGCGCAATTGTTTCCGGCCCAGCGCGAAGCCCGTTTCGGCGAATCACACATCTTTGCACAACCGGCGTGAGTTCTGGCCTGGTTGCATTGACAGGAGCAAGCGGCTGGGCTGACTCCGCTGCGCAAACTGCTGGGTGTATCGCCCCATAGTGTAAGAGAGAATAGCAAGGCTGAGCTTACCGCGAGGCTGCATCGCCAGAGGGCAAGGGCAGAGCGGGTTGGCTGAGGCGAGCTGCGCATGAAGAATTCTGCGCTTGACTGCGGCCAAAAACCGATGGAGCGAGCGGCTAAATAATTTCGTTACCCAGGTAATAGGACTAGCTGTGCAGGGCCGATTCCCGTTGCGAATTAAGCCAGTTCCAATCCGAATTTTGATAACCAGAACTCACGCCGGGGAGCGACGTGAACTTGTAAATTATTATGATTCAATCGTTTAGAGGCTTCTTGTTGGCCAGAAAAGATGGGCCCTCGTCCGCGAAAGCACGTTTCAGATTACCGTCTGAGAAGGGCCAAGCGAGGGGGAGGCTTGCTTGGCACGTTCTTTCTAGCGCCGTCCCGCCTGCCTCCGAGAGGGAAGCTAGGAGGGATGACCCCCAGGCATCCGGTGTGAAAATGACGCCGGACTCGAAATGCGCCTTCCGGGACTCCCGGTCCCAAGCGGAGCCCCATTTTTTCGTCGACTAAGGCTGCCTCAAGCTAAACTCAAGAGCTCTCCCGAACAACGCCACTCAATTCAATTTCCTGACCACGGCTATTTTCGCCAAACCCAACGCATGTGCAACTTGCGTTTCGCGCAGGCGCGACGCGTCGTATTCAAATGACAGTTCGGTCTTGGCGTCATTGAACTTGAACTTGCGCAGGCCGTAGGTGTTGGCGAATTCGCTGAGTTCGCGCAGCTGCTCGGAAGTCAGCGGAGCCTGCAACGCGTAGCGGATTTCGAGGAGCGTCATGGCGGTAGTATAGCAGGATTGTCCAGCCGGAACGGCGCGCCCCTTTGACACCGCATAGGGGTGAGGGGTATAAATACCCGTAGAGGGTATCTGCTATGGCCTCTAGCCGCAAAAACCTGTCAAACGCCGCCGCATGCCCCTGCCGGGTGGGCCCCGGCCACAAGGCGCTGGCGGTCGATCCAGTTTTGAAGGAAGGCAATCGCAAGCGCCTGCGCCGCATCGAAGGTCAGATCCGCGGGCTGCAGAAAATGGTAGAGGGCGATCGCTACTGCGCTGACATCATCACACAGATTGCTTCGGCGCAGGAGGCACTGCGCGGCGTGGCGCGCAACCTCATGAAGAACCACTTGCATCATTGCGCGGCCAAGGCGCTGCGCTCGGCGTACAGAGAAGAAGCCGACGCCATGTACGACGAACTTTTGGGCCTGATTTACACCCATTTGCGCTGAGCAAAGCGCGCGAGAAAAGATTGCGAGCAAAAATGGAACTGGATCCTGTTTGTGGTATGACCGTTGATCCGGCTAGCGCTGCCGCGCTCGTGGAACATGGCGGCAGGAGGTACTACTTTTGCGCTTTAGGATGCGCAAAAAAATTTTCGGCAACTCCACAATACTATTTGCAGCGGTTAGGGACCTCTGTCCCAACGCAAGAGTCGTCGTTTCCCGTGCATCAGCCGGCGCCCGGGCCTCTGCCAATGAGATCCGCGTCTCCAAGGGCTCACGGCAAGATTCGCTACACCTGCCCAATGCATCCAGAGGTAATTCGGCAGGAACCGGGCGCGTGCCCGAAATGCGGCATGGCGTTGGAGCCCATGGACATAGTGGCAGGAGGATCGACTCATGCGTCTGATCCCGAATATGTGTCCATGCGAAATCGCTTTTGGGTGTGCACGGCGCTGAGCGTTCCGGTTCTGCTGCTGGGAATGTCGAGCGAAGAGCTTGGGTTCCCACTTTCGGCTGCCACACGCCATTGGATTGAACTGGTGCTTGCTGCGCCAGTAGTTCTGTGGGGCGGCTGGCCCTTTTTTCAACGTTTCTGGGCTTCCCTTGTAAATCGGAGCCCCAACATGTTCACGCTGATCGGTCTTGGCATGGGCGCAGCCTTTCTGGATAGTATTGTCGCCACAGTTTTTCCAGGCGTGTTTCCGGCGTCGTTTCGGGAGATAGACGGATCAGTGCCCGTCTATTTTGAAGCGGCTGCCGTGATCACCACACTGGTTCTCCTAGGGCAGGTGCTGGAACTCCGCGCGCGAGCAAAAACATCGTCCGCAATTCGAGCGCTGCTTGATCTCGCGCCACAAATTGCACATCGCGTGGACGGCAGTTCTGCCGAACAAGACGTTGCACTGGACCAAGTGCAGCCTAGCGACCGCCTTCGCGTCCGCCCCGGCGAACGCATTCCGGTGGATGGCGTGCTCCTGGACGGCGCAAGCGCGGTTGACGAGTCCATGGTCACGGGCGAACCAATGCCCGTGGAAAAGTCGG
Organism: Candidatus Eiseniibacteriota bacterium; assembly: GCA_035607085.1. GTDB lineage: Bacteria > Acidobacteriota > Terriglobia > Acidiferrales > UBA7541 > Acidiferrum. Next base: position 27,055 of record DATMZI010000008.1, on the reverse strand, counting down.
CGAATGACAAAGTCACCGGCGGCACCCTCAACACTAGCGGCAGCTTCGTGATGCGCGCCGAGCGCGTGGGCAGCGAAACTACGCTGGCGCAAATTGTAAAGCTAGTCGGCGAAGCGCAGCGCAGCCGCGCGCCGATGCAGCGCCTGGCCGACCAGGTCGCCGCCATTTTTGTGCCCACTGTCGTTGCTGCAGCCGCAGTCACGTTTATCGTGTGGGCATTCGTCGGACCAGAGCCACGCCTGGCGCATGCGTTGGTGAACGCCGTCGCTGTCCTGATCATTGCCTGTCCGTGTGCGCTCGGCCTCGCCACGCCCATGTCCATCATGGTCGCGGTAGGCAAAGGCGCCCACGCCGGCGTGCTGGTCCGCAATGCCGAGGCGCTTGAAAAACTTGCCTCGGTCAATACCCTGGTCATCGACAAAACCGGCACGCTCACAGAAGGCAAGCCCACCGTCTTTTCGACCGCGCCCCTGGAGGGCAGCGGGTTCACAGAGGACAGTTTGCTGCAACTGGCCGCCAGTGTGGAACGGGCCAGCGAACATCCGCTGGCCCGTGCCATCATGCGCGCCGCAGAAAGCAGGGGATTGCAGCTTGCTGAGGCTGCCAAGTTTTTGGCGACATTCGGCGGCGGCGTGGAAGCAGACGTCTTCGATAAGCGCGTCCTAGTCGGCACGCCCGAGTTTCTGAAATCCAAGGGAGTGAATGACCCTCGGCAAACGGGAGATCCACATGCGGGGATCGGCACAAGCCAGCCGACCGCCACCACATTCGTGCTGGTCGCGGTCAACAATACGCTCGTGGGCGCGATCGGGCTCGCGGACGCCATAAAGCAAACGGCGCCAGAAGCCGTTAGGAGTTTGCGTAGCCAAGGTGTTCGCGTCGTAATGCTGACCGGCGACCGAAAATCTGCCGCGGAGAAGATTGCCAAAGAACTGCAAATTGACGAGGTGCGCTCGGAAGTACTGCCGGAGCAGAAAGCGCAGGTGGTTGCCCAGCTGAAGAGGGAAGGACGTATTGTGGCGATGGCTGGCGACGGCGTGAACGATGCACCTGCGCTGGCGGCCGCCGATGTCGGCATCGCCATGGGCACCGGCACCGACGTGGCGATGGAAAGCGCTGGCATCACCCTGTTGAAAGGCGACTTGCGAGGAATACTTCGCGCGCGCAATCTCAGCCGCGCGACAACGGGCAACATCAAGCAGAATTTATGGTTTGCATTTCTCTATAATGCGCTGGGAATTCCCGTTGCCGCCGGCGTGCTCTATCCTTTTTTTGGATGGCTGCTGAGCCCGATGATCGCGAGCGCGGCGATGAGCTTCAGCTCGGTATCGGTAATCGCTAGCGCCCTGCGCCTGCGCTCGCTGAAGCTGTAGCTCAAAACCAGCTATTTCGTGGTTTTTAGGAACGTACCTTTTTCCAATTCGCGGAATGCTTTTTGCAGCTGTTCCTGCGTGTTCATGACGATCGGTCCATACCACGCCACTGGCTCCTCCAGCGGCTTTCCCGAGACCAGCAGGAATCTGATCCCTTCCTGGCCTGCTTGCACCACAACTTCATCGCCGCGATCGAACAGCACCAGCGAACGATTGTCCGCTTCCGCGGGCGGCGTAGTGTCGAGCCATCCGACCGGTTCAGTAGGCACGGCCAGAGGATCGGACGCGTTGCAGAATTTTCCCGAGCCGGCAAACACATACGCAAACGCATGCCGCGTCGTTCCCACTGGCAATGCTTTGCGGCGTCCCGGTGCCAGGGAGACATCGAGATAAACAGGTTCCGCGGCGATCCCATCCACCGGGCCGCTCTTGCCCCAGAAATTTCCGCAAATGACGCGCACGTGCGTGCCGTCGTCGTCGGTGATTTGGGGAATATCGCCGGATTTCACTTCTTGATAGCGCGGGTCCGTCATTTTGAGCGCCGACGGCAAGTTCGCCCACAACTGAAAACCGTGCATGCGTCCGGCCGCATCGCCCTTGGGCATCTCCTGGTGAATAATGCCGCGACCAGCGGTCATCCATTGCACATCGCCCGGTGTAATCGCCCCGTGATTGCCAATGCTGTCTCCGTGTTCGACGGTTCCCGCGAGAACGTACGTAATGGTTTCAATGCCGCGATGCGGGTGCCATGGAAAGCCCTTCAGATAGTCTTCCGGCACATCGTTCCGGAAATCGTCGAGCAGCAGGAAAGGGTCGAAGTCGGTAGTATTGCCGAACCCAAACGCGCGGCGCAAATGAACTCCCGCGCCTTCCATGGTCGGCTTCGATTTGATGAGCCGTTTTACGGGCCGTATGGACATACCTGCCTCCTGCACTTATTACACGAAATTTAACACAAATCGCGATTTGCCTTTCGAGGCTGCGTCCGTTGTAGAATCTCCGCCGCAACGCAACGTCAGCTCTCCGCGAGGTGCAAGATGCAGCGAAGAATCATGGCCCGGTTTGGATTATCGTCGTTCTTCGTAGTCGGCTTGCTGATGGCGAGTCTAACGGCGGCAGCGCAAGATCTTCCCACTGCAAAGCCCGAGTCGGTCGGCCTCTCCTCAGAACGCCTCGAACGTATCACGACGAAAGTGCAGCAGACGATCGACGACCAGCGCATCGCCGGGGCGGTGACACTCGTCGCCCGCCATGGAAAAGTTGTGTATTTAAAGTCGCAGGGATCGCTTGACCGCGAAGCCAGCAAGGCGATGCGCAACGATGCGATCTTCCGCATTTGCTCCATGACCAAGCCCATCACCAGTGTCGCGGTGATGATGCTCTATGAAGAAGGCCGCTTCCTGCTGGAAGATCCCATTTCAAAATATTTGCCGGAATTCAAAAATCCCAAGGTTTTCGTCAAGCCGGCTAGTGGTGGTGAGCCCTACACCATACCCGCGGCGCGCGAAATCACTATTCGCGACTTGCTCACGCATACTTCCGGCCTCACCTACGATTGGAACGAAACCCTGGGCGAGCGGTACAAGGCTGCGAACGTCACAAGCGGTCTTCTGCAATACGAAGGCACGATCGAAGACAACGTTAAGCGGCTGGCAACTGTGCCGTTGCTGTTTAGTCCGGGCTCGCGCTGGGAGTACAGCCTCGGAGTCGATGTTCTCGGCCGCTTGGTCGAAGTCGTGTCGGGCATGCCGCTCGATCAGTATTTTCGCACGCGCATCTTCGAGCCGCTGGGCATCAAGGATACGTATTTCTACCTGCCGGACAACAAAGTGGACCGCCTCGCGGTCGCATACACCTACTATGCTGACAAAGGGTTGCAGCGCTTTCCCGACACGCCAATCGCCGAAGGGACGTTCCGCTATTCCGCGGACTATCCTTATCGTGGTCCCAAAAAGCTTTTCTCTGGTGGAGCGGGACTCAATTCAACCGCGGCCGACTACTATCGTTTTTGCCAGATGATGCTGCAGGGCGGAAAGCTTGGCGACGTGCGGTTGCTCAGCCGCAAATCGGTTGAACTCATGACCCACGACCAGCTCGGCCGGATCAGCGACGATCAGGCCTTCGGCCTAGGCTTCGGAATCGACGGCGTCAAAACACCGCTGAAAGAGCTCAGCTCGGTCGGCACCTTTGCTTGGGGCGGATTTTTCTACACAGCGTTTACGGTCGATCCCAAGGAGGACATGATCGTTATTTTCATGGGGCAACTGCACCCGACCGGCGGTCTGAACTTGGATAGCCAGGTGCACGCTCTGGCGTATCAAGCCATCGTCGATTGACAGCTTGCCCCGCACGGCCCACCTTTGGGACCTCTTTTTCTGTATAACTCAGCGGCGGTTTCTACATCTACTTATTTGATACCCGGCCACAATGTTCGATGGGAAAGGTAGATCGAGACATGCAACCACGCATTGACTACAGAAAATACGGCCAGGAACCCCTCAAATCGCTTCTCGAGATCGAGAAATATTTGGCAACGAGCGGGCTTGACCCGAAACTACTGCATTTAATCAAAATGCGCGCGTCACAAATCAACGGCTGTGCTTACTGCCTAGACATGCACTCCCTTGACGCCCGTGCGGCCGGAGAAACCGAGCAGCGACTTTACACGCTAAATGCCTGGGCCGAAACTCCGTTCTTCTCGGACCGCGAACGTGCTGCGCTTGCGTGGACCGAAGCAGTCACTCAGGTCTCGCAAACCCATGTGCCCGACGACGTATTTGGAGAGGTGAAAAAACACTTCAGCGAAAAAGAGATTGTGGACTTAACGCTCGCGCTGGCGATGATCAATCTGTGGAATCGTATCTCCATTTCGCTGCGCGCGGTTCCCGGACACTATCGCCCGGCCGCCAAGTCTTCCGCCGCATCTTGATGATTTTGCGATCCGACGCGAGATAACCTTGCGCCCCTTTAGCGGCAGCCTGTCAAAACGGACGGCTGTCCCAAAACTGTTCTTTCGAGCAGATGCCAGGAACGACCCCGCCAGCTACTCTCCGGACGTCGAGATATCCCTAAAACGTTCACCAGCACGGGGTAACTATGCGTCTTGGGACCATTTTTCTTTCTTCCCTAGGGCTTTTCATTTTGGCGGCAGGAGCAGTACCGCAGGCAGCGACCGCTCAGGAACCGACGGTCGCGCAAGCGGTGGACAAAATCGTCGCGCAGGAACAAGCCGAAGTGCAGGCCCTGCGCCAATATTCGCCGTTGGTCGAAACCTATATTCAGTTGGTTCGTCCGGACAAAGACCTGGGTGCGGTCCCCGACGGCGACCGCTATTTCCTTGGCCGTGCGGCCCTTGCCAAAGGTGTCGAACTGGAGCCGCTCATCAACGGACCGGGCAACTCCGGGAAGCAAAAGTTACTCTCCACCATTGGTAATTTCTTCGGCGCGGAATTCCTGCCCCGCGGCTTCCTGCAAATGATCTATCTCGATACCGACGGCTTTGACCGCCAGCACTACAAGTTCAACTACGCCGGCCGCGAATTTCTTGGCGAAGTTCGCTGCCTGATTTTCGATGTGGACCCGCTGCCCAACGCCGGAAAGGGCCGCTTCGCCGGACGAATCTGGGTCGAGGATGAGGCTTACCACATCGTCCGCTTCAACGGCGCGTATCGGGGTTCTTCGCGCAGCAGCTACTACTTCAATTTTGACAGCTGGCGCGTGAACACCGGCAAGAACCAGTGGTTGCCCGCGTATATCTACAGCGAAGAAGGCAACGTACAGTACGGTGTTGCGAAACACAGCGCATTCCGCGCCTTTAAATCGCAGACCCGCTTGTGGGGCTACGATCTGAACCAGTCGAAGGAAGAGCAGGCGCTCAGCAGCATTTCCATCGAAGGGCCGAAGATCACCGATCAGTCGCAAAAAGGTAACGGATATTCGCCGCTTCAGGCGCGCCGAGCGTGGGGCCGACTGGCGGAAGACAACGTTGCGGCAAAGATGCAGGCGGTTGGACTGCTCGCACCCTACGGCGATGTCGACCACATTCTCGAAACGGTGATCAACAATCTGGAAGTCACCAATGAGCTCGAGATTCAGCCTGATGTTCGCTGCCGAGTGCTCATGACCTCGACGCTGGAGTCCTTCACACTCGGTCACACTATCGTGGTGAGCCGCGGATTGATCGACGTTTTGCCCGATGAAGCCAGCCTCGCCGCCGTCCTTGCGCATGAACTCGCGCACGTCACGCTTGGCCACCGTATGGACACGCAGTTTGCTTTTTTCAATCGTACGCGCTTCGACGAAAAGGAAACCTTTCATCACTTCGGCTTCGCGCGCAACCTCGAAGAGGAAGATGCGGCCAACCAAAAAGCGATTGCGCTCCTGAAAAAGTCGCCGTATGTCGACCAGTCCGGAACCGCGCAGACGTTTTTCCAGGCTTTGCAAAGCCGCGCCAAGGAGATTCCTAATCTCATCAGCCCGCATCTGGGTGATCGCGTGCCCACCAACTGGACCGTTGGGGATGCGGTCGCAGAGAAGACTGTTTCGGCAAAACTGAACGCTGCGACAACATCGGCGCTGCCACTGGGCGGCCGCATCAAGGTCGAGCCGTGGAACGGCCAACTCACCTTACTTAAGCCGCAGGCTGAAGGCGGCACGATTGCCGAATACGAAAAAATGCCGTTTGAGGTCGCGCCCTTTCTTGTCTACCTGACCCGTCAGGGCGACGTCGCGAATGGGGTTTCCAAAGCTGGCGTCATCAAAGCTGAAGCCATTTCCGACCCCGACCACCAATAAAATTCGCGATCAGCCAGTCTTGATCTGGCGTGCCTGCTGCGAGCCTCGGCGCGCACGCTTGTTCTGTCCAGCGTTCACTTGCCATCCGCGGTAGCTCCGAAAACCTTTCGGTCTTGCTAGCATCTGATAAGCACACAAACCGCGCTATAATAAAGTTGGACAACAGGAAGGTATTCCATGACAGAACTCGCAACTTTTGCTGCCGGCTGCTTCTGGGGAGTCGAAGTCAAGTTTCGCATGATCCCTGGCGTAACCGACGCCGCAGTTGGCTACAGTAATGGCCATACTGAAAATCCGACCTACAAAGATGTCTGCACCGACCAGACCGGCCACGCCGAAGTCGTGCAAGTGACCTTCGACCCGGCCAAGGTAAGCTATGAAACGCTGGTCGAAGCTTTCTGGCACATGCACGATCCGACGCAGATGAACCGTCAGGGCCCGGACTCCGGCACACAGTACCGCTCGGCAATTTTCACGCATTCACCGGAGCAGGAAGGCATCGCCAAAAAATCCAAGGCTGCTCTCGGAGCCAGCAAGAAATTCGATCGGCCCATCGCGACAGAGATTACCCCGGCTGGAACCTTCTATCGCGCCGAAGACTACCACCAGCGCTACCTTGAAAAGCGCGGTATGGCCACTTGCCACATCTAAGGAGTTGGCTAGAAAGCTGAAGCTTCGCGCAGGAACGATTCACGTCGCCGCCTTTTTTTGCGCGAATGAGGAAAGTCTCGTCACAGGAACTGGACGCGCCTCTATTTCCATGGGTTGTTTTGGAGGATCTAGCCTCGGCTGTGTTAGAATTAAAGTACTGCGCGCCCGTAGCTCAGTTGGATAGAGCGTCTGGCTACGAATCCTTCCTTCTTTCCGGCTGCAACGTATTTTCAATCAGATAGCGTCACCTTGTTCGGGCGAGATCACCTTGGTTGGGCTGAGTTGGCTCTCCTTTATGCAAAGGATTATGCAAAAATTCCTTTTCCGCCCGATGAGCAAACAAGACGAAGTGAAGGCGACGCAACATAGGTCTGCTAAACCGTTGTACTCGCCAAAACCGGTACCGGGGGTTCGAATCCCCCCCTCTCCGCCATATATTCAATAGTATACTTAATTATATTGATATATTTTAAACCAGCCAGCCCCTGCACGTCAGCTCGGTGGATCGCCCAGGGATCCCTCACCTCTCTCCGGCGTTATATCTGATTGCTGTATATTACTAATACTTAATCCCATGCAGAACCAGTGAATCGCAGGGTACGCGCGTCGCCAAAACTCCGTAACTCTGGCGATTGTTGCTACCGTGGTGTAAAGCGCGACCTTCAGATTGCCATCCTAGCGTTCGCCAAAGTAGAGTCAGGTTGGCACGCGCCGCCCACATGGGTAATTTATCGCAGATCTCGGGACCGGGAGGATCAGGATGACTGAAGACATTTTGACTCAGTTCGCGCAAGCACTCACTGCCGGTGAAATTCGGGTAATCGACTTAAGTCAGTCCTTGGACGCGAATACGGCGGTCATTCAACTCCCGCCTGAGTTCGGAAAGTCTTGGCCGTTCCGCTTGGAAGAAATCTCCAAGTACGACCATCGTGGCCCCGCGTGGTACTGGAATAATTTCTCTTGTGGAGAACACACCGGCACGCATTTCGACGCGCCCATACATTGGGTCACCGGCCAAGCCTTTGAAAAAAATGCAACCGATACCATCGCCGTCGAAAAATTTCTCGCGCCCGCCTGCGTGATTGACGTCTCACGTGAAACGGCCGGTAATCCGGATTTCCTGCTCACACAACAACATGTTGAGGCCTGGGAGCGAAAACATGGCCGGATTGAGGCCGGGTCCTGGGTGCTGATGCGAACCGATTGGTCGAAGCGAAAAGACGCGACGGCATTTCTGAACATCAAAGAGGATGGGGCGCATGTGCCTGGTCCACACCCCGGATTGGTCCCGTTCCTTGCAAAACATCGCGACGTGATTGGTTGGGGCTCCGAAGGTGTTGGGACCGATGCCGGGCAGGCCTTCCGATTCGAACCGCCGTTCCCATGCCACTCCATCATGCACGGTAGCGGAAAGTTCGGGCTTGCCAGCCTGACCAATCTCGATCAGTTGCCCCCTAAGGGGGCGATCCTGATCACGCCTGCTTTAAAGATCGTGAAAGGGTCGGGCAGCCCCTGCCGGGTGCTGGCGCTAGTGTCCACCCAACAAGCACAGATCGATTGACACATAAATTATTGAGACCTAAACTTAATTGAGGGGTCCCGACAGACGCCGTGCTGGCTCGCTATTCGGCTGCAATAGCATCAGGCCACTCGGCATCAAGGCGGCGGTAATGGCGGAACGCTTCTTCAAAAAGGAAGTGCAAAAGCTGTACCTCGGTCAAGGCCAGGAATTTCGCGGCGAGGGAATTCTTGCTGTGACCAAAGCCCTGTTGCAGTCCGGTGTTTCCTACGTGGCCGGATACCAGGGAGCGCCGATCTCGCACTTGATGGATGTTCTCACTGACGCCAACAGCATCCTCGAAGAACTTGGCGTCCATTTCGAGCACAGCGCTTCCGAAGCGACTGCGGCGGCCACGTTAGCTGCATCGGTAAACTACCCATTGCGCGGTGCAATCACATTTAAGTCCACCGTGGGTACGAATGTCGCTTCCGACGCCCTGGCGAATCTCGCTTCCGGCGGTGTAATGGGCGGAGCGCTGATTATCGTCGGCGAGGATTACGGAGAAGGCTCCAGCATTATGCAAGAGCGCTCCCACGCCTTTGCCATGAAATCCCAGATGTGGCTTCTCGATCCGCGACCCAATCTGCCGTCGATCGTAAATGCCGTCGAACGGGGATTCGCTCTTTCGGAAGCGAGCAACACTCCCGTGATGCTGGAGCTGCGAATTCGGGCTTGTCACGTTCACGGTAGTTTCGTCGCCAAAGATAACGTCCGCCCGACTTTCACCTTGAAGGACGCGATTGAAAATCCTTCGCGCGATGCGAGCCGCGTCGTCCTGCCGCCGGGCAGCTTCCTCCACGAGCATGAAAAAATCCACAAACGCTGGCCGTGCGCGCAGAAATTCATCCAGAATAATGCGTTAAACGAGTGGTTTTCCGAAGGCGCCCAGGATTTCGGAATTATCCTGCAAGGTGGAATGTACAACACCGCCGTGCGAGCTCTCGAACTGCTTGGACTTTCGAGCCCCTTTGGTGACAGCAAAATCCCCTTGTACGTTCTGAACGTTACCTATCCATTGGTCGATGACGAGATCAAACGCTTCTGTATTGGCAAGCGCGGTGTACTGATAATCGAAGAAGGGCAACCCGACTTCATCGAGCAAAACGTGAATTCGATCCTGCGCAAAGCCGACGTGCAAACCAAAGTGCACGGCAAAGACGTGCTCCCGATGGCCGGTGAGTACACCGCCGCGGCGGTTATTCGGGGAGTCCTGAAGTTTGTCGAGCAGTACGCCGCCCATTTGATCGACCGCGAGCGTTTGCCTGCGGTCGTGCGACCCCCTTCGGCGCCATTGTTGCCGGTGGTAAACGTCGATGGTCAGGTTCATGCGCGGCCGCCATCGTTTTGCACCGGTTGTCCCGAGCGTCCGATCTTCACGGCAATGAAACTTGTGGAACGCGAGCTGGGACCTCATCACGTGGCCTGCGACATCGGGTGCCATCTGTTCTCGACCTTGCCACCTTTCAACATTGGCGCTACCACCATGGGGTACGGTCTCGGATGGGCCAGCGCCGCCGCGCTGAATACCAAGGAAACCAACAGACGCACCATCAGCTTTATGGGCGATGGCGGATTTTGGCACAACGGTCTGACCAGTGGCGTAGGCAACGCTGTCTTCAATCAGAGCGACAACATTTTGGTGGTGGTCGACAACAGCTATACGGCCGCAACGGGTGGCCAGGATATTCTTTCGTCCGCAGCCAACAATCCCATTCGCACCACCAAGTTGTCCATCGCTGACGCGGTGCGTGGAGTCGGTGTGAAGTGGGTTAAGACGATTACGCGCACCTATGACCTCGAGGCGATGTGCGATGTTTTAAGGGAAGCATTTACAACCAAGATCAGGGGACCCAAGGTCATTGTCGCGCAGAGCGAGTGCTCGCTTAACAAGCAACGTCGTGTAAAGCCGCTGAAGACCAAGCTGGAGAAAGAGGGGAAACGCTTGGTGCGCGAGCGGTTTGGCGTAGATCCAGACGCCTGCACAGGTGACCATTCCTGCATTCGCCTTTCCGGGTGCCCTTCCCTCTCGATCGCACCGAATCGGGATCCGCTTAGAAAAGACCCGGTCGCCACCGTTTTGGAGAGTTGTATCGGATGCGGGCTTTGCGGAGAGGTTGCCCATGCCGCCCGGTTGTGTCCCTCGTTCTACCGCGCGGAAATAATTTCCAATCCCACTAAATGGGATGTGCTTAGAGCGCGTATCAGGGCTGCGGCGATCGGATTTTTGCAACGACGCGCCAACCGGCGCCTCGCGGAAATTATTGCCTGAGACCGTTTCGAGGATCGATGAACATCGCTGTCGCAGGACCACCGGTCGCGCCAGGCGTCAACGCAGAGACGCCCCGTGCCACCACCATCGCAATCGTCGCGATGGGCGGCGAGGGAGGCGGCGTTCTTGCGGATTGGATTGTCGATCTTGCCGAGCACGCTGGCTATCTCGCGCAGACGACCTCGGTGCCGGGTGTCGCTCAAAGGACCGGCTCCACGGTTTATTACATAGAAATTTTCCCCAAGGGACTCGCGGTCGCGGCGAACAAGGCGCCGATTTTCGCGCTAATGCCTGTTCCGGGAGAGCTGGACATCGTGCTGGCCTCCGAATTAATGGAAGCGGGTCGCGCCATTCAGCGCGGCCTGGTCACCCCGGACCGAACGATCTTGATTGCTTCGACGCACCGCGTTTATTCCATGACGGAAAAGACCGCTCTAGGGGACGGCCAGGTTGATGCAAAAAGCTTGATTGCCGGAGGCCAGGCTGCCGCCCGAGTTTTCGTGCACAACGACTTTGCCCGCATTGCTGAAGAAACCGGCAGCGTAATTAGCGCACCGTTGTTTGGCGCGCTGGCAGCCACGCGCGCACTGCCCTTCGAGCGCAAAGAATTTGAGGAGGCGATCAAGCGCGGGGGAGTAGGCATTGAATCCAGCCTGGCGGGTTTTGCCGCAGCATTCGTTGCGGCAAGGCAAAAGCCAGTCTTGCTGGACGACCGGAAGGCATCCTCACGGCCCTCGGTCGGGCCGCAACTGCAAAGACTCGCCGCGCGGATCGAGAGCGATTTCCCGTCGCCAAGTCACGCGATTCTTTTTGCCGGCATCCAGCGGCTCGCCGACTATCAGGACGTGGACTACGCCGCTTGGTACCTGGATAAGCTGAAGCCCGTTCTGGGGCAGGAAACGAGGCACGGTAACGGCAGCCTTGCACTGCTGTCGGAAACCGCGCGATACCTCGCCTTGTGGATGTCCTACGAGGACGTGACTCGTGTTGCAGACTTGAAGACTCGCGACACGCGATTCGCCCGGGTCCATCAGGAATCGCGCGCCAATGCCAGCCAATTGGTGCACATCAAGGAGTTTCTGCATCCGGGAGTCGAGGAGATCTCAGACACGTTGCCGGCATCGCTCGGTCGTTGGCTGTTGAACAGCGGCTGGACAAGAAGATGGATCGAGCGTTTTACGCGCAAGGGTCGCATTGTGCACACAACTTCGCTCTGGGGATTCCTGCAGCTTTTTGGGTTGGCTGCTCTGCGGCCTTGGCGACGCAGGTCTCTGCGATTTGCAGAAGAGCACAAGAGAATCGGCGCCTGGCTCGAGCAGATCCCGGTATTGGCGCAAGAGAGCTATGCGCTTGCCGTGGAATTTGCTGAATGTCCACGCGTTGTTAAGGGCTATGGCGAGACGCAGGCTCGTGGGCGCAAAACCTTCGACGCGCTGATGGCGGCCCTTCCGAAGCTTCGCGGACGGACCGACGCCGCCGGAGATTTGAAAAAGCTTCGGGAAGCAGCCCTCGCCGAGGACAGCGGCGAAAAATTGCAGGAAGAATTGCGCAAACTAGCAGAAGCATGACGGAAAAATGCACGGTTCCGCGGATGGAGCGCGGGCGGGAAAGGAATCGATGAAGATTATTTGCCTGGGCGGCGGTCCGGCGGGACTTTATTTCTCGATTCTCGCGAAGAAGGCCAATCCGTCGTGGGACATCGCGGTAATCGAGCGCAACCAGTCCGACAGTACTTTCGGATGGGGCGTTGTGTTTTCCGATAAGACCATGGACGGATTCAGGGAGGCCGATCCGGAGAGCCACGCCAGAATTACGCAAGCCTTCCGCCACTGGGACGAGATTGACGTCTATTTCAAAGATCGCAAGCTGACATCGGGCGGACATGGATTTTGCGGCATTTCCCGAATGAAACTTCTTCAGATATTCCAGCAGCGTGCCGCCTGCCTCGGCGTGAAGTTGCTGTTTCAGAAAGAAGTCACCGACCCGGACCTGTACGCCGCCAACTACGATCTCGTGATCGCATCCGACGGCGCTTCTTCGGTGACCCGCAAGAAATACGAGAGCGTTTTTGCGCCGAACATTCAGGTGCGCAACAATCGCTTCATCTGGCTTGGCACCAAAAAGAAGCTGGATGCTTTCACCTTTGATTTCAAATCCACGGAGTGGGGTTGGTTTAACCTCCACGCCTATCGGTTCGACGACGACTGGTCCACGTTCATTGTGGAAACGCCGGAAAAAAACTGGATCAAGGCCGGCATTGACAAGATGGACGCAGCGGAGTCGATCGCGTTGTGCGAAAAACTTTTTGCCGAGCGCTTGGACGGCAACGCCTTGATTTCGAACGCCAAGCATCTGCAAGGCTCTGCGGTATGGCTCAAGTTTGCCCGTGTGTTGTGCGAGAAATGGCATCACAAAAACATCGTTCTGATCGGCGATGCCGCACATACGGCGCATTTTGGGATTGGTTCAGGCACCAAGCTGGCCATGGAAGACGCCATGGCGCTATCCCGCGTGCTGTCCAACCAAATGGGCAATATTTCCGACGCTCTGCGGCGCTACCAGGAAGAGCGCGAAATTGAAGCGCTCAAACTGCAAAGTGCCGCGCGCAATCGGATGGAGTGGTTTGAACAAGTTGAACGATACGTGTACCTCGATCCGGAGCAATTCACCTACAGCCTTTTGACCGGCAGCCAGCGCATCGGCCATGAAAATCTTAAGCTTCGAGATGCCAGCTATGTTCGGAGCGTCGAGCAATGGTTCTCTGCGCGCAGCGGTGTCGACCATCCGGTTCCGCCGATGTTTACGCCATTTAAAGTTCGCGAGCTGTCGCTGAAGAATCGCGTGATCGTATCTCCGATGGCGATGTACATGGCCGTCGATGGCCTACCGAATGACTTTCATCTCGTTCATTTGGCAAGCCGCGCAATGGGCGGCGCCGCGATGATCGGTACCGAAATGACTTGCGTGTCGCCCGAAGCTCGTATCACGCCAGCCTGCACCGGCATGTGGAACGATGCGCAGCGGGATGCCTGGAAGAGAATCGTCGATTTCGTTCACACCCATACCGATACCAAGTTCGCGTTGCAACTGGGGCACTCCGGACGAAAGGGATCAACGCGGCGAGGCTGGGAAGGGATTGACCTGCCCCTGGATTCCGGCAATTGGCCGCTTTTGTCAGCGTCGGCAATTCCCTACATGGCTGGCGTTTCGCAGACTCCGCGCGAGGCCACGCAAGAAGACCTCGGTCGCATATTGGCCGACTTTGTGGCGGCAACGAAGCGAGGCGTGGAGGCTGGTTTCGACTGGCTCGAAGTTCACTGTGCGCATGGTTACCTGCTGTCGAGCTTCATCTCGCCGCTTACAAATATCCGCACTGATCAGTACGGCGGCTCGCTCGAAAATCGTTGTAAGTATCCCATCGCAGTATTCAAAGCCATGCGCGAAGTTTGGCCTGCCGAAAAGCCGATGAGTGTGCGGATCTCGGCTCACGATTGGGTACCGGGAGGATTGTCGCCCGAGGATGCTACGGAAGTAGCGCGACTTTTTTGCGCCGCGGGAGCGGACGTTATCGATTGTTCGTCGGGTCAGGTCAGCAAAGACGAAAAGCCGGTGTACGGACGCATGTTCCAGGTGCCGTTCGCCGACCGCATTCGAAATGAAGTCGGGATTCCCACGATTGCCGTCGGGAATATTTTCGAAGGCGATCACGTCAACACCATCATCGCCGCGGGTCGCGCCGATCTTTGCGCGATTGCCCGGCCGCATCTGGCCGATCCTTTATGGACACTTCACGAGGCGGCGAAACAGGGCTTCCGCGAGGTCAAGTGGCCCGATCAGTATTTGCCAGGCAAGGAGCAGCTGGAACGCAACATCGCGCGCGCGCAATTGCTGGTGCAGGTATGAAACAAGGTAGCGAGAATCAATACTCGCGGCTTCTTTCGAGCAAACATGCGCTTGTCACCGGCGGGGCTCGAGGCATTGGCGCGACGGTGGCACGCGTCCTGCTGGCACACGGTGCTCGCGTGACGACGCTAAGCCGGAGTTGCGTGCATACCGGCGACGACGCGGCGCCGTGGGATGCCGGTCGGACCGGTCATGTGGTAGCGGATGTCAGCGATTTTGAGGATGTCCGACGCGCGCTCGAAGAGGCGCGTTCACGCTATGGCCCAATCGACATCCTCATTAACAACGCCGGGCAGGCGGGCTCGGCACCGTTTGTGAAAATGGAATCTTCGCTTTGGCGAACGATGATGGCGGTCAACCTGGACGGGACCTTTTACTGCACGCAGGCTGCTTTGCCAGGCATGCTCGCGGGCGGCTGGGGACGGATCGTAAACATAGCAAGTACCGCAGGCCTGGTCGGCTACGGCTACGTCTCGGCATACTGCGCCGCGAAGCACGGCGTGGTAGGCCTGACGCGCGCTTTGGCGCTCGAAGTTGCAACAAAAGGAATAACTGTTAACGCGGTCTGTCCTGGTTATACGGAAACCGACATGGTTCGCGAAAGTGTAAAAAAAATCGTTGCCAAGACCGGGCGAACACCGGAACAAGCGTTAGCCGAGCTAGTTTCGCAAAATCCGCAGAAACGGTTGATCCAGCCTGAGGAAGTGGCGAATGCAGTTGCGTGGCTGTGCTTGCCCGGGAGCGAAGCGGTCACGGGACAAGCGATCGCGATATCTGGTGGCGAGGTAATGTGAGGGGCTCTATGGAGACTACATCGGCACTCAGAAAGAGCGGTTCCGAGTTGATCGCCAACCGCGTCAGACTGGTTGATCTCGAGACGCGAGCGACCAAAGACGATCATCAGGCGTTGCGCTTGTGGCTTCGCTTGTTGTCCTGTACGGTGCGGGTCGAAAATCATGTCCGCGGAGGCTTGCGCCGGGAATTTTCGACCACCTTGCCGCGGTTCGATTTGATGGCGCAGCTGGAGCGTTATCCGGCCGGTCTGCGCATGAGCGAATTGTCGAAACGTCTGATGGTTTCCGGCGGAAACGTGACGGGAATAACAGATCAGCTCGAGCGGGAAGGTTTGGTCGTGAGAGCCCTCGACCGCGGTGACCGCCGGGCAATCACCGTCAAGCTGACCGCTGCCGGACTGAAGCGCTTTCGCGAAATCGCCGCAAGTCATGAAGAGTGGATCATTGAACTGTTGAGCGGATTGAGCCAGGATGACAAACAAATGATGATGGCGACGCTCGGCAAGCTCAAAGCGCATTTGAACACGGTCGCCGTGCCAGAATCGAGACACAAGCTCGGTCTGATCGGCAGGAGAAAATGATGCGGCATCTCCCCGGCCAACCACACCAATTGCCGGTTAACCGTAGTCTCCTCGCCGGCTACAAAGGCAGACATTTCGAGTACCAGGTAACAGACCAGACTGCCAGCATCACGCTCAACCGCGCCGAGCGAAAGAACTCTCTGACTTTTGATTCATATGCCGAATTGCGTGACCTGTTTCGCGCGATGTCGGAAGCTTCCGATATCAAGGCTGTCATTCTGACCGGCGCGGGAGGTAATTTTTGCTCAGGTGGAGATGTCCACGAGATCATCGGGCCTCTTACTAAGCTCGATATGCCGGGTTTGTTGGCGTTCACTCGGCTGACAGGAGATCTTGTCAAAGCCATGCGTTCTTGTCCTCAGCCGGTCATCGCCGCGATAGATGGCGTTTGCGCGGGTGCAGGTGCCATCCTGGCGATGGCCTCGGACCTACGCCTGGGAACACCACGGAGCAAGATCGCATTTTTGTTCACCCGCGTAGGACTGGCCGGTTGCGACATGGGCGCCTGTGCAGTGCTGCCGCGTATCATCGGCCTGGGACGAGCAACCGAACTTCTCTTCACTGGCCGTAGCATAAGTGCTGAAGAAGCCGAGCGCTGGGGTTTTCTAAACCGGCTCTGCGCTCCGGAAGTGCTCTTGACCGAAGCCATGGCACTCGCTTCGGAGTTGACCTCCGGACCTACTTTCGCGCACGCCATGACCAAGAGAATGTTGCAGCAGGAATGGAACATGGGTGTGGACGAAGCTATTGACGCAGAAGCACAGGCGCAAGCGATCTGCATGGCGACAAACGATTTTCACCGTGCCTACCACGCCTTCGTCAACAAGCAGAAGCCAGAGTTCAAGGGAGACTGAAAATGGACGACAGTCGTCACCTGGACTGGCCGTTTTTCGAGGCCCATCACAGAACGCTGGCTATCGAACTGCACCGGTGGGCCGGCGGTCTTCTGGCGGAAGAAACTGAAGATGGAGTTGACAAAGCATGCTGCCGATTGGTGCGCCAGCTGGGCGCAGATGGTTGGCTAAAGTACGCGGTCGGAGGCACGGCGTTCGGCGGATCGTCCGACACAATTGACACGCGAGCGATTTGCCTCATCCGTGAAACCCTTGCGCGGCATTCAGGGCTTGCGGACTTTGCTTTTGCCATGCAGGGCCTCGGCTCCGGTGCCATCACACTTTTTGGAACTCTCGACCAGAAGAAAAAGTATTTGCCGGCCGTCGCCAAGGGCGAGGCCATCGCCGCGTTCGCCTTGTCAGAATTGAATGCTGGATCAGACGTCGCGGCAATGCAGTGCGAAGCGCGACGGGACGGCGACTCTTATGTCTTAAGCGGCGACAAGTCTTGGATCTCCAACGGTGGCATCGCAGACTTCTACGTTGTTTTTGCCCGCACCGGCGAAGGCGAAGGATCTCGCGGGATCAGCGCGTTCGTTGTGGAATCCGGAACAGCGGGCGTTGAAGTTGCGGAGCGCGTGGAAGTGATCGCTCCACACCCTCTGGCGCGTCTGGTCTTCAAGGACTGCCGCGTCCCCAGCGAGCAACGTCTCGGAGAGGCTGGTCGGGGGTTCAAAGTGGCCTTGTCCACCCTCGATGTGTTCCGCACTTCCGTCGCCGCCGCTGCCCTAGGTTTTGCCCGCCGAGCCATGGAAGAAAGTCTGCGCCGTGCCACTTCGCGGAGGATGTTCGGCCAGGCTCTCGCTGACTTTCAATTGACTCAAGCCAAGCTGGCCTCCATGGCCACCGACATCGATGCCGCGGCACTGCTGACCTATCGTGCCGCCTGGCTCCGCGACCAGGGGCACACGGTTACAATCGAGGCCGCCATGGCCAAGATGAGCGCCACGGAGAGCGCGCAGCGCATCATTGACGCCTCCGTCCAGATCTTTGGAGCGCTGGGTGTCGTGAGCGGGTCGGTCGTCGAGCGCCTTTATCGCGAAATCCGCCCCCTTCGTATCTACGAAGGCGCGACTGAGGTTCAGCAACTGATCATCGCGCGCGGCGTTATCAAAGCTTTTCAGGAAAGCGAGCAGATCCGTGGATGAACTAGCCCGTCCGCAGACCGGACCATTTCGCAAGCAGGTGCTGGTCCGTTTTGGAGATTGCGATCCAGCGGGCATCGTTTTCTATCCCCGATACTTTGAAATGTTCAACAATCTGGTGGAAGACTGGCATCGCGAGGCGTTGCAGTTTTCTTTCACGGAGATTGTCACCACCCGGAGCTGGGGACTTCCCACCGTCCATCTGGAGGCTGATTTCGTGGCTCCCACCCGCTTCGGCGAAGTATTGTCGGCAAGTCTTTCGGTGCGGGAGATCGGCGCCACGTCGGTGAGTCTGGACATCCTGCTACAGGCGCCGGATGGCGCCGACCGCGTGCGCGGCAAGGTGGTCCTGGTCTGGATCGACCGGCGTGTGACCCGCAGTATCCCGATTCCTGACGAAGTACGCGCACGACTACTGGCATTTCGAGTTTCGGATAATTCAGCAACCGCGACAGCTACGCAGGGGAAGAACAAAACATGAAATGTCTGCATCCGGCGCATTGGCCACGGCCGAAGGGCTATTCGAACGGAGTGGTCGCTAACGGACGCACTATTTTTGTCAGCGGAATGATCGGTTGTGACGCACAAGGAAAAATGGTTTCTCGGGATTTCGTGGGACAAGTCCGGCAGATCTTACGGAATATCGTCGAGGTGCTGTCGGAAGCAAACGCGAAACCTGAAAATGTCGTGCGAATGAATTGGTACGTGCTCGACAAAAAAGAGTATGTCGACTCGTACCGGCAGCTTGGCATAGTCTACCGTGAGATCTTCGGAGGTCACTATCCGGCCATGACCGCGGTAGAAGTCAGCAGCCTGATCGAGGATGCTGCGCGCGTCGAGATCGAAGTCACTGCCGTTATTCCGGACTAACCAACTCGTTCCCCTGATCAGCACGATTGGCGGTTCTCCACGAATAGATTCCACTGCGCGAGGTACCCATGGGCCGGAAGCAGGCTCCAATCCTGAACCAAAACACACTGAAGCTGGGCATTTTCTCTGCTAATTGTTCCGGCGGCATGGCTGTGACCAAAGTTCCAGAGCGCTGGGTCAATTCCCGGGAGAACAACATTCGTCTTGCCAAGCTCGCCGATTCATCCCGTGGTTGCCGCCAAGCAACTGGCAAATGCCGATCAGTTGGGTGAAGGCCGGCTCGGTCTGAATGTCGTCGCCGGCTGGAACAAGCCGGAGTACGATGCTTTCGGAATCAACCTCCCGGAGAAACATGCGGACCGCTACGCTCTGGCGCAGGAATGGTTTGACGTCGTGACGCGCATCTGGAATCACCAGGGACCGTTTTTGATTGGGACGGTCAGGTTTTTGATCTCAAGAACGTCTACGGCTATCCGCGGCCTTTCGATGGCCGGCCGCCGGTCATGAATGCGGCTGGATCAGGGGAAGGACGCAACTTTGCCGTTCGCAACGCCGACTTCCTGTTCGCTATTTCCGTTGATCTCGATAAATCGAAAACCGAAGTTGATGAAATTAAGCAGAGAGCCCGCGCTATGGACCGCACTACGGGCGTTTTCACGCTGTGCCACGTCGTTTGCCGTCCCTCGCGGAAGGAAGCAAAGGCCTATTACCAATACTATTCCACGAAAATGCGGCCAGAAATCAGCGGCACCGTAGGCAGCGTTGAAAAACCGAATGTTTGTGGTATTGAAGAGGTTAAATGCCTCGGCGATGACCTCCAGCTTCTTCGTTTCGCGAACCGGGAAGGCTCGCGAAAAGCTCAAGTCTACCGAACGGAAATTGTCGCCAGCGAAAGTATTCCTCGGCTCGATGCCCACACGGTCGCTGTTGCCAAAAACGTCGCCGTTCACGTCCGAACCGGCAAATTTGGTGAATCGCTGTGGCGACTGAATCGTGACGATGGTGCCAAGCACAAAGTCCCACGCCGCCGTGGACAACCTGATGAATCTGCAGGGACGCAGTTCTTCCAGGAAGGCTCACCGAACCCCCTTTATGGAACGCCGCGCGCGTTGTTCAACCCGCGGCAGATTCAGCTGGCGTTTCTAAGTGGTGTGACCTGAGGCCCGCCCCACTCTTTACGGCAAGTCTCGGGCCATCGCCAAAATCCGGTAACATACGGGACCATGCATTCCACGATCGATTCAATGCCGGCCGGCAGCGGTGCGCATTTTTCGCGCTTGGGTGCCCGCCGTTTGCTGGTCCTTGGCGGGATCGGCCTGATTGTCGTCGGCATGATCTTTGGCGATATTTTTGCCGTATTCGTGCTGCATCAGAACGCTGCCCGCGTGGGAGCGGCACTCGAGGCTGGGGCCGGCGCCGCACTTGCTGGCGACGGTGCCTCAGTGGCAGCGCACTTTCAGGACGTTGGATCCTTTCTTGAAAATCGCGGTACCAAGGTAGATACGCACGTCCACATGATCGGTTTTGGTTATCTTGCTTTGTTGCTCGCGGTGCTGCAACCTTGGATAGCATTCTCCGAGATTACGAAACGCAACCTCGCTTGGTTATTTCTCGTCGGAGCTGCCCTCCTACCGCTCGGCGTGTTCCTGATCCACTATGTGGGCCTCGCGTATAGTCCTTTGCAGGCAATCGGTTGGGCCAGCATAATCGCCGACGCGGGCGGCCTGTGCGTGTTGCTCGTGACCGCTGTGTATTTGACCGGCGTGTACCATCATTTCCGTGGAGCCGGGCCAGGTTTGTCTTCAGATTCTCTGCTCGATTCACGTGCAACTTCCGCAACCCGCCTGCTCGCCGGAGGACTGATCCTTATTCTTGTTGGGTTTGCGCATGGTGCGTACTATGCGGCCTCCGATCTGTATCACCACGAAGCACAGGACTACGCGATTCTTTCCGAAATGGCGCTCGGCGCTGCGTCGCGAGACGGGGTTCAAATCAATAATGCGCTCACGGAGTACGCCCAGCTCCAAGGTGATCGTGCCGTCAAGATCGCGGCTCACGCGCACATTATCGAGTTTGGATTGCTCGCCATGATTATGGCTTTCTTCCAACCGTACGTGAATCTAAGCGAACGCTGGAGACGCCGCTGGGCGTCCACGCTATTGGCCGGATCGGTGATCCTTCCTGTGTGTGTGTTGTTCGAGCTTCGATTCGGCCTGCTTGCTGGCGCGTTGGCCGATTTCGGCGGGCTGCTGGTCGTTGTCGCACTTTTGGCGATGTGGATCGGTATCGTGCGCCACGCCCGTAGCTTGGATGCCGACGCGGAGATGACCTCTTGACTGCGGCGCGGCGGGTTCTGCTAATCGGTGGTATTGCACTCGCCGTTGTCGGAATGTGCCACGGCACATGGTACGCGGCGTTCGCCGAGCACCAGGCGCTCGATCGGATCGGCGCCTCTCTCGCATCGGCCTTCACGCGGGCAGCGGAACAAAACCCTGCACAACTGAAGGCCTCCCTCTCGAACTATCGCGAAGCCAAATATGTGTATGAACGCCAGGTAGACGCCCATGGACATTGGATCGGTCTGGCGATGGTGCTCATTGTTCTGGGCATTGCTTTCGACCGCATTGGATTCTCAGAAAAATGGAAACTAGTCCTCGCGATCGCCTTGCTCGCCGGAGCGGCGCTGTTTCCCTTCGGTGTATTGATCCAGACCCTGGATCATGGCCCGCTTCCCCGCGCGCTGAGTGTTACGAGCTCCGGGCTTATGATCGCGGCGATGGCCGCGGCGGCCTGGGGTTTGGCGCTAAATCGACCACGCGTTTAAAGCCCCTGGCACCTACAGCGACAATGGCTTTGACCGTCTCGGCCCGCGCAGCCTTCGATGTCCGGGAGTCCGAAGGCGGGAGACACGAAGGCCAGAGTTATAAAGTCCCTCGAATGCAAGACAGACTTGGGCAACGGGTCTCGATTCTAACGGTCGGCCTATCCGATTACAGGGTGCCGAACCCACAGAAAAGGGCACCCTCCTTTACCCGAACTCGAACGGCGCTACGGTTTGGTTCAGTCCATCCTACAGCCCTCAAACTGGTCTGGTGTACGTCGCGGTCCGTGAGATCGGCGCGATGTACTTCAAGCGCGATATGGAGCACAAGATTGGCACGTTTTACGCGGGTGGTGGTGAGAATGAGTTGCCCGCAGACGATTCGTTCGGCGCCATCCGTGCCCTAGATGCGGCAACCGGAGCACTGCGCTGGGAGTTCAGACTGCACTCTCCGCCTTGGGCAGGCGTGCTCTCAACGGCTGGAGGCCTGGTATTTTCAGGCTCTGACGAGGGAAACTTCTACGCACTCAACGACCAAACAGGAAAAGCGTTGTGGGATTTCCAGACGGGGGGTGCGATCAGGTCAAACCCGATCGCCTTCACCGTGGACGGACACCAGCGGATTGCCATCAGCGCCGATCGCGTGCCGTATGTTTTCGGACTCTGAGCAGTCTAGGAGTGGCCCGGCGTGCTGCTAGGCACCAACAACTGCTGCAAAACAGTCTGAATCAAAGTCAAAGTTGATGCCGAATCTCTTCGGCAGTCGTGGGTTTCGCCGATTACGGGCGAGTTGCGAGCTACTCTTCCCTAATCTTGTAAGGTAAGGTTTGTCAACAACACGCCCGGAACCGAGCTCGGCGAGGCAAATTATGCGTCTGCATTGTAGAAGAAATTCTCTTCCTTGTTATCTCAAGGAGAGCCGAAGGGAGATAATTGCAGGAATCGCAAAGTGGGGGAGGGAGGCATGACTCGATGTGTTCTGCATCTCGCTGCTGAATTTCTGTCGTTCTGTATCCTGGCCGCGTCGGTCCTCGGTCAGCTGCCGCCGCATTCATTACCGAAACTGAACTACAACGTGATTACCGACTTCTTTCAGCTGCCGCCGGGAGAACATTTGGTCGAACCGGCTGGTGTTGCGGTGAACTCCAAAGGACACATCTACGTTTTTCATCGCGGAAAACATCCGCTCATGGAATTCGATCCTTCTGGCAAATTCCTTCGCAGCATTGCCGACGATCTGTTTGTCACAGCGCACATGGTGCGCGTCGACGTCGAAGACAACATCTGGACCGCCGACATCGGTTCGCATGTGGTTCTGAAGCTTACTCCGGAAGGGAAGGTGCTCTCGCTCTGGGACGGATGCGACTTCCCGGGGACGACGTGTTGCATTTCAATCAGCCCACCGACATTGCCTGGGACCGAGACGGCAATGTGTACGTCACCGATGGTTACGGGAACTCGCGGGTGCTGAAGTTCGACAAGTACGGCAATCCGCTGCTGGGCTGGGGAATGAAGGGCACTGGCCCTGGACAGTTCGACACTCCCCACACGATTGTGATTGATGGCGACCTGGTCTATGTCGGCGACCGGGAGAATGCGCGCATCCAAATCTTCGACCGGGATGGCCGTTTTTTGCGGCAATGGAAACTTGGGAGTCCATTTGGCCTGGTGCTCGCCCCAGACCACACCCTTTATATGGCCGACGCTATAGCCGGCCGCATTCTAAAGATCGATCCAGAGGGCAAAGTCGTGGGCAGTTTCGCGGGACCCCAACCGGGCCAGGGGCCGCGCTTTGACCCTCACGAAATCGCGCTGGGGCTGGATGGTTCGATCTTCACGGCTGAAGTTATTGGCTGGCGCGCTGAAAAGCTCAGACCACAGTAGCTCCCAGCCTTGACGTTCGAAAGCCACTGGCGGAAATCGGAAATTCTATTGACGCTTGCCATCCATCGCGATCGCGCCATTACTTCCTGTTTGCCGACCAACCAGAGGTTGAGGCCCGAGCGGACCGCGTGACTGGACGCTGCGCAATCTATTGCGGGAAACTCATCCTGGTCAGGAGTTCCTGGAAACGAGGATCAGAGTGGATGGACTCGAGTCTGGGATCCTGACGCAGGAAGTACATGCAACTTCGGCTCCGAAGGGCCTTGGCCAGCCACTTAAACGCCTGATCCTTATTCCCCAGCTGCGCATAAACATCGGCCACTTCATAGGGACAAACGTAGGGTGAGAGCCCCTGGTGCCAGGCCGGCGCAGGACCCTGATGCTTGGATAGTTCCTCCAGATGCCGGAGTATTCGGTTTGAATCAGCTCGTCTCCCTGCCCGTGCGTACGCGCCCTTTATCCCAGTTTTGTCCCAACTGCCTTATTGTACTGCTTGCCCCGCTGCTGCAGTTGATAACTGTTCTACTTGTGCCATGCCGTTTGCTGTGACTTCACGTAGATGTTCATCGTTGTGGTGACGTTCGTGTGACACAGAATTTGTTGAATAAACTTGTCGCAAACTCCGAGTCTGCGCAGGTTCATTGCGACCATCAAACTTGTATCTGCGAATGGGTAGGCCCTTGCCGAGGTGTCAACTCTTCTTGTCGAAGTTCTGTCAAACGCAAAACGCAATAGAACGGCTCAAAGGGTCACCTGCACCTCCTGGCCCGAAACCAGTCTTTAGAACAGTGGTTTCGGAACTTGCTAGGGGTTAACTTGCCCCTGCAAGTCCGTGTTGCCATGCCAATGGGCACAAGCGGACGATAACGCCCGGATTGGTTCTGCAGGTCACAGTGAGGGCACAACATGAGTATTGATGACGCAAGCAGGAATATCGATGAAGTAGCGCGCGCGTACATTGAAAAGTTAGAGCGGCAGCAGCGCGCACAATCGACTGGGCTATCTGCGTTGATCCGAGGCACAAGTGAGCGTACACCTCATTTCTCTGCGGGAACGCAGTTCCAATCAGCGTCAGGAGGGAGAATTCACTGCGAGGAATGCGGTCTGCGGATGAATGGGCAATCGATTTGCTCCAGATGCCGCGCTTCGCCTACGCGATTGTGGCTTCAGTTCGTCAGTCTAGTGACGCTAGGAGTTTTGACAGCGTACAACTACATCTTTGTCCTGAATTTTCTCTCCACGCGTGCTCCGCGCGGATACGTCGCTAGAGTGTGGCTAAATGTCAGCGAATTTGCATGGCTCTATGGCTGGATAGTATTAGGAATATACCTTCCTGCCTGGGCCTACTACTGGCGGAAGAAATATGGCTACAGCTTAGAAACTGGCGTGCGGGTCGGGATCGGATTCGTTGTAATCCTTCTGATGGGGGCAGTTGCACGGCCCATATTTCCACGGATGGGATGGACCTGGGCGGAAGGCCTTCGAACCACGTTCGATTCCCACCCAGTACTCGGAATCGTTGTGGGTTGGGCAGTTGTAGCGCTGGCGTTAGTTTCTATCTGCTGCAATTGCGAGTCACGGGACCGACTCCTCGGTCGAGGCAAGGGGCTTGCTCTTTTGGCTATCGCGGTTCTTTGTATCATTCTTGCATTAAGCCTGTTAACGGCTGAACGTTTCGGCGGTCGCGTCGCTTAGAGTTTTCGATTTCCAGCTCTTCGAAATGCTTCTGAATGCGCCTAGCCAAATCGTTGTAGACTTTGCGCTCCTCCGGCTCGAGATAATCAAACAGGACGTCTTCGGCACTGCGCTTTGGCGGAGGGTCCGATAGTATTTCATTTCGTAGTATTGCGGCAGTGTAGTACGCGTATTCCGGTGCATTCGGCGAGCAAGTGGTAAACCGCTGGGCAGCCACTGGGCAAGCATCTGCACTATGTACTGTTCCTTTGTGAAGCCTGACATTGTGATCGGCGCCCGATTTCCATTGTTCCACCTCTTTGCCCCGCGCACCTTGTAGGTAAGGACTGAGCTGGTCGCGCGCGAGAGTGTGTGCGGGGCAAAAAGTAATGTCAATACGCTGGCCGTAATGCTGATGGTGGCGTGCGCAATGCCAGGCGCAGTCCTGCGCGCGTTATGCTCTCGATCAATGCAAGACTCAGTTTGCAGGTTTTTCCGCTGCCAACTCTCTGCGACCTTCCTTGAGGGCCAAACGAACAGGTCCTCCTGCACCAGCGCTCCCCGTTCGAATTCCGTTCCTATGAACAGTTTACGGCGTCGTGCGATTCCGTAATCCTCGAGCCATGCAATACGGGGGGCGGCAGGACATTTTGCGCCTGCCGCTCATGTGATGCTCCAGTGAACAAGGAGTGAAGTACGATGCGTTTCCTTTCGCTTCGCACGGCGATCTTGTTCGGTTTGTTTGCGCTCGCGCTGATGGCCAATGGGAGGAAACCCGTTGCTGCGGCGCAACTAGCGCCGCCGCGAGCGTCCCCGAGCGTCGCTCTGAGCGCCTCGCCCGTTTCCGCTGAAGCGGGCCAACCGGTCACGCTCACGTGGTCGTCGACGAACGCCACATCCATCACTTTGGAGCCCTCCGTGGGCCGCGTGGCTGCGCAGGGTTCTACGACAGTGAAGCCTTCTCAATCGACCACTTATACCGTCACGGCCGCGGGGCCGGGCGGTTCGACTCATGCTAGCGCGCAAGTCACTATCACACCAGCGCCCCCTCCGGCTGCGGTCCAGAAGCCTTCCCAGGAAGAGATCTCATCCGACCAACGGCAGATGAGGGGCCTCGACGAACAGATCCAGGAGATCAAGTCAGACGCCCTCCGCATGTCGGCGGAGCTGAGCCAGCTGGAGGAGAAGCTGCTGTATCCGTCAGGAACACAGGTCGCGATCTTCGTCGCTCTGGCCAAGGACGACTCGATGCGCCTCGACGCCGTGCGGATCCAGATCGACGGGCAACTTGTTGCGCACTACATCTACAGCGCCAAAGAGCTCCAGGCCCTGCGCAAGGGCGGGGTGCAAAGGATCTATGTCGGCAACGTGGCGACCGGGGATCACAATCTGGACGTGCTTGTAGACGGCAAGCTTGAGGGCGGCGCGGACTTCAGCCGCACGGGACAGTTTACTTTCCGCAAGGAAGTGAAGCCAAAGCTGGTCGGACTGACCCTGGCCGGACCGCGTTCCGGCAACACTCCGATCGCGCTTGGGGACTGGTAACCGATGCGCGCGACTCGCCGACTCATCACACTCGGTCTAGCCTTGGGACTTGCCCGTCCGGCCACGTGCGACGACGTGAGGGACCTCCATTTCGGCGAGGCGCTCTATCACGCCTATCAAGGACAGTATTTCGATGCACTCCAGCGGCTCGACACTGAGCTCGCCATGTACCACGGACTCGACGAGCCCGCACTCGACACGCTTCATTTTCACATCAACGACGCCGAATTCTCGGTCGGCGACTTCGAGCTCAACTACCGCATGCACCAGCGCGCAGGGCGCGCCATCAAGGCGGTG
>DATMZI010000097.1:0-8303 GCA_035607085.1 Candidatus Eiseniibacteriota bacterium | reverse complement strand
AAACATTCGAAACGCCGCATCCTGTCCGTTCCACGTTTTGGATTGCCACATCGCAAACCATTCGCCGCCCACGCTCAAGAACGCCACCAACCACATCGTGGCGCCTAGTGTCATCCCTGCGAGCGTCCATTTCTTGGCCGCGTGAAACTCTTCCGCGCTCCGGCGCAGGCGCCGTACCATCTGCACCACTCCCATCCACAACAGCGCCGCGGTCACGCATTCCCACACGATGATCGATAAATAAAACGCCGTATGCACGGTCGGCGACTGGATCGCCCGCCACATCACGTGATTTCCCGCAAACGTCGCATCCATCATCAGCACGTGCCGCACAAACTGGTAATTCGAACCGTAATCGGCAAGGTTATTCAGCACCACCAGCGTGTAGTAAAGCGCCAGCCCAGCCGTCAGCGCGAATTTCGCCACACGCAGCGTCATCGCTTGCTCTCCGGCAAAAACGTTTTGAAGTACTCGATCAGCGCCTGCATCGTCGCATCGTCATACTGCGGGCTCGGCGACATCTGCGATTTCGCATTCACCGCTTGTGGATTCCGCACATAAGCCGCAAACCGCGGCGGCGAAGCTTCTGCCCACGCCGCCAACACCTGCCACGGCCTGCCTGCTTTTGTTCCGCCTTCTCCCTTGTTGTCGTGGCACCTAAAACAGTTCTGTTGCGCAATCATGTAGCCATTTTTTACTGATGCTTCGTTCGCGTGTGCTCCGCGCGGCGCAATCGCCTCCAGCACCGCCACTTCCTTGCGGAATTCCAGCCGTACCACGCCCCACGGAATCTGCGGTTCATCTTCGTGCGAAAGTATCTTGAAACGCGGTGTGAACTTGGCGTGAGAAATCAGAAACGGCCCCATCGCAGCACCGCGTACCTCCGCATTTGTCGGCCAATTTGCGGGCGGCAGTTCGTTGATTTTCAAAGCCAGAATCGGCTGATGCGCCCGCACATATTCTTCAGGAAAGTGCGCATGATACTGGTCAAGGCAGATCGCCACCACCATCGCCCCCGCCTGCGGTACCCCAAGCGCCTTCATCAACTCCGTCAGCAACACTCCGCTGATGTCAGCTTTGCCTGCAAAATTCGCGTCATCATCCACCGCGTAGCTCACTTGCGGCAGCTTCAATAATTCTTCGCGTGCAATGTAGCGCGCACTGCCCAAAGGGAAACCCGGAAAATCTCCGCCAATCTCCAAATCCAGCGGCGATTGCCGGTGCGCCCTCGTTTTAAGCGAAGATTCGCTCGTGGAATTTTCTGCAACCGCTTCTCTCTCCAGAAAGCTCACACCCGCCAAACACAATCCGATTACCAGCACTCGCGAGGGCCAGGTTTTGCGCATAAGCCATGCTAGCCCAAATTTCTTACGGCCGAACAAAAGTCGATCCACGGCCCGGCTCTCGCTGCTCCTGATTCGGCAAACGCGTTTCTGGCCTCGTTCAGGCTGCGATATTCTGACGTCTCCATCGGCGGACCGCTTATGAGGACGGCCGGGTCTAACTCATACCGAAACGTACCCGTTGGTTCCCTGGAATCCCGGCACTCTTCAAAAGGCCGCTTTGGAAGAATCCGAATTTCTATTTGGCGCAAGCGGGCGAATGACGGGCAGCTCTGACGTAAGGCGATCAGGTAAGGGCTGCAGACAAACCGCCCAGTGACGAGCCGATTCCGGGGTCGTAAGTGCCGCCAACAACGACCACGCGGGAAGGGCCAGGCACTTTGTCGGAGAGGCCTGAATCCCCCTATGTTAGCCACCCGGTCTAACCTGCACAATGATTCCCTCGTCCGCGCGAAGCGAAACGCTCTCGTCCACATCCTCCCCGGGACGATCAAGGTACGTGGACAGCAGCACTCGCCCAGAGGGGTGCGAGACTCGCGTCTGTTCACGACCCAGATTGAGGGCAATTGCAAGTCGATCATTCCCTTGGCGTCGTTGGTACCGCAAAATCTTCCCTTCAACGTCCACCGCTTCGATTGCCCCGCGTGTAAGCACCGGATTGTTTCGCCGTAATTCAATGAGACGGCGGTAAAGATTCAGTATCGATCCGCGAGACTCGCGCATCGCCACCACATTTATGCTCGCGTGGTCCGGTCCTAAAGGCAGCCATGGCTCTCCGGAAGTAAAACCTGCAAGAAGTGACCCGTCCCACGGCATTGGAGTCCGCTCAGGATCGCGCCCCAATCCCAGCCCCGGCTCATTTTTCTCAGCCGGGTCCTGGAGCTGTTCGGGCGCAATAGGAACATCTTTCAACCCGATTTCCTCTCCGTAATAGATTGTTGGAGTGCCGCGTAAAGTAAGCAGCAGCATTGCTGCAATCCGCGCCTGCGCCGCACCGATCCTCGACGCAATGCGGGCCTTATCGTGATTTCCCAACACCCAGTTTGGCCACGCCCCCGGCGGCAAGGCCGCTTCGTATTCTTCCATGATTCGTGCGATACTCGGCGCATTCCAAGCAGTCCGAATAAGCTGAAAGTTGAACGGCAAATGCGCGCCCTTCAGATCGCTCCCGTAATAAGTAACCAGCTCCTCGATCGGCAGATAAATTTCGCCGATCAGAACGCGGTCCGGATACGCGTCCACCACGCCCCGCATCTCGGCAACAGTCGCATGAATCTCGGGGCGATTAGCGGTATAGAGCGGCAACATTCGGTTGTGTGACGAT
The DNA here is from genome assembly GCA_035607085.1 of Candidatus Eiseniibacteriota bacterium. GTDB lineage: Bacteria > Acidobacteriota > Terriglobia > Acidiferrales > UBA7541 > Acidiferrum. The sequence continues at coordinate 5,636 of DATMZI010000097.1, read as the reverse complement.
TCACCGGGAGCGTAGCCAGGATTCACAGGATTGTTCCGAAACTGATCGTCCTTGATCAGCAGCCAGAGCGCATCGACGCGGAATCCATCCACGCCGCGATCAAGCCAGAACCGCAGCACCTCGTACATCGCTCGCTTGACCGCCGGATTTCGCCAATTGAGGTCCGGCTGTTCTTCCAAGAACGAGTGGTAGTAATACTGCTTCGTCGTTTCATCCCATTTCCACGCCGGTCCGCCGAAATAGCTCAGCCAATTGTTAGGGAGGCCTCCTTCTTCCCCAGGATCTTTCCAAATGTACCAGTCTCTTTTCGGATTATCGCGGGAGCTTCGACTCTCGAGAAACCAGGGATGCTCGTTCGAAGTGTGGTTGGGGACGAAGTCTAGAATGAGCCTGAGCCCCCGCGAGTGCACCTCAGTAACCAACCGGTCAAAATCCGCAAGGCTGCCAAAGATCCCGGCTATGTCGCAATAATCTGCGACGTCATATCCAAAATCCGCCATGGGCGAAGGATAAATCGGAGAAATCCAGATCGCGTCGACGCCGAGGGCTACAACGTGGTCGAGACGAAGAATGATCCCCGGGAGATCGCCGATCCCATCTCCGTTACAATCTTGAAATGAGCGTGGGTAAATTTGATAGATAACGCCACGCTGCCACCACTTCAGATCCTGCATGTGCCCAGGCTACCAGATCGATAGTCGAAACCAATATCGCTCAATGTAAAATCGATCTGCAAGCTGTCAGCCAGCCCCGAACCCAAAAGGACTTTTGGTGATCAACGACCTGTGGTACAAAAATGCAATCGTCTATTGCCTCTCTGTCGGCACCTACCTCGACACCAACGCCGATGGCAGCGGCGATTTTCAGGGTCTCCTGCGTCGACTCGATTACTTACAGGGCCTGGGCGTAACAGCGATATGGCTGCTTCCCTTCCAGCCAACGCCGGGTCGCGACGATGGTTACGACGTTTCTGATTATTACGGAGTTGATCCTCGCTACGGCTCGCTAGGGGACTTCGTCGAGTTCACGCAGGGATGTAGACAACGCGGCCTTCGCGTCATAATCGATCTAGTAGTGAATCACACCTCAAATCAGCATCCGTGGTTTCAGGAAGCCCGCAAAGATCCGAAGTCGAAATACCGAGATTGGTATGTCTGGTCGAAAAAGAAACCGCGAAACGCGAACAAGGGCATGGTTTTCCCCGGCGTCCAGAAGTCCACGTGGAGTTACGACGATGTCGCTAAAGCCTGGTATTTCCACAGGTTCTACGATTTTCAGCCTGATCTCAATACTTCGAATCTCGAGGTCCAAGCTGAAATTCTAAAAATTATGGGTTTCTGGCTTCAGTTAGGCGTCTCTGGATTTCGCATGGACGCCGTTCCCTTCGTTATTTCCGCCAAAGGCGCTAATATTCGGCGCCCCGCCGAGCAGTACGACATGCTTCGCATGTTCCGCGAATTTCTCACGTGGCGCGAAGGCGACGCCATCATTCTCGCGGAAGCAAACGTGCTCCCTGATGTGGATCTGAACTACTTCGGGGCTTCCGGCGAGCGGCTGCAGATGATGTTCAATTTTGAGGTCAATCAACATGTCTTTTACGCGCTTGCCAGCAGCGACACTCGTCCTCTGGTCAAAGCCTTGCGGACCACCAAGCCGCGGCCAGCGACCGCGCAATGGGTGCAATTCTTGCGGAATCACGATGAGCTCGATCTCGGCCGCCTGACCAAGAAGCAACGCCAGGCGGTCTTCGACGCGTTCGGTCCCGAACCCGACATGCAGCTATACAAGCGGGGGATTCGCCGCCGTCTTGCTCCCATGATGCAAGGTGACCGCCGCAGGCTTGAGCTCGCGTATAGCCTGATGATGACGCTGCCCGGTACTCCCGTCTTCCGCTACGGAGACGAAATCGGCATGGGCGACAATCTCGATCTGCCCGAACGCAACTGCGCCCGCACGCCAATGCAATGGTCCGATGAACCGCAAGCTGGATTCACCGAAAATGATAGGCCAGTAATTCCCGTAATCTCCGAAGGCCCCTACGGTTTCGAGCATGTGAATGTCGCCGCACAGAAGCGCGATCCCAACTCTCTAATGGACTGGACCGAACGCATGATCCGCATGAGGAAAGAAGTTCCCGAGATCGGTTGGGGCGATTTTGCAATCCTCGCGACAGGCACACCCGAGGTGCTTGCGATGCGCTACGACTGGCGCAACAATTCCGTTTTATTCGTGCACAACCTCAGTCCCATTCCCAGAGAAGTCAAATTCGGTTCTGGCGCGAAAGTCGACGGTCAACTCGTCAATCTCCTGTCGGATGATCACAGCACTCCGGGCGTTTCCGGCAAGCATTCCATGATGCTCGAGCCCTACGGTTACCGCTGGTTCCGCATCGGCGGCCTCGATTACCTACTAAAGCGAACTGAAACTTAGGCACTGGTCACACTGAGCTCCTTAATCGGAAACGCAGATACCTCCCGGGTAACTGTCGAGAACAGCGACTATCACCACCAAATCGGTACTGGTCGAGCGTCACTGATTGCCCCCCGCTCACATCCGTACGAGCGCTTCTACACATACGGCTCCCACCTTGGATGAGTGGCGAGGAAGCGAGCTATAGGATAAGGATGCAAAACGCCTGGAGCTGGAAGCCACAGTGTGAAGATCGGTAGGAGCCGATCCCCCGGCACAGCTCGCTGATTGCGGCGGCGTAGCATGTGGCTGGAGCGACGGCGTAAGCGGCTAGTGAGGGCGCCACAATGCCTTGCTCCTCGCCTCTGTTGGGTTTCGCCCTGGCGACCACCTATTTCGTCTTTATGCCGCGATGCAATCCGGCAAAAGTCGACCTGAGGCGGGACAACAAAAGTTCTTACTTCATAAGCGGCCCGGTCGCTCAAAAGAGTATCCGGGCCGTCTCACTTCGTGTCGGTCTGGCCTGAAGCTCAAAAAGAAAACTTGTGGGCCGCTGGGCAAGATAACTCGCCAACGTGGTAGTGTGGCAGCCAGTCCCGATATTTCGAGGGTCAGCGAGTCTCACTCTTTGTTGGCCTTGTCGAATGCGGCTTCGCCGGCCAGCACTGCTTCATCAACTCGCTCTTTTGCGTCGGTGACAAAGCCCCGCGCTTTGCGCTTTACATGTTTGCCCGCCGCTCTCAATTCATTGACGCCATCGGTAACTTTTCCGGAAATATCCTCGCGGAGTTCCTGACCGGTCCTAGGTGCCAGCAGTAGTGCAACCGCGGCGCCAACTCCGACCCCAAGGGCAAACGGTAAAAGCGATCCAGACATATTGCTTGTGTTCATCTTGTCCTTCCCTTTTCTGAATATTACAGCTCGATAGTGCAGTGCCCGGTAACGACGAAAGAGGAAGAAGTCGCGAGTGGCTTCTTCCTCTTTGGCTTCGCTATCTCTTATCGCCCGCCGCCTTGCTGGCAACGTTGCGGTTTGTCTTGTTGCTATCCACGGACGCTTCGCCTGTGGAGGAAATGTCTTCTCCACCGTTCCGTTCCATAACTTCCTTGGCACGCTTGATTTCGTCAGACGTGTCGCAGTGTACGGAAAGAAGAATCCCGCCCTTTTTTAGATGTCCTTCGTATCGCTTCGCCTCGAACTCGGGAATGCCCATTCCGATTAGCGCGCCAGCCACTCCGCCCACCGCCCCGCCGACGCCCAGCCCCGCAAGGCCGGCCATAATCGGTCCGGCGGCGATGAAAGGACCGAGACCGGGAATCGCCAACAGCCCAACACCTGCCAGCAGACCGAGCGTGCCGCCGATTACGCCACCGGTGGTCACACCAGCTGCCGCCCCTTCGGGCGCTTTCGTCGCCTTTTCCGTTCCCATTTCCTTTGGCCCACCAAGACTCTCCGGCAAAAGCACGGAAATGTCAGATGTCGGAAACCCTGCTTTGACAAGTGAATCCGTGGCATTTTCGACCGCAATGCGACTTGAATATATTCCAAATACAGCTACTTTTTTACCTGACATTCGTATTTCTCCTTTAATTTAAAATCCAGCCTCGATCTGAGTTATTTCGGTGGTGCAATTTCGAGTTGATTGGTGACGTTGTCCTGGCCGGCTACTTCCGCCGCCTTTGCCTGTAAATTGCTCTTCTCGTCTTCGGACCGCACTGGTCCTCGGAGTGTCACTTTGCCGTCCTGTGTGATGATTTTGATATTGTGCGCGTACGTGGAGAGGCTCTTGTCCTCATGGATCGCTTTTCGAATTTTCTGTGTGATGGCGCGGTCTGCAGGATTCATTTTCTGTTGATCCGCGCTAGGGTCGGTCTGATTCTTATTTCGTTTCGTGTTATCCGGCGCCGGCTGCTGCGGGTCCTGCTGCTGAACCGCGGGCGCCGCCATCAGCGATGCTCCGAGAGCTAGCGCTCCCAAAGGCAAAAGCAAGCGGTGTAACTTTCTTGAGTTTTCCTTCATTTCAGTCCTCTCCTTTTGGAATTTCGGATTATGCGAGAATTAAGCGCGGGCCGCCCTGGCCTTCGCTGCCATTTTCTTGCTGTCGCCCCTGTCTTCGTCGGACTCCTCGGAGTCCGCGACTTCCACGTTGATGCGGCCGGACAACTGAGTCAGCTTCTTGTCTGTTTCTTTTTCTTCCTCGAGGGTCTGCTTTAAGAGAGACTGTGCCCGGTCTTCTCCTAAAAGCTTTGCGTACGCGCTAACACATCCGTAACCTGCGATTTCATAATGCTCGACGCGTTGCGCAGCGGAGATAAGTCCGGCATCCAATTCTTCCGGATCAGGATCTTCTGCGATCATCTCAGCGCCTTCCTCGATAAGCCCTGCCATGCCCTTGCATTTTTTGCCGCCCGCTGGCTCTCCAAGAGCTTTAAGAATCTTTTCGAGGCGAGCTACGTGCTCCTTGGTCTGCTCCAGATGCCCTTCAAACCCAGCGCGCAGATCTTCTGAGGTCGAAGCCTTCGCCATCTTCGGTAGGGCTTTCAGTAATTGATTTTCCGCGCTGAAGAGGTCCTTCAACTCCTCAACATAGAGATGTTTCAAGCGATTTTCTTTCATGTAAGTCTCCCATGACACTCAATCTCGTTGAACCCCCACACGTATCCGGCCCGCCGGGCTGGATGTGCCAACGTCGGGGCAGTGCTATTCGAGGGGATGCTCCATTACTAGGAAACAACCTCTGCGCTCACCCCGCCATCCCCTGGAACGAGTAGGGGACCACATGCATTTCCTGTAGAGCTGTTGATAGAGCATTGTTGCCTGCACCGCTTGAATAAATCTGAGCTTTCACAGCTCAAGTTAAGGGCTCATTTCAACGAGAACCTGATCGGCCTGTTTTTTTAGACTCCAGCGAGAAACGCGCGAACGCCAATAAGTCCGAAAGCGGTTATCGCAATTCTGGGAGAAGTGGTCATTGCCAAAGTCGGGCGTTGTGGCATGTTTCCATCTTCCATTTGACGAAAAGTCGCACGTAGATGTAGATACACCTACTATGCCTCGACGAATGGAAGAGACGGCCGACGATCTGTTTGAATTGCCTTGCGCCTGCCAGAACCTGCGGCGCGTAACGCGTATGGTGACGCGACTTTACGACGAAGAGCTGCGAAAAGCCGGGCTTGAAATTACGCAGTTCGGTCTGCTCACGGCGCTGGCTGTGGTCGGCGAAGCCA
>DATMZI010000009.1:0-21548 GCA_035607085.1 Candidatus Eiseniibacteriota bacterium | reverse complement strand
GCGACGCCATACGAGACGACGCTGTAAAGACCGACCGCCGCGAGGGTCAAGGCCAGGCCAGAGAATGCGGCGAATAGAATGGAAACCAGGCGCGCGCGGGCCCACTCCTGCTCGCGCGTGATCCAGGTTTCGAGATCGTAGACGCGGGAGTAGACCTGCTGGTCAGGATTGATGGCTGCAATCTCCTTGCGGATGCTGGGAAGCATGGCGAGCGGCGGACCCTGCGTACGCACCAGGATTTGTGTCCCCATAAACATGTTCACCGTGTAAGGCAAGTAGATCCCTGGAAGAATCGGTTTGCTAAGGCCGTCGTCCAAGGCATCGGCCGCAACTCCGATGACTTCGAGCCATCCATCGCTTCCATTTGCAGTGAGGCGATCGGGCGGCTGACTAGAGAGACGCGCGATGCGAACCGATCGGCCAAGAACATCTTCACCAGGGAAATATTTGCGCACGAATGTCTGGTTCACCACAGCGAGTGTGGCGCCGCGGGAAACTTCGGCTTGCTGCCAGAGGCGGCCTTCGACCAGAGGAATGCGAAGAATGTTGAAGTATTCCGGACTGACAAAGTTGATGCGGGCGTCTTGGTACTCACTGGCCGTTTTGCCGAGTATTTCGAAAGGTTGAGACCAACCGTTGCTGGGCGGAGTGGCGTTTGTGGAGATTCCGGCCAGGACGACGCCGGGCATGGCGTTCACGCGGTCGCGTAATTGCGTGAAGTAAGCGGAGCGTCCCTCCCAAGTTGTTAAAGTGTTTTTGTGGACGGGAATGCCGACGGACATGACGTTGTGCGGATCATAGCCGAGGGAACGCTGCACCATTTTTGTGAATCCATGGATTGCGGCAGTGGCGGCGGTGAGGAGGAGCAGGGTGAGGGCGATTTGCCCGGCGATCAGCCCAGTATGCACTCTCTTGCCGCGAATGCTTCCGGCGACGGTGCGCAGGCCAGTCTGCATGGCTTCATTGATTTCTCGCCGGCCGGATTCGAATGCCGGAAAGATTCCGAAAAACACGCCAGAGACAATGGCGACGCCGACCGCGAAGAGCAAGGTTGGAATGTTGAGACGAAAATCCGCTTCATGAGGGAAAGAATATTCGGGCAGCCGGGCGACCAGATAATCGACCGCCTGATGAGCCAGCACGGCTCCTAGCGCGGCGCCGGTGAGTGCGAGGAGCAACGATTCCGTAAGTAACTGCCGGACGATGTGCCACCGACTTGCGCCAACGGCGGAGCGGACCGCAAATTCGTGCTGGCGGGCGGCGCCGCGAGCCAGCAACAGAATCGAAACATTGCCACAGCCGATGGCGAGCAAAAGGGCCACCGCTCCGAAGAGGAGATAAAGAGTTTTGCGTAGGTCGCGAACATACTCGGTGGCGAACATGCGCACGCTCAGTTTGAATTGCGGCGGAAAATAGTTCGGCCGTTCCTTATCAAATTGCTGGAAGAGCGGCGCGAACTCCGCGGTGGCGGCTTCCAAGCGAACGCCGGGTTTGAGCTTTAAGATGTAGCCGTAGAGATGAGTCTGGTCCTGCGCCATTTTGAGAGGCAGATAGACGTCGGCGTCCATCCACGTAAAGCGTTGCGGCATGACGCCGATAATCGAATAATCCTTGTGATCGAGCTGGATGGTCCTACCGACGATGTCAGGATCACTATTGTAGTGGCGGCGCCAGAACTGGTAGGCCAGGACGGCGACGGGCTGCGGGTCTTGATTGTCCGGCGCATCAGTTGGGAGAAAATAGCGCCCGAGCATGGCAGGCAAACCAAAGAACTGGAATGCGTTGCCGGTGAAAGACACTGCTTGCACGTCCTCGGGAACATCACGGCCGGTAACGATGAGATTCCAGCCGTCGTAACCGACAGCGTCTTCGACGCTGGCTGTCTGTCGGAGAGTTCGAATTTGCGGGCCGGACAGACCCGGCGTGCCTTCGTGGCCAGCCTTGTCGATGGTCCAGATGGAACAAGCCCGATCGAAGTCCTTGTACGGCCAGGGAGTGATCACCGCGCTGTAGATGACGCTAAAGACGGCGACGGTTGCGGCGATTCCCAGAGCTAAAGAAAGCACAGCGGTAAGCGAAAAGCCAGGACTCGTCAGCATCTGCCGAAGCGCAAACCGGATATCCTGCCAAATCGTTTGCATGGCTCCCCCAAGCGGCTTGATGCCGCTCTGTTCCGGCCACTCGCTGTACCACCCAAGCTCGATTGGTTATCCGGGCACAAACACCTGTGCCGGTGAGCACTCGTCGTCATTCGTAGCGGAGCGCAACCATCGGGTCTACTTTTGCTGCGCGCCTAGCGGGAATGTAGCTGGCGAGCAGCGCGGAAATCGCGAGAACGGCGGCGACAGCCGCAAGTGTCGGAACATCCCACGGCCGCACCCCGAAAAGCAGCGTCTGGAGTAGCGCCGATGTGCCAAGCGCCAGAACCGCGCCAGCAAGGATGCCCAAGCCGATTAGCCAGCCTGCTTCATTGAGAACGAGCCGATAAACGGAGCTGCGTTGAGCTCCCAATGCCATACGCACGCCGATTTCGCGTGTTCTCTGGCTGACAGAATAGGCTACGACTCCGTAAAGTCCGATGGCGCCAAGCAGCAGCGCGAGAATCGCGAATCCTCCAACCAGCCAGGCTGAAGAGCGGTGCAGGTAAGCCGATGGCGAGTCGTGAATCCTGTCGGTCATTGTGATTCCGGCAAACGTGGCGACCGAGGGATCAATCTGACGAACAACGGAAGAGAGTTCCGCGAGCAGCGACTGAGGAGTTTGCGCGGTGCGGACGATCAATGAGAAGAAGGGCAACGGATTCTGGTTGAAGGGGACATAGGCGGCCGGACGAAGCATCATGTCCAGCTGGCCCTCTTTTATGTCGTCCACAATTCCGATGATTTGCATGGAGGCGGTTGCAGGCGCGCCGCGATAGTTGACTTGCTTCCCCATTGGATCTTCGTTGCCGAAAAGCTGGCGGGCCATGGCTTGATTGAGGAGAGCAACCCGGGACCTTGACGAGTCCTCTTCCTCCATAAAAAACCGGCCATGCAGCAAACGAGCTTGCAGCGTTTCGAAGAACTTTGCACTTACAACGCGGTAGGTCACCTCTTGCGGAGTCGGAGGTTCGGGACGGCCGACAATCACGAATTGCGTCGTGAAGTCGGCGTCACCGATCGGAAGGCGATTGGTGCTGCTGGCAGATTTCACACCCGGAAGGCTGGCGACGCGGTCAAGAACCTGGCGCTCGAGCGCCAGAGCTTTTTCGGGTTTGTCATATGCAGAAGTCGAAGGCGAAACCTGCATGGTGGCCAGACTGTCGGGCTGCATCCCGATGTCGGCGTGTAACAAGTAGTAGAAACTCTTTGCCAGCAAGGCTCCGCCGGTGAGCAGAAGCATGGCCATGGCAAGTTCCGCAATGACGAGATTGGAGCCGAGCCGACGCCAGGTTGTCCCGGCCGAGCCACGGCTGCCTTCGGCCAAGTCGTTGTGTAGTTCCGACGCACGCAAACCGAGCAGCGGCAGAATCGAGAACACGACTGCAGCGATCGCCGAAATGGCCAAGGCAAAAACAGCGATGCGAGCATTTAGAACCAACCCCTGCAAAAACGGCATGCTCTCCATCATGTCCTTGGGAACAAGAATGCTCAGCAGCCGGACCGCTCCAGCTGCGGCCGAGACACCCAGCAGGGCGGAGATAGTGACGAGAAGAATGGCTTCGGTCACAAATTGAAGAACAAGTCTTGTGGTCGAAGCGCCCATGGCGCCACGCACAGCCAATTCGCGGCGACGACTTTCAGAACGTACCAAAAGCAAGCTGGTAACGTTAACGCAGGCGATGAGCAGCAACAATCCCGCCCCGCACAGCAACACCAGCAGGATGGGACGAATATCTCCCACGATCACAGTTGCCAGCGGCAGCATGAACGCGGCCTGGTCGCGATTGGAATTGGGATACTGCTGTTCTAGCTGCTTCGCGATACCTTTCATCTCGGCAAAGGCGGTAAGAAAGGAGACGCCCTCTTTGAGGCGCGCGACTCCGTAGAGTCCATGGCATCCTCGGCAATCGCGAGGAGCCTGCAGAGCGCTGGACCAAAACTCAGCAGGCTCGGCCGGCGCAAAGTGAAAATCTGCAGGAAGGACGCCGATGATTGTGGTTGGCTTATCGTCGAGGATCACTGCCTGCCCGAGGACTTCGCTTCGGCCGCCATAGCGCTTCTGCCACGCCGAATAAGTCAACAACGCCGCGCGCGGCTCGGATGGTTCACCCTCACCGGAACGAAAATCACGCCCGAGCACGGGAGTGACGCCCAGAGTACGAAAGAAGCCATCGCTGACACGCGCACCCGCCACCCGTTGCGCTCCATCGGGCGTACTCATCAAGAAGCCATCATTTTCGTATACGTCAAACGCGCTGAAAACGGTGTTGAGTTTTTTCCAGTCCATGTAATCAGGCCAGGAAAGGTGATAGCGCGGCCCGAGCAGAATGCTTTCAAACAGGGCCACCAGCCGTGACGAGTTTTTGTAGGGCAACGGTTTGATGAGCGCAGCGTCAACGAAGGCAAAGATGGCGATGCTGGAGCAAATTCCCAGCGCAAGCGTCACTACGGCAACGAGCGTGAAGCCCGGACTCTTGCGCAGCTGACGCAGAGCGTAACGGACGTCTTGAAGGACCGCGTTCATCTCTTGTGAGCCTCGTTCACTCGTAGCGCAGTGCTGAAATTGGATCCACTCGAGTGGCGCGATACGCCGGAATCAGGCAGGCCAGCAGCGAAATCAACGCCAGCAAGGCCGCCGAAGTGAAGAACGTAAGCGGGTCGGTTGGCCTGACCGCATAGATCAAGCTCGCGAGGAGTCGGCCGAGCGCAAATGCGCCCGCGATTCCCAGGATCACGCCGAACAGAACCGGCTTCATGCCTTCGACAACGACCATCCGAAGCACGTCGGCGAGGCGCGCGCCTAGGGCCAGACGAATGCCGATCTCCTGACCACGGCGCCGGACGCTGTAGGATAAGACGCTGTAAATCCCCATCGCCGCCAGCATCAAGGCCAGGATGCCGAACGCTCCCAGCAACAGCATATTGAACCGCTGCTGTGAGACGGAGTTGGCCGTGACTTCGTTCATGGTTAAGACATCGCGGACAGGAAGCTCGGGATCGATTTCGTGCACGGCGTTGGTGGCCGCCGATACGACGCCGCCTGGGTTGCTCGAAGTGCGAATGACCAAGGTCATTGGGAACGATGTCCATTGACCGGTTACGGGCGCGGTAATCTGCGTCGAAGGCACGTAAAGCGTCGCTGACGGTCGGGTCTGATCGAGTCCGTCTATTTTCACGTCGCCGACAACCCCCACAATTTCACGCACGACACCTGGAAAGAAGGTCATCGTCAGCCGCTTGCCAATAGGATCCTGGTCCGGCCAGAATTCTCGCGCCATCGACTCGCTGATCAGAATTACCGCCGGTCTTCCCGCAACGTCCGCATCGTTGAAGTCGCGTCCCCGCACTACCGGGATTCGCATGGAATGCATATAACCAGTGCTCGCGAGGCGAACGTCGACTTCCGGCTGATCGGCCATCGCCTGTACCGGGTGTCCCTCGATAGCGATCGGCTGGTGTGAACCGTTCCCATTCAGGGGAACATCGTCGATGATCCCGGCTGATTCTACGCCAGGCAACGACCGGACCCGTTGCAGAACCTGTTCGTAGAAAGCGGTCTGTTGCGTCGCCGAGGGAAATTTTGCGCCCGCAACCGACAGCGTCATGGTCATGACATTGTCGGCATCGAATCCGGGATTGACGCGCTGGAGCCGCTGAAAACTGCGAATCATCAAACCGGCGCCAAAAAGCAGCACGAGCGACAGCGCCACCTCGGCGATGACCAAAATTCCACGCGTGCCGTGGCCACCCGAATCCGAATCCGTTCGGCCGAGTCCTTGCTTCAGCGCCTGGTTTACGTTCGGACGGCTCAAGCGCAAGCCGGGCAGAACTCCCGCGAGCACTCCAGTCGATACGGAAATGAGAACCGTGAAAAGGAGCACCGTGACGTCCAGTCCAACGTCGACTGCTTGCGGAACCTTATCCGCCAGAAATGCCATGATCAGCCGCACTCCAAAATGAGCATAAATCAGGCCAATTGCTCCTCCCACAAGCGCAAGGAGCACGCTCTCGACCAAAATCTGGCGCAGAACACGAGCTGACGAAGCGCCCATCGCGGTGCGGATGGCGATTTCCTTTTGCCGGCTGAAGGTTTTTGCCAAAGTGAGGTTCGCAACGTTCACGCACGCAATAAGGAGCACAAACGCCACCGACCCCAACAGGACCAGGAGCGCAGGGCGGACGTCTCCAACGATATCCGCGTGCAATGGCCGCACGGTGGCTCCCCATCCCTTGTCGTCTTCGGGATACTGTTGCTCGAGCCGGCTGGAGATCGTATTCATCTCTGCTTGGGCCTGTTTCAAATCAACTTCCGGTTTCAAGCGAGCCATCACGACATAATGATGTTCTCCGCGAACGGCACGTTCCTGATCCGTCCAGGCCAAGGGCGTCCAGAGCAGCGCGTAGTCCGGTACGCGAAAATCCGCTGGCATAACGCCGGCGATCAGGTAACTCTGCCCGTCCAAGCTGATGTTGCGGCCAACCGCATCGGGGTTTTTGCCGTAATGCGTCAGCCAGAATTTGTGGCTCAAAATCACGACATTTGCTTTCCCAGGATGATCTTCCTCCGGGAAAAACACACGGCCGAGCAGGGGTTGAACTCCCAAAGTAGAAAAGAAAGTGGAAGAAACCGCTCCTGCGTCGAGCTGTTCGGGCTTTTCACTCCCCGTCAGAGTGAAGCTCTTGTAGGAATAAATCGTCATCTGCTCAAAGACTTGGTTCTGGCTTTGCCAATCGAGATAATTCGCGGCAGAAACGGAAAACGTGGTAATCCCGGGAAAGCTCTTGCTAGGCGGGACGTGCCAAATGCGTACTAGCCGATCGGGATCCGTGTAGGCGAGCGGCCGCAGCAATACACCGTTCACCACGCTGAAGATGGCCGTGTTGGCGCCGATCCCCAGCGCAAGGGTGAGCACGGCAACCGCCGCGAATGCCGGGCTCTTTCGCAGCTGCCGAAGCGCGTAGCGAAAATCCTGGATGAGGCCAGTCATTTTTACCTGCCTCCTATTCACAGCGAAGCGCGACGATCGGATCGACGCGCGCCGCACGACGTGCCGGGATATAGCTGGCCAGCAGCGCGGATGCACCAAGCAAGACAGCAACGCCGGCGAGCGTCGGCACATCCCAGGAACTCACGCCAAAAAGCAGGCCGCGCATCAACATTGCGCCTGCGATCGCGCCTGCCAGGCCTAGGACGATGCCAACTGCAGTCAACCGTCCGGCTTCGGAAAGAACCAGTTGGTAGACCGAAATCCGTTGAGCTCCGAGGGCCATGCGAACGCCGATTTCGCGGGTCCGCTGGCTGACGGAGTACGCAATTACGCCGTACAAACCGACAACGCCAAGCACCAAGGCCAGACCGGCGAAGCCACCCACCAGCCATGCAGACGAGCGATGGAGATATGCGGTTGGCGAATCACTGATTTTGTCGTTCATGGACATTTCTTCGAGTGTGCCGAGAGCGGGGTCTACCTGACGAACGGCCGATACCAGCGTCGGCAATAAGGAACGCTCGTCTAGCGAGGTGCGGACCACGGCATAAAACGAACTGTCGGTATTCTGTTTAAAGGGAACATACTCGGCGGGCCAAAGAGCGGCGTCCAGCGAACCATCGCGCACATCATCGACTACCCCGACGATTTCGCGCAGAGATTTCGGCGAGAGTTCGGTGTCCCCATATTTCTTACCGACGGGGTCTTCACCGGGAAAATACTTCTGGGCGAGAGTCTTGTTAATGATCGAGACATGCGGCTTGGACGGATCATCTGATTCCGTGAAGAACCGGCCGTTCAAAAGCTTGGCGTGGATAGTGGAAAAGAATTCCGGCGTGATCGCGCGATAATTCACTTCGTTGTGTTCGCCACTATAAGGCTTCCCAACAAAGCGGATCCAATTGGTGTTGCAGTTGCAGCTCACAGGCAGCGTACTGGTAAGGGCGACCGCTTGAACGCCAGGCAACTGGCGGAACTGCTCCATCGTTTTGTTGGCGAGCGCGATCTGCTGTTCTTCCTTTTCATAACCGACGTCCGGAGCAATGACCAGCAACGATGCGACGTGCCCGGGATCGAAGCCTAGGTCGACATGCAACAAACGAAAGAAACTCTTGCCCAGCAGCCCGGCGCTAACCAACAAAATGACCGCCGTTGCCAATTCGACCGTCACAAGGTTTGCGCCTAGTTTTCTCCAGACGCGGCCCGCGGCGCCGCGTCCTCCTTCAGCCAGGTCGTTTCTCAAATCCACGAATGATGTGCGCAGCGCCGGTGCGAAGGCGAACACCACGCCGGCGACCAGTGCAATCCCCACGGCGAACAGAATTACGTGGAAACTTAGCCCGAGTCCCTGCAAGTACGGCATGCGGCTAAGCATGTCTGCGGGAATCAGTTGAATAAGAACGCCCACCACCCAGGCGGCAAGAACCAGTCCCAAAACAGCGCCAGAGGCAGTGAGAACCATCCCTTCCGTCACGAATTGGCGGAAAAGCCGACCGGTAGAGGCACCCAAAGCACCGCGTACAGCCATTTCTCGCCTGCGGCTTTCCGAACGAACCAGCAGCAGGCTGGCCACATTGACGCACGCGATAAAAAAGAGAAGTCCGGCGCCGGTGAGCAGCATCAGGAAGAGCGGCCTGACATTTCCCACCATCGAGTCACTAAGAGTGATGACGGAGGCAAATTGGCCACGGTTGGAATCCGGATATTGCGTTTCGAGCTGCTTCGCGATGGCGTTCAGGTTCGCGTCGGCCGAAGCCACAGTGACCCCGTCCTGCAAACGTGCAACGCCGTACAAGTTGTGGCAGCCACGCCGCTTTTCGCATTCCATGCTGGGCTGCAGAGCGGTCCAGAATTCCGCGCGGCCTCGTAAAGAGAACTGGAATTCGTTTGGCAGGACTCCGATGATGGTGAAGGCCTTTCCACTGAGCATCACGGTTTGGCCGATAACATCCGGGCGACCGGAGAACCTGTCCCGCCACGCCGCAGCGCTCAACAGAGCAGTTGGCGGCGCGCCTACTTTGTCTTCACCCTCATAGAAATCTCTGCCGAGCGCGGGTTTTACGCCAAGTGTCCGGAAAAAACCGTCGCTGACCCGCACGGCGGACACGGGGACGGCACCGTTCGCCGTCTGAAACAGATAACCGCTGCCATTCCAGACGTCCATCGAACTGAAAACCGTGTTCAGCTTTTTCCAGTCGACGTAGTCAAGATAGGAAAGATTGGCGCGCGGAAACATCGCGCTGCCTTCGGTGACATCCACCAGCCGCGAGGAATCGCGATAGGGCAAGGGCTTCAGTAAAGCCGCGTCGACAAAGGCAAAAATTGCCACGGCGGCGCTAATCCCAAGCGACAATGTAAGAACCGCAACGAGGCTGAAACCCGGCGACTTCCGCAACTGCCTTAGTGCATACCGCAGATCGTGGATTATTCCGTTCATCGCAAGTCCACCCCGCCCGTTTCTAACGTCACACCCGGCGCCGGATCAAACCTCTCAACAACCCTGCTTATGCCGTTGCGTCTTGCGTTTGTCTTTGTAAATCCTCTTCGGCAACGACCTTGCCGTCGAAAAGACGAATTTCGCGCTCCGCTTGCAGTACGAAGCGGGGATCATGAGTAACCATGCAGATCGTGGCCCCCTCTTGATGCAATTCCTGCAGTAGCTTCATCACGGCTTCGCCGTTGTGGGAGTCGAGGTTTCCGGTTGGCTCGTCCGCCAACAGGATAGAGGGATGGCCGCCGAGCGCGCGTGCGACCGCCACGCGCTGCTGCTGACCACCAGAAAGTTGCGAAGGATAGTGACGCAGCCGGTGCGCCATGCCCACGCGTTCGAGTGCTTCCATCACTCTGGGTTTGCGTTCTGCCGACGGCATTTTCTGCCGGTAAGTCAGCGGCAGCTCGACGTTCTCATAAACAGTCAAGTCGCCAATAAGGTTGAAACTCTGAAAAATGAATCCAATTTCGCGGTTGCGAATCCGCGCGCGCGCCGCGAAATCCAGGCTCTCCACCGGCTGACTATTCAGCTGATACTTTCCGCCCGTTGGTGAATCCAGCAGACCCAGAATCGAAAGCAGCGTCGACTTTCCACATCCTGAGGGTCCTGAAATGGCGACGTACTCGCCTTTTCGGATGTTGAGGTGAATTCCCGAAAGCGCATGGGTTTCGATCTCGTCCGTGTAGAAAACTTTGGTCAGTCCTTCAATTTCGATCAATGCCTGTCCCGCTTCGCTCATGAGTCTTCACCTCGTTTGTCAGTCCAACCGAACTCTTTCGGCGCTGTCCCAGCGCGACATGTCCGACAAAATCACCGTGTCGCGCTCGTGCAGCCCTTCCACCACCTGTATGGAATTCACCGAGGCTCGTCCAACTTTCACAGGCACGCGCACCGCTCCCTTTTCGTCGGGATCGAGCCTGAACAGACTGATCGTGCTGTTCTCCTGCCCAAACGCTGGCCGGCCTACGTAGAGCACGTTTTCAAGCCGTTCGAGATCGATCGTGCCATCCACGCTCAAGTCGGGCCGAGCCCCTCTTGGCAGGTCGCCGGTTAACTTCACGTCGACGGTGACGGTACCGTTCTGCACGCCGGGATCGACGCGCATCACGGTGCCGGCAACCGTGCCGTTGTGGGTATCCACTATTGCAGGCTCACCAATCTGCACGTCACGTGCTTGCGTTTCCGCAACCTTCAACGTGGCCATCAAGTGATTTGGCTGAACGACTTTCGCCAGCATCGTTCCGGGCAGAACGTGTTGTCCAACCTGCAGTGGCAGATCGACCAGCACTCCTTCAATACCAGCCCGCACCTTCAGCGCCTCCAGCTGTTTCTGTTTTAGGGCGGCCAGCGCGCGCATCTGGTCAACCTTGGCTTGCTGTTCGGCCATCTGCGAATCAATTGCCTTCCGGTTGATATCCAGACGTTCGCCTTCCAACGAATTTCGGATCGCCAGCTCTTCCGACTTGGTCTTTGAATTTTTATACGTAATTTCAGGCGTCAGGCCGAGATCGCGCAGCTCTTTGTTCATATCGGCTTGCAACTTCGCCTGGGTATAGTCGGAGGTAACGGTTGCCGCGGCGGCTCTCTGATTCATCAGATCGCTCTGCAGCTTGACGCGCATGCTCTCGAGCGCCGCTTCGGTCGCTTTAAGCTGGAGCCTTGCATCCAACGCAGCCTGTTCCACCTGGGGATTGCTCATCTCGACAAGGATGGTGTCCGCCTTGACTTGCGAACCAGGCAGTTCGTGAATCCGCACCACCGTCGCTTCTGTTTCAGCCGGAATTTGTCGGATGAACTCCTGGCTCGGAACCAGCGAGCCTAGCCCACGTACCTGCCGCAGCATTGAACCGCGCTTCACCGTGTCGGTCCAGACCGTACTCCTCTCCACAGATGGCGCGGCGGGCTTCAGGCGCGAAACTCCAAAGGTCGCTGCCGCCAGACCCGCGAACGCAATCAATCCGCCGATGATTTGGCGGCGGCGTTTCTGCTTCTTGAATTCTGGCCGTGCAATGTCCATGGGCTACTCTTCGTGCAAGGCTTCAACCAACTCGTTTCTCTCGCAAGTTGCTCAGAAATAAGGAATGTAAGTCAACCGCGCGGAGGTATTTCCGAACAAACCCGTCCAATTGCGGACTTCACCGTCCGTTTCCGGACAGGCTGGCCCCAGCTGGTCGCGGTCGGTGCGGTCAGCAACCGACGACCTTGTCCAGCATTGCATCTTCGATATCCAATGTTTATGGCGCTCGTGCGTTGCCAGCAGTGCAAGCTTTGGCAATCGCATCAGACCCTTAGAGCAATCCTTTTTTGACTTCGAATTAGAATGCCCAGTGCCGGGGCCTTGCGGTTACGCTGGACCGGCTTGTTTCTCTGGTTTCAGTTAGCAGCTTGGGAAACTTCGGCAAATATTCGGTTCTCGCCCGGAGCGCTTCCCTTTAAGCCCTGCCGCTCGTTCAGCTCGGTTGAAGGTGGAATCCGAGCTGCCCACCAGCGCGGCGAATGCGATCGTCAAGACTTAGGAGTTTCATACTCGGGACCGCGGAGAGGGCGGCCAATGCGGACGCCAGCTGAATCGCATCAAGGGTACGCACTGGTTGCGGGAGAACGGACGTCTCGCTCTTTCAACAATCTCCAAACTGATTCGCTCAGGTGCCAGTGCGAAGCGGCTGCCTTCAGGAGCGCCCGGACGCGACAATTCAAAGGATGTCCCGAGCTCCTACTCCAGCCTAATCTTGAGCAGCGCTTTCTCCCGAAACACGGTAGAGGACATTAATCATCCGTGAACAGAGGAGCATGATTTAAACTACGTCGTATCGGGATTGATCCGGGCCGCAACAACCCATGTCTGCCTGTCGACAGCGGTCGAGGAGACCCTTGCGACATTGTCGCGCGTTCAGCTGGCCACTGGCTATGGCCATGAGGGGATTATTGTAGTGGAGCCATTTCGTATTCACGTCGCGGATGACGTGCTCAATGATTTGCAGGCACGCTTGCACCATACAAGATGGCCCGACGAGATACCCGGTATTGGCTGGGAACAGGGCACCGAGTTGGACTGGTTGCGACGCCTCGTGTCCTACTGGGCCCACGAGTTCGATTGGCGTAGCTGGGAGCGAAGACTCAACGCGTTCAACCACTTCACCTGGGAGGGCATCCACTTTGTGTACCAGCGTGCGGCATCCGGTAGGGGTGTGCCGCTGATTCTCACGCACGGCTGGCCCGGCAGCTTCCTCGATTACGTGGACATGCTGCCGCTGCTCGAGCATTTCGACGTGGTCGTACCCTCTCTGCCCGGGTATGGTTACTCGCCGCGTCCACTCAAGGTCGGCATCAACTACCGGTACGTCTCCGAGCGCTGGCACCGACTCATGTCTGAGCTTGGGTATTCCCGCTATGGTGCGAGCGGTTATGATTTTGGGGCCGGGGTGACGACGATCCTTGCTCTAGACCATCCCAAGTCGGTGATCGGGATCCATCTCACCACACTGGAGTCGGATCTCGCCCCCGTGGTGGACGATGCGGAGTTGTCCGACGCTGAGCGTTCGTACCTCGCGGTGAACCGGGGCTGGGATACGACGGAGCGGGGCTACAGTGCGATCCAGTCCACCAAGCCGCAGACTGTCGGCTATGGACTTAACGACTCCCCGGCAGGGCTCGCAGCATACGTGGGTGAGAAGTGGCACTCGTGGAGCGACGTTACGCCGACCGACGACTTCCTCTGCGCCACGCTCACCCTGTACTGGATCACGCAGAGCATCACCTCGTCGATGCGCGACTATTGGGACAATCGCTGGCACCCTGTCGATCCCACCTACGTCAGCACGCCCACGGCATTTGGTGTTTTCGCGCACCAGTCCGTTCCCGAGGGCGAACTGCCGCGCTCGTATTTGGAGCGCTTATATAACATCCAGCGCTGGACAGTCTTTCCGCGCGGCGGGCACTTCGCCCCGGCTGAGGAACCAGCGGCGGTTGCAGGGGACCTGATCGCCTTCTTCCGCGGCCTAAGCTGAGACCATCCCTCAAGTAACTGCAAGATGGGCCACAACAACGGCCACTGCACCGGGGAACCTGACACCGAACCCCTTCCCGGTTTGTCTTTGCCACGGGATTAATCCCGAGCTATCTCTGCTGATCATTCTCCAACTGTGCCCGGCATAGCGTCGGTTCCTAGTCCAGCCTAATTTTCATCAAACATTTTCTCACCAAACTTTCGGTCGGGCACCGAATGATCGTCAGCCATCCCTGGGTTTCGACAACATAAGTGCTTGAAAATCAGGCCGCGATTTTTGTTGGGGTTGCGAAGCCAAGCCGAATAATCCCGTCTCGCGCTTACGTTGTGCCCTACCCCTAGGCTGGCTCTATCTTGTTGTCTGTACTACAAATGAAAAAAAATAAGGTTGCACGGATGTCCAGTAGCTCAACGGTAGAACATTCGGCTGTTAATAGAGAACTTCACATAACATAACTCGTTTCTCTGAGCGCCGCCATTTAGCTGCTTCCGCTGGCCGCGAGGTGAAGCTGTGCTGCACCCAACTGGCATGCAGAGCAACCTTCGCTCCGCATTTCCTCCCTCGGCACCGCGTCGTCCGACGTGGTCCATAACTTCAGGGTTACCCGTCATCCTGGAAGAACTCAAGAAATCCTTGCTGCCGGGGGTCTTTTATCGACCAGATTCATGCCTCTCGTCCCACGCCGAGAGCATCCGCAACACGATTGATGTAGTTAAACCAAGATGCGATAAGCGTGATTTGAAGAATCGCCCTGTCGTCGAACCCGGCGTCACGAAGCCGCTCGTGATGAGCCGGACTGATTTTGGTGGCGTCCTTGGTGAGCTGGATCACGTACTGCACCATCACCCGCTCCGGCGCGGTGAGGGGCGCCTCCCTGTGGTCGGTCTCAAGCGCTCTAACTAGGTTTTCGTCTAGCGTTACCCGGCGCAGAAACTCTGCGTGTGACTCGATTCAATAAACGCATCGATTGGTGACCGAGACCATCGTCGTAATGATTTCGTGCTGCCGCCGGCTGAGGGGAAGCTCTGGCGACATCAGGACGCCAAACGTCGCGAACGCATGGTAGAGAGCCTCAGGGATGAGACTGTGCGACTCGACAATCTGCGCCCCGCCGCTTTCCGCGGGATGAACGGGCGTGGCATATTCCACCGGATAAAGTGTTCGCTGGGATTCCATCGCACGTCGTAGAACTTCATCA
Source organism: Candidatus Eiseniibacteriota bacterium (assembly GCA_035607085.1). Lineage (GTDB taxonomy): Bacteria > Acidobacteriota > Terriglobia > Acidiferrales > UBA7541 > Acidiferrum. The sequence goes on along the minus strand of DATMZI010000009.1, from coordinate 6,723 downwards.
CCTTCGGCAAGAGAAGTAGTCTTGATCCAAGTCATGGCGTCCTTTTCTGGTTTTGCTCGTCAGGCCAAATGGAAAAAGCCTCGTATATCGTTCCGGCACTAATCCGCTTACGTCTCGGGACGCAACTTTACGTCGGCCTAGAAATGAGCGGACTTTGAAGGGGAACCTCAAGAACAGCAATACTACGAAGATATTAGAGACAGGGATTGACAATGGGACTATGGTTTGTCCTTTTGCGGAACGCTCCTTGCAACGACGCGGTTTGAGTTAACGGGACGGCGTGAGCCAGGCTTGCCGACCTCTGCAGAGTCCCCTCGTCCGCGAGGAACGCTGTTCGGCATAAATCCAAACAGGAGGTATCAATCATGAAAGTCGCGGCTGTTCTTCTAAAGTCTGTCGTTCTCGCGATGCTCGTCGCGGCAATTTATACAAGGGCCGCCGATAACCCGTCGGTGACTATCAAAGGCTATGTTTTGGATTCCGCATGCGCGTTTACAAAGGGCCTCAGCAAACCCATCAGCAAGCAGTGTGCAATATCTTGTGCGAACGCCGGTTCACCGCTCGTAATTCTCGCGGATGACGGTGCCATTTATTGGCCGATTGCCGACACAACACCGTCGAGCGGACAAAACGCCAAACTTCTTCCATTCGCCGGAGATAAAGTGAGCGCAAGCGGCAAGCTCTACGAGCGTGGCGGGTCGAAGGCCATCGTGATCGAAAAGATCGAGGCCCGGAAGTAACATTTCTCTACAGGCTTTTTGAAAACCGAACCGACTCCGGTCGGACGGATCTCCGAGTCGTAACGTTCGCGGTGTCGTTTTCCGACTCCGTGGCCTCACTCTAGTGCTTTTATATGATTGTATGCGCCGTTTCCCTTCATTAACTTTGCGGGACTTTTTAGCGTGAGCAAGACCGAGAGGCACTCAAACGCATGAATCCCGTAAAGACATTGGTGTGCTTGGCTGCTGTTCTATTCGCCCCGACTGCCTTTTCGCAGCAAATCACCGGCAGCATACGCGGCACGGTTGCGGATCCCAGCGGCGGTGTCGTGCAGGGCGCATCGGTAAACGCAAAGCAAACCGAAACCGGTCTGACCCGGACCACGACGACAGATCGTGCCGGAGCCTACGTCCTGTTGGAGCTGCCAGTCGGTCATTACCAACTGCAAGTCGAGGCCAAGGGTTTCCAGAGATACCTTCAGCAGGGCATCACTCTGAACGTAAACGAGACGGCAACCATTCCCGTTCATCTCGTGATTGGCGCCGAGACACAGGAAGTCCAAGTGACGGCGGATGCGCAGATCATTCAGGACACTGTGACCAGCCTAGGCAAGCCTGTTCTTGAACGTGAGATTTTGGATCTTCCTCTGGACGGTCGCAATTTCTCGCAACTCGGTACATTACAGCCTGGCGTCGTGCCGCTGACTCCAGGATTAAAGGAGGCGGGGTCCTCACTGCGTGAGGGACAGTCGTACGCAGTAAACGGCCAGCGTCCGGAGTCGAACAACTTCCTGATCGACGGCGCGAATAATTTCAATGGCGTTGACGGAGGCTTCGTTCTCAAACCGCCCTTGGACGCGATCACCGAATTCAGGATTCTGACTCACAACGCCAGCGCCGAATTCGGTAGCAGCCTCGGCTCCACCACCAACATCATCACGAAGTCTGGATCCAACAGGATTCATGGCGCGCTTTGGGAATTCTTGCGGAATGATGTTTTTGATGCGAAAAACTACTTCGCGAAGACGGTCGAACCATTGAAGCAGAACCAATTCGGCGGCACCATCGGCGGGCCGATTCGCAAAGATAAAACGTTCTTTTTTGCGTTTTACGAAGGTTTCCGCAACCGTCAGGGCGAAACCGCGGGCTCAACTGTGCCTTCGTTGAAACAGCGCAGTGGGGATTTTTCGGAGCAGTGCATCAGCGGCTTTGACGCTGGCGGTATTTGCAAGGATAGGGCTCCAAGTGATCCTGTGACGCCGATCCATCAGCTCTATTTCTTGGTCACCAGTCCGGCGCCGACCCCTATTCCCTTCAACCAACTGCCACCACCCTTTATCAGTTCGTTTGCTCAGAGTCTTTTGGGCCTGTTTCCGCTACCGAACAGCGGACTCAATACTTTCACTTCGACAGAAACCAAGCGCGACGATTCCAATCAGGGCGGACTGCGGGTGGACCACTACGTCTCCTCCAGCGACAGTTTGAATTTCCGCTATATGATCAGTGATGGCACACGTTTCGACCCACTCTCTCCAGCAGGTGCGAGTGTGCCAGGCTTTCCTATCGGAGAAAGTCACCGGGCGCAAAATTTCGTGGCCCAGGAAACCCATACGTTCTCGCCTGCTATGGTCGGCGTCTTACGCTTCTCGTTCCTGCGAAACAAGTTTCTGTTCGGAGAGCGTACAAACCGCACTTCACCTGCCGATCTGGGGTTTAACTACAACTCGAGTCTGGACGTAGCCACTGGACCACCCTTCATCCAGGTCAACGGATACACGACGGTAGGTGATCCCATCACCGGACCGCGCAATAGCTTTGAGAATGCTTACGATTACAACGGATCGCTGAGCTGGGTCCGGGGAAAACACGAACTGAAATTTGGCGGCGGTTATCAACACTTGCATGTGAACGCGCTGCAAGGCATTGCCACCAACGGGTTCTTTGTCATCGTGCCCTTCCCAATGTCGGATGCGTTCGCCAGCTTTATGATTGGCCAGCCGGTTTTCTTCCTCCAGGGTCGCGGGGATTTTGGCCGCGGGATCAACGGCAATGCGCTGAATGGCTATGTGCAAGACACCTACAAGGTTACCTCGCGCCTGACCCTGAACCTGGGCCTGCGCTACGATCTGCCGTTCCCTTATACCGAAATCAAGAACCGGCAAACGCTTTGGATTCCCGGACGGCAATCCACTGTGTTTCCCAGCGCGCCTGCGGGGTTGCTCTATCCCGGCGACAAGGGCGTGCCTGCGGGATTGATACCAACATTCAAAAAGGGGTTCGCGCCGCGAATCGGAGTCGCGTGGGACCCGACCGGAACCGCGAAGTGGTTGGTGACATCCGCTTACGGAATCTTCTACGAGCCTTATTACACAGGCCAAGGTGGACCACTGCAATCACCGATCAGCGCGCCCCCTTATCTGCAGACGGAGCAAATCAGCCTGGGGCCCACTCAACCCCTTAACTTCCAAGACCCTTACAACGGCAATCCTCCGGCTCCAAACACATTTGCTACGCCTCTGACCAACCTGACTCTCGCGCCCAACCTGCCCTTGCCCTATGCACAGGACTGGGACCTGAACGTACAAAGGTCCTTAGGAAGAGATCTTTTGCTTGAGATCGGCTACGTGGGAACCAAAGGAACCAAGCTGCCGCGTTTTATCGAAGGAAACCCGACTCAATACATTCCAGGAAAGTCCACTACGGATAACGCGGATCAGCGACGCATTCATTCTGGATGCACATTGGCTGATCCCCCCAGCTCTTGTCAGTTTGCTTCGACGGGTTTGATCTCAGGGATCGCCAACTCTTCTTACAATGCGTTGGAAGCCAGCCTGAAGAAGCGCTTTGGTCATGGGCTTTCCTTCCTCGCCTCTTACACCTACTCGAAAGCGATTGACGACGTCTCCTCGTTCAACATCTCGGGTTCTGGCTCAATCCAGGTGGCGGGGGAGAATGACTTGGCGCAAAATCCAAACAATCTGCCTGCCGAGCGTGGGCCATCATTGTTCGACGCGCGCCACCGGTTTGTGTTCAGCTATCAGTGGAGTCTTCCCTTCTGGCAACATCAGCAGAGCTGGTATCAACACGTGTTGGGCGGTTGGCAGCTCAATGGAATCGTAACCGCCATGAGCGGGTCACCGTTTACCGTCTTTGATTCAAGGGACGCGTCGGTCCAAGGCGGAGCGCCTGAAATTACTGGATTCTCTGCGAACCGGCCGAACCTGGTTGTGGGGCAGAATCCCAACAATGGGCCGCGTACAGTCGGCGCTTGGCTCAATGCGAATGCTTTCTCGCGAGTCATTCCGGACCCGAACTCTCCCGTGCAGCAATTTGGTACGGCGGGTCGCAACATCGCTTTAGGACCACGCTACTCAAATTGGGATTTTGGCGCATCCAAGAATATCCGTCTCGCCGAATCCAAGGAACTTCAGTTTCGAGCCGAGCTCTTCAACATACTAAACCACACCAACTTCCATCTTCCCAACAGCGATATCAGTTCACCGACGTTCAATCAGATTCTGAAGGCTGAACCGCCACGGTTGGTACAGTTTGCGCTCAAGTTCTTGTTCTGATCGCCAAAGCGGACAACAACACTTTGATTCCTATCAATTAGTTAGTGATGACCCGCGAAACACCGTCACGGCAGAGGCGCCGTCGAGGCGCGACAACACTCCCTGACTTTGTAAAGAGAGCGTGGCTAGCGGACGGAGTGACCTGCGGCTCTCCTTAAGTTGAAGCCTGGCGGTAGAGCATGTAGGTGAAGCGACCGTGTAGCCAAGCTTCACCCGAGTTGTCGTCATGCTTGCTGTCCACGGATTCATTCAGCACGTGAGCGTAACTGCCTCCGAGACGCGCCACCTCCTGCTCCAGATGTTGCGCCAGCATCACGCTCCCGAAAAGCGAAGGAAAAGCCGTTATCAGATGACGCCATTCGGAATTACCTCGCTGGAGAGCAGACCATCGGTATCTACCCGCTTCTACCCGACGAGACTTGTTGGTTCCTTGCAGTTGATTTCGCCAAGAAGTGCTGGATGGCCGATGCCGCAGCGTTTGCAGCGACGTGTCGACGGTTCTAAGTCTTTGAGAATCGGTCAGGACAAATGGAGTTTTTTCGCTAAGTCTCATGGAAAATGGCGATGTTGGACCCCAACTGTAGAGAGGAGAGTGGCACGCTAGTGCATCGTGTTGTAAAATAAATGTCTAGCTTGCCCGTTCCCCGGTAGCTCAACGGTAGAGCATTCGGCTGTTAACCGAAGGGTTGCTAGTTCGAATCTAGCCCGGGGAGCCAACTTTTCAATAACTTAAGTCTGATTGTCCCCATCATTGAATTGGCCATGTAGCGGAAACTGTAGCGGGTGGCCGTCTTTTCCGTTCATTCTACAGTCGCCAAGCTCACCAGTGAGGAGCCGCTCCGGTAACTTCGCGGGCGAATCAAAACTGGCCACAGTCGCAGGGCAGCTGAGTTGTCCGGCACCGAGAGCAAGGGATCACGGGGACACCTTCGGAGCCTGCGGACCCTTCTCCACTTTTTTTTTATTTTTTCCAGGCGCACAGGATCAGATCCTGCGCCCAGCAACGGTACTGGGACCCAGGTTACCCCGATAATGGTGACTTCCATGATAGGTCTTTGTCAAGAGGCAAAAGCTCTCCTAACGCGCTTCGGAGGAGCGCGGGTGTAAATTCTTTCAGATTCTTCGCCGCGTGTGTTGGCCTCTCAGCCGTGGTTCCTATCTCAGATAGAACCAGACTTCCATTTGCTGTCTCAGACCAGCGAGTGGTCTTCCACAGAAGATTGAGTTTGTGTTTTCCTGCCAGTCTCGAAACTAACCAACGGGAGCATCCGGAGCTTGCGCTCCTTCGCCCAGTCGCATTAACGGCAAGACCTGGCAGGCTACGCGTCGAAGAAATCCTCCTTGTTCGACCGCCACGTGCTACGCAGCGATGCAGTTACTGGTCTCTGCTACCTGAAAATTCCGTTGCCCACGGTCGACCGCCATGAGGTAGGCCACCAGCTTCCGCGCCACCGCCAGCGTTGCGCGATTGGCGTTGCCTTTCTGCTTCTCTTTGTCATAGAGCATGGCCAGCTCCGCGCTGTTACGCGGCGCCATCTTTGCCGCTTCGATCAGCGTCGTCTGTAGATGTTTGTTGCGTTGTTTTGACAACGGCGTGCGTTGTACCGTGCTGCCAGAACTCTTCTCTGCTCCGCACAAACCGCAGTAGCTGATAGCTTTCTTGATCGAGGAAAAACGTTGCACGTCCCCAACTTCCAGCGCCCAGGTCAACGCCGTGATCGGCCCCACGGCGGGAATAGTCATCAATCGCTCTACACGTTCCACCAGCAACGAATCACGCTCCAGTGATCGCACCAGCGCACTCTCGGTTCTCTGCAGGCGTACTACCGTCTCTCGACATACTCGCAGCAGTGAACCTAGTCCCTCATTGATATCCGGGTTGGTCACCAGCAGCTCGCGGAAGTAGCCGGCCTTGTGCAGCTTCTGCTTGTTGTAGCTCACTCCCGCTTCCATCAGCAGCATGCTGATCTTGTTCTTCATCTGCACCATCTGACGGACCAACAGGTTGCGGTAGCGCAGCGTGCGCCGCCGTTCGCGAATCGCCGTCGAGGCCATGTAGCACTCCGGCAGAAAATCACAGCGTAGGCAGTCGCAAATCTTCTTCGCGTCGATCCGATCGTTCTTCTTTTTCGCCGCCGCAATGGCCCGTAGCATCAGCGGGTGCGCTACCTTCAGCGCAGCGGCATGTGGTTGCAAATGATCGTAGATCCACCCGGTAAAAACCGTGGCTTCCATCGCCGCGGTCCACGGCTGTGGCAGCGTTTTCATCCATCGATCCAGATCGAGGCGTGTGGCAGGAGTCGTACCTTCGCCGTGAATCACGCCACGGCCGTCCTTCACGCAATAGCTGACGGTCCTCTTGTGCACATCCAGTCCGATGTAATACATAGTCTCCATGGGGAGCCTCCTTGGTGTCTCTGAATCAGCGGGGT
>DATMZI010000186.1:0-11688 GCA_035607085.1 Candidatus Eiseniibacteriota bacterium | reverse complement strand
GGCGGGCTCTATATCTGGAGCAAGCGTGCCTTCGGAGACTTCTCGGGTTTTATGTCCGGATGGACCTACTGGACGAGCAATCTCTCCTACTTTCCCTCGGTCCTGTATTTCGCGGCGAGCAATGTTCTCTTCATGGGCGGCAACCGCGGCGCGCATCTTTCTAGCGCTAAGCTCTTTTACATGTTGTTTGCCATTGGCGTCCTCGTCGTCATCACGGCGATGAACGTAATCGGTCTGAACAAGGGCAAGTGGTTACACAATGTTGGGTCTTTCGGCATGTGGATACCGGTCGCGATTCTTGTGGTCATGGGCCTTTACGCCTGGCAAATGTTCGGCTCCGCTAGCTCATTCCGCCCGTCGCATCTTATTCCCAGTACGAATTTGAAAGGTGTGCTCTTCTGGGCGGCGATCACCTTTGCCCTTTGCGGCAGCGAGTCCGCGTCGATGATGGGCGACGAAATTAAGGACCCGCGCCGAACTCTGCCGCGCGCGTTGTTCATAGCCGGCGTAATCGTAACGCTTTGCTATATCGGGGGAACCGTGGCGATCCTCCTCGCCCTACCGAGCAGTGAGGTCAACGATCTACAAGGAATCATGCAGGCTATTTCGAAGACGGCCTCTCGACTTGGCTGGTACAACCTGATCCCGATCTCCGCGGCTCTGATAGCTCTGAGCAATGTAGGTGCAGCCAGCGGATTTCTGGCGGCCGTTGGCCGGATTCCTTTCGTAGCCGGCATCGACCGTTTTCTGCCAGATTCGTTCGGGAAACTGCATCCGCGCTGGGGAACGCCGCATGTGTCCCTTATCGCGCAGACGCTCGTCGCTTCGCTGCTGGTCTTCCTTGGCCAAGCCGGCACCAGTATCAAGGGCGCTTACGACGTGCTGGTGAGCATTAGCATCATCGGCGCTTTCGTCCCTTATCTCTATCTTTTTGCGGCAATGTTCTGGCTCCAGAAGGAGCCTGCGCCACCAGGAATTTTCCGGGTACCAGGCGGGAGGTCCGTGGCACGCTTTGTGGCCGGCGTGGGTTTCACCACGACCGCCCTCACCATCGTAGTCTCGCTCCTGCCTTCCCCGGATGAAGCCAACAAGATTCTTGCTCTCATCAAGATCGTGGGGCTCACGGGCGTGACGATCGGCACCGGTTGTCTAATTTATTATCTGGGTAACCGGAAACGTAAGGCTTCTTCTTCAAAGGTCTGACGGTGGTTGAAGCGGCCCGAGACGTTCCCTGATGTAGTTGCGAATATCCAGGCTCGTATCCTCCATAGGCGCGTAATAACCAAACTTGTGAACGCGGGAACTGACTCCTGCTTGCACTTGCTCGCAGATGGACCAATCCTGACGATTGACCAGATCCCAAAATTCGACGGCGTCCATCGGATTGAACGCAGGTTTCGCGGTTTCCAGCGGATGAAACAAGAAGCGGCAGTCCACCCTTGTGCGATTTGGCGCCAAAGGCCACAGCAAGAAAGCCGCCACGTGATCACAAGCCAGACTGATCATCAGATTCGGAAAGCAAAGTTCGCCCTTGTGGCGGACTTTCTCTTCTTCACTCAGGCCGGGGAAAGGCGCGCGAATGGTCATTCCGGTCTTCGAAAAGGTGTAAGCGCCTTCTCGGTGGGGGATTCCATTTTCCCAATTCAGGTTCGAGCCCCCAGTCCGCTTGAAATCTGGAACGATCTCACAAAGTTCGGGATGAACCCCGGCGCAGTGGTAACACTCGTTGTAGTTCTCCATCAGGATTTTCCAATTGGCGGCTACGTCGTAGCTAATGCGATGGCCGGTTTGCAGCTCGGCGAGTGGATATCGCGCAACTCTTTCGACCGCAGACCCAAGTTGTGAGCCTACCGTGTGTTTCTTGTCAGATGCCGCTCTTGGATCCAAATTCAGAAAGAAAAAACCACCCCAGGTATCTACTCCCACGGGATAGAGAGAGAAATCTCCTCTGCAGAAGCCTTCGGTGGCGTTCAGGAAGGGTGCGCCCAGAAGCTCGCCTTCCAGATTGTAAGTCCATTGGTGATAGGAACAACGGATCACATTGGCAGACGTTACTCCCTCGGCTAGATTTATGTTCCATCGAGAATCCTGTGGCGGCCGACAAAGGCGCGCACCTCGATGGCGGCAGACGTTGTAGTGGGCTCGCAATTCTCCCTTCATCGTTCGCACCACTAGAATGCTTTCTCCCGCCACTTCCACAACAATGTGGTTTCCGGGTGAAGGAAGTTCTTCTTCGCGACCCGCGCAAAACCAATCTTGGGCAAGAATGAGGTCTTGCTCTTTCTTAAAGATTTCGGGCGCTGAGTAGTAAAGGCTGGGAAGAGATCTTTCCAACGCGCTCGGACCGTTCCTGACGTGTGCCGTCATCATCCCGCCCTTTGCGTAGCTGGCATCATACCGCACATGACGCCACGAGCGGTGGACGTGACCGGGATCGAGCCGGCGACTAACTTGTGCTAGCGCGGAATGCAAGCATTCATCGTGAAAACAAGAAAGGGACTAGGCCCAATCCGTTGTGCGGACCCGCATGAACGTGGGGGCGTTTAAACCGTTGCTTGAGCGCTCGGGCCCACGAAGAGATAGCCGACACCTCTGCAATTCAAGCATTCCGTATTGCGGTAATATCCGGTTGCTTGGCAGCGTGTACATTCGCTCCAATCAAATGTTTTTGTAGCAATTGCGTTAACGCCATTGCAGCGTTGTTCGCCGCTGGTCTTGCAACAACGACCGTTTGCGACCCTCATGTTGTAACCCGCCCCACCACACTCAGTACAGCACGTAACAGGCAGTTCGCGCTTCATTGGCTAATGATACGCGCGTGCGCATGCATTCGCCTGTTCTATTCGGAACTCCGCCCCGATACCGGTCGCGTTACCAAGCCCTGTAAGGACGTGACTAAACACCGCTACTGGATTAGGGAACCGGCCAAAAGGCAGGTGTCCGCTGAGCCACAAACCAGGACCTAGCCGATTTGACAGAACAATGTGCGCACCGATTTGCGCGTTCAAGTCACTTCCATGATGGAAATACCGTTCCGGGAACAAGTCCACCGCCGTGCGAAACCCATATCGCGACCGTGCGTTCTTGGTGCATCAAATGGGCGCTTCACTTCCCGAGTTGTGTGTGGTGTGCGGCAATCCGGCAGCGGGCACCGTGGTCACAAAAGGTTCGCTCCCCCTTGACCTCTAGTGGGTGTTGCCGCCATTGACCGACTTCATCCATTTCATGTCGCCATCCGCTTTTGCACGCGCCACACGTTTGGTTTCCCGTCTTGCCGGAGTCGCATTCCGTGCTTCGTTCAGCTCACTCCCATTCGTCCGATCGCCTCGATGAGGTCCTTGCCGTGTCCCGTGGTGCATCACAATCGCTCCTGAACTTACTATCTCCCATGCCACCCGATGTTGCTGCAAAGCGGAGTCGTGGTTGGCTAGGAAGAAAATTCAAGTGGTTGCTGGACAACGTCTGATAACCACGTCTGGTCCCGGGAAGCGCGATTACCGGAGAAGTGCGGCTATGTCGAGGAAGCACTCGCAGCAAACGCATATAATCTATGTGCATGATCGCTCCTTCCTACAAACCGCGAAAGAGGTTCATGGAGTTGGCTGTCTCGGAGGCCAGACGCGCCGGCGACCGAGGCGACTATCCCATCGGCGCGGTCATCACGCGTCTTGCGGGCGGGCGCGAAGTGGTCATTGCCAGCGCCGGTAACCGGGTAAAAACTTCGGGATCAAGCATCAAACATGTAGAGTTGGAAACCCTCAAATACGTATCAAGCGGCTATGGTCGCTACCTGTCCGACTTCGTCCTCTACTCCACGCACGAGCCGTGTGCCATGTGCGCCGGTGCTTGCGTGTGGTCTAGAATTGGCGCGGTCGTCTACGGCGTATCCCAAGAGGACATTGCCGCCTATGGTCGCAAGTGTGGTACGGAAGACTACAAGTGGCGGGCTTGTCTAATCCCCTGTCGGCTCGTCTTCGAGAAGGGTAATCACCCCATCCCCGTCACCGGCGGTTTTCTCCGAGAAGAATGCCATAAATTGTTCAGTTACAGGGCCGCACACCGGTAACTGCAAGTCGTCGAAGGCTCTGGCAGATGCCCGGTTATGCGACTCATTCTGAAAGACAAATATTGCGATAAATGGTCGGCAAGCCATCTAGAAAGTGCTCACTATAGGTAACGATGAACACGCTTCGGCGGGCCTGACAACCAGCTCCGAATGCAAAATCAGAACCGACCTACAGAAAGCCCGACCGCAGTGCGGAGTCGCCGACAAAATTGGCGGCTAACGAAAAAGTCTCCGTTCACTTTATCCAACGCTCACTCTTGCTGCTTTCTTTCCACAGGGTATTCCGGCGGGGACGGCTTTCAGCCGGCTCGTGACTTGCAACCGGTCAGCACGTTAGCGCAATGCGTGATTATTGCCCTGCGGTCGAAATCCTATTCTCCGCATGTGTTCCAAGGCTGTTTTTGTCTCGCTCAATTCTTGCAGGCGGGCTTCGAGTTCGCTGGCGTAGATTTCGGCGCGTTCATGAACTCTTGCGTTTTGAATCGCAACCACGGCTGGCACAGCAAGTGATTTGGCGAGACGCAGATGTTCTGCTGTAAAAATACCGGGCGTGTTTGAGCCGATCGATAGAATTCCGAGAACACGACCAGCCGCGAGCAACGGAATCCCAAGCCATGATTGAACGTCATCGAGAGGCGGAACACTAAGCCACTCAGACTCCTTGGTGACATTTGTCAACAACAGGGCTTTCTTTTCGAAAAGGACGCGCTGAAGAAATGTATTTTCAGAGGCGCTCAATGTCAGACCAATTCTTTTCGGTTCGCTGCGGGGCGCTTCGCGGGCGACCATGAGTTCGTGCCCGCTCTCAACCAATAGAATTGTTGCTCTGTCGAATGGGACCAATTCAGAGATACAGTTCAAAAGCGTGTCGAGCACAGAATCCATCGCTAGATTTTGGCTGAGCGCCAGCGTCGATTTGCGCAGCGCTTCCGCTTCTGCCCGGGCCGCTTCTACAGCATCGAGCTGTTCGCTAATCTTCGTTTCAGCCTGCTTGCGAGAAGATATATCCAGTGCTGTCCCGACGAGCCACTGGGTCTCGCCATCTGAGGGAACCGGAAAGCCTTTTGCCCAAATCCAGCGAATCGTTCCGTCAGCCCGGGTAAAACGAAACTCTTCATCAAAGGTCCCGGAGCTCACAGTCTCTTGAAGTCTGGAAAGAACGCGAATTCTGTCCTCCGGGTGGATCAGTTCACGGTAGGAGGATGGATTCGTCCGGAGGCTCTCGACACTGTGGCCAGTAATTGCGGCATAGGCTGGGTTGACGTAGGTAATTTCCTGCGTAGCGGCGTTCATCCGCCAAATGATCTCGTGAATGGTGTCGGCTACACAACGGAAACGTTCTTCGCTCTTTTGTAAAGCCTTTTCAGCATGGGTTCGTTCCGTAACGTCGCAGAGGATGAAAATGTGCCGTCCAGGTAAATAATCTGCCGCAGCGGAAAAATCTACAACCACACTGGCACCATCGCCTGCGATGAGTTGTGCCCGGCCCCGCTGGTTCTTGCTCTGAAGAAAGACCTGCCATTTTCTACAAAAGGCTTCAGAGTCGGTGAAGAAAGTGCTCACGTTCTTGCCGATCAGGCCGGTCCTAGGAATACGCAGGATTGAGGCACCTGCGGGATTGACATCCAAGCAGCGAGATTCGCTGTCCAGAATCAGAATTCCGTCGAGGACGTTTTGAAAAATCGATGAGAATTCGCAGTCCGTATTGCGAAATGCCTGGTCGGTGCCGCGCTGTTCTCTACGGACGGTCCAAAGTGAGAACACGAAAAGGGCCAGCGCGAAGATTAGAGCCGAAACGAGAACCGGAATGAGCACGGGAGCTGATTGCGGACGGGAGCCCTCGATCGCCAACACCAGTGACCCGAAAGCAACCGAACCAGCGAGGGCTACGTTCGATACCCGCCGCCAGGTATAGACACGAGGGGTCAGATAATTCGGACTGAACGTATTTTCGAGGAATGACATTCGGTGGCCTCGATGATGAAGCGACTCTTGCCCTTCGATCGATGGCCTAATTATGTCAGTAGCGCGCCGAACGATCGCCTTGACGGAGTAGGCTGTCTGTAATTGGAGACAAGCCGCCATGGCACAACCTTCAGTTCTTCAGTGCTACCATTATCTTGCGGTGCCTAAAGACGACTCCAACGTCCCGTCTAGGCGCACTGCCAAAGAGCCGCTCAGAGAGAAAGTGTTCTCCTACTACACAAAGAGGGAACGTCAAATGCTGGAACAGGCTGCGGACCGCGAATCCCGCAGTCTGAGCAGCTTTGTTGCTCTGGCTGCGATTGAACGAGCCCGGCGGATTCTCGGCAGGAACTAAGCGCCCGCAAGATTGCGATTGAACGTGTATTCTTATAATGGTAGCATTATCTAGTGTTATTATTATCTAGTGTTGTGTGTTTCTGATTTGCTTGGAATATCAAAGTGAGCGAGACTGCAGCGGCTCGACTTGCGACACTGCCCCTCAGCGGACGGCGGACACGGAATCCGTCTCAAACTGAAGCAACGCTGTGTGCCCACGAGGCGCACAACGACGAGCGCTTGATCGCTCAGATAGGCCGCGGCGACCGCGAGGCTCTTTCGCAGTTATTTCGACGATTTGCTCGGCCCATTCGGGGCGTCGGACGGCGCATCCTTCGGGACGACGCCGAAGCGGACGACCTGGTACAGGAAGTGTTCCTGTATATTCATCGCAAGGCGAACCTGTTTGACGATTCCAAATGCAGTGGCCGCTCTTGGATCTTCCAAGTTGCGTATACCCAGGCGTTTTTGCGCCGAAGGCGATTAAAGGCCGACGGGTTCTACGCGTCCGGCATTCCGGACACCAAGCGAGAAGTTGAAAACAGGACGTCTTCCGGTGCAGACTACGACCGGACCGTCGAAGGGCTCTTCGGGAGAAATCGCTGGCGAAGGATTCAGGAAATACTGAGCGAGGAGCAACGGGAGACGCTGAGGTTGCATTTTTTTGAAGGGTTTACGTTCGAAGAAATTGCTGAAAAGCTCGGTCAATCCTATTCCAACGTTAGAAACCACCATTACAGAGGTCTCGAAAAGTTCCGCAAATATCTGTCCGAAGGCGCTCTGAACAGGCGATAACCTGTGAGCGACAAGTTGAAATCGGACGGGAGTCGAGGCGTTTGCTGCATGGCGCCGCATGAGGAATATCGGAAATTGTGCGCCGCTGCGACGGCCGGCGAGCTGACCGCCGATGAGCAAGCTAAGCTTCATGCTCATCTGGCCTCGTGCCCGGAATGTCGCAGAGCCATGGACGACTACGAGACCGCATCCCGGCACGCGGTCGCAGCACTGGCCTCTGAGCTCACACCGAAGGATCCGGAATCGGACGGATCCTGGTCAATCGACGAAGCCGAGAAGGAACTCCTTAGACGTTTACGGACCGAAGAGGAGCCGTCCGCCAAGCCGGCTAAGGGTCCAATTGATCCGGTGAATGGAGGACAGCGATTTACGTACCGTCCATCACAAGTAGAGTGGCGGGACGTTTGGATATCGCTCGCCGCGGTTATGTTCCTTGCCCTCGTGCTGGCAATTACTTCGTATCGAACTGGCGTGAAAAGGGGGACGGACATTGCCCGGACGACCACTGAAGTTCCCGGGAATTCCAATTCCCTTGAGGAGCAGCTAAGCGACACAGGGCACGAACGGGCCGGGTTAGTGGCGGAACTCGCCCAGGAAAATAAACTGATTGTGGATCTAAAACGGCGATTGTCGGAACAACAGGACGTGATCAAAGCGTTGAAGATCACGAACAGCGGGCCTAGCCGTTCCGCGAATAGCAAGCAATTAGCGCAGGCGTCCAGCGATTCCGATGTCACTCATGAGCAAGGAATAGTGGCCGCTCAGGCGAAGTTGACCGAATTGCAGAAAAGTATGGACATACTGACCCGACAGCGCGACGAAGCTACTTCCCGGGCAGCAATGCTGGAGGCAAAAGGCGACGAACTGACGCAATTGGTCCGAAGCCGTGAACGGGAGCTCGAGCAAAAGCAAGAGGAGATCGCGAGGGGCCAAGAGTTGCTTGAGCATGACCGGGACATTCGGGAGCTCATGGGGGCCCGTGACCTGTATATAGCGGAGATCCACGACGTTTCGGGCACCGGGGAGACGAACAAGACCTACGGCCGGGTTTTCTATACAAAGGGGAAGAGACTAATTTTCTACGCCTATGATCTGGATGCTCAACCGGGGATTCGCAACGCAAGCACGTTTCAAGCATGGGGACGGCGTGGCCCGGACAACCAGCAGGCCCGCAATCTCGGGGTCTTTTACGAAGACAATCTCAGTAAGAAACGATGGGTTCTGAAGGCGGACGATCCCAAAACGTTACAGGACATCGATGCTGTTTTTGTTACCGTCGAACCAAACGGGGGAAGTCCGCATCCGAGCGGAAAGCCGTTGCTGTTTGCCTATCTCCGTGTAAACCCGAATCATCCATAGGACTTTCATTTCGGTATCCAGTGAATGATGGCGCTAGCGGTGTTCGCGGATTCTCCTCACGCTCTTATTTCTCCGTCAATGCAGATTCCGCCGCCATCTGGACAACCCGCTTTCTGTCCGATCACGACCTCTTCCAGTTCAATCCCGCGCACCGCAGCCCTGACCCAAAACCGTCTTCCATTTGTAGGTCTCGTCAAGCGAAACCAGATGCCGTAATTTGCATGGCTCTTCGCGGCGTTGGCTCATATGGCGTGCAGGACCTCTTGGTCGCCGCTCAGAACGCACTTCCTGTCCTGCGTTCGAGACATCTCGACGATTGAGACAAAACCGTGGGTCATTCGCATAGACCTTTCCAGTGAGGAAAGTTCCCTCACTTCGGGAGGGTCCGTTGCGACTGCGTGTCTTCTTCTGTGGTTTGCTTTTCATCATTTCGCTCATGTTCGCTCATTCGTCCCGCACACAGTCTCCTGTCGGAATGATCAACGGAATCGTCACCGATCCAACCGGAGCAACTATCGCGGGCGCCGAGATACTCGTCGTCAATGACCTTACACACGTCCAATATCCGGCGAAGACGGACTCCGAAGGAATCTACGTCGTAACGAACATCCTGCCGGGCCCCTATCTGATTCAGGTTTCGAAGCTTGGCTTCAAGACCATCATCAAACCGGATATCGTCATTCATGTTCAGGATGCGCTAGCGATTAATTTCACGCTGCCGATCGGAGCTATCTCCGAAACCATCACAATCCAGGGCGGCGCGCCGCTGGTGAATACGGAATCCGGTTCGGTCAGCACGGTCATTGATCGGCAATTTGTGGAATACCTGCCTCTGAACGGACGGAGTTTCAACACACTTTTGCAGTTGACGCCCGGCGTTGTGATCGCACCGTCTAATTCGAACGCACCTGGCCAATACAGCGTTGCGGGGCAACGAACGGATGCGAACAATTTTACCGTTGATGGCGTCTCGGCGAACTTTGGTGTCCAGCCGGGAATCACCGCGGGCGGCGCCTCCGGCCTCGGTCAGGCGCAAGCCTTCGGCGGCTTGGGTGGTACGAGCAGTCTGGTCTCGGCGGACGACCTGCAGGAATTTCGGATCGAGACTTCTTCGTTCGCTCCTGAATTTGGCAGACAGCCCGGCGGACAAGTGATGCTGACCACACGCTCGGGAACCAACGATTGGCATGGCGGAGCATTCGACTATTTTCGGAACACGGTGATGGACGCGAACGACTGGTTTGCGAACAGCGCCGGTCTGGACCGTGCGGCGGAGCGGCACAACGATTTCGGCGGATTCCTGGGCGGCCCGCTCTGGAAGGGGAGAACCTTCTTCTTCTTTTCTTATGAAGGGGCGCGGCTGCGCCTGCCGACGACATTCATTACCCCAGTACCTTCGGTTTCAGCGAGACAGAGTGCGCCTGCTTCCTTGGCGCCGTTCTTGAACGCCTATCCGATTCCGAACGGTCCCATTTCAGCCGATGGTTATACGGCTCAGTACGCAGGTGGCTTCTCGAACTCCGGAACGCTCGATGCGTCCAGTATCAGGGTCGATCATTTCTTTGGCTCGCACTTTTCGATTTTCGGGCGCTACAACAACGCGCCATCGGAACTCCTCAATCTGAGCAGTCCTGGGGAACTCGATTCGTTGCCCGTCAACACACAGACACTGACGATCGGCGTGAACATGGATTGGGGCGGCAGGCTGTCGAACGCCATTCGGGGCAACTATTCAACGCAAACCTCGGATGTGAAGTCGGGCGTGCACGCGGCGGGTGGAGCGACTCTTCCGCCCGCGAGTCTCTATCTCGGCGATTTGGCGCCAGCGTCCAACGAATTCAGCTTTCAAACGTTCGACACCTATTATTTTGCCGCCGGGCCGATTGGGCACAACCAAACGAAGCAATTGAACTTCACTGACGATCTTTCATGGACAATCGTCAGCCACAAACTGAAGTTCGGAGCCGACGTTCGCCTTTTGTATCTCAACATTGCGCCGGCCAAGGGAGTCATCGGCTATTCCGTCGACAGCGTGCAGGATTTTCTCGCCACAGGCCAGGCCGATCTTTACGCCACGACAACGCTACCAGGAAAAGTTCTCGGAAAGGCATTCTCGTTCTATGCGCAGGACACGTGGAATCTGAGTCCGCGCCTGACCTTGTCTTACGGATTACGGTGGGATTTGAGCCCCGCGCCTTCCGCACAAGACAACACCGTTCTTGCCGCCTGGCGCAACCTAGACAACCCGGCTGCGATCAGTCCCGCTCCGCAAGGAACTCCCCTGTGGAACACGCAATACCGTAATGTCGCCCCACGCGCGGGGCTCGCCTATCGCCTGGATGCAAAGGGTGATTTCGTTCTGCGGGCCGGAGCAGGCGTCTTCTATGACTTGGGCTTGGGCGCCGCATCCATCGTTCCCTCGTATTGGCCGAATTCCGCTTTCACGTTTTATCCGGGAGTACCAGTTCCATTGAGCGGTGCCTCTTCCTACCTCCCGACTATATCCTTGGCGCCGCCCTATTCGGATCAGGTGTATGCGTTTGCGCCGGATCTCAGGCTTCCGCGGTCATACCAATGGAATCTGGCGCTGGAAAAGTCTTTCGCGGGAAAACAGGCACTGAGCGTCACCTACCTCGGGCAGGCCGGGCGCGAGTTGTTGCGCAAGGAGGCTCTGTTTCAGCCCAATCCCGATTTCGACGGCCTGTTCTATCTCACCGGGAACGACGCGCTGTCGAATTACCACGCACTGCAGGTGCAATATCGGAGGCCGCTTTCCAAGAGCGTGCAAACCTTGCTGAATTACAGCTTTTCGCATTCGCTCGACAGTGCATCGAATGATTTCCTTGCGGGCCTTTCGAACACCGTGATTTCGGCGGAGAACGATTACGCGTCGTCCGACTTTGATGTGCGGCATAGTTTCTCGGGCGCGGTCAGCTGGGAACTGCCATCACCGGCGCATGTTCGCGTCCTGACTCAGATCACCAAGAACTGGTCGATAGCGACGATGATCGTCGCACGATCCGGCTTCCCCATGAATGCCCATGTGTACCTCGGAGCGTCGGAGCTTGCAAATCAGTTCACGCGTCCGGACCTGGTGCCCGGGCAGCCCGTTTGGATTTCGAATGGACAAGCGCCTGGCGGCAAGACTCTAAATCCCGACGCGTTCG
>DATMZI010000176.1:0-15017 GCA_035607085.1 Candidatus Eiseniibacteriota bacterium | reverse complement strand
TTGCCCGCCAGGGCGTGTTAACTACTGGGGTTACGCACCGATCTCTTTTTTCGCACCGCACCAATCGTACAGTTCTCGGCAAGATCCCCTGGGCCCTGTGGATGAGTTTCGCGACATGGTCAAGGCCCTGCATCGCGCGAGGATCGAGATAATCCTCGACGTCGTTTTCAATCATACAGCGGAAGGAAATCACTCCGGACCTACGCTCAGTTTTCGCGGACTCGACAACAAGACTTACTACGTCTTGGAACAAGACCGGTCGCGCTATGCCAACTACAGCGGCACTGGAAACACTCTCAATGCCAATCATCCCATCGTTCGCCGGATGATCCTGGATAGCATCCGCTATTGGGTGGAAGAAATGCATGTGGATGGTTTCCGTTTTGATCTCGCTTCGATTCTCTCGCGCGATTCCAGTGGCAACGTGATGCCTAATCCCCCTGTCCTCTTAGATATTGAATCGGATCCAGGCCTGGCCGGGAGCAAGATGATTGCCGAAGCATGGGACGCAGCTGGACTGTATCAAGTTGGCAGCTTTGTTGGGGACAGCTGGAAGGAGTGGAATGGACACTTTCGTGATGACGTAAGGAGCTTCTTCCGCGGTGACCATGGCTCGTTACAGCGTTTCACGGACCGATTGCTCGGCAGCCACGAGATCTATCGCCATGAACAACGCGAAGCAGAACAGAGCGTAAACTTTGTAACTTGTCACGACGGATTCACACTCAACGATTTAGTTTCTTACAACGAGAAACATAACGAGGCCAACGGTGAAAACAACCGTGACGGAACTAACGACAATCGAAGCTGGAACTGCGGTATCGAGGGTCCTACCAATGATCCGGCAATTGAGAGACTGCGAAACCGCCAGGTGGAGAATTTCTTCACTGTCACAATTCTCGCTCTTGGTCTGCCGATGTTTGTGATGGGCGATGAAGTTCGACGAACCCAACTTGGCAATAACAATGCCTACTGCCTGGACGACGAAACCAGTTGGCTCGATTGGTCGCTGGTAACGAAACACGCGGATGTGCGTCGGTTTGTGAAATTACTGATCGAGAGACGCCTGTTGCGAGATACTGGCCCCGAGCGCCGGCGGATGACTTTGACTCAGTTGATCAGTGGGGCGACTAAGAGCTGGCATGGAACGAAACTCCATCAACCTGACTGGAGTGATCAATCGCACAGTATTGCATTCAGTGCCGAGCTAAAAGAGGAAGGTCTGGTCGTCTACTTCATCTTCAACGCCTTTTGGGAGCCTCTCGAGTTTGAGCTGCCGCGGCCAGAGAAGAGCGAGCGAGGTTCTTGGAGACGCTGGATTGACACTTTTCTAGAGACGCCCCATGACATCGTGGGATGGCAAGAAGCACCCTTTGTTCCTGACCACACGTATCGAGCGGGGCCCCGCTCCGTGGTCGTTCTTTGGGCAAGTCTTGAGGACAACAGTAGATCTTAGATCATAGCCAAACTGAGAGCCAGCCCGCAGACGATGCGTAGGTCTTATGGAGGAAGCTTGGAGTGCGGAACTTCAGGGCTTTGGGGAGAGGCCGAGTCGACAAAGAAGTTAGCTTGTGGCAGAACCGTGCATGCTGGGCCCCCGGCCCCATCCGAGAGTCCGCCAAATACCCGTCAAGCTCTCCTTCGTGACAAGTAACAGCGTAGGCGCCGCCACAACCACGGAATCTATCCGCAATCAAAAAATGCTAGGGCGCACCGATGCGATCGGCCCAATCTGGTGCCAGCTGTTGGAAATGGCGAACGTTGAAAGTGTAGATTCGATCGCAAGCTGCATTCTTCGCACAGCAGGTAGAGCATCAAATTCTGGAGAGGGATTGCCATCGTGGCACCGCTTCTGAAATTGGGGCGTCGTAGGTCTCCTACGTAACTACGGCTCCCCTATCGCATTTACCGACGCGAATTGCGAGCCATCGCACTTTCTTTTCCCGACAAGCTTCATGTAAAGTGTCACCGTTTCTGCAGCTCGAAGGAGTAAATCTCTTGCGTGCTGATGTCCCGCGGGAATAGTGGTATGTCGCCCGGTCCAATCCCTGTCCAGGGAGCAGGCCCAAACTGGCCGATGAAAAGTTTGGTCTTCGTTAGGTCAATCACCTTCTCCAACTTCAGGTCTTTCGCTCGCAGCCTGAAGAAGCCGGGATCGTTCGACAGAACGGTGTCGAAATAGACGTATGTGCTGTCCTTTGACCAGGCCAGATAACCGAAAGTGGTGATAGGCAAGTCCGGCGTCGTCCATTTATCGCTTCGGACGTCGTAGAGCCGCAGTTTGCCGTTCCCGTAGGAGATCGCAACGATGTACCGGCCATCGGGCGACCAGCGCGGAGCAAACATGCCCTGCGATCCGTTCAATGTCCGCACTGCACGAGTCGGCATGTCAATCATGGTAATCGTCCATTCATTCTTGGTCGGTTCGAGTCTCCCGGAGGCGAGGGTTTTTCCATCAGCGGACCAGGTTGGGTCCACCTCCTGAAGTTCGTCCCGGAAGAGCTGCTGTGCATTGCCTCCATCGCCGGACACCACAAACATTTTCCAGGACTTCCCGGGTACGGTTGCGACAAACGCAATCTGCTTTCCGTCTGGAGACCAGTGTGGCAGCGCCGCCCGCATGGGAGGATAGGTGATCTGAATTCGCGAGCTTCCGTCCAGCTTGCTGCGCCACAACGTATCATCCGGATAGCTGACATACGTCACCCACTGTCCGTCCCGCGAAAAATCCGTCTCGCCTGCCGATATTCCTCCGAGGAAGGGCACGAACGCTCGCGACGTCGCATCATAGCGCACGAGTTCCGCGCGCCGCTGTTCCCCCACAACAAGAAGCCTCTTTCCGTCCTTGGTGGGGAGCGGCCCGAAGAACTCTAATGGCCCATTTGTAAGCTGAATCGGCTCTCGTGGGGTCTTCTGCCACCAATGGCTTGTATCGGATACGGCCCAGATGTTCCTGATTCCATCTCGCGTGCTTTCGAAGTAGTAATATTCCCCGTTCGCGGACCATTGCCCGCAACATTCCGCAGGGGGATTGTTCCATCCGGGCAACACGCGATGCATTCCGCTCCCGTCGCTTCCTGCCTCCCAGAGCTCGTAAGTAAGGTTCACCGGATTTTGCACCGAGAACCTGACACGCCTTCCATCGGGTGCGGCGCTAAGGTCACCTTGCAACTTGCCCGGTACGGTCAGTAGCTTGTGGGGATTGCTGCCATCCGGCTCAGCAGCGTAGAGGTCGCTTCCTCTCGTAAACACCAGCCTACCGTCTGAAGTCCACACAGCTCCGCGCCCGATTAGCTCGCCAATTTTGCGCGGCGATCCCGCCGGAACAGGCATCCGCCAGAAGGAGCCGTCAAATTGACCGGCATCGCTGAGCAAGAGTTCCGATTGTTCCGGAACAACATCTACCACTCCAGCGCCAGGAGGAACTTCAATTTTCGCTGTGTCGCCTCCCGCACTCGAAGCCTGCGCAACCACAAAGCCCGTGGGCGTTTGTTCATTAAAGTAGAGCCGACTTCCATCCGTCACCATCCCGCCCTTTGGATAACCATCGTTGGTGATCGGTTTGGCCGCTCCTAAGCGCGGCGGAGCGGCGGGCGAGCGGAACAAAAATCCCAAAAGCGCCGCGCCCACTACTCCTGCCCCGAGTATTGCGGCCCACTTTCCGAAACGGGCTCCGGTTTGCGCGCTCGTTTCTGCCGGGCTCTTAGCCACCGTTGCTGTAGAAGCCGCCGCTTGCACCGCCGTGGCGCTTCCTGATCCAGAAGCCACGGGCACAACGCCCGCTGAAGCGGCTGCCATGCGGCCGGTGCCTGCTGCCGATCCTCTTCCCGAATCCATCTCCCGCTTGAGCCGCTTCAGATCCGCGCGCAACTCCGCTGCACCCTGATAGCGCAGCTCACGGTCCTTTTCCAACGCCTTGCTGATGATGCGTTGCAATTCGTCGGGAATCTCCGGATTGACTCGCTGAGCCGGCAGAGGTGTTGCATCCAGAATCGATTTGAAGATCTCCGCTGTGCTTCCGCCTCGGAACGGCAGCGTACCCGTAGCCATCTCGTACAACACGACGCCGAACGAAAACAGGTCGCTCCTTGCATCCACCTCTTTGGCTTTGGCTTGCTCGGGCGACATATAGGCAACCGTGCCTAGCGTGGAGCCCGGGCTGGTCAGATGCGCCTCGTCCATCGCAATCGTTACGGAGTCCCCTGATACCGCTCCGCTTGCCGACACTCCGCGAAACAGCGACTTCGCAAGGCCGAAATCCAGAATCTTCGCGTGCCCTCGCTTAGTAATAAAGATATTTGCCGGCTTGACGTCGCGGTGCACGATTCCTTGCGAATGCGCCGCATCCAAAGCGTCGGCGATCTCAATTGCCACCGTTAGTAGCGTCTCCATTTCCATGGACTGGCCGGCAATCGCGGGTTTGAGCGTGGCGCCGTCCAAAAACTCCATGGCAATAAACGTGCGATCTTCGTGTTTTCCAATTTCGTGGATAGTGCTGATGTTGGGATGATTCAGGGCCGAGGCTGCCCGCGCCTCTCTGCGAAAACGCTCCAGCGCATTGGAATCCGCTGACAACTCATCGGGCAGGAACTTCAGGGCCACGAATCGACCCAGCTCGATGTCCTGGGCCTTGTACACCACGCCCATACCACCGCCACCCAGTTTCTCGACGATCTGGTAATGCGAAATCGTTTGTCCGATGAGGGACTTGGGCTCGGGCATCGCGGCGCCATCTTATGTGCCGCTACAAGCCGAGTCAACCTTTCAACACCTTTCGACACCGTTCGACACCTTTCGCCACGCACTTCCGCCACGCACTCGCCGCGCACCGCCACGCACTGTCGGCGCAAAATGAGAGTGTCGGGATGGTGCAAAGTAAAAATGACCACTTTTGGCTCATCCGTGATGTCGTGTTCTGTACGATGGGCGTAGAAACGGCTGGTAGCGTCATCGTGTAGCACACTTAGACGATCCCGTTCTCGTTGGCTCAAGGCGATTCGCTCCTTTTCCATCGCGCCCTCGGCCACCTAAAGCTGTCGGGCGATTTACGCTAAGTCACTTCCCTTCGGGAGTACATCTGGCGCGTCATGTGCGTACTAGGATAGGTTCGTACCGGAGGATTTATGGACTTACTAGCGGCAATCAAGCGTGAAGAGCGGAAGCTCGAAAAAGAGTTGGCCAAATTGCACGGCAAACTAAGCGGCATCCGTGCAGCAGCCAAGGCACTTGGAACTTCAGCGGTCCGGGAAACCAAGCAAGTTAAGCAGCGCGTACTGTCTGCGGCCGGGAGGGCGAAGATTTCAAAGGCGGCAAAAGCACGGTGGGCGAAGATTCGGGCGCAAGCCAAAAGATCGGCGAGTTAGAGCCCCCAGCTTTTATCGTCAAAACAACGCGCTGGTTTACACTCCGTCGCAGAGCCACCATGGGCTGGGACATCTCTTTCACGGCCGCAGGCTGGGGGGCGTTCTATCCAGAGGAAATACGGTCCGTCGAGTACCCACCCTTCTTCGCAAAGGACTTTCAAACCGTTTGAAGCCGAATATAGTCGCGGACGGGCTTAGACCAAATTGCGATGAGACCGGGCGCCCATCCACGGCTGATATCGCTGGACGTGGACGAACCGATTCTTCGCTTGTAGCTGTTTTAGAAAAGCGCATTCCTCTTCGTCGTTAGGTTCGTTGCCTGAGACCGGCGTACGACGACTCAGCATCACGCCGACATCAGCGGCTTGGACCTGCGGCCGCTTACTCAAAAAGTCGCCGAACGCGACAGCTTTCCGGGTGCTGAACTTTGCCCCGGGGTCGCGATCTAACGCGGCAATCCGCTCAGTGATTGTGCAGAGGGCCTCCTCAACACTTTTTCGCTTCATGCGAGGGAGTTTCGATCCGGAGACCGCTTCGCCCGACGCTGTCGTCGAGTATTCATCCGTATCGTCTTTTTGCTGGATGTATCCCTGCATTTGAAGAATGGCCAAAATCTGCTTGGCATCCTTCGCTCCGATGTTGAGGCAGTCCTGAAAGTCGTGCATTTTCCAGGTCAAGGCGCCACGAGTATCTTTTAGAAAGCTGAAGACGGCTGAGGTGGAGACTGAGGGCAGTTGCCGGCGCGGTTCTTCGCGATCGCCAACGCGCTGCTGTGGCGTGTGCCTGGGATTCCGCTTTGGCATAGTGCCAAGCTACAGCAAAGCCCGCGATATGCCCAGTTCCTCGACTTTGCGAGTTCTGGCGGCCAGTTCATGGCGATACAATGCGAGCCACCACTTGGGATGTGCATCCCGTCTTCGAGTTCCGAGTATCCTCGCGCAGGCTGACCTGAGACCCGCTCGACGATCTAACCGAGCCGTAGGCTGTTCAAAACGAAGAGGTTGGCATTTTCCAGCACGCCGCTGTTCAAGGTTGTATCGAATTGTTCAATCGCCCGGCGAAGCTCAGCGATCAAACCAAACCCTGGCATCTAGGAGTGGCCGCCGGCGCGGCGGTCGGACTCGGCAGAGCGTGAACTTGAACCTTTGAGGCCCACGGGCTTGCTGAGCCAGCGCGATACGGGAGCAACCAGGTCCCTGCGTAAATCGTATTTTTTCATGAACAAGACTTTGCCGTCCGGCGCGGATTGCGTACGGAACGCGGAAAAGAAGTATCGGCAATCGCGTACAAAGGATTGCGCCACGTCACTCCAATAACGATGGAAGGAGCTCTGCGGCCGACGCGGCCGCGGCTTCGACGCAGAGTCCGAGGCGGTGGCCGGAGCGGAGATCGGCGGAGCGGAGATCGGCTGTGACTGCGACGGTTCATGAATGGTGGATTTGGGCGCAAATACTCTGACGTTCGGCTTGACGCGTGATTCGGCCGTAGCGACAGGCAATCGAACCGCAGGCAGCGGGACGGGCTCCGGCACAGGCTGCGGAGGCATTGGAGCAGCAGCCTTAAATGTATCGGGTCGCTGCTCCGGCTGCAGGATTTGCGACTCCAGTGGAATTGCGATGCTCGGTTCCGGGGGAATTTCCGAAATTGGGCTAACGCTCGGCTGAAATGCGTAATCCAGCTCAGAGGCCGCCCGCAGAATATGGGCCGGCGAGACCCTGGTTTGGCGCTCCGCGTAAGCCGCCAGAAGAGACTTTTCACAAAGCAAATTCGTGACGCGGGGGGTGCCCTGCGCGTAGGAATAAAGCGCCTGAACCGTCTCCACGGGGAAAATTACCTGAGTCGCGCTCCCGGCGGTCTGCAAACGCGCCGCCAGATATTCTCCGGTTTCTTCGAGCGTGAGGAGCGGCAGCCTGCAGCGCACTGCAATTCGCTGGCGCAATTGGCGGAGTTCGGGCTGACGCAATTTTCCGTCTAGTTCCGGTTGGCCGGCTAGAACAATCTGGACGAGTTTGCCGCCGGAATTCTCCAGGTTCAGCAGCAGGCACAATTCGCTAAGGGCACGATCGGAAAGAGCTTGCGCTTCGTCAATCACAATCACCGGCGAATCGCCTTCAACCTGGCGAGATTGCAGCCATCTCTGGATAGCGGCAAGAAGATCGCTCTTTCTGGCGGATTCGACTGGAATGCCGAAATCCTGAGCGATCAACCCAAACAGACCGGCAGTGTTCAGATGCGAGTGAAAAATATAGGCGCTGGATGATTTGCGCTGGACGATCCATTGAAGAAACCGACGCAGCAGCATGGTCTTGCCGGTACCGGGCTCCCCGGTCAACACCAACAGCCCACCGTGAGACTCGATGCCGAACATCATCTCGGCGAACACGGCTTCGTACGCCTTGCCCATGAAGAAGAAACGCATATCGGGCGAAGCGCGGAACGGATTTTCCTTCAGGCCGAAGGACCGAAAGAGTTGTTCGTAGGCTCTAGACGGAGTTGTAGTCACAAGTGCACCCGGGGAGGGGCTGGAGGCAATAGAAGTCTAGTGGACGAAAGCGGTGCGGGCAACGAAAAGTTGGAAGATACGAAAAAATCAGTACTGCAGGTACCGATGACCTAGTAATGAGCGGTACTCGCCTTGGCCTGCTCTCAGTCCGAACAGAAAAGCTCCGGCCTGGCTGGCGCGATCGGAAGAGCGGCAAGGTGAATGTTTTCTAAAAGCTTGTTCGTGCCCGGAACTTCGTCCGTATTCAATTTCTGCCAGGCTTGCAGGCTTTTCTGTAGTGCCGCGCATGAGTCCGTCGCTGCCTTGCGCGCGGAGGCGGCCGGCTTCATGTCCGCACTTTCGACCATTACCAGGAAGCGAGAAAGATCACGGTTCGCAGGGCCGATGCCTCCCTTTTCATCCGAGCCTTCCCCGAGCACCAAGACGGATTTTTGAAGGCGTTCGAGCGCCTCCAGAACGTCCTTTGACTGCTCTTTGCCGACCAACGCGGCCCGGCGATCATCAATTGCGGCTTGCAGTGCGGCATAGTCGTTATAGGCGGCGTAGCTTGCGGACATCGCAGCGGTGATGTGGGCGGCAAGATTCCATTGCGCCTGCAAATCGGACTGCGCGGTGGGGACGCGTGGATCAAGGTCTACCTGCAGCAGCTGGCGATATTCCCGGCCGTCCACTTTGAGGACGGCGGTGTATACGCCCGGAGGAACCAGCGGACCGGGCGGCTGCTGCCGCGGAGTCAGGCCGGGAACGGAGTGGTCGGGGAGTGTGTATTCGATGTACTCGAGTTTGCCGCCGAAGTAGCCGTAAGTCAGCGTCAGCGGATCCTCGGCGCGCAAATCCCAAATGAAGCGGTGAAGGCCGGGCGATGTTTGCAGTACAGCGGGCGGGGCAAACCAAATATCCGGAGCGTTGCCGACAAGCACAGATGCTGCCGGCGGGTTACTGGAGTAGTGGCGAATGCGGTTGCCTCTCGTATCGAGCACGTCCAAGGTAACTTCGCCGCGCGCCGCAGTCTTCAGGAAATAGTCTAGTATGGCGCCGTCTGGAGGATTGGGAGAAGCCGGAAATTCAGGTGAAAGCGGCGTTTCTTCATGATTGTCCCAGCGGATGCGCAGCGCGGTTTGCGGCTTGAAGAAATGAACCGGCGCCGAGATTACTTTGCCGCTGAGCTCGCGCAAGGGCGCGATGTCGTCAAGAATCCACAGCCCGCGGCCGAAGGTGGAGGCGACAAGATCGTCGCCGTGCACCGAAAAGTCGGTGACCGGACTCGGTGGCAGATTGAACTGGAGAGTCTGCCAGTGATCGCCGTCGTCAAAAGAGACGTATGCTGATCTTTGTGTTCCTGAAAAGAGAAGGCCTTTTCGTTTGACGTCTTCGCGGACGGCCTCAGCCGGCACGTCTTCGGGCAGACCAGCAACAATTTTCGTCCAGGTTTTACCAGCGTCATGCGTCCGGAAAATGTAGGGATGATCATCGCGGCGCACTTTGACCACCGCGAAAGCGGTGTTGGCATCGTGGGCAGAGGCTTCGACGACGGCGACGTCGCTGCCCTTCGGCAGGTCGGGCGTCACATCCTGCCAAGTGTCAGCGCGAAACAACCGAATCAGACCGTTTGAAGTGCCTGCCCAAATCAAGCCGTCTTCACGGGGCGATGGGGCGATCGTGTGGATGGCGCCGGCACGCGCGAATTGGGCGGAGTCCCTGTCGGTTTCCCCAGCCGCAGCTTCGCCGTCCGGATCGGGCTCGTGCCCTCCGCTGGGCTTTTTGACCTCCGCCGGATGTTGCGGCGAGTTGCTGAGGTCCGGACTAACGAGGGTCCAGGTAATCGCACCATCGCTAGTTTTCAGCAGGTATTGCGTGCCGTAGTAAAGTGTGTGCGGATCGCGCGGCGAGTACACCAGGGGCGTTTCCCAAACCGTTTTGTAGTCCGACGGCGGGACATAAACCGTAGCGATTTGGCCGGTGACGCGATCGAGCCGCAGTACCGTGCCAAACCAGCCGACGGAGTACACGAGATTCTTGTTCAGCGGATCTGGCGCGATGTAGCCGCTCTCAAAACCTCCGCTGGAAAACCAGTCGCGATACGAAATTTGACCGTAGTCGCTGCGATTGGGGACGACGATGGTGCCGCTATCCTGCTGTGCGGCGTAGGCGTGATACGGAAACTGGTTGTCAGTGGTGACATGGTAGAGCTGACCTGTGGGCTGATTCAGCCAGTCGGTCCAAGTCGCGCCTTCATTCATGCTGACGATCGCGCCCTGGTCCGTGCCGAGAATCATGCGGCGGGAATGGTCGGGAGCGATCCAGATGACGTGATGGTCCTCGCCGCTGGGCGCGCCGCGAAACGCAAAAAAGGTTTTGCCGCCATCGTTGGAGCGATAGCTGCATGTTTGCATCACGTAGACGACCTTCGGCTGATTCGGATCGACGTACACTTTACTGAAATAACCACTGCCTAGAATGCGCGGATCGTTCGTGGATTTTTGCCACGTCGCACCGGCATCGTCCGAACGGAACAGTCCTTGATTCAGGATGGCCAGGACGCTCTTGCCCGAGGTGCCCGGAATAACCGCAACGCCGATTCGTCCGCGACCCTTTTCCGGCAGACCAGCTCCCGCAACCACCGTCCAACTAGATCCTTCGTCTTGCGAAAGCAGCACGCGTGCTTCAGCGGCCACACCTCTTTCTCCCTGTGGAGGCGCGCCTACCGGATACAACGCGGCGTAGAGGATTTTCGGACTGTCCGCGGCCGCGGTCACGTCAGCGACTCCCGCGTTGACCTCGGCTTCCACGAAAGTTTTCTTCCACGTCTTACCGCCGTCCACGGTTTTGTAGAGCCCTCGCGGCTCTTCACGCCCTCGCCCGGATGCTCCCGCGATCACCACATCCGGATCTTGCGGGTCAACGACCAGGCCGTCGAATAAAGTGTTGTCGGCAAGGCCAGCGCTGGCCCAGGTTTCTCCGGCGTCGGTGGACTTAAAAATCCCACCGCCCTTTCCCTGTTCGCCTGTCGCGACATAGATGATCTTGGTATTAGATGAGGCGACCGCGAGTGCGCCAACGGATGGCACGGGAATGGAATCAAAAATCGGCTTCCAGGTGCGGCCGCCGTCATCGGTCTTCCAAACGCCACCGTTCGGCGTTCCCACGTAGTAGAGATTGGGCTGACCGACAACTCCGGCAACCGACGTGATGCGCCCGCCGCGATGCGTACCGAGAAAGCGCCAGCGCAACCCGTTGTAAGCGTCTGGCGGGGTTTCTTGAGCGCGGGTTATCGGCGCGAAGGCGAGCAGTGCTGAAAAGAGAATCATTACAGCGAAAAGGGGATACGGACGCAGCAGCAGCGCGGGGCGGCGGACAGTCACGGTGTATCTTCTCCAGGCGCAGAGAGTGTACTACGGCACACGCGGAGGTGTCGCGTCGTCACCCGTGATTAGACGCGCGCCGCGGCTGAAGGTCAGATACTCAAATCCCCATTGAATGAAGACCAGCACGCGGCTTTGGAACTCCACGATATACATCAAGTGAATGAAGAGCCAGACCAGCCAAGCGGGCAAGCCGGAAAGATGGAAGCCAAAAATATTAGCAACCGCCGCTGCGCGGCCGATTACCGCTATGTCGCCTTTGTCGAAGTAACGAAAAGGCGGCGGCTCCCGTTTTTTCTCCACCCGAGCGCGAATCACCTTGGCTGCATAAGCGCCACCTTGCATCGCTACTTGCGCAACACCAGGCAACGGCTTGTCATTTTCGCCCTTGGCCAGCGCGAGATCACCAACCACAAATATGCTGGGATAATTTGGAATGGTGAGCTGGGACGTTACAGGAATGCGTCCGATGCGGTCGGTTTGCGCCTGAACGCGCTGCGCGAGCTTCTTGCCGAACTCATTGATGGTCACGCCGCCGGCCCAAAGCACGGTCTTCGCGCGCAAGGATTCGCTTCCGGTGGGCCGCTCCAGCGTCACGCCATCATCGTCGATGCGGGTCACCTTGACGCCCTTCATGATCTCGACTCCGAGCCGCGAAACCAATTTCTCGGCTTTGGTGGAGAGGTCTTCCGGAAACGCTGGCAGGATTCTCGGACCACCTTCGACGAGCAGAATGCGCGCTTCGGTTGGATTAATGTTGCGGAAATCGTGCCTCAGCGTTTCGTTAGCGATTTCTGCCAAAGCACCGGCGAGTTCCAGTCCCGTAGCACCCGCGCCCACAATCACAAACGTCAGCCATGCACGTACATCTTCTGGATTCGTCGCCCGCTCGGCGCACTCAAACGCCAACAGAATCTTGTGGCGAATCGCAGTCGCCTCTTCCACCGATTTGAGGCTGGGCGCCGCATGGCGCCAGGAATCGTTCCCGTAATAGGAAGTTTGCGAACCGGTCGCCACAATCAGCGAGTCATACTCAAACTCCGCCCCGTCCCTCAGCTTGATGCGATTGCGGGTCGGGTCAATGTCGGCTGCCTCGCCGAGCAGCACTTCTGTGTTCTTCTGCTTGCGCAACACGCTGCGCAGGGGCGCTGCAATCTCACCGGGCGAGAGCGATCCCGTAGCCACTTGGTACATCAGCGGCTGAAACAGGTGGAAATTTCGGCGATCAAAAAGCTTTACTTGCACTGGTACGCGCTTGAGCTTCTGGGCGGCAAGCAGTCCTCCGAAACCTCCGCCCAGAATAATGACGCGATGCTGACCCGGCATGCACTCTCCCAAAGGCATCCCGCACAACGCTAAGCCGCTTTCCATACTCCCGGTATGGAATTTGCGCAGCGCGGACACTTCCCTTTTTGCAAGCGATACGCTTCCACACTGTGCCACGACCGCTCGATTAAAAGGATGCCGCATGCCGGGCAATAGGTATTTCCCGCATCGCTGAAAATATTGCCTTCATAAACAAAATGCAGGCCAGCATCCAGCGCGATTTGCCGCGCCCGATGCAGCGTCTCGGGCGGAGTCTTCGGCTTGTCGCGCAACTTGAAATCCGGATGAAAGGCTGTGAAATGCAACGGAACATCCGGCCCAAGGTTTTGCAAGATCCAATCCGCCAGTTTCCTGGTCTCTTGCGGATCGTCATTCAGGCTGGGGATCATCAGATTGGTCAGCTCAAACCATACTGGCGTTTCGCTTTTCAGGAGCAGTAGCGTGTCTAGTACCGGCTGCAAGTGCGTCAGCGTGATTTTTCCGTAGAAGTTTTCCGTGAAAGCCTTTAAATCCACGTTCGCGGCATCGATGTGATCGTAAATATCGTGAAACGCCTCGCGCGTGATGTAGCCGTTGGTCACCATCACGGTTTTCAACCCGTAGGGTTTTGCGGCCTTGCAGATATCAATGATGTACTCGCCCCAAATCGTCGGCTCGTTATAGGTGAAGGCAATCGAATCGCAGCCGTGACGAAGCGCCAGCAGCGGGACTTCCTCCGGCGGAACATCGTGCGCGTTCACCTGATCCTGCTTGGATTTGGAGATGTCCCAGTTCTGGCAAAAAAAGCAGCCCATGTTGCAGCCGGCCGTTCCCATACTGAAAACGGTTGTGCCCGGCAGAAAGTGATGCAAAGGCTTTTTCTCAATGGGATCAATTTGTAAGGCAGCGGGTGCGCCGTATCCTAGGCTATAGAGCTTTCCTTCATGATTCGTGCGGATAAAGCAGAACCCCGACTGGCCGCGGCCGATATGGCAGTGCCGAGCGCAAAGGTAGCAGTGGACCTTTCCGTTCGGCTCCGGCTCCCACCATAGCGCTTCGTGCAGTTCGGGCGAAACCTGGAGGACATTTAATTCCGTCATGCCCATCCTCCCAGCAACAAGTATAGCGCGGAGATGGGCCGCTTAAACGTGGACCGTCAAAGCGCGGAGACACGCAAAGCGCAGGGATGCTAGGCTGTCTCGGACCACAGGAGAGCCGTATGAACCTCACGGAATTGTTTTTGAACCAGCTGGAATCGGAAGAAGGCAGCACACGGAAAGTTTTGCAGCGGGTTCCCGAAGGGCGCAACGACTGGAAACCTC
Organism: Candidatus Eiseniibacteriota bacterium; assembly: GCA_035607085.1. Taxonomy (GTDB): domain Bacteria; phylum Acidobacteriota; class Terriglobia; order Acidiferrales; family UBA7541; genus Acidiferrum. The sequence goes on along the minus strand of DATMZI010000176.1, from coordinate 1,162 downwards.
ACGAAAAATCCATGCCATTGGGCTACCTGGCGGCGCTCGTGGCCGGGATGCCCAGATGGATCGAGTTCATGGTGAATCGCGACGAGTTGGACATCGCGTCGCCAGGAGGAGCCGAGTTTAAACCTCAAGTCGCGGCTACCAACCGGGAGTTACTCGCCGCCTTCGAGCAGAGCTTGAGCAAGGCACGCGCGGCATTGCAGGCGACGACCGACGAACATCTGCTGACGCCCTGGAAATTCGTCGTAGCCGGCCACGTCGCGGACCAACGCCCGCGTTACATGATGATTCGCGACGCGGTCTTCAGTCACATGGCGCACCACCGAGGTCAACTGACCGTCTATTTGCGCCTGAATGAAGCGAAGGTTCCGTCGGTCTACGGGCCATCCGCGGATGAACGCTAGAGCAGCCTGACGCTGAGCTAGGTTGTGTGCGTATCCGAACGCGCTTGAATGCGCCGGCGTTGCGCAGCCCAATCCACGAAGTTTTGCATCTGGTGGCGATACTTCCAAAGGATTTTCAGGAATTGCGAAAGGCTGGCATTTTCCGCTTCGGCACCCAGGAACGTTTCGAGCCGCCAGCGAAGGTAAGGACTGTCCCAGGGATGAAGCCGGAAGCCGCGCGCGGCGATCCAGTAATAACTCAGAGCATTCCACATGAAAGATCAAGAAGTCAAAACGGTAACCGTTTGCACATCGCGACGGCGCACCCCTCAGTTTAGCCCAACGGCGCCGAAAGATGCTCGTGCACCAGAATCCAGTGCGCACCGCGCTTTTCCCAAATGCCGGTATAACGAATTTCGTAATCCGCAGTCTTCCCATCCTTGCCCGTAGTATTGAGGTGCATCGGCACGGTCATCCAGGCGATCATGCCGCGCTTGGTGACTCTCAGGTCTTTGCCCGCGGTCAGCTTCGCTGCGGCGAGGTTGTCAAAAAATTGCTTCTGTACGCCTGCGCGATACTCTTTCCAGTTGTGATACGAAAACGGGGCGATATCGTAAAAGACGACGCCCTCCTCCTGGGCGTAGAATTTTGCCGCGTTGTCCGGATTGCCGGAGCTCCAAGCCGCGCAGTATTCGTCAATCAACTTGCGGAAGGTCGCTTTCTCGGTAGCCTTCTGCTGCGCGCGGGCGCCGACAAAAGTCAGCGACCCGCCAAATAGTGCG
>DATMZI010000095.1:0-49401 GCA_035607085.1 Candidatus Eiseniibacteriota bacterium | reverse complement strand
ATCGAAGTGCACATGCATGTCGATCATGCGGCCGGCTGGCTTGTCCGCGGCCGTCACGTCGAGCGTGCGGAGCTTGGCGGAACTGTCTCCGTTCCGAGACCTCTTTCCCGGTGAGACCGCCGCAGACCAGTCAGCCGGCCGTATTGTCGACATGCATGTGCACTTCGACGAGAAGAAGCCGGGGTTTCTCGACGATCTGTTGAGACTGGCCGACCGGATGAATCTGACGGCATGTCTTCTGACTCCTTTCGCCCACCGTCGGGTTGTCGCGGACGCGGCCAAGCAGCATCCCCGGCAAATCGTCCCCTTCGGGTTCGTCGATTTGGACGCTCCAGACGTCGTACGGCAGGTGGAAGAGCTGCACTCGCTCGGATTCCGGGGCCTGGGTGAGCTGGAATTCGTGAAAAAACCGTACAACGACCCGTCCTACTTTCCGGCATACGAGCTGGCGAACCGGTACGGCTGGCTTGTCCTCTTTCACACCGGCATCGTGCTGCGAAAGAACTTCGACGAGCCCGAGGATGTCGCGTCGGGTCGGATGCGACCGATCCACCTGGAGGAGGTTGCAAGGCGCTTCCCGAAAATCACCGTGGTCGGCGCGCATTGCGGCAATCCCGAGTACGAATGGGCGGCAGAAATCGCGCGCTGGAACCCTAACGTCTTCTTCGACCTCAGCGGCTCGACTTTGACGAAAATGCACGGCCGACTGGCGGAGTTCCAGCGGATCTTCTGGTGGTCGGCACTCGACTGGAGCGTAAAGACGCCGGACAACGATCCCAGCGCATTTGTGAAGCTCGTTTTCGGCTCAGATTCGGACTTGTCCGGAGTGGAGTCCGTGGCCAATCAATACCGGGCCCTTTTTGATGCATGTGATGTTCCCGAGCGCACGCGGAAGATGATTATGGGCGGAACGCTCGCCAAGCTGCTCGGACTGCCCGAGTAGCGGCGAGCCGCAGCACCGTCACCCCGAGCTGTACGGTCCTCCGGCAATTTTCGGAACCGTGTCACGTCCAGCGTGGGCGCCCTGCCTTCCACCCTGCGGCTGAGACAAGGCCGGGAAAGGAGTAATGCCGTGCCGCAGCCGCTTACTCGACGTGAACTCTTGCGGGGTCTGGGCGCGATGGGCACTGCAGGCCGGGCTGGAAGCACGGAGCCTGCCGCTCTTTGTCCGCCCTTGCAAAACGGATCTGCGGCCGATGAAGCCGCGGACAAAACGTGCTTCACGGATTGTCGTTGCGGTGGGCAAGCCTCGAGTGGCGAACAATAAGAAAAGGCAAGTAAGTGGTGAATGACATTGGGAAAAGGAACAGAAAATCGTCGGAATAGAGTTCCCGCTTAACTGATGGGGGTTCCATGCGTTTGCTTTCCGTTTTTACCCTAATTGCTGTCAGCTTTGTGTGTTCGCCGGGTGACGTCGGCTCAAAGATCGCCCGTGAGCGACCGGATATCAGCAGGTCGGGAAGCGACTTCTTGCAAGTCTGTTCAAGTATTGATGGCGAATGGAAGGCAGACCCTGTACGCATCCACGACGATGCCGCCTGTCTGGGTTGGGTTGAAGGTTTCAGAAATGGGTTCACCGTGCATGACGAGCTGTTGGGTGTCCCTGAAAAGGACAGGATGATCTGCATGCCTCACAAGGTAACGACCATTCAAATCGTTCGCGTGATGAAGAAATACGTCGCTGATAATCCTGACAAAGCGCATCGCGCAACTCGTTTCATCGCCTCACTGGCGTTGGCCCGCGCATTTTCGTGCAAGGCGGGGAAGTAGAGTGCACTGCCAGATACTCGCGCGTTTCATTCGAGGCAGTTTCGACACGCACTCAGTTTCGCGCGAAGAAGCTATTCAGCGAAAAGGGGCGCGCAGTGCTAGAAAAACTCTTGTCCCTGGGCTAGTTAGTCGGCGCCGGCAAGAATTATTAGAGCTGCTGGACCAAGCTGGGTCCAATGCGGAGTTAACGGCAGCGGTCGACAGCGCTGGCGCGAGACTTTTGAAGGATCCAGACGAATTTTATCGTTGACCGCATAACGGACACGCAACAATGCTTCAACCGAACCAAACTAAACAGGATTCTCTGGGGTAATGGGCAAGTTCCTGGAGCCGAGTAACCGGACATTGAGAGCCTTTGTCAGTCGCCGTTGTCCTCAGGACTCGAGACCAAGAATGCGTGCGTCCAACGCCTTGGCCGCACGCACGGGGTCGAAATATTCGCGTAGAAATGCAATCTTCCCGGCTACCGCACGCAGGAACAGTACATAATCCTGACGATAGATTCGTCTCGTAGGCTTGATGAGCCCCTCCGCCTTGAATTCGGCGACTGCCGCTTCAGGATCGGCGAAGGCGTACACCCTGATGTCGAAGAAACGAAAATTCTCCACCGCTCCCCGGAACCAATTCACATGACGCATGACCTCCTCCCGCCCGATAAGCCGCGCCGGATGGCCGATGGCAGGCGCGTAAGCAAGTTCCCACAGAAGATCATCGGCGATCAGCGTCTGCCATTGCGCGTTGTCATCAACAAGTGTCTGGATATGTTGCTGCAAGAGATCGGAGGCGATCGTCATGTAAGTCTCCTCCTCGCATTGTCCCTGACAAGCCCTAACTGCGTCTTCGACGCGTCGCTAAGTGCCAGAAACTTGGCGAAGACAGCTTTGTTGATTCGACAGGGGTTATGAGCCAAGTTCCTGGAGAGGGAGTCGGGTAGTCTCAATGGGTCGACGCAACACCTTCCTAAAGCTTACTCGCAGGAGTGTGAAAACCTAAAGTTTGTCCGGGCCTCTCGTCACCATGGGCGCCGATCCGGAGCCTCTTTCGATTTCTCTGATCGATCTTATCGTGAAGCGCATTCGAGTTATCGGCGGCCAGTAAAACGGTCCTGAGTACCTCTACGAAGCCCTGGATTATGTGGCGCAAGGAAAAGTCAAATCGATAATTGAAATCTACCCATGGGCCGGAGCTACGACGGCTTACGAGCGCGTTGCGGAGGGCAGAACCCGCTTCCGTGCCGTCCTCACAATGTAATTACCAATCCGAGCAGTCCCCGCCGGTTTCGAGCGGATAAATCAGCAAACCGGAACTAATTCCACTTGCCTGGTTTTAGTCGGATTACCGAAAAAGTTCCTTTGACCGATTCAACCTTTCCGATTTCCGCGACCGTCAGTAAGATTCGGTCCGCGGGGCAATTTTTTCATCTCTAGAATCGGCACTCTGCGGCTAGAAGTCAAAATCGCCGTCGATGCGCCAGAGGCGTCCTACGGAATTGTAAAAGGTGCCGTAGGACGTGGCGCCAACGTATTGCTGGACGTCGCGTGGCTGAAAGTGGTTAAGGACGTTGGAGACTTTGAGGCCGCCCAGAAACTGAATGTGGTGTCCGCGGAATTTGAAGTCGAAGGGATATTGGATCTTGGCGTCGAGACCGATGAATGTAGGGAATCGCCCTGCCTGGTTCCGCTTGCCGACGTAGTCCCAATTGATGCCAACGTTGGAGTAGGGGAAGCCGGAGTGAACATCGGCGATGGGCACGAACTGCAGGCGCTTCGGGAGTTGGATGATGCCCCAGAAAAGGACCCGGTTAGGAGCGTCGTGAGAGAGGGGGCCGTACTGATTGGCGCGAATGAGTGGACCCGAGAAGTTGCCGAAGAACTGGTTGTAGTCGTTGAGTTCGCCCCAGGCTCGTGAGCGGACGTAGCTGGCAATCATGGTGGTGTTTTCGAGGGGCTGCCAGCGGAGCATACAAAGGAACTCACGGTAGTTCTGACGCCCGGAATTGTAGAGACCGAGCTGAGCAGATCCGCTCGTGGATTGCGACGGGTTGACGAAAAATTCCCGGAATCCGTTACGGAACTCCGTGCCTAACCGGAAGAGCAGGTTTTTGCGTAATTCCCGGTCGAACTGAAAAGTGACACCGAGGTTGTAGGGGACGAAGAGGCCGGCGCTGTTGCTGGCAATGACGTGGGTGAAGGTGGTGGGGCCGCTGATGAGGGTGGTGCCGTCGGACGCGAACTGAGCTATGGTCTGCGCTGGGAGATTCGGAAAGATGGCGACGTTGATGGGAATTTTGTCATAGAAGAGGCCGACGCCGCCGCGAATCGCGGTGCGATTGTCGGTTGAAGGAGCGTAGACAAAGCCCAGGCGGGGAGCGACGTTGGCCGATTCGGAGGAGATGCTGTCCCGATCGAAGCGGACACCGAAATCGAGGACGAAGCGTGGGTGGATTTGCCAACTATCCTGGATAAAGAGGGCCAGATTATTGTGGCTGGCAGCGGAGGAAAGGAGGCCTTCGTTATAGATGATCCTGCTGCTGGCGGTGGAGTCTTCTCGAAGAACATTGATGGGGAGGTCAGCAAAGAAGCCCTGGTAGGTGGAACGTGCGAAGGAATATCCGAACGTGAGGAGATGACGCCCGTGAAATGCGTGCGGGCGGAGGTGGAGATTCTGCGACCACTGATAGAGCCAGGTGTGGCGGCCCTGGATATTGAAGTAGGAGCCGGAGTTCTTTTCAGGGAAAAGAGTCATTTCGCCGGGGGCAGAATCCGCAGGAAAAATCTGAGTGTTGAAGCGTTTTACGGAGAAGAGCGACGCAAGATAGCCGCCGCTAGGGAGAATCCACCGCTCCGTGATCGAAGTGAAGAAGCCGCGCTGGCGATAACTGGCAGTGACCGGCTGAGAATTAAAGGTGTCGATGTTGGCGTACTTTGTGTTCTGCGGATCGAGGGTGAGCATGCTGGTGAGGTGATGATTGGCGGTGATGTCCCAATCCACCTGTGTGTGGGTGTTCGCACGCTTGTCGACGCGGACGTTGTCGGGATTAGGAAGGGAGGGGACACGGGTGAGGTCGTAACCAAAGTAGAGCGATTGGAAGAGGAAGAGTTTGTGGCGAAGAATGGGGCCGGAGAGAGTGAGATGAGGCGTCGCGCTTTCGATGCCGTGCACCTCGTAATCAATCCAGCGAAACCGGGGGACGGGGTCTTCGAATAGCCATTTCCATGCATCGGTACCGCCTCGGGTGTTGACCTCGATTACGCCGCTGCTAAAGCCGCCATATTCAGCGGAGAAGGGATTAGAGAGGACGCGCATGGATTCGACGGCGGCGGTGGGAAGCTTCAGAGCGGGTTGACCTGTGACGGGGTCAGCGATGCTGACATTATTGATCAGGGCGCTGGTTTGTTCGGCCTGGCCACCCTTGATGTGGATGAGGCCATCGGGCCCGCGAACAACGCTGGGGAGCAAAGGGAGTGCGTCCTGGAAATCGCTGTTAAGACGGACGAGGGATTTGAGGACTTTAGTGGTGAGCGTAGGACTGGACGAGGTGCTGGAGGTGACTTCGACGTCGTTTGCTAGCGCAGTGACGGAGATGGTATCGGTGCGTTTTTCGGGGGCGAGTTCGAAATCGAGCTGGTTGGGCTTCTCGGAATCGAGGTCGATGTGCTTGGTGAGAGTTTCAAAGCCTGCGAGGCCGACGGTAACTTCACATTCGCCCGGAAGCGTGCCGAAAAAGGAGTATTGGCCGAGATCATTGGAGATGGTGGAGATTTCTATGCTGCTGGTCAGATTCTTGAGCGTGATTTTCGCGTTGGGCCATACAGTTTGGACGTGGTCCGTACCAATGGTATAGACAGTGCCGGAGAGTCTTGCTGTTTTCTGCGCGGGAGCTGCAGTTGTGATAGGCAAAAGTGCCAGGAAAGAGATACACAAGTGCGACGCGCGAAAATGCGAGAACGTAGGTGAGGTCCGATAACGACTGAACATGGAACCTGGGCGGGCTGTGCAGCTGATTATAGATGGGTGCGATTTCGTGGGTGGGATAAAAGCCTTCTCTTCCGTTCCACCCTGCCCGTTGATTTGATTGCGGTGAGAGATGCGCCTCTTCATTTGCGGCTTGCATTAAATCGTGCCGATTAGCGCGATTGCCAGACGCCCTTTTGCATCGACCGTCTGAACCGGCACGGATTATCGGAGAAGTCTGAGGCCAGCGATTTCACTTGAACGAAACGGTGTTTACCAGGCGCTGCGGTGGGCTGCGGTCAAAATTCAGGAATAGAACAGTCCTGCAGGGTTGCCTCCTGAGAATCGGATGGCTGCCGGGGAGCACAGCCATCCGTCCACGTTACCCGACGGGCCAGGCTTGGGGGCCGCTCTGATGTGGGTGATGCAGAGCGGCCCAGGAGATGGCTGGTAGTTGGTTAAGTTAGAGACTCAGAGGATGTCGGAGACCTTGATGTTCACGGTGATGCGAGTGGCTTTGCTTTCGCCAACGGGTCTGTGCGAACGTCAAGTTCTTTGGCACGCACCTGCTCCGGCGACATATACGCAACTGTCCCTACCGTAGAACCGGGCTGGTCAGGTGGTCCGGGTCTACTTCCTGAGTGGCGAGTGTTGGCTCGCTGCCAGTCGGACTCTGCGATGAGCTGACCTTGGCAAGACCGAAGTCGAGAATCTTGGCGTGACCGCGCTCGGTCACAAAGATGTTCGCTGGCTTGATATCGCGGTGGATGATTCCTCGTGAGTGTGCTGCATCCAGAGCAGCAGCAACGTCAATTGCGGCCCCAAGCAGATGCTCCAATTCCACAGGACGACCCGCGATGGTGTGTTTCAGGGTCTTTCCTTCCAGATACTCCATGGCCGTGAAGCGCCTTCCATCCTGCTCGCCAATTTCGTAGATGGTACAGATGTTCGGATGGTTCAGCGCAGAGGCGGCGCGAGCCTCACGGCGAAAGCGTTCGAGTGATTGTGGGTCATTCGCTAGGTCTTCGGGCAAGAACTTCAGGGCGACAAAGCGGCCAAGTTTGGTGTCCTCGGCCTTGTACACCACACCCATTCCACCACCGCCGAGTCTTTCGAGGACGCCGTAGTGCGAAATCGTCTGGCCGGATAGTTGGAACTGACTAGCCACAGGCGAGAATGTTACGGGGATGCTTGTTGAGAGGTCAACCGTCGGTGCCTTTCAGGAAGGAGACCGGTCGTGCTCGTGCCTGAGAGAACGGAACACAGGTAGGGAATCACAGGTAGAAAATGGTGCAGCGACTTGAAATGGTAGGCCCGAATGGACTCGAACCATCGACCTCCTCCGTGTCAGGGAGGCGCTCTAACCAACTGAGCTACGGGCCTATAGCCTACTGGGTCACATCACCGACTCAAACGATTAGACCCCAAATTCCTAATCGCTCGCAAGGCCCACAGCGCTAGGGTGTCAAGCTGGCGCTCTAACCAACTGAGCTACGAGCCTACAAGACTTTCAGTTTAACATGCCTTGCACCGACAAATTGAACGAGAAACCGTGCCTAGAAATTACTTGTGGGCCTTTTGCCCGGCCGTGAAAACCGCGAATCCGCTGTGCGCTGCAGCCAGTGCCGCGCCGAGCTCCACGATTCCGTTGCCGACCGGACCATGGACAGTGCCGGGCACTCGGGGACGACACACGGGGACCCCAAACCTTCCTTAGCTCCGTCCGATTCCAAAGACACCATGGTCCGCACGCCGAGCGGCCACTCGCCGTCAGAGAGTCGCGCAGCCGGTAGCAGCGGCGCGCGGTCACGCGTCCGCAGCTGCAAGTCAATCCGCGCGATGCCGGCATCATAGGCCACCTGGCGCTGTACTACGCGAAAAAGGGCGACGGCGCGCAAGCCAAAGAGTTTATCAAGCGTTCGCGCGCCATCGATCCGTCGGATGTGTATTCGCTTTATATTTCGGCGGTGGTGGATACGATCGGCAACGATCCGAAGTCGACGATTGCATCGCTGCGCACCGCACTGCAAAAGGATTTCCACTGAGGGAACTAGAAGCGGAACCGGAGTTCGCGCCGTTGCTGCTGGCTCCTGACGACCAGAATATGCTTAAAGAATTTCGCGGGAAGCCGCCTAGCCGGCGTTTAATGACTTCCGTGCGAACCGGCCCCTGTAGTGAGGAAGAATTGGTAGAGCGTCGAATACTGATAAGAAACTTTGAAGTTTTCCTGCCAGGAGAGTCTCCTGGATATAAAATCAGCCGGCTTCCGTGGCGCCACCGCCAGTTTGCGGCGAGTACCCGGTACAGGCCAAAACCGGCAGGCGTGGATACTTTGGAAACCGCGGATCGCTGTTGCTTAGAGCGCAGAGCATAAATACCGAACCTTTGCTGGATTCGATTCGCTGCGCGTGGCGGCAGTCCGCGCACAATCCCAGTTTGCTTTTGTCGCTGCCTGATTCGTTCATGTGACCTTTTCTTGGTTGCGGAGCCCCGCCAGCCTTGCTCTCTGAGTCCTGCGGCGTGGTCTGGAAATTGCTAGACTCCCTACTCACACTTTTCCATGAATCTCCAACTTGCGCGAGTTGACCGTGCCTTATTCCTGGTTGCCCTGCTATTCTCTTCCTGGCCAGGTTCCGCGCGGGCGCAGGATCCGCAAGGGCCGACCGGCGCTGCTCCACCATCCCCATCGGCACAGCCTGCACCCCTCCCGGACCAGATCAGCGCCGTGCCCAACCGGCCGACATTTTCGAGCACCGCCGAATCCGTGCAGCCCGGAGTGTTTGAGATCGAGTACGGGTTCGAATTGGCTGACGGACATCAGAACATCAACGGGCTGGTGAAATTTGGTGCAACCGATAATCTCGAGCTGCACTTCGCGAACAATCCAATTGAGCGCGACTCCGGCACGGCGGGGTTTGGAGACTCTGGCGCCGGCTTCAAATACAAGATCTTCAGTCAAAAAACCTGGCGGCCCACATTTTCGGTGTTGTACATCGCAACGATTCCAACGGCGACCCGGGACGTTGGTGCCGGTGCGATCGGCCACTCCGCCGGAATTCTGGCCAGCAAGGATTTTGGCCAGCACCATTTTGACTTCAACGAAACGGTCCAATGGGTGGGCCGGCCGGGTGCCGGCGGCTTCGATCGCAACTACTTCACCGCGCTGGCGTACTCACACGCGCTGCGGGGCAAGTGGGGGATGACCGCGGAAATAGCCGGGTTTAGCTGGACCAACACAGCCAATCCCGCGACCATGACATTGATGGGCGCCGCGATTTATAGCCTCTCTCCGCGTCTTATTCTTGATACCGGCCTCTATGTCGCGGCGTACGGACAGCTGCCGCGCGTCACTTTTTTCGGCGGAGTCACTTATTCGATCGCTGATCTCTATCATCGGCGTGGAAAAGGGACAAGCTCGCCGCACTAACGGATCAGCGTTGAGCGCATTCGAACGCCCGAAAAAGCCCAGCGCCGCGTGTACTCTTGTGCGGTGGTGCTCCTATACTTACTTTCGGCTTCATGTCTGACCTCGGTCTATCCTTGAGCGCAATCCCCACGCTCGAAACTTCCCGCCTGCGTCTGCGTCCACATCGCCGCGAAGATTTTCCCGCTGGCGTCGCTCTCTGGTCCGACCAAACAGTTACTCGCTACATCGGCGGCAAACCGCTTTCTCGTGAAGAGGTGTGGGCTCGTTTTCTGCGTTACGCCGGCAGCTGGCACTGGCTCGGTTTTGGCTATTGGGCGGTCGAGGAAATCTCCAGCGGGCAATTCGCGGGCGAGGTGGGCTACGCGCAAAACAAACGGACCTTCGACCCGGCCCTCACGCTGCTCGACCAGGCTGGTTTGGCCATGCCCGAACTTGGATGGGTGCTCTCTCCGCAGGTCCACGGCAAGGGGTATGCGACCGAAGCTGTCCGCGCTGTTCTCAACTGGGGCGATTCTCACGTCGCGGCGTCGCGCGCGTTCTGCATCATCCACCCCGAGCACTCAGCCTCCATTCGAGTAGCCAGAAAGTGCGGCTTCGTGGAATTCTCCCGCCCCTACTATCGAACCGAGCCCACCATCCTGTTCACGCGGAACAAGCCCGATCAGCATACGTGATCGGAACCCCGGCATTTTTTAAAGCGCGAGCCCTGGTTACCATGCTCCTCGCTCGGTATCATCTCTGCATGGCGGCGAGTCGCAGCTTTTTCCTCGGCGTGAACTACCCCTGGCTCAACTATGGTGCCGACTTCGGGCGTTCTCCGCGGGGCTACACCGGTGTCGCACTCGGACAGATGCGCGAAAACGTCGCGGCGGATTTCACTCGTATTTCGTCTTCGGGAGCTTCCATCGTGCGCTGGTTTCTTCTTTGCGATGGGCGCAGCGGCATCCGGTACGAGAATGGAATTCCCGTTGACGTCGACGAATTTCTTTTCGCAGATGTAGCCGCCGCGCTTGACCTCGCTTCGCAATCACGGCTGCGCATCTGTTTTTCACTCTTTGACTTTCTGTGGCTGCAAGCTCCAGATGAAATGCAGCAGTCCGCGGATCCCAGTACGACCTTTCCCGGACGCAACGCATTACAATTCGCCGGCGGGCGCGAAGCTCTCCTTCAGCGCGTTTTGACTCCACTGTTTCGCGAATTTCACTCGCATCCCGCACTTTTTGCTTGGGAAATCGTAAACGAACCAGAGTGGGCCATTCCGGAATTCCAGCGCTCACCAAGGGCGGCTTTGCCATTCGCCGACGCGCGTGCTTTTTTTGAAGAGACTGTGCAGGCTATCCACGAAGAAGCCGGCAGTATTCTGGTCACTCTTGGCTCCGCTCGTTTGCAGTGGTTTCGCGCCTGGAGCGAAATTGGGCTCGATATGTTTCAAGCTCACTACTATCCGCAGCTCGAACGCGATCAAACTCTCCCCGAGCAGCTCGCTGGCCTCAAAGAGCTCCCGAAACCCGTTTGGCTCGGTGAACTTCCGGCCAACGATCCGTCATCTCCGGCTTACTCCGTCCATGCCGCGCTCACTGCTTGCCGCGAGGCAGGCTTGGCTGGCGCAGGCATCTGGCGCTGGCGCCCGCCCGAACCCGGAGGCTCCGATGCGCCGTTTGGCACTGTGCAGCCGGAAATTCTCACCGCCTGGCTGTCACAATCCCTGGACCTTCGCGTCTAATTACCAGATGAAGCTGAATGCCTGCGCGCGACGGATCGCGGTTTTCGCGCTGCTTTTTTGTGCCACAACCCTTCTGCAAGCACGGGAAGAAAAAGCGCAGCAGCAAAAAGAAGATGAAGTCCGCGGCGCTCCGGCCGAGCCCGACGACGCCGTGGAAGTCCGTAACCAAATCGCCGATGTGCAAGCACTTCTTCCCGCCTTTGTGGACCGCGGGGCGGCGCTTTACTTTCTCGCCGCCGCGAGAATGCATCTTCTCGAAACGCGCGAAGCCCTCGAGCTTTTGAAGCAGTGCATGGCTCTCGAGGAAGGTTTCGATCCCTCCGGCGGCCCCGAGTTCGCCGCTTTGCGCGGCGAGCATGTGTTCACGGAAATCGTGGAGCGCGCTAAAGCCCGCTTTCCGGTTGTGGCGCAGGCGCGCAAGGCGCTGGTCACCGAAGACAGGGACTTGATCCCGGAAGGCCTGGCCTGGGATGCCAAGCGCGAAGTCTTTTATCTCAGCAGTCTGCATCGCAGAAAAATTGTGCAGATCAATCTGGAAAATCGAGTCAGCGATTTTCTCCAGCCGGCGCCGGAGCCGTTACTGCCGGTTCTCGGAATCCGTCTCGATCCAAACGACGGCACTGCCTGGGCAAGCACCTGGGAAGAGAAGCCCGGCGCCAGCCGCTCTCAGCTTCTTCACTTTGACGGAGGCGGAAAGATTCTTGCCCGCTTTGCTCCGGAAGATGTCTCGCAGCACGGCTTCAATGATTTGGTGGTACGCAAAGCTGGCGATGTTTTTGTCACCGACAGCCTGGCCAATCGGGCCTTCCGTCTCGATCCCGTTCGCAAGACATTCTCGCCATTGCAGCTGCACCGAAAGCTTTATTATCCCAACGGAATCGCCCTGGCCGACGATGACCGCACCCTGTTCATCGCGGATGCGCTTGGGGTCGTGAAATTCGACATCACCGCTTCTTCCAGCACCGACGTTGCCCCGGGACCGCACAACACTCTTGCCGGAGTGGACGGCCTTTACTGGCATCGCGGCAGCCTCATCGCCATCCAGAACGGCATCGGCACGCCTCGCGTCGCCGCTCACAGACTGACCGCTGACGGAACTCGCGTCAACAAAGTTACCGTCCTGGAATTCCGCACGACGCTCAGCGTCTTGCCCACCACCGGCGCGATTCGCGGCACGGATTTCTATTTCATCGCCAACAGCCAGATCGACAATCTCAACGGCGACAAAATCCTAGACCTTACCCGCTTGGAACCGGTACGCATCGCCGTCGTCCATCTTCCATGAAGCCCGGGCGCCAGTCTGACTTTTTCCTTGCCTCTGTGCCTTGCGCTTAGGCAGAGTAGGCAAGGATGAATCTCCAACTCGCGAATCCCCGCGCTAGAGTTGTTCTGCTGGTGTGCTGTTCCGCTCTGGCGCTGGTGCTCGGCTTTTTCGCAGTACGCAATGCCCTGGCGGCGCATTACCTCGGCCGAGACACACGCGACGGGTACGAGCGTGCCGTGCGCCTCGAGCCGCACAATCCCCGCAACTGGTATCTGCTGGGCCGCTCTTATCTCTATGACCTGGAACAACCTGACCCCGTTAAGGCGGTCGGCGCACTGCGCAAATCCGTGGAGCTCGATCCGTACTCCGCGGAGGCCATGCTGGATCTCGCGATTGCCTACGACAGTGAAGGCGATACCGCTCAGGCCCGTGCCGCACTGATTGCGGCCCAGCGAGTTTATCCTCAATCTGCCGACGTGGCCTGGAGTTTTGGCAACTTCCTGTTGCGTGCGGGCGAACAGGATGCGGCCTTCGCACAACTTCACAAGGCCCTGGAACTTGATCCGAAGCGAGCAGCGGAAGGCTTTTCGCGAGCCTTGCAGGTCCAACCCGACGCCAACGTCGTCCTGGACAAAGTCGTGCCGCCTTCCGCGCAAACGTATGTTCCTATTCTGCACATTCTCTCTGGCGCGGGTGATTTGGACACGGCGCAAGTGGTTTGGTATCGCCTCATTGGACTCCACCCAAAAGTTCCGCTCCGCGATATCGTTGCCTTTTTCGATGCCCTGATTCGTGATCGCCGACCCGGCGACGCCCAGCAACTGTGGCCGCAAGCGATTTCCATAATGGAAAATCCACCCCCCGCAGACGCCGCCGGGTCGCTGCTCTGGGATGGCGGCCTGGAATCCGGTTTTTCGGGTGGCGGTTTTAGCTGGCAGTTCACTCCGGTAAGCCGCAACGTGCAGATTTCCTTCGACCGCGTGGAAAAGCATTCCGGAGAGCAATCACTGCGCATCCTTTTCAACGGTCGCGAAAACATCAATTTTGCAGACGCCTGCCATCAGTTCGTGCCTGAACCGGGCCAACCATACCTGCTCACGGGTTGGGTCAAAACTCAGTCGCTGACCAGCAGCGAAGGCGTGCGTCTGCAGATTGCCGCGTTTACCCGAGCCGGTGCGGTAACAACGCAGAGCAACGAAATCCACGGTACGCAGCCATGGACCCAACTTTCCCTCTCTTGGACGGCTCCGCAGGATTCCGGCTTTGGCAGAGTTTGCGTGCGCCGCAAGATGAGCGACATGCCGGGTAGCGACATCCAGGGTGCTGCCTGGCTGGACGACGTCGCCATGCTCCCGGTAAGCGCCTCCTCAACTGGAGCGGTCGCCCAGCCATGAAGCTGATCCGCATCGGACTTTATGCGATCGTAACGTTTGCCATTCTGAGCCACGGCGCCGTGGAGCCATGGGCCAGGGGAATTCTGGAATGTGCCAGCGGCCTGCTGCTCGCTGTCTGGGCGCTGCGATTTTTCTTGGCGGACGACACGCGGGAAATCGTGCTTCCACATCTCCTTTTTCCGCTGGCCGCCCTGGCCGCGGTAGTTATGCTGCAGTGGGTATTCCGTCTCACCGCTTCAGGGTTTTCTACGCGAACTGAATTGCTGCTGCTTCTGAGCGTTCTGATTTTGCTGTTCCTGGCAGCGCAGGGGTTTCGCTCGTTGGCCGACTGGCGTGCCTTCGCCTGGTTCACCATGATGGTGGCTTTTTTTGTGGCCGGGCTGGGCATCCTGCAACATCTGACTTTTAACGGCAAGCTCTACTGGTTCCGCGAAATGCGTTATGGCGGCATACCCTTCGGGCCGTTCGCAAACCGCAACCACTTTGCCGGCTTTGCGGAATTGGTACTGCCGATGTCGCTGGTGCCGCTGCTGCTCGGTCGAGTACGGCGCGACCGCCTGGTAATCGTGGGGATTTTGGCGGTGATTCCGCTGAGTGCGCTTTTGCTCGCGGCCTCGCGCGGCGGAATCATCAGCCTGGGTGCCGAGCTGGCGTTTCTTCTGGTAGTAGTGCTACTGCGACGCGCCGGAGGGCGCCACTTGTACGTTGGCGGATTGGTGCTCCTCGCCGCCTTCGTGACGGTGTCGTGGCTGGGCGTAAATGAAATTCTTTCCCGCTTTTCCACGCTGCAGACACTAGAAGTCACGCAGAGCAAGCGCGCTTCCATGCGTCACGGAACCTGGAAACTATTCTTGGATCATCCGATACTTGGCACTGGCCTGGGCACGCTACAACAGGTCTATCCGCCGTACGAGACGCTTTACGATGGAAAAATTGTGAATCACGCGCACAACGATTACCTGGAAGCGCTGGCGGAGACGGGAATCCTGGGGGGACTCTGCTGCGCCTGGTTTTTGGGCGCGTTATTCATGCGCGCGCTGAGCTTTCTGCAAATCGAGGGCAATTCACTAGCAAATACCCTGCGCCTGTGCGGATGGACAGGTTGTTGTGGCTTACTGGTGCACAGCCTGGTGGACTTTAACCTTCATATTCCATCGAACCTGCTGCTGTTTTTGCTGATGAGCTTGCTGGCCACGGCAGAGATCCCGCAGCCGAAATCCGAAGGCAGCCGTAGAAGGAAAGTGCGTGTTGCGATACACGAACAGACCACCGCGGAGCCCACGCCCGCCGCTTAGAAGACGCTCCATTGCTTGGCGGTCCCTGGACCGCAAGAGACCAAGCGAATTTTTCGCCTGATCGGTTTGCGGGCACGCCAGCCCTTCGACCGGTTCGCGACTTGCGGCTAGCGCGTCCCGGGCCAGGCCGTCTCCAGTTTTGGCGGATGGACCAGCGTCTGAAACACCACGCAATACTGCTCCGTCTTTTCGCACAAGGCGCGCAGTTGTTCGGGAGTGGCTTCGGGCGCAACTACATCAAAACGCAGCCGAATGTTCTGAAAACCCACGGGAACTTCCTTGGAGATGCCCAGAGTGCCGCGAAGATCCATGTCTCCCTCGACGGCCACCTCAATACTCTCGGTTGGAATGCCCATGGCGGTTGCTACCATCTGGCAGGTGATCTGCGCACAAGCGGCTAGCGCACCCAGAAGCAAGTCGCCGGAACACGCCGAAGTCCCTGCGCCGCCGACACCCGTGTGCGCTTGCGCTTCATAGACGGCGCGGCCAATGTCCACCGAGCAAGCGATGGGAACGCCGGTCTGCGCTCCGTTTGCTTTCAGCGTGATTGCCGCCGCCGTCGGTTCGTTGCGATACTGGTCTTTGAGCGGTTTCTGCACAGCCTTGAGGTCCATGAGGTTCTCCACAGTAAGTCTAAGGAATTTGCAGGCGCCTGACAAAGTTAAGGGATCGTTAGATATCTCTAGCATTTCGCGTACTGTTAAATCCCTACGTTGACTTATGATGAGGCACGGTATAATCCGCTGGTGGGGTCAATGGGAAGAGTGCCCGCGAAACTGGGGCATGCGTTGTGGTGTCTGATGGTGGGTGGTCTCGCGTGGACACTGGCGCAGGCACCGCCGATTTGCGCGCAGGCGCAGGTACAGCCACAGATTCCTGCCGGGCCCGAGCTCGAAACTCAACAAAAAACCAATCAGCGAATTTTAGAACTCTCCCGCAGTACCCATACCCCTCCGCACGACTACGTCGTAGGGCGCGGCGACCTGGTGGTGGTCGAAGTGTTTGACGTGCCGGAGCTGACGCGCGAGGTGCGGGTTAGCCAGAGCGGCACCATCGGGATTCCGCTCGTTCCCGTCCGGCTGTACGTGGTGGGGCTCACCGAAATGCAGGTCCAACAGAAAATCGCCGAAGTGCTGGAGGCCAACGGCCTGGTTTCGCATGCGCAGGTGCTGGTTTCCGTTAAGGAGAAGAAGAGCAAGCCCATCGCAATCGTTGGCGCCGTTGCTCATCCGATGGTGTATCAGGCCGACCGCCCTGTTAGCTTGATTGAAGTGCTGGCGGAAGCCGGTGGAATAAGCAACGATGCCGGCGATACGGTGATCATCACCCGGCCTGAGCCCGTAGGGAGTGGAGTTTCACCATCGGCAGAACCGCCTGAAATCAGTTCTGAGGATTTGGCTCCTGCGGCCAATCCGTCCAGCCCGCCGCCCGCTGCTGCGCCAAGGGATCAGCAAAAGGATTCCGCAGGATCAAGCGAGTCCGCCAACGCGAATCAGGCTGCGCCGGTAGGGAATGCAAAGGGGCAGCAGGAAGTCCCGAGCGCCGCGGTGCCGCCGCCCGTCAGTGCCTCCGACGCGACGCCCTTGCCCACGACCATCACCGTCAATCTTGCCGAGCTTCTGGAGCGGGGCGATTTGCAAAACAATATTCCACTGCAAGCCGGCGACGTGGTAACCGTGCCGCATGCGGGCATCGTTTATGCGCTCGGTGCGGTGGCCAGGCCTGGCGGATTTGTGGCCACCAACGACCGGGCGCAACTTTCGACGTTGAAGATTTTGGCGCTGGCGGGGGGAACCACGGCGGTGGCTAAAAGAGACCAAGCTGTGATAATCCGTAAGGACTCGACCGGAAAACAGCACGAAATTCCGGTGGACCTGGCCAAAATTGTGAAACGCGAATCGGAAGATGTTCAATTGAAGCCGAGCGACATCCTTTATGTTCCGCCGAGCGCGGGCAAGGCAGTCCTCATACGGGCCGCCGAGATTGCTGCGGTTGTTGGCACTGCAGTTGCCATTTATCGCATCGGCAACCACTAGGCATTTCATGAACGACGACAACAAACTGATTCCTCATGACGGCGCTTCGAGTGCCGTAGAAGTGATGCCGCCGCGCTTTCCAGCGCTCGATCTATCTCCCCGCGAACCGCACCTGTATGACTACCTGCTGATTCTGCGCAAGCATCAGTGGCTGATCCTGTCCTTTTTGCTGGCAGTTGTCACCATCGTTTCGATTGCCACATTTCGAATGCAGCCGGTGTATACGGCTACGGCACGCATCGAAATTGATCGCGAAAACTCGAACTTTTTACCCTTTCAGGGCGCCGATTCCTACGATTACATGTCGGATCTCGAAAATTACATCGAGACCCAGTCACGCGTGCTGACCAGCGAAACGCTGGCGCTTCAGACCATTCGCAACAGCGGTTTGATTCCTCACGCCGAACTGCCGGGCGGCTCGTCTTCCGAAGCCATTACTTCCGGCAGCCTGGCCAACCACAAGCGCCCGCCGGAGCTAGGCGCTTTCCTGGGCAGTCTGGCCGTAAAGCGCGTGCCGCAGAGCCGCTTGCTGGACGTCAGTTTCGAATCCAACAACCCTGACCTGGCCGCGCAGATCCTCAACGCCCACATATCCAATTTCATGGAGCAGAATTTCCGCAGCAAGTACGACGCGACTGCCAAAGCCACCGCGTGGCTCACCGACCAGCTGAGCGAGTTGAAGGTGCGGGTGCAAAACTCTGAAGACGCGCGGCTTGCTTACGAGCGGCAGCATCAGATCTGGGAACTCGACGACAAACAGAACATCACCACGCAGCGCTTGACCGATTTGAACAAGGGGTTGACCGAGGCACAGGGCGACCGCATGCGCAAAGAGGCGCTCTACGAATTCGCCAAGGCGGGCAAGATCGACGCCGTGCCCCAGCTTCGTGAAAATAACGCGCTGCAGGAACTAAACAGGAAGCGATCCGAGGAGTATTCGCTTTTTGTGGACGCCATGAATCAGTACGGCCCGAACTTCCCCAAAGTGCAGCGGCTTCAGGCCCAGCTCAAAGAACTCGACGCTCTGATCAACAATGAAAAACGCAACATCCTGGAAGCGTTGGGCAACGACTATAACGCCGCGCGGCAGCGGGAAGGCCTTCTCGGAGAGGCGCTGAACGAACAGAAGGAAGAAGTAAACACTATGGCGTCGTACATGGTTGAGTACAACATCTTGAAGCGCGATGCCGAAGGCAACAAGACCATGTATGACGGCCTGCTGACCAAGCTCAAGGAAGCTACCCTGGCCGCCGGCCTCAAATCGTCCAATATCCGCTGGGTGGACCCGGCTATGGTTCCCTCCTCGCCGACACGTCCGGCGAAATCGCGCAATATCGCGCTGTCGTTTCTCGTGGGCCTGGTGGGAGGTATTGGCCTGGCCCTTTTGCGCGAATATCTGGACAACACGGTCAAGACTCCTGACGACGTGGAAACGCTGGCTCGCCTGCCTTCGCTCGCCGTGGTGCCGGCGTTTACCGACGGCAAGGGCACGGCGCGAAAGAGCAGGCTGCTCGGCGGCGCGTCGGTCAACGGTCATGAGAAGCGCATTGAATTGGTGGCTCAGCATCTGCCCAAATCGCAAATGTCGGAAGCTTTTCGCGCGCTTCGCACCTCGCTGCTTTTGTCGCAAGCGGGGCACCCCCCGCAGGTCATTTTGGTTACCAGCGCGTTGCCGCGGGAAGGGAAAACCACGGCCGCCGCAAATCTTGCCGTCACCCTTGCGCAACTGGGCGATCGTACTCTTTTGATCGATGCGGATTTGCGCAAACCTGGTGTGGGCCGTCTGTTGAATCTCACCGACGGCAAATATGCCGGACTGAGTTCTTTTCTCGCCGGCGTTTCCAGCCTTGATTCGGTCACTGTGCCGCATCCGGCCATTCCCAATCTGGTGGCGATTCCTACCGGTCCGCTGCCCCCGAATCCCGCGGACTTGCTTTCTTCCCACAAATTGGCCGATGCCATCCGTCAGTTGCGCACCCAGTACAAATTCATTGTGATTGACTCGCCGCCGATCATGGCTGCGACCGATGCTGTGATCGTTTCGGTGCAGGCTGACGGCGTGCTCCTGGTCGTGCGCAGCGGCGAGACTCCCAAAGAGGCCTTCACCCGCGCTCGCGACTTGCTGACCAGCGTCAAGTGCCACTTACTCGGCGTAGTGCTTAACGCCGTCGATTCGAGCGCCCCCGATTACTACTATTCCTATCGCTACTATCCTTATTCCTATGGTTATGGGCCGCAGGAAGCCGCCGAGCTATACTCGTCCAAGGACGGGGATCCGGCGGAATCATCTCGCGCGAAATATGCCGACGACGATTCGCAGTCACTCTAATTTTCCGCGGGAGGGTTCGTGCGCTATTTGATTACGGGCGGCGCCGGCTTTATCGGGTCGCATCTTGCCGAGCGGTTGTTGGATCGCGGCGACCACGTGGTATTGCTGGACAATCTCTCCACCGGCAGCATGGAAAACATCCGCCACCTGAAGTCCAGCCAGCGGATGGAGTATCACCTGGACGCCATCGAGAATCGCCACTTGATCGCGGAACTGGTGGACGATGCGGATGTAATCGTCCATCTCGCCGCCGCCGTCGGTGTTCGCCTGATCGTCGAAAGTCCCGTCCGCACTATCGAAACCAACGTCAACGGTACGCAGATTATCCTGGAAGCCGCGGAAAAAAAGCGCAAGCTGGTGCTGACCGCTTCTACCTCCGAAGTCTACGGCAAAAGTACGCAGGTGCCGTTTCGTGAAGAGGCCGACCTGGTCCTCGGACCAACCACAAAAGGTCGCTGGAGCTACGCCGCTTCGAAAGCCCTCGATGAATTTCTGGCCCTTTCCTACTGGCGCGAGCGCAAGGTTCCGGTGATCGTCGTTCGCCTTTTCAACACCGTCGGACCTCGCCAGACTGGCCGCTACGGAATGGTGCTACCCAACTTTGTGAAGCAGGCTTTGGATAATGCGCCTATCACGGTGTACGGCTCCGGCACGCAAACGCGCTGCTTCTGCGACGTGCGTGACACCGTGGAAGCGCTGGTCCGCTTGATGGATAGTGAACGCTCGGTCGGCGAAGTCGTCAACATCGGAAATACCGAGGAGATCTCAATCAGTGACTTGGCGCGCACCGTTCGCGCTCGCACCGGTAGCTCCTCCGAAATCACATACGTTCCCTACGACCAGGCCTATGAGCCGGGTTTTGAGGACATGATGCGCCGTGTCCCTTCCGTGGAGAAACTTGTCTCCTTGACTGGATTCCGCCCGCAAACCAAACTAGAGGAAATCATCGATCGCGTGTCGCGCTACTTGGGTGAAAAAAAGGCGGCTTCGCGGCCGAGCGAGGTTTCAAGCAGCCGCGCCTGAAACGCGCCCGGCAACACTCGGCTGGTACATTCAGTCGATTCGATTTAATTTAAGCTGCATACATCATAAGACGCCAAGCTGGCGATTCCGGGTCAACAGCTGGTAATCAATTCCTGCAGACGCTCGCAAGGGGAGTGGACCGGTTGTGGAACGTTTGAACGTCGCGAAATCCCAAGCCTCCGCCTTAGGCAGCTTTCCCCCGCGTATTTTCCTCTTCTTGCTTCTCCTGTCGCTCCCCTTCGTCAATCCCTGGGTTCGCGGTGACGGCGTCGGCTATTATGCCTTTGCCCGCGCGCTGCTGATCCAGCACAATCTGGATTTCACCGCGGATTATCAGCATGCCAACGAGGGCTTTCGCGAAGCCCGCCTGGACGCAGCCGGAAATCCCAAGGACAACTTCCGCACCGCCACCGGCCACCTCGACAACCATTTCACGGTTGGGCCCGCAATACTATGGGCGCCATTCCTGATATGCGCGCACGTCGCGGTCCTGGTTGCCCGTGCGCTCGGAGCGGATGTGGCGGCGGATGGTTTCTCTCTGCCGTACCTTTTTGCCATGGCTCTGGGGACGCTAGTTTACGGTTTTCTGGCCCTGTTGCTGTCCTATCGAATCGCGTGCCGTTTTGTCGCGGAACGATTTGCACTGCTTGCCACCATCGCCATTTGGTGGGGCAGTTCTCTGCCGGTCTATATGTATTTCAACCCCTCCTGGTCGCACGCGCATTCGGCCTTCGCCGTCGCGCTGTTTTTCTGGTACTGGCTACGCACGCGCGATTCCCGCACGGCTTCTCAATGGATCGTGCTGGCGATGATCTCCGCGCTGGCCCTCAACGTGTACTACCCGAACGCCCTCATTCTGGCGGCGCTCGTTCCCGAAGCCCTCGGCGCATACCGTGCCGCGTGGAAGGAGCGCGAAGCCGCTGCGCCTCTTCCGCGACTGCTCGCGCATCACGTTTTATTCTGCTCCGTCACGTTGCTGGCCCTGCTTCCCACTCTCTTAACAAAATTTATCGTCTACGGCGGCTTGTTCAAAACCGGCTACATCCCCATCGCTCAATGGAGTTGGGGCTCGCCCTGGCTTCTCGCACTGCTTTTTTCCGCGAACCACGGTTTGTTTTCATGGACACCGATCCTCCTCTTCGCCACCATCGGGCTCTTTGCGTTTGCTCGTAAGTTTCCCTCCGTCGGCCTTTCGGTCTTGTGCGTCTTGCTGGCTTTCTATTACTTCATGGCTGCCTATCCCGATTGGGCGGGCATCTCATCCTACGGCAACCGTTTTTTTGTTTCGCTGACTGTGTTTTTTGTCTTGGGTCTGGCGGGCTTTCTTGAATCTGCGGCGTCTTTATTCCGCGGCCGCGCCGCTGGTTCCCTGGCCATTGCCGCAATCTTGAGCATTTTCGTTTTGTGGAATCTTGGCCTTATCTTCCAGTGGGGCTCTCATTTGATCCCCGCTCGCGGCCCGGTCTCCTGGCGACAGGTTGCCCGCAATCAGTTTCATGCGGTACCGCACCAGCTCTCCTCGCAGCTTCATTCCTATCTGTTTCGCCGCAGGGAAACACTTCGTCAGATTGAAGAGCGGGACCTCGAGCAGCAGCGCGGCGCGCCCGTCGACCCCTGAACCAGACTGCCGGCGCTCTCCGCCCAGCCAATTTCTGATATTCTTTGTACGCAGTTCCGAGCCCGAAATCTGCTCCTCGGCCCTCCCGGCACCAGGGCATCACAGCGGAGTTTCGTTTTCATGAGTTCCAGTCCAACCCCTGCGGGAATCCCTCCCCCGAGCGCTCCCCAGGTTGCCGTCGTATCCGCAGCCGGAAACTTATCGGCCGCGGTATACCGCGAAGCGAAAGCGCTTAACCCCAACATTTTCCCGCACTCTCTGCCGGCCCGAGTCCTCATCAAGCCAAACTTGTGCGACCTAGTGGCCTGGGAAAACGGTGTGACCACCGACCCCGCCTGGCTGGCAATTCTCGCTTCCGAGCTCCGTTCCATCCGGCCGGATGTGCAAATCGCCGTCATCGAATCGGACGCCATCGGCGCCTACAAGACCTATCGTTCTTGCGACGAGACCTACGAACGTCTGGGCTACACCGATGCGGCGCGCAACGCGGGTGTCAAACTGATCAATCTCTCCAGAGCTCCGTCATTCGATATCCGCGTGCCGGAGCTGCCTTTCGCGGTGACCATTCCGGAAATCTTTCTGCAAGAGTTCTTCTTCGTCTCCGTGGCCAATCTCAAAGTTCATCCTTACGAGCGCATGACTGGCATCCTCAAGAACTCGCTCGGATTACTGCCGGCGGCGGACATCTCTCACTACCATCCCTATTTGGCCACCGTGATTAGCGCGCTCCACAGGCTTTGCCCCCCGGACCTCTGCATCATCGACGGCAGGATCGGCCTGGAAGGCAAGGGTCCCATCCAGGGCGATCCGGTCCGTACGAACACCATTATCTTCAGCAACGACGCGCTCGCCGCGGACCTTACCGCCTGCCGCTTGATGACCATCGCCCCGCAGACGGTCCCGCACTTGCGCCAAACATTAAAACACCTGGCGCGGGGCTACCACGAATTTGCTATCGCCGGCGAACTGCGTCCCAGAAAATTTACGTTTGACCAGCAACAACTCCACCCTGAAATCCTCGCCAAGTTCCACAATCGACGCCTGCACCGCGAATTGGAAATCTTCACCAATCGCTGGATCAGCCGTTTCTTCCGTTTTAAGCAACAGCCTATTGCGTTCCTGAGCGGTGCCATCCCCAAGCTGACGAGGCGTGTGTATGGCTCTCGATAGGTTGCGTATCGGGGTCGTCGGCGCCGGCCCGGTCGCCGAAAAGTATCATCTTGGCGCGATTCGCGGAGTTCCCGAAGTTCTTGCTGAATATATTGTGGACGTCGACGGCCAGCGCGCGGAAAAGTTCGCGACGCGCAACGGCTTTCGCCGCTACGGCGTCTCCCATCAGGAGCTGATCGGCGCGGTCGACATGGCCATCGTGGCCCTCCCGAACCACCTGCATGCTCCAGTTTCGATCGATTTGCTCTCGCAAGGCATCCACGTCCTTTGCGAAAAGCCGATGGCCCGCACTCCGGCGGAATGTCAAACCATGATCGATGCCGCGGAACGTTCCGGTGTATTCCTGGCCATCGGCCACAACCGCCGTTTCCGCGATCACTTACGGCTGGTGAAGAATCTGTATGACCGCGGATACATTGGGGAAATCTCCGAAATCCAGGCGGAAGAAGGCAGCGCTGCGGACTGGCAGCGCTCCGCAGCCTACTTCGATCCGCAACGTTCCGGCGGCGGTTCACTGATGGATGTCGGCATTCACGCCATCGACCTGATCCGTTGGATCGCCGGTGAATTTCAGGAAGTCCAGTACACTGGCGACCACACTCCCACCGTCGTGGAAAGCGAAGCCGAGATGAGTTTTCGGATGGAAAACGGCGCCACCGGAAAAGTGATCGCCAGCCGCAGTCGCGAATTGGCACAACGCTTGCTCATCCGCGGCACGCAGGGCTTTATGGAGGCCGGCCTTTGGAGCGATATGCTGCGGGTGCGCTCTGAAAGGGGCAAAGCTTCCCGCCATTTCCAGCATCTCGAAGCCTATGTGAGCCACCGCCCGCCCGCGGATTCCTCTTTCGTTGACCAACTGCTGAATCTGGTCCGCGCGATTCGCGGCCAGGAGCCGCTGGCCGTCGACGGCAAAGCGGGCATGGGAGCCGTGGATGTGGTGTGCCGCGCCTATGGCCACAAGCCGGCCGCCGCCACTGCTCCGTCGCTGGAACCGCTGGCCAGTTCATCATGAGCTTGCGCACTCGCGAAAAACTATGACCAAGATTACCGCTTACATTCCGGCCTACAACGCTAGCGAATATCTTGCCCGCACCATCGAGGGCCTCCTTTCGCAGACCCAGCCCTTCGACGAAGTTCTGGTCATCGACGACGGCTCCAACGATGACACCGTGGCCATCGCATCGCGTTATCCTGCAGTACGGATCGTCAAGCACGCGAAGAATAGAGGACTGGCCGCCGCGCGAAACACCGCATTTCGAGAGGCTAGAAACGAACTCATTGCTTCGGTGGACGCGGATGTGATCGCCGAGCCCCAATGGATCGCTACCCTTCTTCGGCATCTCGATGATCCCAAGGTTGTCGGCGCCGGCGGCATGCTCATCGAAGGTGTCCTGAAAACACTCGCCGACCGCTGGCGTGACGCCCGCATGGCCCAGCAGTGGGGTCCGGTTGTTTTGCGCAATCCAAAATTTCTCTACGGTTCCAATAATGTTTTTCGCAAATCGGCCGTAGTGGAAGCCGGAGGTTACGATGAGTTCCATCGTTCCTGCGGCGAGGATCCGGATCTTGCCGCCCGAGTGCGCGCGCGCGGCTGGGACCTGGTTTACGATCCTGCGGCTCGCTCCATCCACCAGCGCCACGATAGCCTTGCCTCAATTCTCGATATGTATTGGCGCTGGTGGCGGTTTGGCAATCAAGCCTACGCAAAAGGCATCACTTTGCGTTCGGTGCTCGGCCACGCCTTGTTTATCCACTTCCGCTACAATTTTTTGCCGCCCGCTCTGCAGGATTTGAGAACTGGCCATCTCGATCTGTTCGCTCTGGATCTCGCGGCCCTGGCCTATCTTCCTTATCGTGATGTTCGTCTCTGGATGGCGTCGCGTTCCGCATCGCTTCACGAGCAGCGTGCGACAGGAGCCTGAACTTTGCACATTCTGATCACCGGCGGCGCCGGATTTGTCGGCTCCGAACTCGCCGTTCGCCTCACCGAAAAAAATCATCGCGTTACGGCGATGGACAATCTCGTCCGCCGCGGCAGCGAATCGAACCTTGAACGCCTGGCCCGCCATGGTGTCAGTTTCGTCCACGGCGATGTCCGCAATCCCGAGGACTTCCTGAACCTTCCCGCCGGCATCGAATTCCTCATCGACGTCAGCGCGCAGCCCTCGGTCGTCTCCGGCTATAGCAATCCGGTCTTCGACATCACCAACAACTCCCTCGGCGTCATCCGGGTTCTGGAATTTGCCCGCCAGCAGCGCTGTCCCATGATCTTTTTCAGCACCAATCGCGTCTACGTCGTGGATCGCCTCCTCGAACTCCCACGCCGCGAAGCCGCCACTCGCATCGAGTGGGACCCTGATGGGTGGAGCAAGCTTTCTCCGGAAAATCGCCCGCGCGGTTTCGATCCCGTTCACGGTGTCTCCGAGGAATTTGCCGTCGACGGCGGCCAGCGCAGCATCTACGGCCTCAGCAAGCTCATCGCCGATGCCTCCTGCCAGGAATACGCGCGGGCCTTCGATATGCCGCTGGTCATCAACCGTTTCGGCGTCATTGCCGGCACCGGTCAATTCGCAAAACTCGATCAAGGCTGGGTCGTCTGGTGGGCCATCGCACATTATTTCAAGCTGCCGCTCCGATACATCGGCTGGAACGGCAAGCAGGTGCGCGACGTTCTCTTTCTCGACGACGTATGTTCGTTAGTGGAACTTCAGATGGGCCAGATCAACCGCTTTCGCGGCGATATTTTCAATCTCGGTGGCGGCGCCGCGAACTCTCTATCCTTGCGCGAAGGCACCGCTGTTCTCGAAGGAAAGCTCGGCCACGGCACCGACATCGCCGTCGAAGATTCCATCCGGAAAGGCGATCTGCCGATCTATTTCACCGACAATCGCAAAGGCGCGAAGCAACTCAGCTGGAAGCCGTCGGTCACTCTCGATCAAGGCTTTGACAAAATTCTCGTCTGGATTCGCAGCCACGAAGACACCCTCAGAAAGCGCTACTCGTAACGATCTCGATCGATACCCGCGTGTAGCGCCGGGCGGTTGCGCGGCTTTCGCAAACCGGCGACTGTGTTTACAGCGAGAAAAACTGCCCCAGCAGCGACTTCTTCCGGCCGTTGGCATTTTCCGTCCCCGCCAGTTTTCCTGCAATCTTCGCAAAACCTTCCGTCAGCGGATCGCCGTCCTTCACCATGGGCACGCCGCGCACCGTGGCTTCCGTCACCTGCTTGAAGCTGTTCGGCAGCCGCGCGAACACCGGCATCTTCATCGAATTTTCGATCTGCGCCAGTGCTTCTTCGTCGCTGCGATGCCACCGGTTGATCACCAGGCGCACCTGATTGGTTGCCACCCGCAAATTCGATAAAGCGCGCAGGTGTTTGTCCAGTTTTGCCAGCCCCGGCAGATCCGCCTCGGAGACCAGCAGCACTTCAGCAGCCTGCAGAATCCTCTCCCACTCCGCCGAATAAAAGGCGCCCAGGTCCATCACCACAAATTCGAAACTCTGCTGCGCCACTTCCGCGATGCGCTCGATGACCGGCAGCGAACCGTTCTGCCAATCTTCGAGCCGCGTCGCTCCGCAGAGCACCCGCAACCCGCTCTTATGCGTCGTCAGCAATCCCCCAAACAGCGTCGCATCCAGCCGCTTTACGTTTTCCACCGCATCGCGCACTTGAAACTTCGGCTTCAAGTCCAGCAGCGCTGCAACGTCCCCCATCGGCCGCGAAAAATCCAGCAGCAGCGTTTTCTTGTTCGAAATTCGCGCCAGCTGAACCGCCAGGTTCACCGCCACGGTACTTGTCCCTACCCCGCCCTTGGTGCCCAGGACCGCCATCAGCCGGCCCGCTCCGGCGCTTTTCGGCGGCTGCGCTCCGCATTCACCGCTCAACCGGTGGATCAGGCTTCCAACTTCCACGCGATTGTAGGGCTTTTGCAGAAAATCGCGAATGCCCGACCGCATTGCCTGCAGCAAAAACTCAGGATTCGTCTCATTCTTGGTGGTACAGGCAATGATGTGTACCGTCGGCCGCACTCGGCTGAGTTCCTGCGCGAAGGTAAACTCCGAACCCATCCCGGTGGACAGGTCGAGAAACACCACGTCCGGAACGTCACTGGTGTGGCGCGGCTTCACGGTGCTGAGCGACGCCCACTCTCGCACATCCTTCACCAGCCCGCTCTGCTGCAGCATCGCACGCAGCGTCGAATTGCCGACCGGATCCGCCCCGGCCATCGCCACCGTCAAGACCGGCGTGATCGCCTCGGCAAAGTTTCGTTGCGTGGATGCAACTTGAATCAGTGTGGAATCCACCAGCACTGCGGCGGGGCTTTCCGGTTCTCTATACATGCACCGAGATTAGGTGGGTGCTTCGCGCCCGCAAATAGGGCCGCCGTACCAGCCCCTTCGACCACAGTACTACCCGCTTACCGGGACTAGGCCCCTTAACCCTTTCGCGGCCTGGCCGCTCTCACCTGCAAAGCGCCTCAATCAGCACTTCCTTCTTCTTCTCCGCCAATTCCGTCAGCGCATCCAGCGAGGCAAAGTAGCCGCCAATCGCCGCCGCGGCCAGTACCGTAAACAGTTGCGCCGGCAGCCAGGCGCTGCCCGTCCAGCGCCCCGAAAACAGGATCAGCGTGCTGATCCCGCCCAGCACGATTTGCACTCCAAACATCAAAAACACCGACATGCCTGAATTTCGCTGGCCCTGCATCTTTCCGAACTCCATCTTTTTCGGGAAACTGATCGAAGACCAGTTCGCGATGGTCAGCTGTCCGACGACCGAGAAAATCATTGCTGTCAACGTGGCTACCAGAATTGCCGGCGAGGGCCAACCCACGCGGAAGCCTACCAGCGTGATGCACAGCGCCATTTCAAAGAAAACAATCACCACCGTCATCAGGTTTTTGCCCAGCAAAATCTCGCGGAATCTCACCGGCGACATAAAGTACGTCTGAATCCCTCGGCTCTCGTGCGCGAACGAATTGTAGGACGGCGCAATCAGAACCAGCACCAGATAGGCCATCATTGCGGGAAAGAACAAATCAGGCGACGGCCCTTTCTTGAATGCCCACCCGTGCAGTCCTGTCATTTGCATGCTGAAAAACAACACCATGATCGGCGGGACCACCAGCGCAAAGAACAAAAAGCTGTTGCGCTTCAGATAGCGCGCTTCCTTGCGGAACACCGTCCCTACTTGCGGCGGCAAGAATCCCAGCGCGTCGCGGTCATCCACGTCTTCCTTCTCCGTCCGTTTCACTCTCTTCGTCGGTGCGAGGCCTTCGCTCAACTCTTCCCCGGCATACAGTTTTGCGTACCGCTGCCACAGCAGCAGGCTGAACATCAGCACGTAAAACAGCAAACCGGCCAGGCTCGCCAACGCCGGCAGCCATTCCGCTCGACTAGACCGCGCTACGAAATTTCCGGCAAACGAAGAAGGCAGCAGCCACAAATATGGCAACACCTTCTGGGCTATGGCCTTGGCTTCGTTTCCGTGTCTCTGCAGCAGCGGATTCAGAAACTGCAGCGACATCATGCTCAGAATAAAAATGCCAAACAGCGCTTCCCGCGCCCGCCTCTTCGACAATAGCTTTTCGAGCCACGCCCCCAGCAGCCGTTCAATGGTGACGTTCAAGGCCAGGAAAAGCGCGCACACCAGCAGCATCGACGGCGCCGCGCCCGGCCGCGACGCCAGCGTACCCGCGATCATCGCTGCCATCCAGATCACCGCGGCCACCGCCGCCGCGTCGGCCAGTCCGTAGGCCAGCCCGATCAGATAGAAGGTCGAAGAGTTCAGCGGAAAACGCAGCAGCGTTTTGAACGAAAACTGTGGCGCGAATCCCGCCAGCATGATCGGAAACAGCTGCCACCACACCAACAGCGCCAGAAAGATCAGTCCCAGGTACTTTTCATGGTGCTGGTCGAAAATATACTTCGTGCCCACGAACAGTGCGACCGCAATCCCGATCACCAGCACGGAACTGAAGACGCCGGAGACCACGATTCCCAGCAGGTCCATCCGCCGGTTCTTGCTGCGCAAGCCATTGCGCAGCGACCGCCAGCGCAGCCAGGCCACCAGCTTCAGTTGTTCCGCAAGGCTTGGCAGCGTGGCGTGCCCGTTTCCCTCGGCCGGCGCAACCGTCAGGTCAGCCACGTCAGTTCCTCCACCTGCGGCCGGTCCGCGCCTTCGCCTACCACCGAAAGGAAGATATCCTCCAGTGTCAGCGTTCGTCCCTCCACTCCCGGCACTCCCGCGCGCAACTGCTCGATTGAACCCTGCGCCACCAGGCGCCCTGTTCGGATGATGGCCACGTGGCTGCACAACCGCTCCACAATTTCCAGCACGTGCGACGTCAGAAAAATCGTCACTCCGCGCTCGGTCATTCGCCCGAGCAATTCCTTCAATGCTCCCGCCGCCAGAGCGTCCACTCCTTCAAACGGCTCGTCCAAAAATAGAATCCGCGGCCCGTGGATTACCGCCGCTGCCAGTGCCACCTTTTTCTGCATGCCGTGTGAATAGTCCGCGATCAGCGTCTTCGAGCGGTCCGCCAGTTGCATGAATTCCAGCAGCTCTTCACTGCGCTTCCGCGTCGTCGGCTTGTCCAGCCCGTACATTCGACCCACAAATTCCAGGTACTCCGGCGCCGTCAGCCGTTCGAACAAACCCATTCCTTCGGGTACCACGCCAATCTGCCGCTTCACTTCCACCGGATGCTGTGCAAAATCAATGCCCAGCAGCGACACCCGCCCCGCCGTAGGGACCAGCAGCCCTGTCAGCATCTTGATGGTAGTGGATTTCCCGGCCCCGTTCGGCCCCAGGAAGCCAAAAAACTGCCCGGACTCGACCTGCAAATCCACGCCATCCACGGCCGTCAGTTCGCCAAACTTCCGCGTCAATTTTTCCGTAGCAATTGCGATCTCAGCCATCCGTCAGCCACTCCCGTGCGAGACAGACATCGAATCTAGCACGGTTTGCAACGGCCACACCGCGCGCGTGTCCCAAAAAAACCTCATTGCAATGCAAGAGCCCGCTTGGCGCAGAAAGGTGAATCGTGCCGGCTACCCAAGTTGCAAAACAAGAGCCCGCTGGTTAGCCGCGCGGATCGCGAGAGCTTTTATTTGTTGTCTGGCATGGTGGAAGTGGTCTCCGAGCACGGCGGGAGTGGGTAGAGGTTCAGCCTGGGGAATTCGTTCAGGTCCCAAGCGGAGCCAAGCACGCTTTTCGCAACAACGGAGCGCAACCCGCGGTGCAACTCCTCGTCACTACGCCGCGACCGGGCAGATTTTTTCAGGAAATCGGCCGGAGGATCGCGCCGGCAATGCCCCTGCCGCCCCGACTCCCGAGGAGTTACAGTATCGCAAGAAGTTAGAGAGAGCAGGGCGGGTCGCGGCGATTCTTCTTCAGGGGTTTTTGGCCACTGCCGGGCTGCTTCCGGCGATGAGCGAATCGCGCGTGGGCAATGCCGCCAGTACCGCGGGCAGTTCCACGCGGAACACTGCCCCGCCCTCCTGGCTGTTGTAGCACAGGATTTTTCCGCCGTGCTCTTGCACGATTCCGAAGCAGATGCTGAGTCCGAGCCCCGTACCTTTGCCGATCGGCTTGGTGGTATAGAACGGATCGAAGACGCGGTGCGGTTCTTTGATTCCCGGCCCGGTATCTGAAAATAAAATCACCACGTTGGCGCGGTCGCGCACGGTCTTGATGGTCAGGGTTCCGCCGCCGCTGTGTGAATCCATCGCGTCCACCGCGTTGTTCACAATGTTAAAAAATACCTGCATCAGCTGATTGCCATCGCCGCGCACGCCGGGCAACACCGATTCCAGTTTCAAGTCGATTTTGCTTCCGGAATGTTTCAAATCAAGCGCCCGCAGCTGCACCGCGTTGTTCACGACCGTATTCAAATCCAGCAGCGTCCGCTCGGTGGGCACTTGCCGGGCGAAACTCAACAGATTTCCCACCAGCGTTTTGGTGCGCCGTGCCTGATCGCGAATTTTGGCCGCCACTCCGCGCGTTTTTTCCGGCAGCGACGCATCATCCGCCAGCAAATCCGAATAGCCGAGAATCGCGGTTAGTGGATTGTTGATCTCGTGCGCTGCTCCAGCAGCCAGTTGCCCCAAGGAAACCAGTTTTTCCGTTTGTACCATTTGCGCCTGCAGGCGCTGCAAATTCTCCACTGATTGCTCCGCTCGCGCCAGCAACCGCGCGCGATCACTGTCCGCCAGATGTTGCCGCAAAAATACCAGCGCGCCCAGCGGCACCGCCGCCACCAGCACGGTAAGCAGCCGGAATTCCTTCACGGCGAAACTGTCATGCGAAAACTTCAGCGTGTAAATCGCGAAAGCCGGAAGCGAAACCACCGCGGCAAGGGCCAGCCGCGCGGCTACCGAACTCTCGCCCTTCCGCTGCTCGCTGTCGGCGGGAGTCTGCGTGGCCTCATCCAGCTGATCGCGATTCTTGTAGGCAATCAATCCCGCCGCCGCGAACCAGAGAAACGACGCCACCAGCGGCAAATCATACAAACTGCCGGTGTGATACTCCTTCATGCTGATGCCGACATTGATGACTAGCGACGACAGCATGTACAACACATCTGCGCAGAACAGATGCACATAAGCGGTGCGCCACGCGCCCCGGCTCTGCAGCCACAAGACGCCAAACCAGATCACCGTAACCATGTTTTGCACATTGGTGATGACGTCGTAGGTGAAGTTGTACTGGCCAAGTGACGGCTCCGCGTACATCCATGGCAGCACCACATAGGCGTATAGAAAAACCCACCACGAAAGCAGCAGCACAAAATCCAGATAGCCGAAGCGCAATTGCATTTCGCCGCGCTTGAGATGCGGACGCAGCGCCAGTGCCGCCATCAATGGCACGCCGTGCAAAAAGAAAATAACGTCGCCAGGATACAAATCCGGCAGGGGCTGGTGCAGATAAACTTCGTAATACGTCCACTGAAATTGCCCGATCATCCACAGCGTGCAGGACATGGCGGCGAGCATCCAGAAAACGTTGCGCCGCCAGTGGGGGGTGCCGGCGTTCAGCAGAAGTCCCGCATTGGCCAGCAGCGGAACCAGGCATTGCACGATGTTGGCAAAAGCGCTCAGCGCTTCGCCCCGCGGCAGGGTGAGGGAGAGCAAGGCGTAGACGCCGAGAATCGACAGGGATACACCGGCGATCCACGCGTATGTGCGGGAAGAGGCCATGAGCTTGCTTGATTTTAGAATGCACGGCGGAGCGGCGGAGGGACGTTCTGGCGAGCGGATAGCCAAAGCATTACTGAGGATTTAAGCCTAATTCAATTAACGGCATTCTGCATCTCTTCTGGACCACAGATACCTGGAAAGCAAAAGGGAGTTTAGCGCCGAGAAAAGGAGCGCGTGGAAGGGGCTCGCTTGCTGGCGTCGAGTTTGCCGCGGATGATGCGGTGCAGGAACAAGCCGAGGAGGAAAAGTGCGATATAGCTCCCGAGGCGGTAGCCGAGGCTCACAAGATTTCCGTCCTGGAGATCGAGCAGCATTTTCTGGATGGATAGGAAATTCAGGATTGGACCGAGGAAACCGAGAAAACCGACGGCCGCTACTGCCGCTACGATTCCGAGGAGCGTGATCAGAACAAAAATGGTTTTGAAGAAGCCGGGATTGGTGTGCAGCTTTTTGTCGACCTGATCGCGATTCTCTGTTTCGCCAAGCCAGCGGCTGCCGAGGCGGGTCTGAAATTCCTGCAGGTACGCGGGCTCGGTCAACAACGCGGGAATTTCGGTTTGCTGGAGCCGGTTTTTGGCGTCGTGGTATGCCACGAAAATTTGGCCGACTTTTCCCCGCAGTTCATGAAATTTCTGGACGGCCTGGGGGCCGAGGAATTGGGCCATACGCTCGTCCTTTTCTTCCTCGGCGGCCTCTTCTTTGGCAGGCCGAACCAGGGTGGCGCCGGTAATTTTATCCCACGGGATGAACTCGGTGCGATTGCGCCCAAGGGTGCTGCGCTCGAAGTGGATGCCAGAGTCGTCGAGTTGGACGTCGATCGAGATCGGTCCGGCTTCGACGTGGAAGTCAGGACTCATGGGCTGCCATTCTAGTAGAAAACGGCCGGGAAGGTACAAAGTGGCAGGTGCAAACCACAGGGCCCAAGCGGCCAAGGCGGCGCCGGGGTGGTAGCGAACTGGAACCTTCCACAGAGTCTTTTGTATCGTGCTGAAATAAATTGGCTTACGCTTGAGAACGTCGCTCAGGCGAAAAAGATCAATCCGGAGTTGGCCCGGAGCGGAGGGTTAGGGTGGCCAGGAGGAAGATGAGGAGCGCGGCTGCGAGAAAAGAGGTGGGGGCGGCGAAAAAGTAGCGGAGAGAGACGGCGGTCATGGCGGCGAGCCAGAGAGTGTTGACGAAGGCGACGCGTTTGAGGAGCCGGGTGGGTTCGCGGCGGAGCGTAAAGTCGACGGTGCCGAGGCCGAGAGCGGCGAGCATGAAAGCGATGCTGAAACCGTCCATAAGATTCTGCATGCTGCGCTGGGTGCCCATGAGATTGAATTTGTAACTGGACATGAGAGCGAGGAGCTGGCGTTCAGTGTCGTTGGACGGGACGGGCGTCTGGATGAGCGAGAGGGAATGCACGAGGCCGAGGATGATGAGCACGATGGCTCCGGCGGTGAAGAGGCGGCGGCCGCGGCGTTCCTTTGGAGAGAGAGTCTCGCCGCTGGGGGATCGGGCGGGCATGGTGGCGCTCCTGATGGCGCGGGCAAAGTTGTAGCACAGAGCGGATCGCGGTTGGAAGGCGGAAGTTGGTGGGAACGGACCCACGGCTGAGCGAAGGACTGGAAAGACAGAAAGAAGGCTTTTCGCCTCCTGACGCCAAAGCGCGGAGAAGAGCGGACTGCCACTGACACTTGGTGGGTGGACAGAATAGAAACAGAGAGCCCTCGGCTTCGCCCGCCTACGGGGCAAGCTCGGAATGACGGTGCAACCGCGCGAGTAAGGCGAAAGGAAAAAACGCCGATCTGGAGATCGGCGTGCCCGACGGACTACGGAATGAGGCTACTTTCTGACGGCTTCGTCGGAGGCGATTTTGCCATCGCGGATGTAGATGATGCGATGGGCGTGCTGGGCGATGTCGTTTTCGTGGGTGACCAGGATGATCGTGTTGCCCTGGCTGTGCAGGTTGGCGAACAGGGCCATGATTTCCTCGCCGGTCTTGGAGTCTAAGTTGCCGGTGGGCTCGTCGGCGAGAACGATGGAGGGCGAATTGACCAGAGCGCGGGCGATGGCTACGCGCTGGCGCTGGCCGCCGGAAAGCTCGTTGGGCTTGTGGTGCATGCGGTCGGTCAGCTCAACGCGTGAGAGAGCCTGCTTGGCTTTTTCGAGGCGTTCTTCGGCCGGCGTGCCGTTGTAGATGAGCGGAAGCTCGACGTTGTGCAGAGCGGTGGCGCGCGGAAGAAGATTGAAAGTCTGGAAGACGAAGCCGATTTCCTTGTTGCGGATGTAGGCGAGTTCGTCGTCGTCGAGTTCGCTGACCAGGCGGCCGGCGAGCCAATATTGGCCGGCGCTCGGCGAGTCCAGGCAGCCGATCAGGTTCATCAGCGTGGATTTGCCGGAGCCGGAAGGACCCATGATCGCGACATATTCGCCTTTTTTGATTTCGAGGTTGATGCCGCACAGCGCGTGGACTTCTTCAGCGCCCATCTGGTAAGTCTTGGTAAGTTCCGTGGTGCGGATAACTACGCCGGTTGACACCAGATCATCGCGGTAGGACTCGGTTTCTATCGTGGCCACGGGCATTTGGTCTCCTCGAACTTTCTTACCAGCGGCTAACTCTGCTGGTCGTCCATCTTCTTGGGAGCGGAGTTGTCCACCTTGACTTGCGCCTCAGGCTTTAAAGTGCGCAGGGCCTTATAACTGCCGACGACGATTTCGTCGCCGGGCTGGAGGCCGTCGGTGACTTCGATGTCGGTGACGCCGCTGATGCCCGTTTTCACAGCTTTGAAAAGCGCCTTTTTGCCGTTGACGACAAAGACGCCCTGAATTTCGTCCTTCTTCGGATCGTTGGGAGCCGTGGGAGGAGCCGCTGCGAGAGTGACGCTGCCGCTGCTGCCGCCTTTGGAATTCTTCTTGGCGTCTTCGATGTCTTTGCGAGAGCGAACAGCGAGTGCCTGAATGGGAATGGCGACGACATTCTTTTTCTCGGCGGTCTTGATTTTGGCGGTGGTGGAAAGGCCGGGGCGGAGATTTTCTGGCGGATTATCGAGCGTGACGACAACCTTAAAATCTTTCGCTTCCTGCGTGCTGGTGGTGGATTGCGTGGTGGCCAATCCGGTGCTGCGCAAAACGGCTTGCGAGCCGATCTCGGTGACCTTGCCGTGAAAAATCTTTCCAGGAACGGCGTCGATAGTGACGTCGGCATCCTGATTCATGCGGACGTTGACGATGTCGGTTTCATCCACTTTGACTTCTGCGGTGACGACGGACATATCGGAGAGAGTCATCAGGAAGCTGCCGTTGGAATTTTGGATGCCGGGGACGACATATTCGCCGAGGCGAACGGGAAGGTAGCTGACGATGCCGGCGATAGGCGAGACATAGGTAGTCTTGTTGAGTACGTCGCGGGTGTGGGTGAGAACGGCTCTGGTTTGATTCAGTTGGGCGCGCGCCTGTTCGAGCTGGGCCTTGACCTGCAAAACTTTGGCGTTGGAGGAATCGACGGAGGCTACGGTCGCGTCATAGCTGGTCTTGCGCTGGTCGAAGTCCTGCTTGGGAATGAGCCCGTCTTTATAGAGGCCCTGGCCGCGGTCGTAGTCGAGCTTGGACTTTTCGAGGTTGGCCTTTTGCGTAAGCAAGTCTGCCTGGGCAGCTCTGTAGCTGGCTTCGGCGGCGGCAATACCGGACTCGGAAGAGTTAAGCGCCGCGGCTTGGGCCTGGACGTCCGCGTTGGCCTGAATGGCGTCCTGGACCAGCAGGCGGTCGCCCTTCTTGATCTTGTCGCCTTCCCTCACCAGGATTTCCGTGATACGGCCAAAGCCCTGCGCTTGCACGTTGGTGTAGGTGGTCGGCTTGATTTCGCCGGAGGCGGTGACCAGCGAAACCAGAGTATCCTGCTTGGCGACCTTTGCGGTTTGGACGGTAGTGACGCCCTTATTCGCCTGATTGACGCTATAGAGAACGATCCCGGCCCCCACCACCACGACGGCGGCTCCGATCGCCACTTTGTGCCACATCTTCATAAACGTAAGTTCCTTTTTGTCACGACGACCTGCTTGCCCGCACCCGAAGGCAATCACCAGCCGGGGCAAACCCCGGAAACCACGGAATTGGTTCGCTTCTAACTACTCATACGCCCATTGAGGGCCAAATGTTTCGCCAAGAGATCCGGGAGAGGCCGCTTGGACCAATGATCGAAGTTGGCGACCGGAGTGCCAGTACCCCAGGCAGTAGTTGTCCGCTCTCCGTAGCCGACCCGAAACTGCGAACCTAGACTATCTATTTTAGAAACAATTTCCTAGAAAAGATAGAGTTCTCCGGAGGGTCGCTTTTGGCAACCAGAGTCTTAGACGCAGGCGGACGAGCAACGGTCGTTTGGGGTTGGGCAATTAGTTTTTGGAATGGCGGGCAAGCGTGAGGGGGCGAGCCGGACCGGCTGGCGCGGGCCGAGCCCTGCGCCTAAATTCCTGGCACCAGGAATCCGCAATGCCGGGTTCGAAGAATCGAGCGCGCATCGTTTGACCGGCCGGAGCGACGCCCCTAAGATTGGATCTGGACGGCGATGCGCTCTCTCACCCGGGCGCAAAGTGACTTTCGACTATGTTTGAAAACCTTACCGAGAAACTGCAACGAACATTCAAGAACTTACGCGGGCAAGGCAAGCTGACCGATGAGCACCTCGACGCTGCGCTGGCGGAAATTCGCGAAGCCATGCTGGACGGCGATGTGGCGGTGCCGGTTGTCGAAGAATTGCTGACCAACATCCGCGGCAAGGCGTTGGGCAGCGAAGTGATGCTGCAGCTTTCGCCGGACCAGCAGGTCATCAAGATTGTGCGCGATGAGCTAACGACCCTGTTGGGCAAACATGCCAAGCCATTGTTTGCGTCGCGGCCGCCATCGGTATGGATGATGGTGGGCTTGCAAGGCTCCGGTAAA
This sequence comes from Candidatus Eiseniibacteriota bacterium, assembly GCA_035607085.1. Classification (GTDB taxonomy): domain Bacteria; phylum Acidobacteriota; class Terriglobia; order Acidiferrales; family UBA7541; genus Acidiferrum. The sequence goes on along the minus strand of DATMZI010000095.1, from coordinate 12,283 downwards.
ACCACTACTACCGGGAAGCTGGCGAAATGGCTAGCGCAGCACGGTCATCGGCCGATTGCGGTGTCGACCGACGTATATCGCCCCGCGGCGCGCGAGCAGCTGGCGCAGGTGGCCAAAGCGATTGGCGTAAGTTTGTGGCCAGGCGCGGGTACCGACAAGCCGTTGGAAATTGTGCGGGGCGCGATCAAGGAAGCAAAGCTTTCGGCGAGTGACGTGATTCTGGTGGATACCGCCGGCCGGTTACACATTGACGACGAGCTGATGAAAGAGCTGAGCACGCTGAAGAAGGAGTTACAGCCGAGCGAGATCCTGTTCATTGCGGACGCAATGATCGGGCAAGACGCGGTGCGGTCGGCTGGTGAGTTTCACAAACGGCTGGGATTGACGGGCGTAATCCTGACCAAGCTGGATGGCGACGCGCGCGGTGGAGCGGCGCTTTCCATCAGCAAAGTCAGCGGGGCGCCGGTGAAGTTCGTCGGCCTGGGTGAAAAGTACGATGCGCTCGAAGGCTTTTATCCGGAACGCATCGTTTCGCGCATTATGGGCATGGGCGACATCCTTTCGCTGATTGAACGAGCCGAGCAGGCGGTGGACCAAAAGGCCGCTCTCGAACTCGAACGCAAGCTGCGCAAGGACGAATTCACGCTGGAGGATTTTCGCGACCAGCTGCGGCAAATCAGGAAGATGGGGCCGCTCGAACAATTGGTGGACATGCTGCCGAAGGTTGGACCGTTGCAGAATTTGCCGAAAGACGCTTCGGTGGACGAAGGCAAGCTGACGCAAGTGGAAGCAATCATCAATTCGATGACCAACCAGGAGCGCCGCGACTACAACGTGATTGACGGCAAACGGCGGAAGCGCATCGCGGCGGGCAGTGGAACTTCGGTGCAGGAAGTGAACCAGGTCATCAAGCAATACATGCAGATGCGCACCATGATGAAGCAATACGGAGCCCTGGCGGCGCGCTCGAAAATGAAAGGTCTCGGCAAGCTTTCGGGATTATCCTGAGAAGTCAATCGTTAGCCCTGAGCCTGTTGTTTTTTGCGCCTTCTGCCCAGCAAGGTAGCACCAGGGGACACGCTTTTAAAATGCGTGAGACTGTCCGGCGCGATTCGATCAAAACCTTTCCCTTTCTGCACTAATGCTCCGGTCGGAGCATGTCCGACGAAGCTTTGAGGGCCAAGGCTCCAGCGTCGAGGTCGCTGCGGTTAGAGAGGACGATGACCGTCAGATGGGAGTCGAGATAGCGCAAGATTGCGGTCTTGAAACCCATGGTGTCGCCGTAGTGCCACATCAGCGGATGCGGATTTTCCAAATCGAGGAACCAGCCAAAGCCATAAGATACCGCCTTTCCGCGCAATGACTTCGGGGCGTCTTCGGCCAGCTTTTGTTGGGCGCCTGGCGGCAACTGCACTGGAGTGATGGCTAGCGCAAATTCTTTGGCATTGAGCAGAGTGTGGTTGCGTAGCGCGTCGTCCCACTTGCTTAGATCCTCGAGATTTGAATAGACGCCGCCATCTCCCTGAGTTGCGGACGTGCGACTCTGGTCAGTTTCGACGAAGGCATCATTCTGGTTGGAATGCCCATAAGCCCGATTCGCCACTTCGTTTTGGCCTTTTTCAAAAATGATGGTGCGGTCCATTTTCAGCGGGGCAAATACGGTGTCGCGCAGGAATTCTCGAAAAGGCTTGCCGGAGCGTTTTGCGACGATCACTCCGAGCACCACATAGCCGGAGTTGCTGTACTCCCACTTTGTGCCCGGCGCGAATTTCCCATGCAACTCCTTTTCGAGCAGCTGCAGAACTTCATGGTCGCGAATCTGCTTCTCGGGACTCCAAATCGGGCCTTTCGCCTTCTCGGCCGCATCCATCAGGTCTTCATAGTCGGGCAATCCCGAAGTGTGGTTCAGCAGATTGCGCACGGTGATGGTTTTTCCGTAATCAGGAAAGTCGGGAAAGATCTCGGTCAACGTTTCGTCGTAACGCAGCTTGCCGTCGTGCACCAGCAGCATGATGGCCATGGCGGTGAACTGTTTCGAGCAGGAAGCCAGCCGGAAGTTCGTACCCGCATCAATTTTTCGTTTGCCGCGAAAGTCACGTACACCGTAACCCTGCTCGAACAAAACTTGTCCGTTTTGCTTGACCAGTACTGCCAAGCCGGGCAAATCGCTGGTCGTCAGGCCCGCGAAACCTGCTTGTAGCTTCTTATGAATGTCAGCCGGTTGCGCGGAAAGCTCCCCTTGTTGGCCCGCCGCGCGAACCGCAGCCAACAGGAACCAACTCAACATGATCGACGCACCGAGGAGTACCCTCAAGCAAGACCCCTTGGACAGCTCTGCAAGCCGAACGGCGTCGAGGAGAATACCACTTCCCGTCTTTCATCACGCTGTAACAAACTTTTCGAGAGACTAAAGGTTCGTTTCCTCTGGTCCATCGCAGCGAGGCCGCCATGGAACGTACAAAACTGGATGACCCGCGCTACTACCTGAATCGACACGTACAGTGGCTCGATTTCAACCGGCGCGTGCTGGAGGAAGCGCGCGATCCCGGCAATCCTCTACTCGAACGAGTGAAGTTTCTCGCCATCACCGCCAACAATCTGGACGAGTTCGTGGAAGTGCGCGTTTCCAGTTTTCTGCAACGCATCGAACACGGTTCGACGGAACGCAGCCCCGACGGTTTATCGGCCGAGGAAGAACTGGCTTTGGTTACGCAGTCCATGCATTCATTTGTCCGTGACCAGTACAAAGCATGGAACGACGAACTGCTTCCGCTGTTGGCCAAGGAAAATATCCGCGTGCTGCGTTTTTCCGAGCTGGATGGCAAGGGCGTGGAGTCGGCCAAAAAGTTTTACAACCGGCGGGTCGAGCCGATGCTCACACCGGTTACGGTGGACCCCTCGCACCCGTTTCCGCACGTGTTGAACAAGGCGCTGTGCATTTCGTTTCTGCTGCGGCGCAAGCGCGGCGGAAATGGCAAGACATATTTTGGCGTGCTGACGGTGCCACGCGCGCTGCCGCGCCTGTTGCGCGTGCCCGCCGACGATAACGCCATTCACTACGTTCCACTGCAGGAAATCATTTCTAACTATGCGCCAAGACTGTATCGCGGCTACGAAATCTTGGCTTCGGCCCCGTTTCGCGTCACCCGCAACAGCAACCTGTATCTGGAAGAAGAGGAGGCGCGCAATCTCCTCGAGGCGATTGACTCGCAGGTAGCGCAGCGGCGTAAGGGATGGGCGGTGCGGCTGGAAATCGAAGAAGGCGCGCATCCGGACATTATCAAGCGGCTCGTGAGCAACTTCGAACTGGATGAGCCACTGGTGTTCCGCGTGCGCGGCATGGTTAATTTGCAGCGGCTCTTTCATCTTTACGAAGAAACCGCTCGTCCCGATCTGAAGTATGCACCCTTTACGGGAAAGCAAGTGCACATCGGGCACGATGCCGACTCGCTTTTCTCGGCACTGCGCCAGGGCGACGTTTTGCTGCATCATCCGTATGAGTCGTACGACGCGGTAGTCAATTTCTTGCAGACCGCGGCGCGCGATCCGCGCGTACTCTCCATCAAACAGACGCTTTATCGCACCAATACCGATTCGCCGATTGCGCGCGCCCTGCTGGAAGCTGCTTCAAAAAAAGAAGTGACCGTGGTGGTTGAACTGAAGGCCAGCTTTGACGAGGCGTCCAACATCCGCTGGGCGCGGAGTTTTGAAGACGCCGGCGTGCAGGTTTTCCACGGACTGGTCGGCCTGAAAACGCACGCCAAGCTGGCGCTGGTGGTGCGCCAGGATTCCGACGGAAAAATCCGCCGCTACGCCCATTTGGGGACCGGGAATTACAACCCTTCCACGGCGCGTTTCTACAGCGATTTCAGTTTGTTCACCTGCGACCAGGCCATCACCGCTTCCGTGAACGACGTTTTTAACTTTCTGACCGCCTACGCCGAGCAACCGGACTACCAGCCGCTGTTCGTTGCCCCGCGCGATATGGCCAGAAACTGCATTTCGCTGATCGATCGCGAAGCTCGCAACGCCAAACGCGGCAAGCCTGCGCGTATCGTTGCCAAGGTGAACGCTCTGGTCGATCCCCCGGTGATTCAGGCGCTGTACCGCGCTTCGCAGGCTGGTGTGGACATTGACCTGATCGTACGTGGCCAGTGCGCGCTGGTCCCCGGACTGCGCGGTATCAGCAGTCACATTCGGGTGCGCAGCATTGTCGGCAGGTTTCTCGAACACAGCCGCGTCTTTTATTTTGAAAACGCCGGTGCTCCGCAAATCTACCTGGGCAGCGCGGACTGGATGCAGCGCAACTTGTATGAACGCGTGGAAGTGCTGTTTCCGCTGAAGGATCCGGCGCTCAAGCAGCGCATTATCGGCGAAGTTCTCGCTGCATATCTTGAGGACACGCGCAGCGCGCGCGTTCTTGGAGCGGATGGAAAATTCACGCGTCCGCGACATGGCCGCAATGGACACGGTGTCTCGGTACAAGACAGACTGATGCGCGCCGCGCAACTTGCAACAGTTGCGCAGGCCGGCCGCACGCGCAAATCCGGCGACGCAGCTGCACCCGGAATTGCTTCGGCTCCTGCCGCGGGCAAGGCTGAGCCCGACGAAGGCGCCGACTCTATGTCGCACGACACGTTTAGCGCCGCGGTTTGACCACCACGGCGGCGCAAGTTAAGCGGAATCCGGGTGGAGGGCGGCCAGACCAGCAAAAACGGATGAAGTCAGCCGTAATCTTCCGGGGACTTCGAGAAAGCCGCAACATGCGCAAGCTCTGCCAGCACCAGCGGACTGCAAAGAAACCTTGCTCCGCCATTGCTCCGACCGGCGTACTCACGCTACAATGAAAGATTCAGGAGGAGTGTGTTTGTGCTGACGATTCGTCTGTCTCGGATTGGGAAGAAAAAGAAGCCTTATTATCGCGTGGTGGTGATTGAAAGTTCGCGCGCCCGCAATGGCCGCGTGGTGGAAGCCGTGGGCACTTACGACCCGCTTAAGAAGCCCGCAGAGATCAAGCTGGACGCCGAGCGCGTGAAATACTGGCTTGGTTCGGGCGCTCAGCCGAGCGATACCGTGCGCAGCTTTATTCGCCTGCAAAAAATCGCGTAACCCCGAAGCCATTCACGCATCATCCCAGTTGGGCTTCTTTTCAGACCCCCCGCGGCATTTGGGGGGTTTTGCATCTGTGAATTTGCATCTAAGAGCGCAGTGGGTTTCTTCACCTGGGCCGGGTAGTCTGCTTTGCACCGGTTTGTCTGGACAGGTTAGCGGAAACCGGTTAGCCAAGCTGCTGAAACTGGTTGCCTGAAAATGATCCGTTTGATCCTGGAACTTGAGCAAGGAGGTGCCTAATGAAAGAGCTGGTGGAAACCATTGCTCGGGCACTCGTGGATCACCCGGAAGACGTAAAGGTGGACACGGTCGAGGGGCCGAAGGCTACCGTGGTTGAACTGCGCGTGCATCCAGAAGATTTGGGCAAAGTCATCGGGCGCCAGGGCCGCACCGCCAAGGCCATGCGCACTCTGCTGGGCGCCTCCGGCATGAAGCTTCATCGCCGGTTCACGCTGGAAATTTTGGAAGAGTAAGCCCGCCGTCGAATGACTTCTCAGGCCGATCCTTTCGCACCGAAATTTGTTACCGTCGCCCGCATCTTGCGCGCTCGCGGCAACAAAGGCGAAGTCGCCGCGGAATTGCTCACCGATTTTCCCGAACATTTAAAGGAACAACCGGAACTCTTTCTCACCGCGAATTCTGGCGTTCCGCAAAAAACAGCCGTGCAATCGTTCTGGATGGACCGCAATCACCCCGGCCAGTGCGTGTTTCACTTCGCTGGCGTTTCCTCGATCAGCGCCGCGGAAAAGTTGCGCGGCCAGCAGGTTCAGATCCCGTGGGGCCAGCGCGCAGAACTTCCCTCGGGCACATACTTTGTCACCGACCTGATCGACTGCTCCGTCTTCGAACTCCCGGTCACCACCGGGTCGGTTGCTTCCTCACCCTGTTTGGCCGCCCGAACCCCCTCCCTCCTTGGCCAAGTCCGCGATGTCTATTTCCCCGGCGAAGGCCAGCCCGGCACACCGCTGCTCGCCCTCGATACGCCGCAGGGCGAACTGCTCGTTCCTCTAGCCGAAGATATCTGCAAAAAGATCGATCTATTCGCCCGTCGCATCGAAGTATTGCTGCCCGAAGGCCTGCGCGATCTGTGAAGTTTAATCGCAGCGGCGCGATCTTCAGCGCGGCAAACACTCGCTTTGCGTGGAAGCCGAACGATCTCCATCCGCCACTCACCTGCTAAACTTAAGACTCCATGCGCTTTGATCTGATCACTATTTTCCCGGAATTTTTTGCCGGGCCGCTCGAGCATGGCATCGTGCGCCGCGCACGCGAAGCCGCCATCATTCAGGTCCATGTGCAGGACTTACGGGAATTCACCAAGGACCGCCACCGCACCGTAGATGACCGCCCGTTTGGCGGCGGCGAAGGAATGGTGCTCAAGCCCGAGCCGTTATTTGAAGCGACCGAATCGCTGCTGGGCCATTCCGTCGGCGATGCCTCGGCAAGGAGTTCGCTCGACGCAAGAACCGCTATCGTGCTGCTCTCCGCGGCCGGCAAGCGTTTCACGCAGGAGACTGCCCGACGCTATGCGCAGCTCGATCGCGTTCTTTTCCTTTGTGGTCGCTACGAGGGCGTGGACGAACGCGTCGCGGAGCATCTCGCCAGCGAAGAAATCTCCATCGGCGACTTCGTCTTGTCCGGCGGTGAACTCCCGGCCGCCCTGGTGCTCGACGCCGTTACCCGATTGCTGCCGGGCGCCCTCGGCAACGAAGCCTCTTCGCAGAACGAATCATTCAGTCTGCTCGAGCGCGCCGAAAAATCGCAGACCGCTGCGCTCCACAAAGCGCTCTCCCACGGCCGCACCCTGCTCGATTTTCCGCACTACACACGCCCCGCCGATTACCGCGGCTGGAAAGTCCCCGAAGTCCTCATCGGGGGAAACCATGCCGAAGTCGCCAAATGGCGCCACCGCATGGCGCTTGAAAAAACCCTCCGTAACCGCCCCGATCTGTTTCCGGAGGAAAAGAAACCGGTTTGAGCTCTACGGCTGCCGGCTCAGAACCGAAAGCTGTACTGCACCAGAACCAGGCAATCGGCCCGATCGCCTTCGCCCCATTTGTTTAACGGATGGTCTATATAGCCTCGCAGCAACTCCCCACGGACAAGCCACGGGATATTGACAGTGATGTGGGATGCCGCTGCACAAAACATGACGCCGGGGTCGAGGTAGAGGCTGCAAGCGGCCTGAGTGTCACTTTGATGGATCGACGCGGAAGGGCCGCGCTCATCGCGGTCGCCACCGCGCGATCTACGATGGCCTTCGCTCTTGGAAAGCTACCGCGCTTGCGGATCGTTCAGCCTGCGCCGCTCACTGTAGCAGCGGTGAAGCCTGAATCGATGCAAAAGGACGGCGGAGAACGGCATACCGTCGGCTTGCCGTGCTTCCGCCGATTTTCTGTTTGCGACGGGCGGAAGCGACTCGCGGAAACAACGCTAGAGAATTCCAGGTAATTCGCGTACAATGTTGGTTTGTCTTAGAAGAGCTGGCCCCGCCTGAGCGGGTCTGCAGGGAATACGAAAATGAATCCGGTGATTCGCAAACTACACGAAGCGCAGCTGCGCAAAGATTTGCCCGAGTTCCGCGCGGGTGACAACGTCCGCGTCAATGTCCGGCTGCTCGAAGGCGAAGGCGAAAAGGTGAAGGAACGCATCCAGGCCTTTGAAGGCGTGGTGATCTCCAAGAAAGGCCGAGCTTCCAGCGCCACCTTCACCGTCCGCCGCGTCAGCTTTGGCACCGGCGTCGAGCGCATCTTCCCGCTCCATTCGCCCTCCATCTCTTCCATCGAAGTCACCGGCAAGGGCCACGTTCGCCGCGCCCGCCTGTACTACCTGCGCGACCTGCGGGGCAAAGCCGCCCGCATCAAGCGCGCCGGCAAAGCCCGCGAAACGGCGGACGCTGTGGCTGCCGCCGCTCAATCGTAACCTCTGCTCTCACGTGGGAATCCAATTACCTGTTGGGGTGAATTGGTGCCCGACCTCACCGTACTTTTCGATGGTTCCTGCACGCTGTGCCGTAACGGTGCGGACCGCGTCGCCCGCTTCGATTCGCGCCGCCGTATCGAGCTGCTCGACCTGCATGATCCCGCCGCCGCGCGGCGCTTCCCGCAAATCAATCGCGAAGAAGCCATGAAATGGATGCAAGCCGTGGATTCGCAGGGCCGCTTGTACAGCGGTGCAGACGCTTGGGCGCGTATCGGCCGGCTGCTTCCGGGTTGGAATTTGGGTGCGTGGATTTTGCTACTGCCGGGCATCCACTGGCTCGCCACAAAAGTCTATTCATGGATTGCGCGCAACCGCTACCGCTGGAACCGCGCGGTTTGCGAAGACGGCTCCTGCAGTGTTCACTGGAAGTAGCCATTCCCCATTGCAACCGCCGTCCGAGCCCTGGTAATACATCCTCGCGGCAGTCACGCTGTACTTAGCGCGTTATCATCGTCGGCGATGAGCGGGATTGCGCAACGCGCCGTTCGCTGGTGGGCTGGGCCCGGTATTACAGGACCAGGCGGCCACATCCTTTCGCGCTGGCTTTTTCTTCGAGCGCTCGGCGTCATCTACTTTTCCGCATTTTACTCGCTGATCTTTCAAATCCGGGGATTGCTTGGTCCGGACGGCTTGTTGCCGGCGGGTTCGTACCTGCAGGAAGTGGCCAAAGTTATGCCCGGCGCAGCGCGCTTTTGGTACGCGCCTACTTTGCTGTGGCTCAATAGCAGCTCCGACGCGCTGACTGCGCTGTGCTGGACCGGCATGCTCGCTTCCCTGCTGCTGATTCTGAACCTGTGGCCGCGCGTGATGCTGGCCACCTGCTTCCTGCTCTTTTTATCATTCGTCGCGGCCGCGGAGGATTTTTCCGGCTACCAGTCCGATGGCATGCTGCTCGCTGCGAGTTTTATGGCCTTTTTCCTTGCGCCGGGCGGATTCCGGCCGGGCCTGGCGGAAAAGCAGCCGCCTTCGCGCGCCACTTTATCTCTACTACAGCTGTTGTGGTTTTCCATTTATTTCGAGTCCGGCATCGCCAAATATTTTGGCGGCGACAGTTCCTGGCGTGATTTTTCCGCCATGAACGAGTATTACCAGAACGGCCCGCTGCCTACCTGGATCGGATGGTATGCGCATCAGCTGCCGCGCCGGTTCCACGAAGTGACCGCGGTGGTTACAGTCTTTACGGAACTGGTAGTCGTCGGCATGGTTTTTTTACCGCGTATCTTTCGCATCGCGTGCTTTTTCTTCGTAACATCCTTGCAGATCGCCATCATCCTCACTGCCAACTACGCCTTTCTGAATTATCTGGTGCTGGCACTGGCCATTTTTCTGCTTGACGACGCTTTCCTGATTGGTTTTGTCCCGCGCCGTTGGCGAGAACCTGTGCGACAACGGCTGGGAATCGAGCTAGGCGAAAAACCTTGGCGCAAAAGTCTCTTCGCCTTCCGCCGCCCGTCGGTCGAAACACCAGGGCCGCCCGAAGCGGAATCTCTTTCGCTATTTCACCCGCCTCCCCTAACGCCAGCTGAAGAACAGTCCGCCGCATCCGCTGCTCCAGTTGTCGCTGCGCCGCACGAAGTCCCGCGCTGGCGGGAGGTTTTGTCCAATGCTGTTCTGTGGACAAAAGCTTTCTTTCTGGCTTGGGTGCTCTACGCCACGCTATTCCTGCTGGTTCAGCAAATTTTCCCGGAACTTCCCTTGCCTTCCAGACCCCTGACGGCGCTCGAACCTTTTCGCATCGCCAATTCCTACGGGTTATTCGGCCGCATGACCTGGTCGCGCTATGAGATTGAATTTCAGGGTTCGAATGACGGCGTGAACTGGACGGCCTATCCTTTCCGTTACAAACCGCAAGCCCTCAAGGAAGCGCCGGGAATTTACGCTCCTTTTCAGCCGCGCTTCGAGTGGAACCTGTGGTTCGCCTCGCTCGGCGGCTGGCGCGAAAATCCGTTTGTGGTGCGCACCGGAGAGCAACTTCTGTTCAACAATAGCGACGTCCTGTCATTGTTTCGTTTCAACCCTTTTCCGGTTTCACCGCCAACGCATATCCGGGCGGTGCTCTGGCAATATTGGTTCACCGACCGCGCCACAAAAAAAACCACCGGTGCCTGGTGGCGCCGTGAATCCCGGGGGCTGTACGCTCCCGCGCTGGAGCGCACCTCCGACGGCAAAATCATGGTCTCCGAGTGGCCAGCAGGCTTCCTGCCGCCGCCGTAACCAAGCGGAGCGCCAAGGTGGCTGGCTAGCGTGAGCCGGGCGGAGCGGGCCCGGCTGAGCGACCGCAGCAAGCGAGTGACAAATTTTTAGAAGGTTATAGAGAAACGTTTCGCCTCTTTTCGTCACTCTCTAAACAGAGCATTTCCCGTTTGGAGTAACACCATGAATGCCAATTTACGCGGGAGCCGTGCCCGCCCGCTTGCCGCCCTGTTGCTGCTCCTGCTTTCGTTTTGCTGGCAGGCCGGCTGCGGGAACGACGATTACAAAAAGCCTATCTCGCAATTCCGCGATGCCTCGGCGGTAGTGGTCAGCAGTGCCCGGCAAACTCTTCAGCAGGTGAACCAGGTTGAGGAAAATGCTGAATTGGACAGGCAGATTTTCCAGGGCGAGCCGTTTGACGAAAAGAAAATCAAAGCCAAGGACATCATTACCGAGGAAGAAATCGAAGTTCGCGTGCGCGCTTTCGACCAACTCTCACGTTACACCTCGGCGCTGGGGGATCTCGCCTCACTGCAGGCACCTGGGCAGGTAACCGGACAGTTTCAAGACGTCGGCAATGCCTTCACGACACTGGCGAAGGACGCGGACAAACTCAAAGGCGATTCCAGCCCGCTACTGAACAACGCGAAGTTTTCCGGAGCAGTCTCGGCCGCCACCGCCGGGATCGGCTTGGTGGTCCAGGTCATTGAGGAGCACAAAGCGCGGCGCGAGATCGAACGTCAGATCCAGGAACACGATAAAGACATCACTCAATTGACCGACTTGCTTGGCATTGACCTTCAGGCTGCCTATCTGCGCAGGGAAAGCACGGAGGGCCAGCAAGGCGTGATTCTCACGGCTTCGCTCAAACAGGAGTTGGAAAGACCGAAGCAAGGCGATCCGGCACTCCGGCTGTTGCTCGGCGAACGTCTGAAAGATTGGCGCAGCCGCAAGCTGGCCCTGGCGAGCGCAGATCCCCAGCCTTCCATCGCGGCGATGAAAAAATCTCATCAGGCCCTGGTGGCCTACGTAGCTTCCGACAAAAACCCCAAAAATCTTTCCGACCTGTTTGCCGCCGCGCAGGAATTTTTCTCCCGTGTGCAGCCGCTCGGCCAGGCGCTGGCTTCGTTGCTGAAAAGCACCTGACAAAGAACGGAGGATGGCGTGAATAAAGTCGATGTAGCAACTGAAATAGGCGACGTACTGACTACGATTGATGCTCTGTTGTCGGACCCGGAGTTTTCTCCGAGCAGTCCCAAGTGGCAGCAGCTTTTCGCACTGCGCAAGCATTTGGACGACCAGCAGCGTGAACTGGTGCAGGAAATCTTCGCTGAAGACTCGCCGGAATTCGATCAAATCGCCAAGCAGCTCGGCGAGGCCTCCGATTCCCTGGAAAAAGTAGCCGGCAGCATCGCCAAGCTGGGCACGGTGCTGAAGACGGTTTCCTCCATTGCGTCGCTGGCGGACAAGATTTTGAGTCTCGCCCTTTAGCAGGAGTCCGGGCGCAAAGTTCCGGCCGCAGGGTGACCAATGTGGCGGTCCGGACATGCTAGAATCTGCGGCGACAACGCATGACGCGGCAATGCTCATCCCGTTTCGAGCGAGCGGCGCGGCAACTCGGCTGGACGCGCATCGCCGGCATTGACGAAGCCGGACGCGGCGCACTGTTTGGTCCGGTGGTAGCCGCGGCGGTCATTCTCAATCCCAAGCGCCGCATCGTCGGCCTGGACGACTCCAAGAAACTCGCCTCCGATCGTCGCTTTGAACTGGCCGAGCGCATCCGCGAACACGCCGTAGCCTGGGCCGTGGCGGAGGTCGACGCCGCCCGCATCGATGCGTGGAACATCTACCAGGCTAGCCGCCAGGCCATGACCGCCGCGCTGCAAAAACTTTCCATCGTTCCCGACTACTTGCTGATTGACGCCATGCAACTGGAAGTCTTGATCGAGCAGAAATCGCTGATCAAAGGCGACGCCCGGAGCGTTTCGATTGCCGC
>DATMZI010000165.1:0-2500 GCA_035607085.1 Candidatus Eiseniibacteriota bacterium | reverse complement strand
TCCTTGAAACCCAAGAGATGCTGGATTTTTGCGGCGAGCACGGTATCACGGCGGACATCGAGAAGATCCGCATCCAGCAAATTAACGAAGCGTACGCGCGGATGCTGAAGAGTGATGTGAAGTATCGCTTCGTAATCGACAATTCCACGCTGCAGCAATAATTCGGCACGGTTTACGTTTTGGAGCGAGCAAGGACAGGTCCTGCTACAACTGGCCTTTTCTCGACTCGCCTGGCCTCTCCGCCCAGCTGAAGTTCGTCAGCCACCGCATCCACTGCGTTCGACTCGAGTTGCCGCCTTCCTATTGCCGCCATTCCCAGCAGCCTGTAGGTCTGGGCACCAACCCGGGAGGACAAGCAATGAACGGCAAATTGCCCTTCGATCCGATTGGCTACCCCTCCCGCCACGTCGCCCCTGCCGCCCTTCGAGCGAGCACGGTCCAGTTGTCCCAGTTTCTCGAGTCTGCACGGACTCAAGATGCAAGACCCGAAGACACGCGGACAAGAGGCGCCGAGGAGTTTTGCTACACTTAGCGGGCGAATTTTCTTGAGGAGACGATGAACTATACCATGCGGAGGACGATGGCAGTCGGCGGGATGCTGCTGGTGGCATATGCGGCACCACTGTTAGCGGCGCGCGCGCAGAACCCGGCCGCAAACGCGGGGCAAAGTGCGCCACAGAGCCCGGCCGACCAAACCCGGCGAAACAGTGCACCGACCACCAGTGAGGCTCAGCCAAAGACGGCGGCGCAGCAGTTCAAAAACATTCAGATCCTGAAGGACGTTCCGGCGGACCAGCTGATTCCTTCCATGCAGTTCATTACGGCTTCGCTCGGAGTGGATTGCGAGTATTGCCATGTGCAGCGCGCCTTCGAAAAGGACGACAAGAAGACCAAAGGTTACGCACGGCACATGATGGAAATGATGTTCAACATCAACAAGGAAAATTTCGAAGGACAGCGGTGGGTGACGTGTTACACGTGCCATCAGGGATCGCCGAAGCCGCCGAGCATTCCGGCGATTGCCATGAAAGAGAAAACGCCGGAAATGATGAGCGAGGAGACTATGTCGGCGACCGGAAATCCCGAGGCGGCGAAGCTGCTGGACGGATATCTTGCGGCTGTAGGCGGAGCGGACGCCCTGAAGAAGATTAGTAGCCGGACCGCCAAGGGCACGGTTACCGCGTCCGGCGACCAGAAGATGGCGGTGGATATTTACGCGAAGGCACCGGATCGGCGCGTTTCGGTAATGCACATGAAGGACGGAGAAAGCGTGACGGCGTACAACGGGAAAGTGGGATGGCTGAGTGTGCCGGGGCGAGTGCACATGATGAACGCTCAGGAGTCGTTTGGCGCAAAGATGGACGCAGACTTATTGTTTGCCGTGAACGTGAAGGGGCTGTACCCGAAGTGGGAGACGAAGCCGGGCGAAAAGATTGACGGGCAGGACACCTGGCTGGTGATCGGAGAAAAAGAAGGCGCTCCCCCCCTGCGCCTGTATTTCGATCAAAAGTCGGGGCTGCTGGTGAGGCTGGTGCGTTACGTCGATTCGCCGCTCGGCTACAATCCCACGCAGATTGACTACGCAGACTATCGCGCCGCCGAGGGCGTGAAAGTCGCCTATCGCTGGACCGTTGCGCGCCCGGGCAATCATTTTACTGTTCAAGTCGAGCAGTTGCAGCAGAACGTCCCGGTGGACGACGCCAGGTTCGTCCCGCCGCCGCCCCCACCTCCTCTTCCTCCTGGCTCCCCAGCGGCGCATTAGGAGGACCGACAGCGGGATGAGAAAGCGCGGCCGAAGGCAGCAGCAGAGCTGGCGCCAAGGCGTGCTGCGAGTTCGCTTACATCGCGAAAATGGGAGCCTGCTGCCACTGCCACTGGGGCGCCAAATGGCGCTACTCGGTCTTCTTTTCCTGTTCTGCGCGAGCTGCTTTGGTCTAATGGCTGCCCTCTTTTGATTCGCCGTGGCTTCGTCGTTTGCAGGGCTCGACGATGAGGGAGGTGCGGTTGGCGGGTGGACCTTGTTTATGTCCTTTGTTTTCTAGCGAAGACGCGGCAGCAATTCCAATTTGGAACGACGAAGTTGGAACGCGATTTCATCGTGGAACCGACGGTCACCCTTCTTGGGAATTGTCAGGATTGGAAAGTGCGTGTTGGCACGAGGCGACTCGTGTTAAGATGAAGCCCGGTTTGTGCCGGGCCTGTAGCTCAGGTGGCTAGAGCGCGCCCCTGATAAGGGCGAGGTCGGTGGTTCAAGTCCACCCAGGCCCACCAATCTTTTCAATCAATTACGGACTGGTAGTTTTTCTCGGCTCGACGATTGTGCCCAATTTTGTGCCCCGCCCGGTTCAAAAACGGCCTGTGTGGGTTGCGCTGCGATGGCGTCAAGGGCTGCTCGCTTCGCTTCTAAGCGAATGTGCGAGTAGTGCTCAATCATCTTGCGGCTGACATGGCCCGCGATTGCCATGAGCGTGTGCTCGCTGGCCTGAGACTCCGCTAGTTT